>NZ_JBIDAQ010000010.1:0-267538 GCF_043202555.1 Streptomyces sp. NPDC048182 | reverse complement strand
CTGCAGGGGGGACCCTGTGGGAGAGTAGGACGCCGCCGAACAATCATTAGGGGAAGGCCCCGCACCGTTTATGGTGCGGGGCCTTTCTGCGTTTACAGCCGGCCCGTCGCCTTCAGTTCGAGGTACGCGTCGGCCAGCGTCGGCGGGAGTTCCTCCGGGGTCGCGTCCACCACCGTCACGCCGTAGCGGCGGAGGCGGTCTGCCGTGCGGCGGCGTTCCTCCTGGGACTGGGCTGCTGCTGCCGCCTCGTAGACCGACTCGGTGGTGCCGCGGGCCTTCGCCATGCCCGCGATGTGCGGGTCCGCCACCGAGGCGAGCAGGACCGTGTGGCGTTGGGTGAGCTGGGGGAGTACCGGGAGCAGGCCCTCCTCGACGGGGGCCGCGTCCAGGGTCGTCAGGAGCACGATCAGGGAGCGGCGGGGGGCCGAGCGGAGGGCGGTGGCGGTGAGGCCGCGCGCGTCGGTCTCCGTCAGTTCCGGCTCCAGCGTGGCCATGGCCGTGACCAGGGACGGCAGGACGTCGCCGGCGGTGCGGCCCTGGACCAGGGCGCGTACCCGGCGGTCGTAGGCCAGCAGGTCGACGCGGTCGCCCGCGCGGGAGGCGAGGGCGGCGAGGAGCAGGGCGGCGTCCATGGCGGCGTCCAGGCGCGGGGCGTCGCCGACGCGGCCGGCGGAGGTGCGGCCGGTGTCGAGGACGATGAGGATGTGCCGGTCGCGCTCGGGGCGCCAGGTGCGTACGGCGACCGTGGTCTGACGGGCGGTGGCCCGCCAGTCGATGGAGCGGGTGTCGTCGCCGGGGACGTAGGAGCGCAGGCTGTCGAACTCGGTGCCCTCGCCTCGGGTCAGGACGCTGGTGCGGCCGTCGAGTTCGCGCAGGCGGGAGAGCTTGGACGGCAGGTGTTTGCGGCTGGTGAAGGGCGGTAGGACGCGTACCGTCCACGGGACGCGGTGGGTGCCCTGGCGGGTGAAGAGGCCGAGGGGGCCGTAGGAGCGGATGGTGACGCGGTCGGCCTGGCGGTCGCCGCGGCGGGTCGGGCTGAGGCGGGTGGTGACGCGCCGGCGTTCGCCGGGGGGCACGGTGAGCCGGTGCCGGGAGGCGTCCGTCTCCGTGCCGGGCCGCCAGGTGCTGGGCGGCCAGGCGTCGCGGAGTTGGGCGCGCAACGGGCGGCGGGACGGGTTGGTGACCGTCAGGGTGACGTCCGCGGTGTCGCCCAGACGGGTGGAGGTGTCGCCGGAGCGGGTCAGGCCGAGGCGGCGGACCGGGGCGGCCAGCGCGAAGTCGCAGGCGCAGGCGGCGGCCAAGGGGGCGTTGACGGCGAGGATGCCCGTCCAGCCCGGGTCCCAGAGGCCGACGGGGAGCGAGGCGAGGGCCGCGACGAGGGCGGCGCGTCCGGTGAGCGCCATCAGCGGGGGACCGGGACGTGCGCGAGGATCGCGTTGATGACGGAGTCGGCGGTGACGCCCTCCATCTCGGCCTCGGGGCGCAGCTGGACGCGGTGCCGCAGGGTCGGCAGGGCGAGGGCCTTCACGTCGTCGGGGGTGACGTAGTCGCGGCCGGTCAGCCAGGCCCAGGCGCGGGCGGTCGACAGCAGGGCGGTGGCGCCGCGCGGGGAGACGCCGAGGGTGAGGGACGGCGACTCGCGGGTGGCGCGGCACAGGTCGACGACGTAGGCGGTGATCTCGGGGGAGACGGTGGTGCGGGCGACCTCGTCGCGGGCGGCGGCCAGGTCGGCGGCGGTGGCGACGGGGCGTACGCCGGCGGCGTGCAGGTCACGCGGGTTGAAGCCGGCGGCGTGGCGGGTGAGGACGTCGATCTCGTCCGCGCGGGAGGGCAGGGGGACGGTCAGCTTGAGCAGGAAGCGGTCCAGCTGGGCTTCCGGGAGGGGGTAGGTGCCCTCGTACTCGACGGGGTTCTGGGTGGCGGCGACCAGGAACGGGTCGGGGAGGGCGCGGGGGGTGCCGTCGACGGTGACCTGGCGTTCCTCCATGGCCTCCAGGAGGGAGGACTGCGTCTTGGGCGGGGTGCGGTTGATCTCGTCGGCCAGGAGGAGGTTGGTGAAGACCGGGCCGGGCTGGAAGGAGAACTCGGCGGTGCGGGCGTCGTAGATCAGCGAGCCGGTCACGTCGCTCGGCATGAGGTCCGGGGTGAACTGGACGCGCTTGGTGTCGACGTCGAGGGCGGCGGCCAGGGCGCGGACCAGCAGGGTCTTGGCGACGCCGGGGACGCCCTCGAGGAGGACGTGGCCGCGGCACAGCAGGGCGACGACGAGGCCGGTGACGGCGGCGTCCTGGCCGACCACGGCCTTGGCGATCTCCGCCCGCAGGGCCTCCAGGGCGGCGCGGGCGTCGGCCTTGTCCGCGTACTCCCCGTTGCCCCGGTTCTCACCGGTGCGCCCGGCATTGTCAGTGGTCGGGTCCATCATGGACGGCGTACCTCTCTTTCGAGGGCGTCGAGTCGGTCGGCGAGGGCCACGAGGGCCGGGTCGTCGGCGGGGGGCGGGCCGAAGAGCAGGTCGGGCAGGGCGGGTTCGTCGCCGTGGAGGTGGGCGGACAGGGCGGGGAGCAGGGTCTCGGGCGTGTGCGCCTGGGAGACGGGGACACCGACGAGAGGGGCGAGGCGGGTGCGGGTGGCGGAGCGAAGAGCGGTCGAGGCGCGGTCGCGTGCCTTGGTCCTGCGGTAGAGGCGGGCGCGGCCCTCGGCGGTCTCGGAGGCGCGGATCGCGACGGGCAGCCGCTCGGGCACGAGGGGGCCGAAGCGGCGGGCCCGCCACAGGGCGGCGAGGGCCGCGGCGACGAAGAGCTGCAGGGTGCCCCAGAGCCAGCCGCCGGGGATCAGGTCCAGGAAGCCGCGCTCGTCGTCGGAGGCGGTGGTGTCGGAGAGCGAGGGGAGGTACCAGACGAGATGAGGGCGCGAACCGAGGAGTTGGAGGGCGAGCGAGGCGTTGCCGTGCTCGTCGAGGCGGTCGTTGAGGAGGATGTCGGGGGCGCCGAGGAGGACCGTGTCGCCCTGGGCGGCGTCTTCCTCGGGGGCCTGGTCGGGGACGCGCAGGAGGGTGGCCGCGCCCTCGCTGGGGTAGCAGGCGTCGGCGCCGGGGAGGGCGGTGCGGTAGCGGATGCCGGCGGTGTCGGCGGTGCCCGCGCGGCGGGCGGCGGGCAGGGCGCAGCCGGGGGCGAGGGTGGTGCCGGTGCCGGCCGGGGGAGCGGCGGTGACGCCGGGGGCGAGGCGGTCGGTGGCCCGGGCGCCGGGGGCGACGAGGACGGTGCGGCTGCCGGAGTCGGCGGTGGTGGCGCGCAGGTCGTCCTGCTGGCGTTGCGTCAGCCGGTCGGGGACGGCGACCAGCAGCGTGGTGTCCGGCCCGGCCGCGGCGCGGGCGTCGGCCAGGGTGGTGACCACGCGGGTGGACACGCCCCGGTCGGCGAGGAGTTCGGCGACGGCCCGGCTGCCGTGCGGGGCGGCGGAGCGGGGGTCGAGTTCGCCGTGCCGGGTGTCCGAGCGGACCACGGCGATGGCGACGGCGGCGGCCAGCACGACGACGAGCGCGAGGGTGATGCCGCGCGCGCGGGTCCACACCTGGCGGGCGGTGGGCGCGGCGGAGGTGGCGGGGAGCGTGGCCTCCGCGGTCATCCGGCGGCTCCCCGGCGGGTGTCGGTGCCGGCCAGGAGGGGCTTGGCGCGGGTCAGGTCGTGGTCGAGGGCGGTGAGGCGCCGGTACGCCTGCTCGGTGCCGGGGCGTCCGCCGTATGTGACGTCGTCGAAGTCCCGGGCGGCGGCGCGCAGTCGGTCGCCGTGGGCGGGCAGGGCGCGGGCTGCCTCGGCGGCTGCCTCGGCGGCGGTGCGGCCGGGGCGGACGTCGAGCAGGGCGCGTTCCTCCAGGGCGCGGACGACGGCCCGCATGCGTTCCCGCACGGCCTGGCTCCAGTGGCCCTGGGCGGCGTGCGCGTCGGCGGCCGAGCGGTGTTCGGCGGCGCTGCGCGGACGGTCGTCGAAGAGGGCGGCGGCGGAGACCGGCCCGCGGCGCGGGGTGCCCAGGCGCCACCAGAGCGCGCCGAGCACGGCGAGGACGGCCAGGACGACGACGAACAGGCCGAGCGCCCCGCCGGGGGTCGCGGCGGACGCCGTGTCGAAGAGGTCGCCGACCCAGTCCCAGAAGGCGTTGAGGGCCCGCTGGAACCAGCTGGGGTCGTTCTCGTGGTACATGCGCTTGGACAGCTCGCGGCGCGCCGCCTCCCGCGCGGGGTCGCGCGGGACGGTCACCGGCGGTTCGTCGCCGGAGCGCGGCAGCGACCGGGCGCGCGCCGGGACGGCCGCGTGCCCCAGGAGGTGTGCCTGTGCGAGAAGCTCCCCCGAGCGGCTCACCGCATCAGCTCCCCGGGGTGGAGCCGGGGCGGGCGTCCTGGGGGCCGGCGGCGCGGGCCAGTTCGAGGTCGAGGGCCTCGCGGCGGATGCGCTGGTCGATGTAGAGCAGCACGGTGACGCCTGCGGTGATCGGGAAGGTGATCATGGAGCCGATCACCGAGCCGACGCCGCTGATGATCAGGTAGGTCCAGCCGAGGTCGCCGGTGCCCTCCAGGAGGCCGCCGACGCCGTCGCCGCTGAGGGCGGCGGCGAGGAAGCTGAACGGGATGACGATGATCGACGCGACGATGTTCGCGATGACCCCCGCGAGCAACTGGATGCCGAAGACCCGCCACCAGGAGCCGCGCACCAGCTTCACCGAGCGGCTCAGCGCCTTCTTGATGCCTTGCTTCTCCAGCATCAGCGCGGGCGACGCCAGCGAGAAGCGGATCATGATCCACAGGGCGACCACGCCGGCGCCGAGCATGCCGAACACCGCCAGGGCCGCGCCCACCCCCTTGTCGGCGGTGAGGGCGACGAGGACGCCGGGCAGGGAGCCGGCGGCGACGATGGCGGCGGCCAGGAGCAGCAGCGAGACGATGAGGCCGAACAGCCTCGGCAGCTGTGGGCGGGCGTCCCGCCACGCCTCGCCGATGGTCACGGACCTGCCGAGGACGGCGCGGCTGGTGACGGTGGTCAGCAGGGCGGTGGCGACGACGGTGCCGATGAGGGAGATCAGGAGGACGACGCCGGAGTTGATCGCCGTGTCGACCATGGCGTCGCTGACTTCGCCCACGGTGGCGTCGGGGTCGTTGAGCGCGTCGGTGCTGCCGGTGTTGTCCAGGACGAGGCCCTGGAGGAGGACGACGAGGATCTCGGAGAAGACGGCGACGGTCAGCGAGATGCCGAGGACCGTGCGCCAGTAGGTGCGCATGGTGGAGACCGCGCCGTCGAGGATCTCGCCGACGCCCAGCGGGCGCAGGGGTATCACGCCGGGCTTGGCCGCGGGCGGGGGTCCGCCCCAGCCGCCGGGCGGGCCTCCCCAGCCGCCCGGGCCGCCGCCATAGCCGCCGTAGCCTCCGGGGCCGCCGTAGCCTCCGTGACCGCCGGGGGGCGGAGCGCCCCAGCCCTGGCCCCAGCCCTGGCCGTGGCCGGGGGCCTGGCCCTGGCCGCCGGCCGGCGGCGCGGGTGGCGCCTGGCCGGGGCCGGTGGGCGCGGACCACTGGCCGGGGGGCGGCTGCTGCGGGGACCACTTCGGGCCGGGGCCCGACGGCTGCGCGGCCGGGTCGTTCGCGGGCGGCGAAGGCTCTGCGGGACCCGAGGGCTCGCCGGACGCTCCGGACCGGTCCTGGGCGGGGCGGTCGGCGGGGCCGGACGCGCCGGGGTCCCGCCCGTCGGACGGGGCGGATCCGGGCGAGGCCCAGCCCGGAGAGTCGTTCATCGTCGCTCCTTCACGGTGCCCGTCCGCGGTCGCGGCGGCAGGTTGGCAGCCATCGTGCCATGGGGCGGTGGGCCGCGGACCGGGCGCGGTAGGCCGTCGGCACCTTCAATTGTCCGCCGGTTAGCGGGCAGACTGACCGCATGGCTGATCAGTACGCGCAGAGCGGCGAGGACAAGCGGCCCACCGAGATACCGGCGCTTCGCTGGGAGGAACCACCCGAGGGCCCGGTGCTGGTCCTCCTGGACCAGACGAGGCTCCCGTCCGAGGAGGTCGAACTGGTCTGCACGGACGCCTCCGCGCTCGTCGAGGCGATCCACTCCCTCGCCGTGCGCGGCGCGCCGCTGCTCGGCATCGCGGGCGCCTACGGCGTCGCGCTCGCCGCCGTGCGGGGCTTCGACGTGGAGGAGGCCGCGACGGCGCTGACCGGCGCCCGGCCCACCGCGGTGAACCTCGCCGTCGGCGTGCGGCGGGCCAAGGCGGCGTACCGCGAGACGGTCGCGGCGACCGGTGACCCCGGACGGGCCGCGGCGGCCGCGCTGGAGGCGGCGCGGGCGCTGCACCGCGAGGACGCCGCCGCCAGCGCCCGGATGGCCGAGCACGGCACGGCGCTCCTGGACGAGCTGCTGCCCGGCGGCGGCCACCGGCTGCTCACGCACTGCAACAGCGGCGCGCTCGTGTCGGGCGGCGAGGGCACCGCCTTCGCGGTGGCGCTCGCCGCGCACCGGGCGGGGCGGCTGCGCCGGCTGTGGGTGGACGAGACGCGTCCGCTGCTGCAGGGCGCCCGGCTGACGGCGTACGAGGCGGCGCGCAACGACATGGCGTACACGCTGCTCACCGACAACGCGGCCGGTTCGCTGTTCGCGGCGGGCGAGGTGGACGCGGTGCTGGTCGGGGCGGACCGGATCGCGGCCGACGGCACGGTGGCGAACAAGGTGGGCACCTACCCGCTGGCGGTGCTCGCGCGCTACCACCACGTGCCGTTCGTCGTGGTCGCCCCGCTGACCTCGCTGGACCCGGACACGCCGGACGGGGCGGCCATCGAGATCGAGCAGCGTCCCGGGTACGAGGTGACCGAGGTCATGGCGCCGCAGGTGCCGGTCAGCGGGTCGGGTGGCGGGATCCCGGTGGCCCCGCTGGGAACCCAGGCGTACAACCCGGCGTTCGACCTGACACCACCCGAGTTGGTGACGGCGATCGTCACCGAGGCGGGGGTCGTCTCGCCCGTCACGGGAGAGGCGCTGGCCGACCTGTGTGCCAGGTCACGCCAGGTCACCATGAGCTGATGGGATGATGTCCTCCATGAAGGGACGAGTCCTTGTCGTCGACGACGACACCGCGCTGGCCGAGATGCTCGGCATTGTGCTGCGTGGCGAGGGTTTTGAGCCGTCTTTCGTGGCCGACGGCGACAAGGCGCTGGCCGCCTTCCGGGAGGCGAAGCCTGACCTGGTGCTGCTCGACCTGATGCTGCCCGGCCGGGACGGCATCGAGGTGTGCCGCCTGATCCGGGCGGAGTCGGGTGTGCCCATCGTGATGCTGACGGCGAAGAGCGACACCGTCGATGTGGTCGTCGGCCTGGAGTCCGGCGCCGACGACTACATCGTCAAGCCGTTCAAGCCCAAGGAGCTGGTGGCCCGCATCCGGGCCCGGCTGCGCAGGTCGGAGGAGCCGGCGCCGGAGCAGCTCACCATAGGGGACCTGGTCATCGACGTGGCCGGGCACTCCGTGAAGCGGGAGGGGCAGTCGATCGCGCTGACCCCGCTGGAGTTCGACCTCCTGGTGGCCCTGGCCCGCAAGCCGTGGCAGGTGTTCACCCGGGAGGTGCTCCTGGAGCAGGTCTGGGGCTACCGGCACGCGGCCGACACCCGGCTGGTCAACGTCCACGTGCAGCGGCTGCGCTCCAAGGTCGAGAAGGACCCGGAGCGCCCGGAGATCGTGGTGACCGTCCGCGGCGTCGGGTACAAGGCCGGACCGAGCTGACATGAGCAGGGACAGTGCCGCTTCGGCGACCCCCGGCCGGTCCGGGACCCCCGCCGGGCGGCCTGTCGGCCCCGAGGACGCCGGCTCCCGGCCGCGCCGGCTGCCCGCGGGCGGGCTGCTGCACGGCCAGGTGCAGGGCAGCAGCCCGCTGCTGCGGCTCTTCACCCGCTGGGTGCGCCGGCCGCTGCTGCCGGTGATGCGGCTGTGGCGGCGCAACATCCAGCTCAAGGTCGTCGCCACCACGCTGCTGATGTCGCTCGGCGTGGTCCTGCTGCTCGGCTTCGTGGTGATCGGGCAGGTCCGCAACGGCCTGCTCGACGCCAAGGTGCGCGCCTCGCAGTCCCAGGCCACCGGCGGCTTCGCGGCGGCCAAGCAGAAGGCCGACGAGGCGGCCTCTGCGGTCGGCGGCGACGATGCGGTGTCCGTCGACGGCCGTCCCTCGCAGAACCTCACCGAGTGGATGAGCGAGCTGGTCAAGTCGCTCTCCAGCGGCGGCCAGGGCGCCTTCGACGTGGCCACCCTGCCGATGGGCGGCGAGAGCGGCAGCGGGCGCTTCCCGCGCGCCTCCGGCGGCGTCGAGCCCCCGGCCAGCGTGCCCGAGGACCTGCGCGACCGCGTCGACGGTTCCACCGCGGCGGCCCAGAGCTACACCCGGGTCGTCTACACCACCGCCTCCGGCCAGCCGTCCCAGCCGGCGCTGGTGATCGGCAAGCAGGTCAACGACCCGAACGGGGAGCCGTACCAGCTGTACTACCTCTTCCCGCTGACGCAGGAGGAGAAGTCGCTCAGCTTGATCAAGGGCACGCTGGCGACCGCCGGGCTGTTCGTCGTCGTGCTGCTCGGGGCGATCGCCTGGCTCGTGGTGCGCCAGGTGGTCACGCCGGTGCGGATGGCGGCGAGCATCGCCGAGCGGCTGTCTGCCGGGCGCCTTCAGGAGCGGATGAAGGTCACCGGCGAGGACGACATCGCCCGGCTCGGCGAGGCGTTCAACAAGATGGCGCAGAACCTCCAGCTCAAGATCAGCCAGCTGGAGGACCTGTCGCGGATGCAGCGGCGGTTCGTCTCCGACGTCTCCCACGAGCTGCGCACGCCGTTGACCACCGTGCGGATGGCCGCCGACGTCATCCACGACGCGCGCGTGGACTTCGATCCGGTGACCGCGCGCTCGGCGGAACTGCTCGCCGACCAGCTGGACCGGTTCGAGACGCTCCTCGCCGACCTGCTGGAGATCAGCCGGTTCGACGCGGGCGCGGCGGCCCTGGAGGCCGAGCCGATCGACCTGCGCGTGGTGGTGCGCCGGGTGGTCAGCGGCGCCGAGCCGCTGGCCGAGCGCAAGCGGACGCGGATCCTCGTCGCCGGCGACCAGCAGCCCGTCGTCGCCGAGGCCGATGCCCGGCGCGTGGAGCGGGTGCTGCGCAATCTCGTCGTCAACGCCGTCGAGCACGGCGAGGGCAAGGACGTCGTGGTCAAGCTGGCCGCGGCCGGCGGCGCGGTGGCCGTCGCGGTGCGCGACTACGGCGTCGGGCTCAAGCCCGGCGAGGCCACCCGGGTCTTCAGCCGCTTCTGGCGGGCCGACCCGGCACGCGCGCGTACCACGGGCGGCACGGGCCTCGGGTTGTCGATAGCCCTCGAGGACGCCCGGCTGCACGGCGGCTGGCTGCAGGCGTGGGGGGAGCCGGGTGGCGGCTCGCAGTTCCGGCTGACGCTGCCGCGGACGGCGGACGAGCCGCTGCGGGGCTCGCCGATACCGCTGGAGCCGGCCGACTCGCGCCGCAGCCGCGGACTGCAGGACGCCGGCGCGGCGGAGACCGGCCCGGTGGCCGCCGGTCCCGCGACGGCGGTGCCGTCGCAGCCCGGACCCGCCTCGAAGGTGCCGGACCGGGGCCCGATACCGCCGCGCCAGGGCACCGCGGCGCCCGCGGTCGACCCGACCGCGCTGCCCGGCAGTGGCGCGCGCGTGGTGCCGCGGCCCGCGCCCGGCACCGGCGGCGGAACCGGCTCCGGTGGCGGGCCGGAGGGCACACCCCCGCCCGGGGGCCGGGGCGGGCACCAGGACGCCGGCAGGCAAGGGGAGGCAAGCCGTGGACGAGGACGCTGACCGCGAGGGGGGCGCCCGGCGCACGCCGGGGCGCGCGGTGGTGTACGCCGTCTGCGGCGCCGTCCTGCTGGCCGGCTGCGCGTCGATGCCGGACAGCGGGGACCTGCGGGGCGTGGAGTCCACGCCCCGGCAGGACCCGCAGGTGCGGGTCTTCGCGATGCCGCCGCCGGAGGGCGCCGCGCCCTATGACATCGTGCAGGGCTTCCTGGAGGCGCTGACCAGCGACGACCCGCACTACGAGACGGCGCGCAAGTACCTGACCGGCGACGCGGCGAAGAAGTGGCGGCCCGAGCAGTCCACCACGGTGCTCGCCGGCGGCCCGAGCACCGAGTTCGGCCGCTCCGGCGGCCGCGAGGCCGGCGACGCCTACGCCGTCACCCTGACCGGCACCCGGGTCGCCACGGTCGACGCGCAGCAGGCGTACGCGCCGGCCGGCGGCGACTACCGCGAGCCGGTGCACCTCACCAAGGACCGCAAGAGCGGGCAGTGGCGCATCGACACGGTGCCGCAGGGCGTCATCGTGGGCAAGTCGGACTTCCAGCGCACCTACACGTCGGTCAACACGTACTACTTCGCCTCGGACGCCGCCGCGAAGGTCGAGGCCGGCGCCGAGGCGCGGCCGGCCGCCGTCGCCGACCCGGTCTACGTGCGGCGCCTGGTGGACCCGATGACCCAGGTGGTGCGGTCCCTGATCGACGGGCCGACCAGCACGCTGGGGCCCGCCGTCCGCACCAGCTTCCCGCGTGGTACGGCGCTGGCGAAGGACGTCGTCTCGCTGGCGCCGGACGACAACAACAAGCTGACGGTGCCGCTGAACGCCCGGGCCGCCCGGGTCGACGCGGACACCTGCGACGGGATGGCGGCGCAGCTCCTCTACACGCTGCAGAGCCTCGCCCCGACGGTCGAGGAGGTCGAACTGCGCTCCGGCGGCCGGCAGCTGTGCGCCCTCACCGAGGACCGCGCCGAAGCGGTCGCCGCCCGCGGCTCCGCCCACCGCCCCGACTACCTGTACTTCGTCAACGACCAGCAGCGCCTGGTGCGCATCGCCGCGGGCAGCGGCGGCACCCGGCCCGAGCCGGTGCCCGGCGCGTTCGGCGGGGGCGGCCTGGCGCTGCGGTCGGTGGCGGTCTCCCGCGACGAGCACAGCGCGGCCGGGATCGGCCCCGGGCGGCGCGGGCTGTACGTCGGCTCGCTGGTGTCGGGTGGGCCGCTCGGGGACCCGGTGCTGGTCAGTGGCGGCAAGACGGAGGGGGACCGGCTGACGCCGCCCAGCTGGGATCCGCGCGGCGACCTGTGGGTGGCCGACCGCGATCCGGCCCGGCCGCGGCTGCTGGTGCTGCGCGAGGGGGAGGGCGCGCCGGTGGAGGTGGCGACGCAGGGCCTGGACGGGCGGATCCAGGCGGTACGGGTCGCGGCCGACGGGGTGCGCATCGCGCTCGTGGTGGAGAAGGACGGGGAGCGGTCGCTGCTCATCGGGCGGATCGCCCGGGGCGGGGACGACTCCCGGGGGCCGGAGATCAGCGTCCTCGGGCTGCGCTCGGCGACCCCGGGGCTTGAGGAGGTCACGGCGATGTCGTGGGCCGGGGACAGCCGGCTCGTGGTGGTCGGGCGGGAGCGCGGGGGCGTCCAGCAGATCGGGTACGTGCAGGTCGACGGGTCGGCGCCGGAGGTGTCGGTGCCGGCGGCGCTGACCGGGGTGCGGGAGATCGCCGCGACCGAGGACGAGCGGCTGCCGCTGGTCGGGCACTCCGAGGACCTGATCGTGCGGCTGCCGTCGGGGGCGCAGTGGCAGAAGGTGACCGAGGGGACCGGGCCGGTCTATCCGGGGTGACGGCGGGTGGCGCCCGTGGATGGGCTGGGCCTGTGGATGATCTGGGGAGGGGTTTTCCACAGGTCTGGCAGGGCGGCGCGGGGCCCGGCACAGTGAGGCCATGCGCGGATGGTGGCGGGAGATGGCCGACCTGGTGCTGCCGGCCGAGTGCGAGGGCTGCGGCAGGGCCGGCGCGGTGCTGTGCTCCCGGTGCCGGGCGGCGCTGACCGGGACCGAACCGTGGCGGGCCCGGCCGGATCCGGAGCCGCCGGGACTGCCGGCCGTGCACGCGGCGACCCGGTACGGGGACGAGGTGCGGGCCGCGCTCCTCGCCCACAAGGAACGGGGCGCGCTGGCGCTCACCGGCCCGCTCGGCGCGGCCCTCGCCGGGGCGGTGCGGGCCGGATCGGCGGCGGCGCGGGAGGGGCCGGCTGCGGGGCGCGGCGCGGTGCTGCTCGTGCCGGTGCCCTCCGCGCGGCGGGCGGTGCGGGCCCGGGGGCACGACCCGGTGCGGCGGATCGCCCTCGCGGCGGCGGGGGAGCTGCGCCGGAGCGGTACTCCCGCGCGGGTGCTGGCCGTGCTGCGCCAGCGGCACGCGGTGGCCGACCAGTCGGGGCTGGCCGCCCGGGAGCGGCTGGAGAACCTGCGGGGCGCGCTGGCGGTGGTGCGCGGTGGCGGCCGGCTGCTGTCGGGCGGGGGGCCGGTGGTCCTGGTCGACGACCTGATGACGACCGGGGCGTCCCTCGCGGAGGCGGCCCGCGCGGTGCGGGCGTCTCGGGGCGCGGAGCGGGGTCTGGAGAGGTACTCGTACGGGAGCACGAAATGGTCCGTGTATCCCTCTGCGGCAGGGGAAGGCAGAGAGGAACGGAAGGCCGGGCCCGCAACCGAGGAGGGCCCGAACGGAGGCGGTGACGTGGTCCGGGACGGGGTCCGCGCCGCGGTGGTGGCGGCTTCTCCGGACGCAAGCGAAAACCGGCTGAATTCACTGGAACGGAGGTAGGGCGAGCGAGAGGGTGACGACTTCCGTCCGGGCGAGATATGTTCGGTTGTGAGGAAAAGCCGCAGGCCAGACCTTACGCAACCGACCGCCGTGCTGCGAGGTCGACCCTCGTCACCCGCACCGGTGGAATGCAGATCCTGCCCGTTGGGGAGGAGGTGGACGTCACCGAGTCCGAGGTTCCGGGACCCACCGGAGCCTGGTGCAAAAGGGAGACGCTCCGCCGTGGAAGCGGAGCTATCCGGGAACGGAGTTCTGCGTGGACATCGTCGTCAAGGGCCGCAAGACCGAGGTGCCCGAGCGGTTCCGGAAGCACGTGGCCGAGAAGCTGAAGCTGGAGAAGATCCAGAAGCTCGATGGCAAGGTGATCAGCCTCGACGTCGAGGTGTCCAAGGAGCCGAACCCGCGGCAGGCCGACCGCTGCGACCGGGTGGAGATCACGCTCCGCTCGCGCGGCCCGGTGATCCGCGCGGAGGCGGCGGCGAGCGACCCCTACGCGGCGCTCGACCTGGCGGCGGAGAAGCTGGACGCCCGGCTGCGCAAGCAGCACGACAAGCGCTTCTCGCGCCGCGGATCGCGGCGGATCCCGGCCGCGGAGGTCGCCGACCACGTCCCGGGCGCGGCGACGCTGAACAGCGCCGGGGACGTCATCCCCCAGGAGCCGGTGGACGGCGTACCCACCAAGAAGATCGGCTCGCTGGAGGTCCAGGGCGACGGACCCCTCGTCGTCCGCGAGAAGACCCACGTGGCCGCCCCCATGTCCCTCGACCAGGCGCTCTACGAGATGGAGCTGGTCGGGCACGACTTCTACCTGTTCGTCGACTCCGAGACCAAGGAACCCAGCGTCGTCTACCGGCGGCACGCCTACGACTACGGCGTGATCCACCTGACGACGGACACGATGGTCACGCAGACGCACGCCCCCGACGCGGGCGACGCGCTCGGTGGCTGACGACGCCGGGTGACAACGGGACGGTGCCCCTGGAGCGCGTACGCGCCCCCAGGGGCACCGGTGTGCGACGGTGCGCTCGCCGTGCTCCGCCGCAGGCCGCGGCTTCGTCACCGCGGCGTCGTCCGGACGTGGAATCATGGCGTCGACAGCCCAACCGGTGGGCGGTTGCCCTGGGTTGGCGGGGGCGGCGATGGCTCGGGACCTTGAGGCCGCGGCCTTCAGGGGGAGGAACGATGGCGGACAGTTTCGGACCGATGCGGGACGACGACGGCCCCCCTGGCGTCGTCGGCGTGGGCCCGGAGGAGGGCGCCGCGCGCACGGAGCCGATCAGGGTCCTGGTCGTGGACGACCACGCGCTGTTCCGCCGCGGTCTGGAGATCGTGCTCCAGGCCGAGGAGGACATCCAGGTCGTCGGCGAGGCCGGGGACGGCGCCGAGGCCGTGGAGAAGGCCGCCGACCTGCTGCCGGACATCGTGCTGATGGATGTGCGGATGCCTCGGAGGGGCGGGATCGAGGCGTGCACCTCGATCAAGGAGGTCGCCCCCAGCGCCAAGATCATCATGCTGACCATAAGCGACGAGGAAGCCGACCTCTACGAGGCCATCAAGGCGGGCGCGACCGGCTATCTCCTCAAGGAGATCTCCACCGACGAGGTGGCCACCGCCATCCGCGCGGTCGCCGACGGGCAGTCGCAGATCAGCCCCTCCATGGCGTCGAAGCTGCTCACCGAGTTCAAGTCGATGATCCAGCGCACCGACGAGCGTCGCCTGGTGCCCGCGCCGCGGCTCACCGACCGGGAGCTGGAGGTGCTGAAGCTGGTCGCCACCGGGATGAACAACCGGGACATCGCCAAGGAGCTGTTCATCTCCGAGAACACCGTGAAGAACCACGTGCGCAACATCCTGGAGAAGCTCCAGCTGCACTCCCGGATGGAGGCCGTGGTCTACGCGATGCGGGAGAAGATCCTCGAGATCCGCTGATCACGTCAGCAGGCGGGCGAGCTCCTTCGTGAGCGGCCCGTGCAGTTCCGCCGCGTCGATCCGCTCCACCCGCACGTCCGTGCAGCCCACCCAGCCCGCCGCCTCGACCAGCGCCTGGGCCACCGCCGGCACCGCCCTCGGGCCGTCCAACGTGACCTGCCTGGCCACCAGGGTGCGCCCCTCGCGCGCCGGGTCGACCCGGCCGATCAGCCGCCCGCCGGCCAGGACCGGCATCGCGAAGTAGCCGTGCACCCGCTTCGGCCTGGGCACGTAGGCCTCCAGGCGGTGGGTGAAGCCGAAGATCCGCTCGGTGCGCGCCCGCTCCCAGACCAAGGAGTCGAAGGGGGACAGCAGCGTCGTGCGGTGCCGGCCGCGCGGTGGCGTCGCCAGGGCCGCCGGGTCCGCCCAGGCGGGACGCGCCCAGCCCGCCACGCTCACCGGCACCAGACCCGAGTCGGCGATCACCGCGTCGACCTGCTCGGCCTTGAGCCGGTGGTAGTCGGCGATGTCCGCGCGGGTGCCCACGCCGAGGGCCTCGCCGGCCAGCCGGACCAGGCGGCGCAGGCACTCGCGGTCGTCCAGGTCGTCGTGGAGCAGCTCGGCCGGGATCGCGCGCTCGGCGAGGTCGTACACCCGCTTCCAGCCGCGGCGCTCCACGCAGACCACCTCGCCGTACATCAGCGCCCGCTCGACGGCGACCTTGGTGCCCGACCAGTCCCACCACTCGCTGGTCCGCTTCGCGCCGCCCAGGTCGGTGGCGGTGAGCGGGCCCTCGGCGCGCAGCTGCGCGATCACCTGCTCGTAGGCACCCTCGGGCAGGTGGTGGCCCCAGTGCGGGCGGGCGCGGTAGGTGCGGCGGCGGAAGGCGAAGTGCGGCCACTCCTCGACGGGCAGGATGCACGCGGCGTGCGACCAGTACTCGAAGGCGCGGGGCGGCGCGCCGGCCGGCTTCCAGTAGGCGGCCTCGACGGCCGCGCGGCCCACCGCGCCGAGGCGGGCGTAGGGGATCAGCTCGTGGGAGCGGGCGAGGACGGAGATGGTGTCGAGCTGCACCGCGCCCAGGTGCCGCAGCACCCCGCGGACGCCGGCGCGGCGGTCCGGGGCGCCGAGGAAGCCCTGTGCGCGGAGGGCGAGGCGGCGGGCCTCGTCGGCGGAGAGTTCCGTGGCGGGCGGCGGGAGCGTCGTCATACGTCCGCACGATAGGCGGTGGGTGTGACAGCGGGGGAGCCGTCGGGCGCGGGGGCCGGGAGGTAGGGGGCCGCCGACGGCAGCGACAGGTCGGACGGGAGCAGGGAGCCGATCCAGACGTCCCGGCGTACGCCGTTGTTGTCGAGGCCGGCACGCAGGGTGCCCTCCATGACGAAGCCGAGGCGTTCGGCCACCGCGCGGGAGGCGTGGTTGCCGACCTCGGCGCGCCACTCCAGGCGGTCGACGCCCCGCTCGGTGAGCACCCAGCGGGCCAGGGCGGCGCACGCCTCGGTGACGTAACCGCGGCCGCGGTGCTCCTTGGCGCACCAGTAGCCCAGCTCGCCGACGCCGGGGGCGTGCATCGTGACGCCCGTCATGGCGGCCAGCTCCCCGGAGGGCAGGAAGGCGCCGAGCGTGAACATGGAGTCGCCCGCCCAGCCGGCCGGGACCAGCAGCCCGGTGAAGCCGCTCGCGTGCTCGGGGCGGTAGGGCGAGGGGACCGTGGTCCAGCGCTGGATGTCGGGGTCCTGGCAGGCGGCGTACACGGTGTCCGTGTCCGCCGGACCGGGGGCGCGCAGGACGAGGCGTTCGGTGGTCAGCGTCAACGGTTCCATCGGCCGATTCTGCTGGGCGGGCCGCCCGGGACGCCATCGCGTTTTCGCCGGGTGAACGGGCGGGCACGTTTCGTACGAATGTCGGCGGCATGCGGCACCATCGGCGGGCCCCGGACGTTGGACGGGGTGACGGCGGACCGCCGCCGCAGGGCCTCCCGGGGCGGCGGGGTCCTCGCATACGATGGCCGTTGCTCAGTGAGTCAAGGAAACCGACCGTCCCAGGCCCGACCGGCAAGGAGACCAACCCCCGTGTCCGTCCTCTCGAAGATCATGCGTGCAGGCGAAGGCAAGATCCTGCGCAAGCTGCACCGCATCGCGGACCAGGTCAACTCCATCGAAGAGGACTTCACCGACCTCTCCGACGCCGAGCTGCGGGCCCTCACCGATGAGTACCGGCAGCGCTACGCCGACGGCGAGAGCCTGGACGACCTGCTGCCGGAGGCCTTCGCCACCGTCCGCGAGGCCGCCAAGCGCGTCCTGGGCCAGCGCCACTACGACGTGCAGCTGATGGGCGGCGCCGCCCTGCACCTCGGCTATGTCGCCGAGATGAAGACCGGCGAGGGCAAGACCCTGGTCGGCACCCTGCCCGCGTATCTGAACGCGCTGTCGGGCGACGGCGTGCACATCGTCACGGTCAACGACTACCTGGCCGAGCGCGACTCCGAGATGATGGGTCGCGTCCACAAGTTCCTGGGCCTGAACGTCGGCTGCATCCTCGCCAACATGACCCCGGCCCAGCGCCGCGAGATGTACGGCTGCGACATCACCTACGGCACGAACAACGAGTTCGGCTTCGACTACCTGCGCGACAACATGGCCTGGTCGAAGGACGAGCTGGTCCAGCGCGGCCACAACTTCGCCATCGTGGACGAGGTCGACTCCATCCTGGTGGACGAGGCCCGTACGCCGCTGATCATCTCCGGCCCCGCCGACCAGGCCACCAAGTGGTACGGCGACTTCGCCAAGCTGGTCACCCGCCTCAAGCGCGGCGAGGCGGGCAACCCCCTCAAGGGCCTGGAGGAGACCGGCGACTACGACGTGGACGAGAAGAAGCGCACCGTCGCCATCCACGAGTCGGGCGTCGCCAAGGTCGAGGACTGGCTGGGCATCGACAACCTCTACGAGTCGGTGAACACCCCGCTCGTCGGCTATCTGAACAACGCCATCAAGGCGAAGGAACTCTTCAAGAAGGACAAGGACTACGTCGTCCTCGACGGCGAGGTCATGATCGTCGACGAGCACACCGGCCGCATCCTCGCCGGCCGCCGCTACAACGAGGGCATGCACCAGGCGATCGAGGCGAAGGAAGGGGTGGACATCAAGGACGAGAACCAGACGCTCGCCACGATCACCCTCCAGAACTTCTTCCGCCTCTACGGCAAGCTCTCCGGCATGACCGGTACGGCGATGACCGAGGCCGCCGAGTTCCACCAGATCTACAAGCTCGGCGTCGTCCCGATCCCGACCAACAAGCCGATGGTCCGCCTGGACCAGTCGGACCTGATCTACCGCACCGAGGTCGCCAAGTTCGAGGCGGTCGTCGACGACATCGCCGAGAAGCACGAGAAGGGCCAGCCGATCCTGGTCGGCACCACCTCGGTCGAGAAGTCCGAGTACCTCTCGCAGCAGCTCAGCAAGCGCGGCGTGCAGCACGAGGTGCTCAACGCCAAGCAGCACGACCGGGAGGCGATCATCGTCGCCCAGGCCGGCCGCAAGGGCTCGGTCACCGTCGCCACGAACATGGCCGGCCGCGGTACCGACATCAAGCTCGGCGGCAACCCCGAGGATCTCGCCGAGGCGGAGCTGCGCCAGCGCGGCCTCGACCCCGAGGAGCACATCGAGGAGTGGGCCGCGGCGCTGCCCACCGCCCTGGAGCGGGCCGAGCAGGCGGTCAAGGCCGAGAAGGACGAGGTCGAGAAGCTCGGCGGCCTGTATGTGCTCGGCACCGAGCGGCACGAGTCGCGGCGCATCGACAACCAGCTGCGCGGTCGTTCCGGCCGTCAGGGCGACCCCGGCGAGTCCCGGTTCTACCTCTCCCTGGGCGACGACCTGATGCGGCTGTTCAAGGCGCAGATGGTCGAGCGCGTGATGTCGATGGCCAACGTGCCGGACGACGTGCCGATCGAGAACAAGATGGTCACCCGCGCGATCGCCTCCGCGCAGTCGCAGGTCGAGACGCAGAACTTCGAGACCCGCAAGAACGTCCTGAAGTACGACGAGGTCCTCAACCGCCAGCGCGAGGTCATCTACGGCGAGCGGCGCCGCGTCCTGGAGGGCGAGGACCTCCAGGAGCAGATCCAGCACTTCATGAACGACACGATCGACGCCTATGTCCAGGCCGAGACCGCCGAGGGCTTCCCCGAGGACTGGGACCTGGACCGGCTGTGGGGCGCCTTCAAGCAGCTCTACCCGGTGAAGATCACCGTGGAGGAGCTGGAGGAGGCGGCCGGCGACCGGGCCGGGCTGACCGCGGAGTTCATCGGCGAGTCCATCAAGGACGACGTCCTGGAGCAGTACGAGGCGCGCGAGGCGCAGCTCGGCTCCGAGATCATGCGGGAGCTGGAGCGGCGGGTCGTGCTGTCGGTCCTGGACCGCAAGTGGCGCGAGCACCTCTACGAGATGGACTACCTCCAGGAGGGCATCGGCCTGCGCGCGATGGCCCAGAAGGACCCGCTGGTGGAGTACCAGCGCGAGGGCTTCGACATGTTCACCGCCATGATGGAGGGCATCAAGGAGGAGTCCGTCGGCTATCTGTTCAACCTGGAGGTCCAGGTCGAGCAGCAGGTCGAGGAGGTTCCCGTCGCGGACACCGTGCCGGCGCCGGCCGAGGGCGCGGACGCGGTGCCCGTGCAGGCGGGGGCGCGTCCCGAGATCCGCGCCAAGGGCTTGGACGCCCCGCAGCGCCGGGAGCTGCACTTCTCCGCGCCGACGGTGGACGGCGAGGGCGGCGTGGTCGAGGGCGACTTCGCCGCGGACGACGAGGGCGGGCCCGCCGAGGGCGACGGCCTCACCCGCGCGGAGCGCCGCAAGGCCGCGAAGGGTGGCGGGCGGCGCCGCAAGAAGTGACCTGAGGGTCGTACGAGGGGCCGGCCGCCGACGAGGCGACCGGCCCTTCGGCCTGTCCGGGGGCGCCGAACGCGCGCTCCGGGGCCGGTCAGCCGTCCCTGCGCGGGCCCTGCCGGGGGCGTGTGGCGTCGTGCCGGGGCGTGTCAGCCCTCCCCGCGCCGGCCGCCCAGCTCGACCGCTGTGCAGCGCCAGCGCAGATCGTTGCCCCGCTCCAGGCGGAACGCCATCGCCCGCACCTGCTCCCCGGCGGCGATCCGGGCGAACACCTCCAGGGCGCCGGGCCGGGCCTCGTACCACCCGAGGTCCCGCACCACCGGCAGCACGCCGCGGGTGCGCAGCGGACCCCGCTCGGCGAGCACCGCCAGATCGTCGTAGGCCTGTCCCCGCGTGTGCCGCAGCATCGAGTGCACGGGCCGGCGCCCGCTGAGCACGGCGAGCAGCAGCTCGGCGAAGTGGTCGGTGGGGCGGGGCGGGGGCACCGGGCGGCGCAGGGTGCGGTCGGGGGCGGGGGCCGGGGCGCTCGTGCGCGGGCCTGAGCCGACGGTCGGCGGGCGGGTGTCCGCAGGCCGGGTGCGGGACCGCGCCGACCTGCCCGGGGAGCCGGGCGGACGGCCGCCGGAGGGCGCGGTGCGCACGCCGGTGCCGCCTGGCCTGCGGGGCGGGAGGCCGACTCGGTCCTGCGGTGTGGGGGCGTCCGAGGGGCTCGGCACCGCGCGGAGCTGGGCTCTCGTCATGACCTTGCGCATGTGGATTTCCCCGTTTCCGGTGGCCGACTGGTACCAGTCGGTAACTTTTTGTGGTCGGGGATCTTGTACGGGGTGGGGGCGGGGTGGGGCAAGGCGTGGGGGAGCGGTGGCGTGGGGGCGGGGGATTTCACTTATCCGGGTGATTCTGGGGGTCCATGGCCGGTGTTCAGGCGGGTGGGGAGGGTGAATTTCTGGCGTGGAGTGGACGGGTTCGGGGCTGTGGGGGGCAGCTCGATAGGGGACGGGCGCGCGTATTCTGGGGGTCCGTTCGGATCATGTCCCGAGAACGAAAGCAGCTCAATATGCGCGTCTACGTCCCCTTGACCCTCCCCGGCCTCGCCGAGGCCCACCGGACGGGCGAGCTGGGGACCGGTGCCGCCTACGCCGTCACGCCCGCGCTGCGCGACTGGTACGGCTCGGAGGACGTCGAGGAGCTGGAGTACGCCGCGCTGAACGCGGCCGGGACGGCCTCGCTGCGGCTGCTGGCCGGTGACGACGGGGCGGCCCGGCGGCGGGTGGTCGTCGCGGTGGACGTGGCCGACGGGGCGGTCACCGCGGTACCGGACGCCGACGAACCCGGTGAGGTGAGCGTCGCCGGGCCCGTGCGGCTGGCCAAGGCGGCGGCCGTGCACCTCGACTCCGCCGACGCGGAGGCCGCCGTCGCCGCCGGTGACGCGGACGCGCTGGAGGACCACGACCTGCTCTGGTACGCCACGCAGGAGATCCCGAACCTGCTGGCGGACGGTCACTGACCGGTCGTTCATCCACAGGCCGCCGTCACTGTCAGTGGCGGCGGGTACGGTTTTGGGCATGGGGACGAACACGGGCACACACATCGTCTGGGACTGGAACGGCACGCTGTTCCACGACAACGACGCGATCATCGGCGCGACCAACGCGGCCTTCGCCGAGCTGGGCCTGGCGCCGATCACGCTGGAGCAGTACCGCTCGCTGTACTGCGTGCCGGTGCCGAAGTTCTACGAGCGGCTGATGGGCCGGCTGCCCACCGGCGCCGAGTGGGAGCTGATGGACGCCGTCTTCCACCGGTACTACACCGAGCACCGGGTGCGCTGCACGCTCGCCGAGGGCGCGGCCGAGCTGCTCGCCGGCTGGCGGGCGGCCGGGCGCAGCCAGTCCATCCTCAGCATGTACGGGCACGAGGACCTGCTGCCCCTGGTGCGCGGCCTCGGCATCGAGACGCACTTCATACGCGTCGACGGCCGCACCGGCCCCTCCGGCGGCAGCAAGGCCGAGCACATGGTCCGCCACCTCGCCGCCCTCGCGGACACCGTCGAGCCCGCCCGCACTGTCGTCATAGGCGACGCCGCCGACGACGCGGTGGCCGCGCTGCACGTGGGGGCGCGGGCGGTGCTGTACACCGGGGGCTCGCACAGCCGGGCCAGCCTGGAGGGGGCCGGCGTGCCGGTGGTGGACACCCTGCGGGAGGCCGTCGCGGAGGCCGAGCGCCTCGCCGCGTGACGCGAGTCGTGACGCGAGTGACACGCGGGGCGTGAAGGGACCGTACGCCGTCCGGAGCTGTGCAGAACGTCAAAGTTCCACCCCCGGTTTTGTACACATACGGCTCATGACGGGGGCCCCGCACGGGGCGATAGCCTTGTGGCGTGATCAGCGCGATAGCTCGCGGGGGCATCGGCGCCCCCGCTCCGCGCCCGGCGCCCACGGACGACATCCGCGGCCGGGCGCAGGTCGCTGGTCTTCGCGGGCGGGACGGGGCGTCGAAGGCCCCCGGCATCACGCCGCACCCTTCCCCGGCGGTGGCGGCGAGAGCCATGTCACACCCGGCGGGCGCGGTGACATCGGCCGATATGCCCCCGCTCCTCCCGCCTTGCGGCATAGCGTCGGACCAGACCGGAAACCCCGCGTCTCGGCGTCACGTCGGAGGGCAGGAGACCGTACTTCCTTCTACGTCACGCAACGGCGCGCGACAGGAGCCAGAGGACAATGCAGACCAAGCTGGACGAAGCCAAGGCCGAGCTGCTCGAGAGGGCCGCCCGGGTAGCTGAGAACAGCCCGGTCGGGGGGCACCTACCGACTGGGACGACGGACGAGGGCACGCCGGACACCCCGGGCCCCTCGGGAACCCCCGACCAGGCATCCGTGTTCGCGTTCCTCCAGCGCTACTACCGGCACACGGCCCCCGAGGACCTCGCCGACCGCGACCCGGTCGACGTCTTCGGCGCCGCCGTCTCCCACTACCGGCTGGCCGAGAACCGCCCGCAGGGCACCGCCAACGTCCGGGTGCACACCCCGACGGTGGAGGAGAACGGCTGGACGTGCAGCCACTCCGTGGTCGAGGTGGTCACGGACGACATGCCCTTCCTCGTCGACTCCGTCACCAACGAGCTGACCCGGCAGGGCCGCGGCATCCACGTCGTCGTCCACCCGCAGTTCGTGGTCCGGCGCGACGTCGCCGGGCGGCTCATCGAAATGCTCCCCAAGAGCGCCGCCGGCGAGCTGCCGCACGACGCGCACGTCGAGTCCTGGATCCACGTCGAGATCGACCGCGAGACCGACCGCGGCGACCTCAAGCAGATCACCGCCGATCTGCTGCGCGTCCTCAACGACGTCCGGGAGACCGTCGAGGACTGGAGCAAGATGCGGGACACCGCCGCCCGCCTCGCCGACGACCTGCCGGGCGAGCCCACCCCCGGCGACCTGCCCGCCGGAGAGGTCGAGGAGGCCCGCGAACTGCTGCGCTGGCTGTCCGACGACCACTTCACCTTCCTCGGCTACCGCGAGTACCAGCTGCGCGAGGACGACTCCCTCGGCGCCGTCGCCGGCACCGGCCTCGGCATCCTGCGCTCCGACCCGCACCACGAGACCGACGAGGCCCACCCGGTCAGCCCCTCCTTCGAGCGGCTGCCGGCCGACGCCCGCGCCAAGGCCCGCGAGCACCGCCTGCTGGTGCTGACCAAGGCCAACAGCCGGGCCACCGTGCACCGGCCGTCGTACCTCGAC
The DNA here is from genome assembly GCF_043202555.1 of Streptomyces sp. NPDC048182. NCBI lineage: Bacteria > Bacillati > Actinomycetota > Actinomycetes > Kitasatosporales > Streptomycetaceae > Streptomyces > Streptomyces sp. NPDC048182. Next base: position 244,356 of record NZ_JBIDAQ010000010.1, on the reverse strand, counting down.
TACGTCGGCGTCAAGAGGTTCGACGCGGACGGCAACGTGGTCGGCGAGCGCCGCTTCCTCGGCCTGTTCTCCTCCGCCGCCTACACCGAGTCCGTGCGCCGGGTGCCGGTCATCCGCCGCAAGGTGGCCGAGGTGCTCGACCGGGCCGGCTTCTCCGCCAGCAGCCACGACGGGCGCGACCTGCTCCAGATCCTGGAGACCTACCCGCGCGACGAGCTGTTCCAGACCCCGGCCGACGAGCTCCAGTCCATCGCCACCTCCGTCCTCTACCTCCAGGAGCGGCGCCGGCTGCGCCTCTACCTGCGCCAGGACGAGTACGGGCGCTACTACTCGGCCCTCGTCTACCTCCCCCGGGACCGCTACACCACCGGCGTCCGGCTGCGGATCATCGACATCCTGAAGGAGGAGCTGGGCGGCACCAGCGTCGACTTCACCGCCTGGAACACCGAGTCGATCCTGTCCCGGCTGCACTTCGTGGTCCGCGTCCCGCAGGGCACCGAGCTGCCGGAGCTGTCCGACGCCGACAAGGAGCGCATCGAGGCCCGCCTGGTGGAGGCCGCCCGCTCCTGGGCCGACGGCTTCGCCGAGGCGCTCAACGCCGAGATGGGCGAGGAGCGCGCCGCCGAGCTGCTGCGCCACTACGCGGGCGCCTTCCCCGAGGGCTACAAGGCCGACCACGGCCCGCGCTCCGCGGTCGCCGACCTCGGCCACCTGGAGCGGCTCGACGCGCACAACACCTTCGCGCTCAGCCTGTACGAACCGGTGGGTGCCGCGCCCGGCGAGCGCCGGTTCAAGATCTACCAGAAGGGAGGCTCGGTCTCCCTGTCGGCCGTGCTGCCGGTGCTCAGCCGGCTCGGCGTCGAGGTCACCGACGAGCGCCCCTACGAACTGCGCTGCGCCGACCGCACCACCGCCTGGATCTACGACTTCGGGCTGCGCGTGCCGAAGCTCACCGCCGGCGGCGAGCACCTCGGCGACGACGCCCGCGAGCGCTTCCAGGATGCCTTCGCCGCGGCCTGGAACGACAAGGCGGAGAACGACGGCTTCAACGCCCTCGTGCTCGGCGCCGGGCTGACCTGGCGGCAGGCGATGGTGCTGCGCGCCTACGCCAAGTACCTGCGGCAGGCCGGCTCCACCTTCAGCCAGGACTACATGGAGGACACCCTCCGCAACAACGTCCACACCACCCGCCTGCTGGTCTCCCTCTTCGAGGCCCGGATGGCCCCGGCCCGCCAGCGCGCCGGGCACGAGATCGTGGACGCCCTGCTCGAAGAGGTCGACGCGGCGCTCGACCAGGTGGCGAGCCTGGACGAGGACCGCATCCTGCGCTCCTTCCTCACCGTCATCAAGGCGACGCTGCGCACCAACTTCTTCCAGACGGCGGAGAGCGGCGAGCCGCACGACTACGTGTCGATGAAGTTCGACCCGCAGGCCATCCCCGACCTGCCCGCCCCCCGCCCGGCCTACGAGATCTGGGTGTACTCGCCGCGCGTCGAGGGCGTGCACCTGCGCTTCGGCAAGGTCGCGCGCGGCGGCCTGCGCTGGTCGGACCGGCGGGAGGACTTCCGCACCGAGATCCTCGGCCTGGTCAAGGCGCAGATGGTGAAGAACACCGTCATCGTGCCGGTCGGCGCCAAGGGCGGCTTCGTCGCCAAGCAGCTGCCCGACCCGGCCGCCGACCGCGAGGCGTGGCTCGCCGAGGGCATCGCCAGCTACCGCACCTTCATCTCGGCGCTGCTCGACATCACCGACAACATGGTCGGCGGCGAGGTCGTCCCGCCCACCGACGTCGTCCGGCACGACGGGGACGACACCTACCTCGTCGTCGCCGCCGACAAGGGCACCGCGACCTTCTCCGACATCGCCAACGAGGTCGCCGAGTCCTACAACCTCTGGCTCGGCGACGCCTTCGCCTCCGGCGGCTCGGCGGGCTACGACCACAAGGGCATGGGCATCACCGCCCGCGGCGCCTGGGAGTCCGTCAAGCGGCACTTCCGTGAGCTGGGCGTGGACACGCAGAACGAGGACTTCACGGTCGTCGGCATCGGCGACATGTCCGGCGACGTGTTCGGCAACGGCATGCTGCTCAGCGAGCACATCCGCCTGGTCGCCGCCTTCGACCACCGGCACATCTTCCTCGACCCGACCCCGGACGCGGCCACCTCCTACGCCGAGCGCCGCCGCCTGTTCGAGCTGCCCCGCTCCTCCTGGGAGGAGTACGACACCTCCCTGCTGTCGGCCGGCGGCGGGATCTTCCCGCGCACCGCGAAGTCGATCCCGGTCAACGCGCACGTCCGCGAGGCCCTCGGTATCGAGGCCGGCGTCACCAAGATGACCCCGGCCGACCTGATGAAGGCGATCCTCCAGTCGCCGGTCGACCTGCTGTGGAACGGCGGCATCGGCACGTACGTGAAGGCCGCCGCCGAGTCCAACGGGGACGTCGGCGACAAGGCCAACGACGCCATCCGCGTCGACGGCGCCGACCTCAGGGTCAAGGTGGTCGGCGAGGGCGGCAACCTGGGCCTGACCCAGCTCGGCCGGATCGAGTTCGCCACGCGGGGCGGGCGGGTCAACACCGACGCGATCGACAACAGCGCCGGCGTGGACACCTCCGACCACGAGGTGAACATCAAGATCCTGCTCAACGGCCTGGTCAAGGAGGGCGACATGACCGTCAAGCAGCGCAACAAGCTGCTGGCGGAGATGACCGACGAGGTCGGCGCGCTGGTGCTGCGCAACAACTACGCGCAGAACACCGCGCTGGCCAACGCGCTCGCCCAGTCCAAGGACATGCTCAACGCCCAGCAGCGCTTCATGCGCCACCTGGTGCGCGAGGGCCACCTCAACCGGGCCCTGGAGTTCCTGCCCACCGACCGCCAGATCCGCGAGCGCCTCGGCGCGGGCCAGGGCCTGACCGGCCCGGAGACGGCCGTGCTCCTGGCGTACACGAAGATCACGGTCGCCGAGGAGCTGCTGCACACCTCGCTGCCCGACGACCCCTACCTGCGCGGGCTGCTGCACGCCTACTTCCCCACCCAGCTGCGCGAGCAGTTCGCCGAGCAGATCGACACCCACCCGCTGCGCCGCGAGATCACCACGACGGTGCTGGTCAACGACACGGTCAACACCGGCGGTACGACCTACCTGCACCGGATGCGGGAGGAGACCGGCGCCTCCCTCGAAGAGGTCGTGCGGGCGCAGACCGCGGCGCGGGCGATCTTCCGCTCGGCCCCGGTGTGGGACGCGGTGGAGGCCCTGGACAACCGGGCCGAGGCCGCGGTGCAGACCCGCATCCGGCTGCACTCGCGCCGGCTGGTCGAGCGCGGCACCCGCTGGCTGCTCAACAACCGGCCGCAGCCGCTGCAGCTCGCCGAGACGGTGGAGTTCTTCGCCGAGCGGGTCGGGCAGGTCTGGGCCGAGCTGCCCAAGCTGCTGCGCGGCGCGGATGCGGAGTGGTACCAGCGGATCTACGACGAGCTGACCGCCGCCGGCGTGCCGGACGAGACGGCCACCCGGGTCGCCGGGTTCTCCTCGGCCTTCCCGACGCTGGACATCGTCTCGGTGGCCGACCGCATGGGCAAGGAGCCGCTGGAGGTCGCCGAGGTGTACTACGACCTCGCCGACCGGCTGCGGATCACCCAGCTGATGGACCGGATCAGCGACCTGCCCCGCGCCGACCGCTGGCAGTCCATGGCCCGCGCGGCGATCCGCGAGGACCTGTACGCGGCGCACGCGGCGCTTACCGCGGACGTGCTCGCGGCGGGCCACGGCACGTCGACGCCGGAGGAGCGGTTCACCGTGTGGGAGCAGAAGAACGCGGCGATCCTGAGCCGGGCGCGCACCACGCTGGAGGAGATCCAGTCCTCCGACGCCTTCGACCTGGCGAATCTGTCGGTGGCGATGCGGACGATGCGGACGCTGCTGCGTACGCACGCGTAGCCGCGTGCGCCGCGCTCACCTCCGGGTGTAGTGCGCGATGATCACTCCCTTGGGGGTGGTGACGCTGCCGGTCAGCTCGTACTCGGTCAGCGGGGCGGGGCCTTCGAACAGCCTCGTCCCGCTGCCGAGCGTCAGCGGGTGGATCAGCAGCGTGTAGTGGTCGATCAGGCCGGCGGCGTGCAGGCTCCGCACCAGCGCCGCGCTGCCGTTGATCGACAGGTCGTTGCCCGGCCGGGCCTTCAGTCCGGCCACCGTCTCGGTGGCGTCGCCCCGCAGCAGGGTCGAGTTCGGCCAGTCGGCGACGTCGTCGAGGGTGCGCGACACGACGTACTTGGTGGCCGCGTTCATGTGGGCGCTGAAGGGGTTGCCGTCGCTCGCGCGCCCCCACACCGCGAGGAAGTCCTGCCAGGTGCGGCGGCCGAACAGCAGGTCGCCGGGCGCGGCCATGCCCTTGGCCAGCTCGCGGCCCATGACGTCGTCGTTGTACCGGGGGCCCCAGCCGCCGTGCGGGAAGCCGCCGCGGGTGTCCTCGTCGGGGCGGCCCAGGCCCTGGACGACGCCGTCCAGGGTCATGAACATCCGGGCGGTGATCGAGCGCATGTCGTTCTCCCTTCCGCACTCATGGACCCGACGGGGTCGCGGAACTCATCGCTGCGCGGTCTTCTGGTGCGGCCTAAACGGACATTGCGGATAAAGTGACCGGGTGACTGGGCGCTTCTCGGGTGTGCGGGTCGTTTCCGGGGTGGGGGCGGGGCTGGTGCTCGTCCTGTTGCTCCTGGTGGTGGTGCGGCTGCCGTGGATCGGCGACCTCGGCATGCACGCGGCCACGCTGGAGCGGCTGCGGCACAGTCTCACGGACCCGGGGAATCCGCTGGTCGACGCGGATACGCCGAGTCCGTACTACTCGCCGTGGACGGTGCTGCTCGGGTGTCTCGCGCGGGTGTCGGGGTGGTCGGTGTTCGTCGTGCTGCGGGTCGGGGCGGTGGTGGCGCTCGGGGTGCTGGGGTCCGGGGTGTGGCGGTGGGTGCGGACGCTGAGCGGGCGGGCGGTGGCGGTGCCGCTGGTGTTTCTGTGCCTGGTGCTGCTGTGGGGGTGGGTGCCGTTCGACTGGAGCGGGTTGCTGGGGCTCGAGTCGTTGGCGCTGACGGTGGCGTATCCGAGTGTGCTCGCGTTGGGGCTGGCGTTTCATCTGTGGGCCTGGGTGGGGCGGGCGGTGCGTGGTCCGGTTGGGTGGGGGGCGGGGGTCGGTCTCGGGGTGCTGTGGGCCGTCGTTCTGCTGTGCCATCAGTTCTCGGGTGTTGTCGCCTCGTTGGGGGCGTTGGCCGTGGTGGTCGCCGGGCGGCCCGGGGGGAGGGTGCTGGCGCGGCTGGGGGTCGGGGTTCTGGTGGGGGTGGGGGTGCTGTGGGTGTGGCCGTACTACGACTTCTTCGCGTTGTTCGGGGCGGGGGGTGCGTTGGAGGCGGTGCATCGGCCGCTGTACGCGGGGCTGGGGGCGCGGTTGTGGCTGGTGGGGGTGGTGGGGGTGGTCGCCCTGGTCGTGCGGGGGCGGCGGGTCGGGTTCGGCCGGGATCCGCTGGTGGTGTTCTTCGTGCTGGGGGTGCTGGTGTTCGCGGCGGGCGGGGTGACGGGGCACTGGTCGTGGGGGCGGGTGCTGCCCGCCGTGGTGATTCCGGCGCAGGTCGCGGTGGGGGTGGAGGTGGCCGAGGCCGCGGCCGTCGGGCGGCGGGTGTGGGTGGCGGGGGTGGCGTTGGCGCTGGTGGTGGGGGCGTGGGCGCAGGTCGGGGCGGTGGGGTTCGTGGTGGGGCGGGGGGTGTTGCCGCGGTGGGTCGAGGCGAAGTACCGGGAGCCGTGGGAGGGGTATCACTGGATCACGCGGTGGGTGGGGTACGGGGATGTGGTGATGGCTCGGCGGGTGCCGTCGCGGGAGATTCCGGCGTATGGGGCGTACACGGTGGTGCCGGGGTATCCCGACTTCTTTCTCGCGGATGAGGGGGCTCGGGAGGGGGCGGTGCGGGCGTATTTCGCGCGGGGGGCTGGGGGTGGGGTGCGGAGGGGGATTCTGGAGGAGTACGGGGTGCGGTGGGTGGTGGATCGGGGGAGTGGGCTTCGGGGGGTTGCCGGGTTGCGGGAGGTGGGGCGGGGGCCTCGGGGAGAGGTGCTGTACGCGGTGGTGCGGTGAGGGGCCTCTGGTGGTGCCGGGGTCGGGTCCGGTGCCCGGGGATCGGCCGGGGGGGGGCGTCACGCAGCCCGGCGTAGCGGGTTGCCGCCTGCGCCCACCCGTGCCGCCCCAGCGGCACGACTGCCCGCAGGCTGGGCCGGCTGGGTGGCCGTGGTGCCGGTGGTGGGTGGGGTTACTTCAGGCGGATCAGGTTGGTGGCCAGGCGGGTTGCCCGGCGTACTCGGGGGGTCGCCAGGTGGTGGACGGCGGGGGCGATCAAGGTGGCCGTCGGGCCGACGGGGTGCCAGTGGAGTTGGAGGCGGCCCGGGTCGTGGCCCTCGGGTTCGGCGGTGACGGTGTGGTGGGGGGTCTGCATCGTCACCGGCGGGAAGGACAGCGGGGCCAGCAGGATCGCCGTGTGGGTCTGGGACTGGTGGGTCAGGCGCAGGACCGGGTGGCGGACGCCCTCGAAGCCCTGGAGGGGGAGGCGGGCGGCGGCCAGGTCGAGGCGGACGGTGCCCTCGTAGACGCCGGGGCGCACGGGGGAGAGGCGGAAGGGGACCGTCAGGCGTCGGCGGCCGGGGGTGAGGACGAGGGTGGCGCGCTGCGGGCCCACGGGGAGGCGCAGGGCGGGGTCGTACGTGCGGATCGTCAGGTCCAGGGCGGCGGCCGAGCGGACCGGGGTGATGTCCGTGATCTCGTGGCGCAGCAGGGCGCTGAAGAACGGCCGGGTGTCCGGCTCCAGGTCGCTCAGGTCCAGTTCGCGGCGGGCCGTCTCCGACAAGGGGATCCCGGCGCCCCAGTAGGTGCGGTCCGTCGCCGGGTCCGTGGTCAGACGGCGGGGGGCGACGGTGTGGCCGAGGCCCCGGGCGGCCTCGCGGACGTCGGCGGGGCGGCGGTCGCGCACCAGTTGCAGGACGATCCGCTCGGGGCGCGGCAGCCGGGCGAAGGCGCCGGGGGCGAGGGTGTCGAGGTAGGGGGCCATGATGTCGGCGAAGGCGGCGTGCCAGGCGTCGTCGCGGTAGGGGAGGTCGCCGGCGTACATGCGGAAGTCGTGCTTGAGGAACTTGAAGTCCTTGTCCTCGCGCAGCGACTCGTGCCCGCTCTCCGCCAGGAACGCGTCGATCAGCCGCTGCACGTGGACGCGGTCGCGGACGTTGGAGAGCTTGTGCCGCTGGTTGGAGATGGAGGCGGTGTCCCCGGCGGCGTACGGCTCGATGTACCAGCGGTAGACCGGCTCCGGCACGACGGCGAACGCCTTGGCGAGGCAGTACGCCTGCGCCGAGAAGAGCTGGTCCTCGTAGTGGATGCCCTCGGGGAAGCGCAGGCCGTGCCGGTCCAGGAAGGCGCGGGCGTACATCTTGCTGGTCGAGAGGTGCTCGAAGAGCAGCCGCGGGTCGGCCTCGATGCCGTCCACCGTGCGGGCCTCGCGCACCAGGTGCGGCATCCACAGCGAGCGCTTGCCGTTGTCGACGCGGACCCGCTGCACCTGGCCCATCGCGAAGTCGAGGTCGCGTTCGCGGTGGGCGGCGAGGAGCACCTCGACGGCGCGCTCGGGGAGTTCGTCGTCGCTGTCCAGGAACATCAGGTACGGGGCCCGCGCGATCTCCAGGGCCCGGTTGCGCGGGGCGCTGCACCCGCCGCTGTTCTCGTCCAGGCGCAGGTACACGATCCGGGGGTCCTCGGCGGCCAGCGCGCGGGCGACCTCGGAAGTCGCGTCCGTGGAGTGGTCGTCGCTGATGACGATCTCGATGTTCGCGTGGGTCTGGCGGCGGACCGACTCGACGGCGCGGGGGAGGCGTGCGGCGTCGTTGTAGACGATCACCGTGACGGTGACGTCGGGGGTCGGGTCGACGGTCATGCGATCGCCTCCGGGCTCGGCGCCGGTGTCCGTTCGGCGAGCGGCAGCACCGGCGGCAGCGCGCGCTCGTCCTCGCCCAGGAAGACCCGGCGCACGACGCGTTCGGCGGCGCGGCCGTCGTCGTACTCGCAGAAGCGGCGCCGGAAGGCGGCCCGCGCCTTCGCCGCGCGCTCGTCGCGCCAGGCGTCCGTGGTGAGCAGCTCGGTCAGCTCCTCCTGGGTGCGGGCGACCGGGCCGGGCGCCTCGGCCATCAGGTCGAAGTAGACGCCGCGGGTGGTGCGGTAGGTCTCCCAGTCGTCGGCGTGGACGACGATCGGGCGGTCCAGGTTGGCGTAGTCGAACATGATGGACGAGTAGTCGGTGACCAGCGCGTCGGCGGCCAGGCACAGGTCCTCGACGGGGTCGTACGAGGAGACGTCGATGATCCGGCCGGTGCGGCGCAGGCCGGCCAGCGGGGAGGCGGCGCCCTCGTAGAAGTAGTGGCCGCGCACCAGCAGGATCGTTTCCTCGCCGAGCCGGTCGGCGAGGGCGGCGAGGTCCAGGCGGGGGGTCCAGCCGGCCTCGTAGTCGCGGTGGGTGGGCGCGTAGAGGATCGCCCGGCGGCCCGGGGCGATGCCGAGGCGCTCGCGGACGGCGCGGACCTGCTCGGCGCCGGCCGTGTAGAAGACGTCGTTGCGCGGATAGCCGTGGTCCAGGGAGACGTACCCGGAGGGGTAGGCGCGCTGCCACATGCGGGTGGTGTGGCTGTTGGCCGAGACGCTGAAGTCCCAGCGGTCGACGCGCTCCAGGAGGGCCTGGAAGTTCAGGCCGCGGGCGGCGGCCGGGTAGGGCATCTGGTCCACGCCCATCTGCTTGAGCGGGGTGCCGTGATGGGTCTGGAGGTGGACGCTGCCGGGCCGTTTGACCACCGCGTCCGGGAAGTTGACGTTGTTGACCAGGTACTTCGCCCGGGCCAGCACCTCCCAGTAGCGGCGGGTGCCGGGGACGACATGGTCGGTGCCGGGCGGCAGCAGGGCCGCGTTGCGGTCGGTGACGACCCACACCGGGTGGATGTGCGGGGCGAGTTCGGCCAGCTTGGCGGCGACGGCGGCCGGGTTGCAGGCCACGCCGCGGGCCCAGTACGCGGAGAAGACGGCCAGGTGCGGGTCGAGCGGGGCGGCGAGCGCGCGGCGGTACTGGAGGGTGCGCAGCCGGGTCCCGGCGCGGCGGCGTCCGGTGCGGACCGCCTTCTTGACCGTGCGGCGGGCGCGGTTGGCGGCCTGGAGGGCGTGGTAGCGGCCGAAGGCGCCCTCTTCGAGCAGCGAGCGGCGTACGCCCTCCAGACCGGCCGGCGTCTTCAGGCCGCCCGGGCGGCGGCGTCGTACGGCGTCGGAGGCGCGGCGGAAGAACTCGCGGGCGACGTCGTCGGGCATGCCGGAGCGGGCGTAGGTGCGCAGGCAGTCGCGGACCATCAGGTCGTAGAGGGTCGAGTACACCGCGGGGCGAGCCTCTTCGCGGACGTCCTCGCGGCCCTCGGCGAGATCCAGGAGCCGCTCGTGGCGCTCGATCAGCGCGTACCACTGCTCCGGCGTCAGCGGCGGCAGGCTCTCCGGGCGCAGCCGGCGGTCCTCCAGGGCGGGCAGCGGCAGGCAGGCGACACGGTCGGCGAGCAGCAGGGCGGCGGTGGCGGCGAACGGCTCGTCGTCGGTGGTCAGGAGGCGTTCGTGGGCTCGCCAGAAGTCGGCCCGCACGGCCCGGTTGCCGAGCAGTGGGGTCAGGCGCAGCAGGCCGGCGGCGGCGTCGAGGGCGAGGTCGGCGCGGCCGGCGCGGGCGAGGCGGGGGCCGTCGGGGGAGGGCAGCGACGTGGTGCGCCAGGTGCTGCGGACGTGGTCGAGGAGGAGGACGTCCACCGTGTCGGGCAGGGACGCGGTGTGCTCGGCGACCCGGCGGACGGCGCCGGCGGGCAGGCCGTCCTTCGCGCGGACGAAGTGCAGCCACCGGCCCCGCGCACGCGCCGCCCCCGCCGCGCGGGCCGCCGAGTCGGCGGCGCCCTCCGGGAGGGGCAGCACGGTGAACGCCGGGGTGTGCCGCTCTGCCGTCTCGCGGGCCCAGTCCCCGACGGCGGCGACGATCACCTCGGTGCCGGTGAGGGGGTGGGCGTCCAGGGAGTCCAGGAGGGCGGCGAGGTGGCCCTGGACGTCGGGGCCGTGGACGACGACGCTCAGGGCCGGGGTCTGCGAATCGGGTTCGGGCATCGCGGGGACTCCTTCGCCTTCGTCGTTCCCGGCGGCTCCTCCTGTTCGGACATACTGGCACTGATCGGACAGGCGGGCCATGTGCGGCTGCGCCCGATGGGGGACGGGGCGTGGGCGTCAGGCGGCCTTGGGCTTGGGTTTGGCCGCCCGCTTGGCGGCCCCGCCGGTGCCGGTGAACTTCTCGTACTCCCGCAGCACCTCCTCCGTCGGCCCGTCCATGCGCAGCTCGCCGCGCTCCAGCCACAGCACCCGCTCGCAGGTGTCGCGGATGGAGGAGTTGCTGTGGCTGACCAGGAACACCGTGCCGGCGTGCGCCCGCAGCTCCCGGATCCGCTGCTCGGAGCGCTTCTGGAAGGACCGGTCGCCGGTGGCCAGCGCCTCGTCGACGAGCAGGACGTCGTGGTCCTTGGCGGCGGCGATGGAGAAGCGCAGCCGGGCCGCCATGCCGGAGGAGTACGTGCGCATCGGCAGCGAGATGAAGTCGCCCTTGTCGTTGATCCCCGAGAAATCCACGATCTCCTCGTACCGCTCCTTGATCTGCGCCCGGGACATGCCCATCGCGAGGCCGCCGAGGTAGACGTTGCGCTCGCCGGTCAGGTCGCTCATCAGGGCGGCGTTCACGCCGAGCAGGGAGGGCTGGCCGTCGGTGTGGATGCGGCCGTTCTCCACCGGGAGCAGGCCGGCGACCGCCTTGAGCAGCGTCGACTTGCCGGAGCCGTTGGTGCCGATCAGGCCGATGGCCTCGCCGCGGTACGCCACGAAGGAGACGTTCTTCACCGCGTGCACCTTGCGGACGCCGGCCGCCTTCTCGGCCCGGCCGCGGCGCAGGATGCGGTTGAGGGCGGCGGTGGCGGAGCCGCGTCCGGCGCCGGTGCCGTTGACCCGGTAGACGATGTCGACGCCGTCGGCGACGACGGTGGGGACGCGGGCCCCGTCACGGGTGTCGGGGGTATCGGGAGTGTCAGGGGTGTTGTCAGCCACGACCGTACGTCTCCTCGGCCTTCCAGAAGTAGATGAATCCGCCGATGCCGGCGACCAGCGCCCAGGCCACCGCGAGCGCCCACACGTGGGGCGGCAGCTGGTCGCCGTGGAAGCTGTCGATCAGGGCGAAGCGCACCAGGTCGATGTAGACGACGGCGGGGTTGCACTGGAGCACCGGCCCCACCCAGGACGGCACCCCGCTCGCGGAGTCGGTCATGTGGCTGATGCTGAACATCACGCCCGAGCCGTACATCCAGGTGCGCAGCACGAAGGGCATCAGCTGGGCGATGTCCGGGATCTTGGCGCCGACCCGGGCCATGGCCATGGACACGCCGGTGTTGAACACGAACTGCAGCGCCAGCGCCGGGATCACCAGCAGCCAGGAGGTGGCGGGCGGCACGCCGAAGCCGAGCAGGATGACGAGGAGGGCGCCCATCGAGAAGAGCAGCTGCTGGAGCTGCTGGAGCGAGAAGGAGACGGGCAGCGCGGCGCGCGGGAAGTGCAGGGCGCGGACCAGGCCGAGGTTGCCGGAGATGGCGCGGGTGCCGGCCATCAGGGAGTTCTGCGTGAAGGTCCAGATGAAGACGCCGGTCACCAGGAAGGGCACGAAGTCCGCGATGCCGCGCTGGGTGTGGAGCAGCACGCCGAAGATCAGGTAATAGACGGCCGCGTTCAGTAGGGGCGTCATCACCTGCCAGACCTGGCCGAGCTTGGCCTGGCTGTACTGGGCGGTGAGCTTGGCGGTGGCGAAGGCGCCGATGAAGTGCCGGCGGTCCCAGAGCTGCCGCACGTAGTCGGGGAGTGAGGGGCGGGCGCCGCTGACCGAGAGGCCGTGGCGGGCGGCGAGGGCCGCGAGGTCGGTCTCGTCGGCGGCGGCCGGGGCCGCGGACGCGGCGGGGGCCGGTGTCGGGGGCGGTGTGTCGAGGACCTGGCTCACATCCGCTGCTTTCGCTCGGGGGTCTCGGGGAGGTCGGTTCACCTGACGCAGGGCGGGTGTTCATCTGCCCGCCACGTCGGGACGGAACCGTATCGTCGTGGCGTGAGCGTAGGGCGTCACGACGTCGGAACGCAACCGTCACGTCGTGACGCCCTATGCTGGGCCGTATGACTACCGACGCCGACGAGCCGCGCCCGCGCCGACGGGCCCCCGCCGGTGCGGCGGTGCTCCGCGAGGACGTGACGGAGGCGATCCGGGCCGCGGTCTTCGAGGAACTGGCGGCCGTCGGCTACGCGCGCATGTCCATCGAGGGCATCGCCCGCCGGGCCGGGGTCGGCAAGACGGCGGTCTACCGGCGTTGGCGCTCCAAGCTGCACCTGGTGCTCGACGTCGTCTCGGCGCTGGCCGTCCAGGGCCTGCCCGCCCCGGACACCGGCTCCCTGGAGACCGACCTGCGCCTGCTCTACGAGGTGACCTCCCGCGCCCTGCGCCACCCGATGGCCTCGCAGATCATCCCCGACCTCCAGGCGGAGGCGGCCCGCAACCCGGAGATCGACGACGCGCTCCAGAAGGCGTTGCGGGAGGGCCAGGTGGGCGTCGCCAGCAAGATCCTCGCGGCGGCGGAACACCGCGGCGAAGTCCGCCCCGGTCTCGCCCCGGACCTCGCCCTCGACCTGATCTCCGGGCCCCTGTACTGGCGCTCCGTGGTCATCCGCGGCCCGAAGCCGCCCAAGGGCTACCTGGCGGCCCTTGCCCGGACGACGGCGGCGGCCCTCAAGGCGCTGTGAGCCACGGGGCCCCGCTCAGCGGCACAGCCGCCGGGTGAGCGCGTCCAGGTCGGCCGCCCGCAGCACCCGCCCGCCGAACCCGGGCAACGGCACGTGCAGGGCGTCGGTCCAGCGCTGGGGCACGGCCGCGACGCCGTGCACGGCCCCGGCCAGACCGCCGGTGACGGCGGCCACGGTGTCGGTGTCGCCGCCCAGGTCGACCGCGGCGCGCAGGGCGTCCTCGAAGGAGGAGGTCGTGCGCAGCGCCCAGACCGCCGAGGCGAGGCAGGGCCAGACGGCGCCGTTGAACTCGGTCGCGAGGTCGGGGTGCCAGTCCGGGGCGAGGGCGGTGGCGTAGCGCCGCCGGTGCTCGGGGTGGACGGCGTCCAGGGCGGCGTCCACGGCGGCCAGGGGGTCGTCGCCGGCCAGGGCCACGCGGACCAGCTCGTGGAAGAGGGCGGTGCCCTCCCAGGCGGCCCGGTCCCCGTGCGTCAGCGCGGCGATGCGCCGGGCGGCGTCCATCGTCGCCTCGCGGCCCAGCGGCGCGAAGTGCACGGCGGCCGGCGCGGCCCGCATCAGCGCGCCGTTCCCGGCGCCCCGCTGACTGCTCTCGAAGTGCAGCGCGGCGGCGCGGTCCCAGGGATCCCCGGAGCCCAGCACGGCCTCGGTCTGGAGGCCGATGTCCTTGGGCTCGGCCGCCGCCCAGCGCTGGAACCGCCGGAACACGTCCGGCAGGTCGAGCCCGCCGCACTCCAGCAGCGACTCCGCGACCAGCACCGCCATCTGCGTGTCGTCCGTGGCCTCCCCGGGGTCCCAGCCACCGCCCCCGCACATCTCCCCGCCCCTGCCCGGCTCCGGGAAGCGCGCGGAGAAGGCGCCCTCGGGCCCGAACTCGAAGGGCGCGCCCAGCGCGTCCCCGACGGCGGAGCCGATGACGGCGCCCAGGGCGCGGTGGAGGGTCGCGGGTGTGGCCATGAGGGGAGCGTAGGGCCCCGGGGAAATGCGGTCGACAAGGGGTGAGGTGCCGGACTGTGATGGGCCCCCGACGCCCGCCGCCCCGTGCGGGCTCCGTACAGGAGGTGCCGTGGGGACCGTTGAAACCGCCCCTGAGATCGACGTCGCCCTGATCCGGCGGCTGGTCGACGACCGGTTCCCGCAGTGGGCGGGGCCGGCGCTGGAGGAGGTGCGGTCGGGGGGACTCGATCACGTGATCTACCGGCTGGGGGAGGGGCTGGCCGTGCGGCTGCCCCGGCGGGTCGGCGTGGCCGGGCACGTACGGGTCGAGGCGGAGTGGTTGCCGCGGCTGGCCCCTGCGCTGCCGTTGGCCGTGCCGGTGGTGGTGGGGGTCGGGGAGCCCGGGTTCGGGTATCCGTGGCCCTGGGCGGTGTCGCGGTGGCTGGACGGCGAGGTGGCGACCGTCGAGTTGCTGGGGGACTCCGTCGAGGCTGCCGGGGAGCTGGCGCGGTTTCTCGGCGCCCTGCACGGCTTTCCGGTCGATCACGCCGACGAAGGGCTCGCCGCCTGGGCGCTCGCCGACCGGGACCGGGTGACCCGTGAGGGCATCGCCGAGGTCGCCGGGGTGTTCGACGCGGCGGCGATGACGCGGGTGTGGGACGCGGCGCTGGACGCCCCGGCGTGGGACCGGCCGCCGGTGCTGTTCCACGGGGACTTCCACACGGGCAACCTGCTGATGGACGGCGGCCGGCTCAGCGCCGTCATCGACTTCGGCGGACTCGGCGCCGGCGACCCGGCCTGCGACCTGATGATCGCCTTCACTCTCCTTGGCGCCGAGGCCCGGGCGGTTTTCCGGGAGACCCTCGCCGTGGACGACGCCACCTGGGCGAGGGGCCGCGGCTGGGCTCTGGCCACCGGGCTGAACGCCTACACGTACTACGCCGCCGTGGACGACCGGATCGCCGCGCAGACCAGGAGGCAGATCCACGCGGCGCTCGCCGACGCCCCTTAGCCCGCCGCCTCCGGGTGGTGATGGACCCAGCCCGCCCACGCCGACGTGATCATGTCGTCCACGTCGTGCCGGGCCTTCCAGCCCAGTTCCGTCGCCGCCCGGTCCGACGAGGCGACGACGCGGGCCGGGTCGCCGGGGCGGCGGGGGGTGACGGTGGGCGGGGTGGTGTGGCCGGTGAGGGTGTTGACGCGGGCGATCAGCTCGCGGACGGAGACGCCCTCGCCGCGGCCGATGTTCAGGGTGAGGGTGCGGCCGGGGGGCGATGCCTGGAGGGCGCGGGCCGCGGCCACGTGGGCCTCGGCGAGGTCGACCACGTGGACGTAGTCCCGTACGCAGGTGCCGTCCGGGGTCGCGTAGTCGTCGCCGAAGATCAGCGGGGCCTCGCCCGCGGTGAGCTTCTCGAAGACCATCGGGACGATGTTGTAGACCCCGGTGTCGGCCAGCTCGGGGCCGGCCGCGCCCGCCACGTTGAAGTAGCGCAGGGACGCCGTCGCGAGGCCGTAGGCGCGGCCGGTCGCGCGGACCAGCCACTCGCCGGCCAGCTTGGTCTCGCCGTACGGCGACATGGGGACGCAGGGCGTCTCCTCCGTGACCAGGTCCACGTCCGGGGTGCCGTACACGGCCGCCGAGGAGGAGAGGACGAAGGAGCCGACGCCGGCCGCGGTGACCGCGTCGAGGAGGACGCGCAGGCCCTCCACGTTCTCCCGGTAGTAGTGCAGCGGCAGCTCCACCGACTCGCCGACCTGCTTCTTCGCCGCCAGGTGCACCACGCCGGTGATCTCGTGGTCGGCCAGGGCGCGGGCGACGCGCTCGCCGTCCAGGACCGAGCCGACCACCAGGGGGACGCCGTCGGGCACGCGCTGGGCGACGCCGGTGGACAGGTCGTCGTAGACCACCGCCCGCTCGCCCGCCTCGGTCAGCGCCCGGACGACATGCGCTCCGATGTAACCGGCGCCGCCGGTGATCAGCCAGGTCATGTGCCTTCTCGTTCCGTGGTCGTCGGTGGCGTGCCCGCCCTGTGCCTACCGGCCATGATCCGCCATGATCCGGCATCGCGGGTGTGGCGGCCGTCAGGACTCCGGGTCGTAGGGGTCGTGGGGGTTGTGGGGGCCGTCGGGGTGGTACGCGTCCAGCGCCGTGGTCAGCCGGTCCAGGCGGGTCCGCAGCTCCTGGATCTCCGTCAGGTCGAAGCCGGTCGCCGCCGCGATCCGGCGGGGCACCTCCACCGCGCGCTCGCGCAGCGCCACGCCCTCGCCGGTGAGCCGGATCTCCACCGACCGCTCGTCGCGCGCGCTGCGCTCGCGCCGCACCAGGCCGGCCGCCTCCAGCCGCTTGAGCAGCGGCGACAGGGTGCCGGAGTCCAGGCGCAAGTGCTCGCCCAGCTTCTTGACCGGCAGCTCGCCGTGCTCCCAGAGAGCCAGCATCACGAGGTACTGCGGGTAGGTGAGCCCGAGGTCCTTCAGGAGCACGCGGTAGACGCCGCCGAAGGCACGCGCCGCCGCGTTCAGGGAGAAGCAGATCTGCTGGTCCAGGCGGAGCCAGTCGGACCCGGTGGTGGAGATGGGCATGCGTTCAGGGTAGCCGGGGTGGGGTGGGAGCGCTATTTAGTTGTGTGCAATTGAATTGCGTGCTTCACTGAGTCCGTCAGGATGCCCCGAGACACTTAGGACGGTTCCCCATGGACGCGATCTACACCGCCGCCGCCACCGCGACCCACGGCCGGGGCGGCCGCGCCGTCAGCTCCGACGGCAAGCTGGACCTCGATCTCAGCGCCCCCGTCGAGATGGGCGGCGACGGCAAGGGCACCAACCCGGAGCAGCTCTTCGCCGCCGGGTACGCGGCCTGCTTCGGCGGCGCGCTCGGCGTGGTCGGCAAGAAGGCGAACGTCGACGTCAGCGAGGCCGCGGTGACCGCCGAGGTCGGCATCGGCAAGCAGGGCGAGGGCTTCGGCCTCAAGGTCACCCTCCGGGTCGAGCTGCCCGAGGGCGTGGACGAGAACACCGGCCGCGAGCTGGTCGAGCAGGCCCACCAGGTCTGCCCGTACTCCAACGCCACCCGCGGCAACATCGAGGTCGACCTCGTCGTCGAGTAACCGCCGCTCGAAGATTCACCGCACCCGCGCCAGCACCTCCCCCGTCCGCTCGCTCCACGCCACCACCACCGCCTCCGCCGGCACCCGCCGCCACCGCGTCAGCAGCAACCACCGCACGTGGTAGCGGCGGACCACGGCGGTGCGCCGGGCGGCGGTGGAGTCCGGGGCGAGGTACGCCGCCACGTCGGCCGCCCGCCGCGCCCGCTCCCGTTCGTCCAGTGAGGCGTCCGGCCAGGCGGGCGCGGCGAGGTCCGGCCCGTAGCCGGCGATGGCGTGCCCGGCGTAGTACCCGTCGGTGATCACCACCTCGCCGGGGCGCATGTGCCGCGCCGCCCAGGTGTACGACGGCCACTCGGGCGGCTGCGGAAAGCCCCCGGGGATCAGCGCCCCCGCCTGCACGGTCAGGAACCCGGTGAGCGCCCCCGCCGCCGCCGCGCAGCCCAGCACCCGGCGCCACCGCCCCCACGGCCGGGGCGCCGCCAGTTCCACCGCCAGCGCGAACTGCGCGGGCACCAGGCTCAGGCCCAGGATGCGGCCGTAGGTGTAGTGGCCGCTGACCCAGCCGTACGCCACCACCGCGCAGTCCAGCGCGAACATCAGCACCAGCGGGTCCCGCGCCGAGCGCCGCCCGCGCAGCCACAGCGCCGGCAGCCCGAGCAGCGCCAGCCAGAACTCGCCCGGCAGATCCAGGTACAGCACCCGGTGCATGCCGTCCACGCTGCCGTCCCCGGCCAGCGCGAAGACGTCGAAGTACGGCCACAGCGCGGCGGCGCCCAGTGCCACCGCCCCGGTCAGTGCCCAGCGTCCGGCGACCGCCGCCCGCCAACCCCGCTGCCAGCCGGCCACCAGCGCCACCGCGCCGAGCACCGCGGCCACCGAGGTGATCGGGTGGACCAGGAGGATCAGCGCGTAGAGCAGGCCGAGCAGCGCGTACCCGGGCAGCCCGCGCAGTCCGCCCGGGCCGACGTACCGCACCCGGCGCCCGTCCCGCGCCCGCGCGCCGGTCAGCGCCCAGGCCCAGAAGGTCAGGCCGATGGCGAAGGTCGACGGGTAGCCGAGGTTGCCCGTCATCGACATCAGCCCCAGATACCCGCTCCACCAGGCCCGGTCGGTGCCCCACAGCAGCGTCATCGCGCCGAGCGCCAGGACCGGCGCCCACGGCCGCGGGGTCAGGACGCGCACGAAGCGGTTCAGGCCGGTCAGCAGCACCAGCAGGTTCAGCGGGCCGGCCAGGCGCAGCACCTCCCAGCCGCCGAAGCCGGTCAGCCGGGCGAAGACGCCCTCGGCCAGCGCGTACGGCGAGTAATAGGGGCTGCCGGCGCCGGGCAGGTCGGCCATCGGGTGGCGCGGGTGCAGCAGGCTCGCCCGGAGCCGTTCGACCACCGCCGCGTGCTGTCCGGCGTCGCAGCACAGCGGCACCCGCCAGTAAGCGAGGGACATGGCGAGGAAGAACAGCAGGCCGGCGACCTGGAACGGGGTCGGCCGCCAGGCGCGGCCACCGCGCAGCGCCGTCGCGCCGCGCACGGAGCGCCCGGTGCCGGTGGTGAGGACGCCGGTGCTCACAGGGCGACGGAAGGCAGGGACATTCGAGGCATTTGCCGTACCTTCCCGCCAGGATGGGTCAGCTGGCGTCACGTCACCCCAACGAGTGAGCCGCGCCGCTAACCGACCGCACCCACCCGCGCACCCTGCCCCTGCGCCGGCACCGCCACCCGCCCCCGCACCACCGGCTCCAGGAGCAGCGGCAGCCCGAGCACCGGCAGCAGCCAGGCCAGCACGATCAGCCGGTCGCCCCAGATGGCGATGTCCGGATGCGCGGCCTGGGTGAGCACGCCGGTGGCGGCAGCCGCGACGACGAAGCCGCCGGCCGCCCGCCCCCGCCGCAGCGCGCCCCAGGCGCCGGCGGCCAGGGCGGCGAGGAAGAGCGGCTGCACCGCCTGCCGGCGCAGCCACTCCACCCAGAAGTTGCCCTCCAGCTGCCAGAACTCCGGCCACGGACGCGGACGGTCGGGCCGTGCGAAGTGCCCGGTGAGCAGGTCCTGGAGGCTGTCCGTCTCCGACGGGTAGTGCAGCAGCCGGGCCAGCACCATCGTGCCCAGCGCGCCCGCGAGGCCGACCGCGGCGAGCGGCAGCGCGTCCCGGGCGGCCGACCGGCGGCGCACGGCGATCAGCGCGCCCGCCGCCGCGAGGGCGAGGCCGAGGAACAGCGCCTGGGAGTGCTTCACGGTGAACAGCGCCGCCAGCGACCCGGCGACCAGCGCGAGACCCGCCCGCCGCCGGTCCGTCCGCAGCACCAGCGCGCAGCCCCACACCGCCGCCAGCGTCAGCGCCATGAGCAGCCCCTCGGCCATCGGCCGCATCGCCGTCGACCCGCACGGCAGCACGTAGTACAGCGCCTGCCCGGTCAGCGCGAGCGGCACCGGCACCGCGAGGGTGCGCAGGATCAGGAAGGCCAGCACGCCACCCGCCACCGCGATCACCACGCCGGCCGTCCACAGCCCCCAGTCCGCCCCGAGGGCGGTGACGAAGGGCACCAGGAACGCCGGGTAGCCGGGGCGCACCTCGAAGATGCGCATGTAGCGCTCCGTCAGGTACGGCACAGTGTGCCCGCCGGTCTGCCCGGCCGCCAGCCGGGGCGCCACCTGCGCCCACTCCCGCTCCCGGCACGTCTCGGTGACCGGCACGGTGGGGTCGGCGCGGTGGAAGCGCAGCACGTGCACGCTCTGCGTGCGCCGGGCCGTCGAGGCTTGGCTGGCGCACACGTAGTCGATGGTCTCGGCGGCCACGCTCCGCTTGTCGCCGCCGCTCAGGCTCAGCGCGTACGCCAGGTAGTTCTTGGTGTCCGGGGTGTCCCGGCCGGTGACGCCCGCGAGCTGGACCACCGCGAACAGCGCGGCGAGGAGCAGCACCCAGGTCCGCGGCCTCGGCGCCGTCACGACGAGGTCAGCAGGTCGCGGCCGGGCGTGGCGGCGCGGGCGCCGGGCACGGCGGCCCGGGGCGCGGGCATCGGCTCGCCGAGCAGCAGCGTGCGCACCACCCGCTCGGCGGCCCGCCCGTCGTCGTACTCGCCGAACCGCCGCCGGAAGGCCGACCGCAGCCGCGCCGACTCCTCGTCCCGCCACGCGCCCGAGGTGAGCAGCCAGGTCAGTTCGCGCTGCGAGCGCGCGACATGGCCCGGCGGCTCGGCGGTGAGGTCGACGTACAGGCCGCGGCTCGCGGTGTACGCGGCCCAGTCGTCGGCGTGCAGCACGATCGGGCGGTCCAGGAGCGCGTAGTCGGCCATCAGGGCCGAGTAGTCGGTGACCAGGACGTCGGCGGCGAGCAGCACCTGCTCGACGTGCGGCTCGCCGGTCGCGTCGACCAGCACGCCCCTGCGGTGCAGCTCGGCCAGGCCCAGGCCGCGCGCCGGGCCGCCGGCCAGGCTCGGGTGCAGCCGCACCACCAGGGTGTGCCCGGCGCCGAGGTCCGCGGCGAGCCGCTCCAGGTCGAGCCGGTCGACGTGCCCGCCGCGCCGGTAGTCCCGGCGGGTCGGCGCGTACAGCACCGCCGTGTGCCCGTCCGGGACGCCGAGCCGGGCGCGGGCCCGGGCGGTGTCGGCCGGGCCGGCGTTCACCAGCACGTCGTTGCGCGGGCTGCCGGTGCGGGCCGAGGCGAAGTGGCAGGGGTAGGCCCGCTCCCACACCCGCTCCGAGTACCGGTCGGCGACCAGGCTGACGTCCCAGCGGTCGGCCCGGCGCAGCATCTGCGGCACGTCCAGGCCGAGCCGGGCGCCGGGCCTGCCCAGCAGGTCGACGCCCATGTACTTCAGCGGGGTGCCCTGGTGGGTGTGGATGTGCAGGCTGCCGGGCCGCTTGGGCACGGCACCGGGCCAGTTGACGTTGTTCACGAGGAACGCCGCCCGCTCGGTCGCCCGGCGGTAGGCCGCGCTGCCGAGCAGCACGTAGTCGGTGTCCGGCGGCAGCAGCGCGGCCTCCTCGGCGCCGCGCACCACCCACACGCCGCGCAGCCGGGGCGCGATCTCGCGGGCCTTGGCGTGGATCGCCGCCGGGTCGCCGAGGGCGCCGCGGTGCGAGAACGCCGAGTACAGGACGAGATCCTCGTCGAGGGGGCGGCGGACGTGCACCGCCGAGCGGGCCCGGCCGAGCCGCCCGGTGACCTGCTCGCGGGCCTGCCGGCCGCGCCGCTCCGCCGTGCGGGCGGCCCGCGCGGCGCGGCGGTGCAGCAGGTAGGCGGGCCAGCCGTGCTCCAGGACCCGCAGTGCGGCCGGCACCTCGGCGCCCTCGGGGCGGTGGGCGCGGAACAGCTCGGCGGTGCGGCGGAAGAACTCCGCCCGGTCGGCGGGGGGCAGCCGGTCGGGCTTGGAGAGGATGTCCAGGCAGTGCTCGCCCATCTTGGCGTGCAGGAAGGGCCGCCAGCGGGCGAGGTGCGGGCGGGCGTCGAGGAAGGCGAAGACCCGCTCGTACTGCTCGTGCACGTCGAAGTGCTTGCGGCTGGTGGTGGAGAGGATGTTGCCCTGTCTGCGCTGCCGGTAGTTCAGGCAGATCCGGTCCAGGACGGCGATCCGGTCGGCGCTGAACATCACCGGGAAGGTCCAGGGGGTGTCCTCGTAGTAGCCCGGCGGGAAGGCGAAGCCCTCGCGCTCGACGAAGTCGCGGCGGTAGACCTTGTTCCACACCACCATCAACAGGTCGAGGATCTCCGGGCGTTCGGCGGCGGTGAAGGGTGCGGGACCCGCCTCGGTGAGGACCCGGGCGAGCGCGTTGCGCCGGGTGCCGCCCCACCAGTAGGCGCGGGCGTAGTCGAAGACCAGCACGTCCGGGTCGCCGGCCTCCGCCAGGCGGGCGGCGGTCGCGGCCAGGGCGCCCGGGGTGAGGGTGTCGTCGCTGTCCAGGAAGAACAGGTAGTCGCCGCGCGCGTGCGGCAGCCCGGCGTTGCGGGCCCGGCCCAGGCCCACGTTCTCCGGCAGGTGCAGCACCCGCACCCGGGCGTCGCGGGCCGCGTACTCGTCCAGGATCGCGCCGCAGCCGTCCGGGGAGCGGTCGTCCACCGCGATGACCTCGAGGTCCCGCCAGGACTGCCCGAGGACCGAGTCCAGGCACTCGCGCAGGAAGGCCTGCACCTTGAAGCAGGGGATGATCACGCTGAAGCGGGGCACGACGGTCAGCTCCTCACGGGGGTGGCGGCGGCGGGGGCCGGGACGCGTTCGGCGAGCGGCACCACCGGCGGGATCGCCTCGGGCGGCTCGCCGAGCAGCACCCGGCGCACCACGCGCTCGGCGGCCCGGCCGTCGTCGAACTCGCAGAACCGCTCCCGGAACGCGGCCCGCAGCGCCGCCGACTCCGCGCCCAGGTGCTCGCCGTCGCGGAAGACGCGGGCCAGCTCCTCGGGCGTGCGCGCGAAGGGGCCCGGCGGGGCGGCCGGCAGGTCGAAGTAGACGCCCCGGGTCTCCCGGTAGACCTCCCAGTCGTCGGCGTACACGACGATGGGCCGGTCCAGGTTGGCGTAGTCGAACATGATGGACGAGTAGTCGGTGACCAGCGCGTCGGCGGCCAGGCACACCTCCTCGGCGGAGGGGTGCGCGGTGACGTCGATGACCCGGCCGGTGGAGCGGGCGCCGCCGCGGTCGTAGAAGTAGTGGGCGCGCAGCAGCACCACCACGTCCTCGCCGGCCGCCGCGCAGAACGCCTCCAGGTCCAGGCCGCCGGCGCCGAAGCCGGTCTCCCAGTCGCGGTGGGTGGGCGCGTACAGCACGGCGGTCCTGCCGTCCGGGACGCCGAGCGCGCGCCGGGCGCGGGCCACGTCGTCGGCGGTCGCGGTCAGGTACACGTCGTTGCGCGGGTAGCCGTACTCCAGTTGCTCGTACGAGCCCGGGAAGGCCCGCTCCCACATCTGGGTGGAGTGGCGGTTGGCGGAGAGGTTGAAGTCCCAGCGGTCGACCCGGCCGAGCAGCTTGCCGAAGCTGCCGGTGGCCGCCGCGACCACGGGGTACGTCGACTGGTCGACGCCCATGGTCTTCAGCGGGGTGCCGTGCTGGGTCTGGAGGTGCACGCTGCCGGGGCGCTTGACGACGCCCTCGGCGAAGTTGGCGTTGTTCACCAGGTACGTGGCCCGCGCCAGCACCTCCCAGGCGCGGCGGGTGCCGAGCACGGCGGTCTCGACGCCGGCCGGCACGGTGTGCGCCCGGCCCGGCTCGACCAGGAACACCCCGCGCAGGTGGGGGGCGAGTTCGCGGGCCTTGGCGTGGATCGCGGCCGGGTTGCAGGCGTAGCCGCGGCCCCAGTAGGCGCAGTACGCGACGAGGTTCGGGTCCAGGGGGCGGCGCAGCGCGCGCCGGTAGCGCAGCCGGGTGCCGAGGCCGCGCGGGGGGCGGGGCAGCCGGGTCAGCGCGCCGGCCGCCGCGCGGTTGGCGGCGCGCAGCGCGCGGAAGCCGGAGTACGAGCCGGACGCCAGGAGCCGGTGCTGCACGCCGAGCCGGCCGCCCGGGACGCGGAAGCCGGCCGGGCGGTGACGCCGGTAGAGGCGGCTCGCGCGGCGGAACCAGTCCCGGCGGCCGTCGGTGAGGCGCCGGGGGTGCACGGCGGTCTTCAGGATCGCGGCGAAGAGCTGCTCGAAGAGGGCCGCCCGGCGCTCCGCCGCGAGGCCCCGCTCGGCGGCGTGCGCCAGCGCCCGCTCCGCCTGGTCGAGGAGGTCGGCGTGGTGCGGCCCCGGCAGGCTGAGCCGGCTGCCCTGGCGGCGTACCAGGTGCCGCACGATCACCGCGCGCAGCACCGCCACCCGGGTCGCCTCGGCGGCGGCAGGCGCGCCGAAGCCGACGTCCGTGAAGTGGCCCTCGGGGAAGGACAGGCGGCGGTCGGCGAGGAACGCCCGGCGGTAGAGCGCGCTCCAGGCGGGCAGCTGCACGCCGGTCAGCCACGGGGCCCGGTCGGGGGAGAAGGCGTCGCGCGGGGCCTTCGCGAGCAGCGGGGCCGCCGGGTTGGCGGGCTCGCCCTCCCACCAGGGCACCCGCTCGTGCTCGGCGTACAGCACGTCCACGCCGCCGGTGTCCGCGAGGCGGGCGTCCAGCGCGGTCAGGGCGCCGGGGGCGAGGGTGTCGTCGCCGTCGAGGAAGAGCAGGTAGGCGCCGGTCGCCGCCCGGGTGCCGGCGTTGCGCGCGCCGGCCAGGCCGGCCGACGGCGGGGCGTGCACCGGGCGCACCCGGGGGTCGTGCGCGGCACGGGCGGCGACGACGTCCGCGGCGGCGGCGTCGGCCGCGTCGTGCACGGGGATCAGCTCGAAGTCGCCGAAGGACTGGGCGAGGACCGAGTCGAGGGCGAGGGGCAGCCGGCCCGCGACGCCGTGGGACGGGACGATGATGCTGAAGCGGGGCATGCTGCTGCTCTTTCTCTCTGGTCGTTCTCTCCGTGACCGGCGCGTGTCGTCCGTGGACCGGCGCGCGGGTGCTCGCGGTGGACCAACGCCGGTCAGCGGCTGTCGGTGACGGTGCGGGGCCCCGCGGGATGCGGCACGGCGGGTGGCGGCGCGGCCGGGTGGGGCACGGCGGGGTGGGGCACGGCGGGGTGCGGCACGGTCGCCGACGGGGTGCGCGCGAGGGCGGTCGCCGCGAGCGTGGCGGACGGTGCCGGGTGCCGGTCGGCGAGCGGCACCACCGGGGGCAGCGCGGCCTCCGGCTCGCCGAGCACCACGCGGCGCACCACGCGCTCGGCGGCGCGGCCGTCGTCCCACGGGCAGAACCGCTCCCGGAAGGCGGCCCTGAGCCGGGCGGACCGGGCGCCGCGCCAGTGCCCGGAGACGAAGACGTCGACCAGTTCGTCCTCGTCCCGGGCGACGGCTCCTGGCGGGTGCGCGGCCAGGTCGACGTAGGTCCCGCGGACCGCCTCGAAGACCTCCGCGTCGGCGGTGTGCAGCACGATGGGGCGGTCCAGGCCCGCGTAGTCGCACATCAGTGCCGACCAGTCGGTGACCAGGGCGTCGGAGGCGAGGCAGAGCGCGGCGAGGCTCGGGTGCTCCCGTACGTCGCTGACGTCCAGCACCCGGCCCCGGGTCTCCGCGAGCGGGCCGCCGTGGCCCAGCGGGGCGCGGGCCAGCACCGTGAAGCGGGGGCCGAGCCGCCCGGCGACGCGCTGGAGGTCAAGGGCGCAGTGCT
Organism: Streptomyces sp. NPDC048182; assembly: GCF_043202555.1. Lineage (NCBI taxonomy): Bacteria > Bacillati > Actinomycetota > Actinomycetes > Kitasatosporales > Streptomycetaceae > Streptomyces > Streptomyces sp. NPDC048182. The sequence continues at coordinate 219,278 of NZ_JBIDAQ010000010.1, read as the reverse complement.
GGGTGCGCCGGTGGTCGCGGGCCACGGGCGCGTACAGGATCGCGACGGTGCCCTCGGGGATGCCGAGCGCCGCGCGCAGCCGGGCCACGTCGGCGGCGGTCGCCCGCTGGAGGACGTCGGTGCGCGGCCGACCGTACTCCAGGGTGGTGTAGCGGCCGGGGTGGACGCGCTCCCAGGTCAGGGTGGAGTGGCGGTTGGCGGAGAGGACGAAGTTCCAGGAGTCGACGTCCGCGAGCAGCCGCGCGAAGTCGGTGCCGACCGAGGCGGCCGGGCGCTCCTGGAGGTCGAGGCCCGCGTGCGCCAGCGGCGTCCCGGCCTGCGTCTGCACCAGCACCTGGCCCCGGCGGCGGCGCAGGCCGGGGTCGAAGGGGGCGTCGTGGACGAGGTACTTGGAGCGGGCCAGCGCCGTCCAGTACGCCGCCGAGCCGGGCGTCAGCCGGCGGGTGCCGGGCGGCACGGTGGGGTGGTGCGCGGGGTCGGCCGCCCACGCCGTGCGGAGGTGCGGGGCGAGGGAGCGCACGGCCTGCTCCAGGGCGCCCGGGTCGCCGCCGTGGCCCCCTTCGGCGGAGGCGAACACCGCGCGGTCCGCGCGCAGCGGGAGGGCCCGCTGGAGGCGGTAGTGCAGGCACAGGGCGCCGGTGCGGGTCGCTGTCCGCAGCCGGCGCCCGAGCCCGCGGATCCGGCGCCCGACGGCGGCGGCCAGGCGCAGGGCGTCGTAGGCGCCGGGCGGGCCAAGGCGGAGCAGGGCGTGGCGCAGCCGGGCGGGCGGCGCGGCGGGGGCGCCGGGGACGCGGTGGCGGCGGCAGTGGACGCGGGCCCGGCGCAGGAACTCGGGGCGCAGGGCGCGGGGGAGGCGGTCGGGGCGGGCGTACACCGCGACGAGGTGGTCGGCCATCCGCCGGTACAGGGCGGGTCGCCAGCGGGACAGCTCGGGGTGCGTCCCCAGGAAGGCGAAGACCCGGTCGTACTGGTCGAAGACGTCCAGGTGGCGCTCGCTCGGCGTGCCGAGGATGCTGCCGCTGCGGCGTTGGCGGTAGTGCACGCAGACCCGGTCCAGGGTGGCGATCGTCCCCGCCCGCATCAGCACCGGGTAGGTCCACGGGGTGTCCTCGTAGTAGCCGGGCGGGAAGGCGAAGCCCCCGCGTTCGGCGTACGCGCGGCGGACGGCCTTGTTCCAGGCCACCATCAGCAGCCGGAGCAGGCCGGGCCGGTCGGTGAGCGCGAAGGGCTGTTCCGCCCCCCGCTCCGTGAGGTGTGCGGCGGCCTGGTTGCGCACCGCCTCGCCGGTCCACGCCACGCGCGCGTAGTCGTAGACCAGGACGTCCGGCTCGCCGGTCTCCTCCACCCGGCCCGCGACGGCGGCGAGCGCGCCCGGGGTGAGGGTGTCGTCGCCGTCCAGGAAGACCAGGTAGTCGCCGCGCGCCCGCGCCATACCGGCGTTGCGGGCGGGGCCCAGGCCGCCGTTGGCCGGCAGGTGCACGGGCCGCACCCGGGGGTCGCGGGCCGCGAACTCGGCGATGACCTCCGCGCAGGCGTCCGGCGAGCAGTCGTCCACCACGATCAGTTCGAGGTCCGGGTACGACTGGGACAGCACCGACTCCAGGCACGCGTGCAGATACGCCTGCACCCGGTACGCGGGGACGATGACACTGAACCTGGGCACGGGGACATCCATGGGTCGGCGCGGGCGTTCTGCCCGGCAACGTCCCGTGCGGCGGGTTGGTTACGGCCGCTGCGGCAATCGGGGGACGCGGAAGGGGCGGACCCGTGCCGGGTCCGCCCCTCTCAAGTGCGTTACCGCAGGGCCTACTTGACGGCGCCCGCCATCACGCCGGACACGAACTGCCGCTGGAAGGCGAAGAACACCGCCAGCGGGATCACCATGGAGATGAACGCGCCCGGCGCCAGCACGTCCACGTTGTTCCCGAACTGCCGTACCTGCGTCTGCAGGGCGACCGTGATCGGCTGGCTCCCGGAGTCCGAGAAGATCAGCGCGACCAGCATGTCGTTCCACACCCACAGGAACTGGAAGATGCCCAGGCTGGCGATGGCCGGCCCGCCCAGCGGCATCACCACCCGGGCGAACAGCCGGAGTTCACCTGCGCCGTCGAGCCGGGCCGCCTCGAGCAGCTCGCGGGGTATCTCCGCGAAGAAGTTCCGCAGCAGGAACACGGCGAAGGGCAGCCCGAAGCCGACGTGGAAGAGGATCACCCCGAGGATCGAGCCGAACAGGCCGATCTTGCCGAAGAGTTCGGCGATCGGGATGAGCGCCACCTGCACCGGCACCACGAGCAGCCCCACCACGGCCAGGAACCACCAGTCGCGGCCGGGGAACTCCATCCACGCGAACGCGTAGCCCGCGAGCGCCCCGATGACCACGACGAGCACCGTCGCCGGGACGGTGATCAGCGCGGTGTTGACGAGGGAGTCGGTGATGTCGCCGTTCTTCAGCAGGTCCTCGTAGGCCGAGAAGGTCAGCTTCGACGGCTCGCTGAACACCTGCCACCAGCCGCTGTCCGCCATCTCCCGCGAGCTGCGCAGCGAGGACAGCAGCAGCCCGAGGGTCGGCACCAGCCAGAACAGCCCGACCACGATCAGGAACACCTGGACGAGGCCGCCGCTGACGCCCCCGGCGAGCCGCGAACCCAGCGACGGCTTCGCCTTGGCCGTCGCCTCGGGCGCCTTCGTGAGGGAACCCGCCGCCTCCGCGGTCATCGCCGCACCTCCCGCCTGAGCCGCCGTACGTTGAACCACATCACCGGGATGACCAGGAGCAGCAGGAACACCGCGATGGCGCTGGCGATGCCCGGCTGGTCGGAGGCGAAGCCCTTGCGGTACAGCTCCAGGGCGAGCACGTTCGCGTCGTCCTGCGAGGAGCCCGGGGCGATGATGAACACCAGGTCGAACACCTTCAGTACGTTGATCATCAGGGTGACGACCACGACCGCGAGGACCGGCGCCAGCAGCGGCACGGTGACCCGGCGGAACACCTGCCACTCGTTGGCGCCGTCCACCCGGGCCGCCTCGAGCAGCTCGCGCGGCACGCCGGCCAGCCCCGCCGCGATCAGCACCATCGCGAAGCCGGCCCACATCCACACGTACGAGCCGATGATGGCCGGGGTGACCAGCGACGGGCCGAGCCAGTCCAGGCCGTTGTACGCCTCCGCGAAGTTGCTCGCGGGCAGCCGCAGCAGCGCGCCGTCGGCCTCGGCGGGCAGCGTGAACGTGCCGTCGTCGGCCGCCTTGGTGGACGCGACGACCTCGCCGTCCTTGACGGCCTCGATCCGCATCCCCGGGTAGCCCAGCTCGGCCGCGTCGACCCCGCCCAGCTTGCCGACGCCCTTGCCGCGGGTGAAGTCCTGCCAGGTGGTGCCGGTGACCTTGCCGTCCTCGGCCTTCGGGGCCGCCGCCGGCTGCGCGCCGTCCGGCAGCTGGTCGGGGGCGACGCCGACCAGGGGCAGCGCGACCGGGGTGCCGGCGGAGACGGGCGCCTTGGTGACGAAGGCGCCCCCGCCGGCCGCCTTCAGCGGCGACTGCCGCCCCGGGTGGGCCTTCGGGAACGCCGAGGACTCGGCGAAGGTGTCGTGCACCCCGACCCACACCGCGTTGGCGACGCCCTTGTCCGGGTCCTGGTCGTACACCAGGCGGAAGATGATGCCGGCGGCGAGCATCGAGATCGCCATCGGCATGAAGACGACCAGCTTGAACGCCGTGCCCCAGCGCACCCGTTCGGTCAGCACGGCGAAGACCAGCCCGAGGGCGGTGGCGACGGTGGGGGCGAACACCACCCAGATGACGTTGTTCTTCAGCGCGGTGCGGATACCGTCGTCGGTGAACAGCGCCTGGTAGTTGTCGAAGCCGGCGAAGCCGTCGCCCGACTGGTCGTAGAAGCTGCGGACCAGGGAGTACCCGATCGGGTAGACGACGAGCGCGCCGAGCAGGACGAGGGCGGGCAGCAGGAAGAGGGCGGCGACGGTCCGGCGGGTGCCGGTGACGCTCTTCCTGGTCCTGGGCCCGGTGGGCGCCGCGGTGGCGGACGTCATCGCGTCAGTCCTTGTAGGCGGCGGCCGCTTCCGCCTCCAGCTTCGCCTGGGCGCCGGCCACGTCCTTCGGGTTCTTCAGGAAGTCCTGGAGCGCCTTCCACTCGCCCTTGCCGGGTGTGCCGCCGAACGCCTGCGGGGCCTGGTCGGACATGTCGAAGCGGAAGTCGTCGCCGGCGGCGACGAGCGCCTGGGCGGTCTTGCGCTGCACGTCGTTCGGGTAGGCCGAGTTGTCCACGGCCTTGTTGGGGGAGAGGTAGCCGCCGAGCTTGGCCTGGATGGTGGCCGCGTCCGGGGAGGCGAGGAAGGTGGCCAGCGCCTGGGCGCCCTTGGAGTCCTTCAGCACCACGGCCGCGTCGCCGCCGGACACCACGGGCGCGGTGTCGCCGACCTTGGGGAACGGGAAGACCTTCGCGTCGGTGCCGACCTTGGCGCCCGCCTCACCGACCGTGACCTGCACGAAGTCGCCCTCGTAGACCATGCCGGCCTTGGGCTGGTCGCCGCCGGTGAAGGTCTGGGTGACCGAGGCGGGGAACTCGGTCTGCAGCGCGCCGTCGGCGCCGCCCGCCACGAAGTCCTTCTTGCCCCAGACCTGCGCGAGCGTGGTCAGCGCCTGCTTGACGCTCGGGTCGGTCCACTTGATCTCGTGCTTGGCCAGCTGGTCGTACTTCTCCGGACCCGCCTGGGAGAGGTAGACGTTCTCGAACCAGTCGGTGAGGGTCCAGCCGTCGGCGCCGCCGACGGAGAAGGGGGTGACGCCGGAGTCGTAGACGGTCTGGGCGGTGCTGAGCAACTCGTCCCAGGACTTGGGCTCGGCGGCGCCGGCGTTCTCGAAGACCTTGGCGTTGTACCAGACCAGCGACTTGTTGGCGGCCTTGTAGTACACCCCGTACTGCTTGCCGCCGACCTTCCCGATGTCCTGCCAGCCCTGGGAGTAGTTCTCCCCCAGCTCCTTGCTCGCCTCCGCCCCCAGCGGCTTGGCCCAGCCCTTGTCGACGGCCTGCTTGATGGCGCCGGGCTGCGGGAGCATCGCCACGTCGGGCGGGGCGCCGCCGGCGATCTTCGAGCCGAGGAAGTTGATGATCGGGTCCTGGGCCGGCACGAAGGTCACCTTGGCGCCGGTCCGCTTCTCGAACTCGGCCAGCACCTTCTTGAAGTTCTCCTGCTCGGTGCCGGTCCACACGGCGGCGACCTCGATCGTCTCGCCGTTCAGCTTGGGAAGCGTGACCGTGGCGGCGGTCTCCTTCCCCCCGTCCCCCTTGTCCCCGCTGCCCTCGTCACCGTCGTCACCGCCGCACGCCGTGAGCGAGAGCGTGAGGGCTCCGGCTGCGGCGAAGGCGGCTGCGGCTCTCATCGTGCGGGTGGCGGTCCGTGAGCGGTCGTGCGTGATACGCGTGCGCATAGCTGCCCCGTTCTTCGTCCTCATCGACGTCCAGCGCTGTCCCGTGGGCTCTGGTGTACGCCAGGGGGTGACCACCGGCAAGACCGCGTCCCAGGCCGCAACGGAGATCGTGACCGCGTCGTGACTCGGCTGACAGAGCTGGGGAGTTGGGGGCGATCGTGCGCTAGGGCGTGTCCGTAAAGTCCCGTCGTCCGCCCGTAGGGCGGGCCGCGCGGGGTCCGGTGCGGCGAGAGTGCGTGCCGGGCGTCGCCAGGCAGACGAGACTTTGCGGACCCGCCCTAGGCCCAGCCGTGCTCGGTGAGCGGCTCACCGCCCTTGAGGTAGCCGAGCAGCCCGGCCTCGGGGTACTCGATGATGTCCTCGGGCAGCTCGTGCACGGACCACCACCGCAGGCCGAGGCACTTCTCGGGCTCGCGGTTGACCGGCTCTCCCGCCCACAGGGTGGCCAGGAAGAAGAGGCCGATGCGCTCCGTCTCCAAGCCCTGCTTGTGGTGCACCACGTGCACGAGCCTCAGGTGCTCGGGGTCGACCTCGACGCCGGTCTCTTCGTTCAGCTCGCGCGCGGCGCCGACGGTGAGCGGCTCACCGGCGTCCAGCTTGCCCGAGGGGGCGTGCCACCGGCCGTACCCGTACGGGCCTCCACGCTGCGACAGCAGCACTTTGTCGCCGTCGCGCAGAATCACGTGCGTGTCGATCGTGGGGGTCGCGGGCGTCGGGGTCATGAGTTCACCGTGGGGTTGTCGGGTGTGGTGGGGGTGCTGACGCTACCGCCGGGTGCCGGCACGGCGTCGGCGATTCGCTTGGCTACGTCCGTAGGAGTGGAAGTGCTGGAGTCGGCGGGGGGCCGCAGATGTCGCTCGACGGCTGGGGCCAGGGGGGCTGAGCGTGGAGAACATGCTGTCCGTGGCCGTCGGGGCCGCTGTCGGGCTCATAGGGGTCGTGTTCGGGGCGTGGTTCACCGCGCGGCGGCAGGATCGGATGTGGGTGCGGGAGCAGAAGCTCACGGCGGGGGTCGGGTTCAACACCGCCGTGGTCCAGCTGCTCGATCAGCTGAAGGGCACGCGGCTGGGGGACGACGGGCCCGGAGCCGAGGAGTTGGCCGGGCGGATGCAGGAGGCGCGGTCGGCGCTGTATCTGCTGTGCGCCCGCGAGACCGTCGATCTCGCCGACGCTCTCGCGCGTCGGGTGTGGAGCACGCGGCCCACCGACGGCAGGGAGGAGCGCAGGGCCGAGTTCCGGGAGACGCTGGAGCTGCTGGGCCGCTTCACCCGGCGGCTTCGGCGGGAGATCGCCGGATCAGAGCAGTGACGGGACCTCCGCCGCCGCCACCTCCCGCGCCGCCCGTTCCAGCGCGCTGGCCAGGAGGGCCAGGTCGGTGGGGCCGTTGCCCAGTTCGCGGACCGGGCGGTGGGTCGGGGGGTCGCCCATGCGGGGCCAGTCCAGGGGGACGACCGTGGGGCGGAGGGTGGCCGTGCGGGGGATGCGGCCGGTGACGCGGCCCGCCTGGAAGGGGGTGGTCCGGCCGTCGGGGGTGGCGAGGTGGCCGCGGCCGGGGGACGGTTCGTCCGGGCCGGGGCGGGGGGCGTCCAGGGTGACGCGGAGGGAGGCGCGACGGGACGGTTCCGTCTCGGCCGTGCGGCCGCCCGGCGCCGTGGCGGCCACCAGGTGGACGCCCAGGCGCTCGCCGTCTCGCGCCACCGCCTCCAGGGCCCGGGTCACCGAACCCGCGGCCGGTCGACCGGGTGAGCCCAGCGCGGGAGTGACCAGGGCGTCAAGGTCGTCCACGACCACGACCAGGCGGGGGAGCGGCGGGGGCGCGGCCGTCGTGCGTTGCCGGGACGCGGCGGGGCGCAGGCGCATGGTGGTGCTGGGCGGGGAATCTATGTCCGCGGAGTCGGCGCTCGTGCGTTGCGGGACCAGGCGGTCGGCGACCTCATGGCCCGTGTGCCAGTCGGTGAACGAACCCCGGCCCAGCAGCTCGGCCCGCCGCTTCAGCTCGGCGCTCAGGGACTGGGCGAACTCCCGCATCCGGATCGGGTCGTTGGCGCCCAGGTGGGTGGTGACGTGCGGGACGTCCGTGCACACGCGCAGGCCCTCGCCCGCGCCAGTGGTGACGCCGTCCCGGCCGTCCAGCAGGACGATGCCCAGGCGGTCGGGGCGCTCGGCGGAGGCGAGGGAGGCGACCGTCGCGCGCAGCAGCTCCGTACGGCCGCTGCCCGGCGGGCCCTCGATCAGCAGGTGCGGGCCCTCGGCCGCCAGGTCCACCGCGACCGGGCCGCGCGGGCCCGCGCCCAGCACGCCCTGGGCGCGTCCGCCGAGCGACTCGGTGTCGTCCACCGCGTCCGCCCAGCGGGCCATCAGGGACGCCGGGGTGGCCCGGGCGAGGCCCAGCTCGTCCAGGAGCCGGGCCGCCTGGGGCAGCGGCGCGGACACCCGGGCCGGCCGCTCGGCGCCCGAGCCGTCGGTGCGCAGCGGCGCCACGGCCCGCGCGAACCGCTCGGCCCAGGCCGCGGAGACGGCGTCCACCGTGCCGAGCGTGCCATTGCCGACGGGGCCGCCCGGGGCGACGCGCAGCAGCCGGAGGGTGGTCGCCACGTCACCGCTGAGCAGCGCGACGGCCCCGCACTCCCGGAACACCGCCGACGCCGCACAGGCCGCCTCGTAGGTCTCCGCCACCGGGGAGGCGGGGGACGCGGCGGGCGTCTCGGCAAGGGCCACCACATGGATGCCGGCCCGCGGGCCCTCCTGCGCCAGCCGCGCCAGCGACCCGCGCAGGTCGGCGCCGCCGGGGTCGCCGTCCACGACCACCACCGTGTACGGGCCGGTGTGCTCGCCGGTGTCGGTGTCCGGCAGCGCCCAGGAGGGGCGCCGGGCCGGGCCCTCGCCCGGGGACGCGGTCGGCTGGGCCGGGATCCTCTCGGAGGCGGAGGCGCGGGCCCCCGTGTCGGCGACGTGGTCCTCCAGGCGGCGCAGCAGCTCCGCGGCGCGGGCGCCGGCCTGCTCGCGGTCGTGGGCCAGCAGCAGCCGGCAGTCCTGGCCGTGCGCCGGGCGCAGCTGCGGCAGCCAGCCCAGCCAGGCCCACTCGGCGCTGCGCTCGGCGAGCGGCCGAGCGCGGTCCGCGCTGATCAGGACGATCTCCAGCAGGTCGGGCGAGTGCAGCGCCGCGAGCTGGGCCAGCACCGCGCGGGCCAGGCCGGCCAGCCGCTCGCGCGGGCCGGCGAGGCCCAGCGCCCCGGCCTCGCGCAGTCCGACGGTCACCGGCACGGCGGGCAGCGCCCCGCCGCCGGGGGCGAGGCGGTCGGCGGTGCCCAGCCGCACGGCAAGCACCTCGGGGTGGCCGGGGCCGCGCTCCCACAGCCGCGGGCCCGGCCCGAGCGCGGTCAGCAGCAGGGCGGCGGGGTCCGGCCAGGTCTCCGGCGCGGGGGAGGGACCGGCGGCCGGAGGCGACGGTGCCGCCGGCTCGGCGTACGGGTCGGTCCCGTGCCCGGCGGGGCCCTCGTGCTCCCCGTACCCGTCGTTCGTGTACCCGTCGTCCGTCGTCGCGCGCGGGCCCGGTACGGCGGCGCCCGCCCCCTCCGGGCGCCCGCCGGTGAGCCGGCGCGCCCAGGCGCCGAGCCCGCCGCGCCGGCGCGCGCCCTGCGGGAGGTCGTGCCCGAGATCCCGCGGTACGTCCGTGCCGTGCGACGGCGTGGCCGTGCGGCCCGCCTCGCCGGGGCGGTCCGCCCAGCCGAGGCCGCCGAAGCCGCTCGCGTGCGTGGCGTCCGCGCCCGGGCCGCCGCCGTCGGTGCCGTACGCCATGGCCCCTCGCGCGTGATGCGTCCCCGCGGCCGGCGCCTTGCCGGTGACCCGCACGGCACCGGCCGCCCCCGCCGCGTCGGCCACGCGCGCGTGGGCGACGGCATCGACCTCGCCGACCCCCTCGGCGGCGGCGTGACCCGGCGCCGGTGCCACCCGCACGCACCCCTCCCCGTCCGGCACCGTCCGCACCCGCGCCGCCTCCGACAGGGCCGCCGGCACCAGGCGCAGCGCCGACTCGCCGACCCGCAGCAGCGCCCCCGGCGCGAAGCGGACCGGGCGCTCGCCGACCCGGACGCCGTCCAGCAGGGTGCCGTTCGTGGAGCCGAGGTCGGCGACCGTGACCTGGCCGTCGCCGGCGACGGTCACCGCGCAGTGGGTGCGCGAGACGTCCGGGTCGTCGAGCGGGACGTCGGCGTCGGCGGACCGGCCGAGCCTGACCTGGCCGCCGTGCAGCAGGTGGACGCCGCCCGCGTCGGGACCGGCGACCACATGGAGCTGGGCCGGGGCGGCGGCCGGCTCGCCGTGCGGGTCGGGCTCGCCGGGGGCGCCCAGGCTGAGCACGGCGCCGTCGATCAGCGGGGGCTCGCCCAGGGTGCAGCGCTGGGCGTCGAGGCGGCGCGCGCCCGCGTAGAGCACCACCGGGCCGGAGGCGGGGGCCTCGCCGCCGGGCAGCGCCGCGGCCAGCGCGGAGGCGACCGCGGCCAGCGCGGTGCCGGCGGGCGCGGTGACGAGGAGGTCCCGCCACACGGCGCGGGTGCCCGCCGCGGCATGCGGGCCCTGCGGGTCTACGACGGTCAGCCGGATCTGCATCGCCGTCAGCGGTCCCTTCGCGCGGGCGCCCGGGCACCGGGGGCGAAGCGGTCCCCGCGGTCCCCACCGCGGACTTCCCCCACCGCCGCACGAGCACGTCGGCCAGTACTGCACGCATCCTCGCACCTGCCACTGACAACCCGCCCGCCGCGGGCCGTCGAATGATCTTGATTGCTCGGCTCTGCCCGCAAAAGTGCCTGACAGGTGCCCCGCGGGTGATCGGAAACGCCCGTCTTGAGATCGGTCACGTCCGGGTTCGGCAACCATGGGACCGGGTCGCGCGTCTTTCCGGACCCGCACCGAGGACTGCGACAACCCGGCGCGGGACGGCTGCGGCACTACAGTGGGTCGGCGGGAGCAGTCCCCCGCAGCACCCCGGAACACCGTCCAGAACCAGCAGGGAGCGCATGACGTGCGGCCGGTAGGCAGCAAGTACCTCCTGGAGGAGCCGCTCGGTCGCGGCGCCACCGGGACCGTCTGGCGAGCCCGCCAGAACCAGACGGCGGGCGCCGAGGCGGCCGTCGCGGGACAGCCCGGCGAGCTCGTCGCGATCAAGGTCCTCAAGGAGGAGCTGGCGAGCGACGCCGACGTGGTGATGCGCTTCCTGCGGGAGCGCTCCGTCCTGCTGCGGCTGACCCACCCCAACATCGTCCGGGTCCGCGACCTGGTCGTGGAGGGTGATCTGCTGGCGCTGGTCATGGACCTCGTCGACGGCCCCGACCTCCACCGCCACCTGCGCGAGAACGGCCCCTTCACCCCGGTCGCCGCCGCGCTGCTCACCGCGCAGATCGCCGACGCGCTGGCCGCCAGCCACGCCGACGGCGTGGTCCACCGCGACCTGAAGCCGGCCAACGTGCTGCTGAAGCAGGCCGGCGGCGAGCTGCACCCGATGCTCACCGACTTCGGCATCGCCCGCCTCGCCGACTCGCCGGGACTCACCCGCACCCACGAGTTCGTCGGCACGCCCGCGTACGTCGCGCCGGAGTCCGCCGAGGGCCGCCCGCAGACCTCCGCCGTGGACGTCTACGGCGCCGGCATCCTGCTCTACGAGCTGGTCACCGGCCGCCCGCCGTTCTCCGGCGGCAGTGCCCTGGAGGTGCTGCACCAGCACCTGAGCGCCGAGCCGCGCCGCCCCTCCACCGTCCCCGACCCGCTGTGGACGGTGATCGAGCGCTGCCTGCGCAAGAACCCCGAGGACCGCCCCAGCGCCGAGAACCTCGCCCGCGGCCTGCGCGTCGTCGCCGAGGGCATCGGCGTGCACGCGAGCAGCGCCCAGATCGGCGCCGCCGAGGGCGTCGGCGCGCTGCTCGCCCCCGACCCCGCGCCCGCGCAGGTGCCGGAGGCGGCCGGGGCCGCCGACCCGACCCAGGTCCTGCCGCACGGGCAGGGCGCGTACACCCCGCCGGGCGCGTACGACCCGCAGGGCCAGGGCGCGTACGACCCGAACGGCGCCACCAGCGTCCTCCCGCACACCGGCGCCCCGGGCGGGCAGGGCGGCGCCGACCCGACCACCGTCATGCCGCCGGTCCCCCCGGGCCAGCAGGGACAGCCCGGCCCCCAGGACCCCCACCCCTGGCAGAACCAGCTCCGCGCCGCCCGCGACCGCAACGAGCAGACGCAGGTGCAGTACCTCGACCCGAACGAGGACCCGCTGCGCCGCCGCCCCCAGCGCCAGGTCGCCCGCCCGCAGCAGCCGCCCCGCCAGGCCCCGCCCGGCGGCCCCCAGCAGCCCCCGCCGGGGTACGGCTACCCGCAGCAGCCCCAGCCGCAGCGCTACGCCACCCCGCAGCCGCAGCAGCCCCAGCAGCCGGCGCCCCAGCGGTACGCCCCGCCGCCCGCGCCCGAGCCGGCCGCCCCCCGGCGCGAGCCCCGGCCGCCCCGGCAGCGCAGCGCCAACCCGATGCGCATCCCCGGCCTCGGCTGCCTGAAGGGCTGCGTGGTCACCCTGGTCGTCCTCTTCGTGGCCGGCTGGCTGGTCTGGGAGCTGAGCCCGCTCCAGGACTGGATCGGCACGGGCAAGGGCTACTGGGCCCAGCTGAGCGACTGGTTCACCACGGTGACCGACTGGATCGGCGACCTCAGCTCGGGCGCCAACTGACCCGACTCTGGGGATTTGTCGACAACCAGCGGGTGAATCCGCCCTCCTTGGTGAAGGCTGCCTCCGTCAACGCGTAGCTTTGTCGGCAACACGCGTCGGTAGGAGCAGTCTTGGCACGGAAGATCGGCAGCCGGTACACCGCCCACCAGATCCTCGGGCGGGGCAGCGCCGGCACGGTGTGGCTGGGCGAGGGTCCCGAGGGGCCCGTCGCGATCAAGCTGCTGCGCGAGGACCTGTCGTCCGACCAGGAGCTGGTCGGGCGCTTCGTGCAGGAGCGCACCGCCCTGCTCGGCCTGGAGCACCCGCACGTCGTGCCGGTGCGCGACCTGGTGGTGGACGGCAACGACCTCGCGCTCGTCATGGACCTGGTGCGCGGCACCGACCTGCGCACCCGCCTCGACCGCGAGCGGCGCCTGGCGCCCGAGGCCGCGGTCGCCGTGGTGGCCGACGTGGCCGACGGCCTGGCCGCCGCGCACGCCGCCGGCGTGGTGCACCGGGACGTCAAGCCGGAGAACGTCCTCCTCGACATGCAGGGCCCGCTCGGCCCCGGCGGCTCGCACCCCGCGCTGCTGACCGACTTCGGGGTGGCCAAGCTCATCGACACCCCGCGCCGCACCCGCGCCACGAAGATCATCGGCACCCCGGACTACCTCGCCCCGGAGATCGTCGAGGGCCTGCCCCCGCGCGCGGCCGTCGACATCTACGCCCTGGCGACCGTCCTGTACGAGCTGCTCGCGGGCTTCACCCCGTTCGGCGGCGGCCACCCGGGCGCGGTGCTGCGCCGGCACGTCACCGAGTCCGTCGTCCCGCTGCCCGGCATCCCGGACGAGCTGTGGCAGCTGCTCGTGCAGTGCCTCGCCAAGGCGCCGGCCTCCCGGCTGCGCGCCTCCGAGCTGGCCGCCCGGCTGCGCGAGCTGCTGCCGATGCTGGCCGGGATGGCCCCGCTGGACGTGGACGAGCCGGAGACGGAGGAGGAGCGCGAGGGCCTCGCCGAGCCTGCCGCGTCCCCCGCCGGGGAGCGGGCCCGGCGCGGGGCGGTGCCGCTGGTGCCGGGCGCCAAGCCGGCCGACGCCAACCGGGACACCCACACCTCGATGCGGGTCCCGGCCCCGGACGAGCTGGCCGGCGGCGCCCACGGCACCGCCCGCGCCCCGCGCGCGTCCGGCGCCCCGCGCCCCGGCTCGGCCCGCAACCGCGCCACCACGCGCCGCCGCCGCGTCGTCCTCGGCACGTCCGCCGCCGTCCTGCTGGCCGCCGTCGGCGCCGGCACCTGGCTGGCCACGTCGGGCGACGACGCCCCGTCCCCGCCCGACCAGCGGAACTCGGCCCCGGCGGTCCCCTGAGCGGAGCGGGGCCGGAGCCGGCCGGCGGAGCCGTTACGCTGGTTGCGTGGCAGTCGTCGATGTATCCGAAGAGCTGAAGTCCCTCTCCTCGACCATGGAGTCGATCGAGGCCGTCCTGGACCTCGACAAGATGAGGGCAGACATCGCCTCGCTCGAGGAGCAGGCGGCAGCGCCGTCGCTGTGGGACGACCCGGACGCGGCGCAGAAGATCACCAGCCGCCTCTCCCACCTCCAGGCCGAGGTGCGCAAGGCGGAGGGCCTGCGCGGGCGCATCGACGACCTCTCGGTCCTCTTCGAGATGGCCGAGGAGGAGGACGACCCGGACACCCGCGCCGAGGCCGAGTCCGAGCTGGCCTCCGTCCGCAAGGCGCTGGACGAGATGGAGGTCCGCACCCTGCTCAGCGGCGAGTACGACGCCCGCGAGGCGCTCGTCAACATCCGCGCCGAGGCCGGCGGCGTCGACGCCGCCGACTTCGCCGAGAAGCTCCAGCGGATGTACCTGCGCTGGGCCGAGCAGCACGGCTACAAGACGGAGATCTACGAGACGTCGTACGCGGAGGAGGCCGGCATCAAGTCGACCACCTTCGCCGTGCAGGTGCCGTACGCCTACGGCACCCTCTCTGTCGAGCAGGGCACCCACCGCCTGGTGCGCATCTCGCCCTACGACAACCAGGGCCGCCGCCAGACCTCCTTCGCCGGCGTCGAGGTGCTGCCCGTGGTCGAGCAGACCGACCACGTCGAGATCGACGAGTCCGAACTGCGCGTGGACGTCTACCGCTCCTCGGGCCCCGGCGGCCAGGGCGTGAACACCACCGACTCCGCGGTGCGCCTCACCCACCTGCCCACCGGCATCGTCGTCTCCTGCCAGAACGAGCGCTCGCAGATCCAGAACAAGGCCACCGCCATGAACGTCCTCCAGGCCAAGCTCCTGGAGCGGCGCCGCCAGGAGGAGCAGGCCAAGATGGACGCCCTCAAGGGCGACGGCGGCAACTCCTGGGGCAACCAGATGCGTTCGTACGTCCTGCACCCCTACCAGATGGTCAAGGACCTGCGCACCGAGCACGAGGTCGGCAACCCCGAGTCGGTGTTCAACGGCGAGATCGACGGCTTCCTGGAGGCCGGGATCCGCTGGCGCAAGCAGCGCGAGAAGTAGCGGCAGACGCGGCGGGAAGCGTCGAGACGCGGCGAGTTTTACAACACACTCACACCCTTCGCGACCGGCATACCCCTCGCTACCCGGACATCCCCCAACACACCGCCCTTGACTCGCCTTTGAGCTTTGGGAAGGGTAAGGCGCGGCATGCGTGTTTCGCGGGGCGCATGTGAACCGGGGGGTCCGAGCGCAGCCACCCCCCGTAGATCACGGCCCCGAGCGCCGCATCACTGACGATGAGCTACTGGGGGTAGCAACCTTATGACCAAGAAGACGCGGATCCGGTTCGCACGCATAGCGGCCGGTGCCGTGATCGCGGCCGGCGCCTCGCTGACCGCCGCCGGCGCCGCCTCGGCGCTCGACATCGGCGGGAGCGTCGACGTCGGCGTGACCGTCGGCGACGACGACACGACGCCGCCGCCCTCGCCGTCGTCCCCGGACGACACCATCCCGACCAGCCCGAACGAGACGCCGCCGCCCTCGCCGTCGGCCCCTGAGGACCCGACGACGCCGCCGGCCCCCGAGGACCCGACCACCCCGCCGCCGGCCACCGACAACCCTACCGAGCCCGCCGAGGAGCCGTCGGAGCCCACGGAGGACCCCTCCGACCCCTCCAACCCCACCGAGCAGCCCCCGGGCGGCGGTGACAACGGCAACGGCAACGCAGGCGGCAACGGCGGCAGCGGCAACAACGCCGACCCGGCCGGCGGCGCCGCACAGGAGCAGGGCTCCTCGTCGCTGACCGACACCGGCCAGGAGCTCCCGCGCGCCGACACCTCCGCCCAGGGCGGTGGCGCCGAGCTGGCCGAGACCGGTGCCGCGGAGACCACCTTCCTGCTGGCCGGTGCCGCGACGATGATCGCCGGCGGCATCGCCTTCCGCGTCCTGCCCCGCGTGATGGGCAACCGGGGCGGCGCGGCCGCCTGAGCCGACGCGGCCACGTGAAGGGGCCCGGAGCGCGCGACAGCGCCTCCGGGCCCCTTCCAGCTTCTGTACGGGTCTCTACGGGCCGCTCAGGCCGTCTGGTGCGCCAGCAGGGCCACCGCCGCGATCAGCACCGCGAGCAGCGCCACGAGCGCCACCGGATTCAGTCCCGCGAAGAAGGACTCCTGCTGCTGGAGTCGCTCGCGGTTCGCCCGGCACACCGGGCAGCGGCCCTCGCTCACGGGCGCCGCGCAGTTCGCGCACACCAACCGGTCGTACGTCATGCGCTCGCCCTCCTAGCCGCCGGCTCCGTCCGGAGAACGCCCGCAAGGACGCGAACGTTCCCCCTCCACTGTGCCAGGTTCCGCCAGGGCCCGCGCGCGTTCCCGGCGGTACCGGGACAGGACCGGTACAAGGGCACGCTGGGCACCCGGGGACAAAACGCGCAAGTGCCACTCAACTACGCCCGGTGACTGCGGGGGCCTCCCCGGGTCGCGTATGGTCACGCTCATCTACCCCCGGCGACCCGTGGTGCACCCGTGATCCGATTCGACAACGTCTCCAAGGTCTACCCCAAGCAGACCCACCCGGCACTCAGGGATGTCTCCCTGGAGGTCGAGAAGGGCGAGTTCGTCTTCCTCGTGGGCTCCTCCGGCTCGGGCAAGTCCACCTTCCTGCGGCTCATCCTGCGCGAGGAGCGGTGCAGCCACGGGCAGGTGCACGTCCTGGGCAAGGACCTCGCGCGCCTGTCCAACTGGAAGGTCCCGCACATGCGGCGCCAGCTGGGCACCGTGTTCCAGGACTTCCGCCTGCTGCCGAACAAGACGGTCGGCGAGAACGTCGCCTTCGCGCAGGAGGTGATCGGCAAGTCCCGTGGCGAGATCCGCAAGTCGGTGCCGCAGGTGCTGGACCTGGTCGGCCTCGGAGGCAAGGAGGACCGCAGGCCCGGCGAGCTGTCCGGCGGCGAGCAGCAGCGCGTCGCCATCGCGCGCGCCTTCGTCAACCGGCCCAAGCTGCTGATCGCCGACGAGCCCACCGGCAACCTCGACCCGCAGACCTCCGTCGGCATCATGAAGCTGCTCGACCGCATCAACCGCACCGGCACCACCGTGGTGATGGCCACGCACGACCAGAACATCGTGGACCAGATGCGCAAGCGCGTCATCGAGCTGGAGAAGGGCCGCCTCGTCCGCGACCAGGCGCGCGGCGTCTACGGCTACCAGCACTGACCACGAAAGGTTCATCCAGACGCCATGCGCGCCCAGTTCGTCCTCTCGGAGATCGGTGTCGGTCTTCGCCGCAACCTGACGATGACCTTCGCGGTGATCGTCTCCGTCGCCCTGTCCCTGGCCCTCTTCGGCGGCTCGCTGCTGATGAGCGACCAGGTCAACACCATGAAGGGCTACTGGTACGACAAGGTCAACGTCTCGATCTTCCTGTGCAACAAGAGCGACGCCGGCTCCGACGCCAAGTGCGCCAAGGGCGCGGTCACCGAGGACCAGAAGAAGCAGATCAAGGCCGACCTCGACGAGATGGCCGTGGTCGAGAAGGTGACGTACGAATCGCAGGACGAGGCGTACAAGCACTACAAGGAGCAGTTCGGCGACTCCCCGCTGGCCAGCTCCCTCACCCCGGACCAGATGCAGGAGTCGTACCGCATCAAGCTGAAGGACCCGGAGAAGTACCAGGTCATCGCGACCGCCTTCGACGGCCGTGAGGGCGTGCAGTCGGTGCAGGACCAGAAGGGCATCCTGGACAACCTCTTCGGGCTGCTCAACGGCATGAACTGGGCCGCGCGGGCGATCATGGCGCTGATGCTGGTCGTCGCGCTGATGCTGATCGTCAACACCGTGCGCGTATCGGCGTTCAGCCGCCGCCGGGAGACCGGCATCATGCGCCTGGTGGGCGCCTCCGGCTTCTACATCCAGGCGCCGTTCATCATGGAGGCCGCGGTCGCGGGGCTGATCGGCGGCGGTGTCGCCTGCGGATTCCTGGTCGTCGCCCGGTACTTCATCATCGACCACGGCCTGGCGCTGTCCGAGAAGCTGAACCTCATCAACTTCATCGGCTGGGACGCGGTGCTGACCAAGCTGCCGCTCATCCTCGCGACCAGCCTGCTGATGCCCGCACTTGCCGCGTTCTTCGCCCTGCGCAAGTACCTGAAGGTGTGACACATGCCAAGGGGGCGGGACGGCCAACGGCCCGTCCCGCCCTTTCGGCTTGTCCTAGACTCACCCGCATGTCAGGCCGTGACCCGTTCTGTCAGCCCCGTCGCGTACGCCGCGGGGCCGCCCTGACCTTGGTGTTCGCCGGTGTGCTGGTGGCCGGGGCGGTCACCGGCAGCTTCCCGGAATCGGACCGGAAGTCCCCTGCCGAGACGGCCCGTTCGGTCAGCCCCGTCGGACACCACGAGGCGGTCGCCCGGGCGGCGGCCGAGGCGATGGCGGACGGCAAGTCCCCGACGGAGGCCGCCGAACGCGCCGTCAGCCGCAGCGGGGACCGCTGGGGCGCCGTCTACTCCCCGGACGAGTACGAGGAGTTGGAGGAGTCGCTCGACGGCCGCTACACCGGCGTCGGCCTCTCCGCGCGGCGCGAGCACGACGGCGGGATCGAGGTGACCCGGGTGCGCTCCGGCTCGCCCGCCGCCGGCGCCGGCATCCGCGAGGGCGACCGGCTGCGCAGCGTCGACGGGCGCCGGGTGGACGGCCGGCCGGTGACCGAGGTGGTCGCCATACTGCGCGGCGACGCCGAGCGGGAGCCCGCCGGCAGCGCCGTCCGGCTCGGCCTGGAGCGGGGCACGCGCGCGTGGACGGAGACCGTGCGCCGGGCCACGCTCTCCACGGACCCGGTCGGCGTCCGCACCCTCTCCGACGGCCTCACCGTCATCCGGGTCTCCTCCTTCACCCGGGGCACCGGCGACCAGGTGCGCGCCGCCGTCGACCGCGCCCGGCGCGGCACCGGCGCCGTCCTCGACCTGCGGGGCAACTCCGGCGGCCTGGTCGCCGAGGCCGTCACCGCCGCCTCCGCCTTCCTCGACGGCGGCCTGGTCGCCACGTACGACGTCGACGGCGACCAGCGCGCCCTGCACGCCGCGCCCGGCGGCGACACCGCCCGCCCGCTGGTCGCCCTGGTCGACGGCGGCACGATGAGCGCGGCCGAGCTGCTCGCCGGCGCGCTGCAGGACCGGGGCCGCGCGGTCGTCCTCGGCTCGCGCACCTTCGGCAAGGGCTCGGTGCAGATGCCGAGCACGCTGCCCGGCGGCTCGGTGGCCGAGCTGACCGTCGGCCACTACCGCACCCCGTCCGGGCGGGCCGTCGACGGCCGGGGCATCACGCCCGACCTGGATGTGGACCCGGCGGACCCGGGCACCCTGGAGCGGGCCCGCACGGTGCTCGGCGGCCTGGGCCGGCCCTCGTAATCGGCTTTCCCCCGCGGGGCGTCGTAGTGCCAAAATGGGCGGCACTATGGCTAAGGAAAAAGGGCGCAAGCTGATCGCGCAGAACAAGAAGGCGCGGCACGACTACCAGATCCTCGACACCTACGAGGCCGGCCTGGTCCTCACCGGCACCGAGGTGAAGTCGCTGCGCCAGGGGCGGGCCTCGCTCGTCGACGGCTTCGTGCAGCTGGACGGCAACGAGGCGTGGCTGCACAACGTGCACGTGCCGGAGTACAGCCAGGGCACCTGGACCAACCACAGCGCCCGCCGCAAGCGCAAGCTGCTGCTGCACCGGCTGGAGATCGACAAGCTGGAGTCGAAGTCCCAGGAGACCGGCCACACCGTCGTGCCGCTGGCGCTGTACTTCAAGGACGGCCGGGCCAAGGTCGAGATCGCGCTGGCCCGGGGCAAGAAGGAGTACGACAAGCGGCAGACGCTGCGGGAGAAGCAGGACCGGCGGGAGGCGGAGCGCACGGTGTCGGCGCTGCGGCGCCAGCGGCGGGCCTGATACACTTGATCTGTACCACGTAGCTGGTGCGCGCCCCTCCCGGTGTTTCAGGGAGGGTTTGAGAAATCAACATGGGGATGATCGGTTTCGACAGCGGTTGTCGAAGCAGGGGAAGCGTGTCGAGGAAGCGGCCATGATCTCGTAAACCACAGGCCGAAACAAATAATCGCCAACACCAAGCGCGATTCCTCCCAGCAGGCCTTCGCCCTCGCTGCCTGATCTCAGGTAGCAGAGCGAGCCTCCTACTACGGGAGTGTCAGCCCGGGGCTGTTCCCGTCCCGGATCCTGGCATCAGCTAGGGGACTAAACCTTGATCCCGGTCACGGGGTGAAGAGGGAAACCAAACAGTGACTGAGCCCGTCGGAGACTTGTCCGCGTGATCTCCGGGGCTGAGAAAATCGAAGCGGACTGCACACGGAGAAGCCCTGGTTCCGCACCGTTGGACGCGGGTTCGATTCCCGCCATCTCCACAGTTCCCATGTGGGCCGAGGCCCCGTCGCTCCCACGCGGCGGGGCCTTCGTCATGCCCGGGGCCCGTCACCGACGCCCCGCAGGGTCAGCAGCAGCGCCACCGCGGCGGCCGTCGCCGGGGTGCCGTAGCCGGCCGTGGGGGAGAGGTGCTCCGTCGTCCAGCCGCCTGCCGCGCTGCCGCAGGCGATGCCGCCGAGGAGGGCGGTCACCGCGAGGGTCATGCCCTCGGTGAGGCGGCCCTCGGGGGTGCGGCGCTGGACCAGGGTCATCGTGGTGATCATCGTCGGCGCGGTCGCCGTCCCGGCGGCGAGCAGGGAGAGGGCCAGCAGCGGCAGGCCGCCGCCGAGGGAGGCCGCGAGCAGCGGGAGGGTCATCAGGCCCGCCATCGCCGCCACGCACCACGGCAGCCGGCCGGCCGGCGACCCGGCCGGGCGCACCGCCCCGAACAGCAGGCCCGCCGCGCAGGAGCCGGCCGCCTGGAGGGCGAGCACGGCGCCGGCGGCGGCACGGTGCCCCCGGGCGTCCGCGAAGGCGAGGGTGACCACCTCCATCGCGCCGAAGACCGCGCCCATCGCCAGGCACACCGCGAGCAGCGGCGGCATGCCGGGCGCCCGCAGCGGTCCCCGTGCCACCGGCGGACGCGCCCTGGCCGGGGGCTCCGTGGCCCGCTGGGTCGCCAGGAGCAGCACGCCGGACAGGAGCAGGGCCACCCCGGTCAGCGTGCCGGCCTCCGGGAAGAGCGCCGTGCACAGCAGGGCCGCGAGCAGCGGGCCCAGCATGAAGCACAGCTCGTCGGCGGCCTGCTCGAAGGAGTTCGCGGTGTGCAGCGCCCCCGCGTCGCCGCGCAGCAGGTGCGCCCAGCGGGCCCGGGCCATGCCGCCGGTGTTGGGCGTCGTGGCGGTGGCGGCGTAGGCGGCGAGGAGGGTCCAGTCGGGGGCGCCGGTGCGCACGCACAGCACCAGGGCGAGCGAGCCGAGCACGGCGCACAGGGTGGCCGGCACGGCGACCTTCGCCTGGCCGTGCCGGTCCACCAGGCGGGCGGTCCACGGCCCGACCAGCGCGGTCGCCGCCAGGCCCGTCGCGGTGACGGCGCCGGCGAGGGCGTAGGAACCCCGGGTGGCGGCGATCATCACCACCGCGCTCACGCTGAACATGCCCATGGGCAGGCGGGCGAGCAGGTTCCCGGCGGTGACCGCCCGGGCGCCGGGCGTCGCGAGGAGCCGGCGGTACGGGCCCGGCGGCCGGCGGTGTCGGTCGCGGGGCCGGAAGTCGGCGATGACGGGGGAGTCGGCGATGACGGAGAAGAACGGGTCGCGGGCGTCCCGCGGGGTGGGCTTCGGCATGTCCGTACCGTCGCCCGCGGCCGGCGACGGCGTCCAACACCTGCCATGTGCCCATTCACGCACCGGTGTTGTAAGTTCGCCCGATGCCCGCACCCGTCCACCTGGACCCCCGCCTGCTGCGCGCCTTCGTCACGGTGGCCGAGGAGCTGCACTTCACCCGGGCCGCCGCCCGCCTCTACGTCGCCCAGCAGGCGCTCAGCCGCGATGTGCGGCGTCTGGAGCGGGAGTTGGGTGCGGAGCTGTTCGTGCGCAGCACCCGGCAGGTGGCCCTCACCGCCGACGGCGAGCGGCTGCTGCCGTACGCCCGCCGGGCCCTCCAGGCGCAGGACGACCTGCTCGCCGCCGCCGGGCAGGCCCGCGCCCTCCTGGTGGACCTCAACTCCCCGGGCCTGTCCACCGGGAGCCTGGTCCTGGACCGGGCCCGGCGGCTCGCCCCCGAACTGGAGCTGATGGCCCGCTACGAGAGCGGCCTCACGCATGCCGCCGCCGAACTGCTCGCCGGCCGCCTCGACGCCTCCTTCGGCCGGGTCGCCGGCCTCGCTCCGGCGCTCCGGGCGGGCCTGGACCACCAGCCCGTGCGCTACGAGGCCATGGCGCTGGTCCTGGCCGAGGACCACCCGCTGGCCGCGTCGCCCGCGGTCCCGCTCGCCGCGCTCGCAGGGGAGACGGTCTACGCCGGGGCCGGCAACCCGCGCACGCCGGAGTGGACCGACCTCGCGCACCGGCTGTTCGCCGGGCGGGACATCGAGGTGGCACCGCCGATGCCGCTGGCGGTCGGCGTGGAGGAGTTCCGGCGCGTCGTCGGCCGCGCCGGCCACCCGGTCCTCGCCGTGACGGGCTTCCCGGCCATGCCCGGCACCGTGGTACGGCCGCTGGTCGAGCCGGTGCCGCTCTCGCCGGTGTCGCTGGTCTGGCGGAGGGGCCTGGCGCACCCGGCGCTCACGGCGCTGCGCCGGGCGGCGGCGCGGGTCGCGGCCGAGGAGGGGTGGCTGGAGCGGCCCGACGGGGGGTGGCTTCCGGCCACCGACCTGGCGGTGATGTCCGGGGCGTGACCGCAGCCGGATCGCGACCGGCGGCCCCGTCGTATGGTTCGGCTGGGCGGCGGGCGTGGCGGGTGAGGCGCACGCTCCCCGTGGTGGCCGGACGGACGAAGGGGGCAGGGGTGGGCAAGCGGCAGATCCAGGGCATGCTGCGGCTGATGGCGGGTGGCGGGCCCGTCGAGGTGCGCAGCAGGACGGCGTCCGTGAAGAAGCTCGCCCGGCTCGCCTTCACGGCCCAGCAGTTCGGCTACGAGTACGCCGACGTGCGGACCGGCACCCAGCGCGGGACACCGCGATGCGGATGACCCTGGTGCCCGACCACAGCCCCCAGGCCCGCGCCCGCGCCGCGCACCACTGGGCGCAGTACCCGAACGCCCACGACGGGGTGTCCCTGCCGCCTCTGGTGCCGGACGCGGTCGAACTGCTCAAGGCCCGGATCAACTTCGACCTCACCGGCAGGAGCGCCGAGAAGCGGCTGGGTCTCGCCGCGCTCGCACTCACCGTCGCGGTCCTCGCGTACACCCTCCAGGAGGGCAGCCTCGGGGTCACCGCGGTGGTGTGGGTGGTGGTCCTCGCCCTCCTCGGTGTCGCCTTCGTCGCCAACCGCCGGCGCAACGCCGGGTTCGCGGCGCGGCTGCGGGCCGCCGGCTTCGTGCCGGTCACCGACGCCGGCGGCCGGGTGCGGTACCTGCCGGCCACCGGATCGCCGTACGGGACTGCGCCGCCGCACCCCGGTACGCCCGCCCAGCCGCCCCACGCCCCCCAGCAGAACCCGTACTGGCAGCCCCAGCAGCCACCGCGCTGATCCTGGGCCTCTCATCCGGCCCACCGGCGGGGTGAGAGCAACGTTCCCTGCCGGTCACCCGGGGCCCCACCGGGCCGAAACGCGCCCTCCCTAGCTTCGGCGGCTCAGCCACTCGCAGCGCGGAGCACCGTGGAGGCGTCATGACAGGCAACGGCCGTCGCTGGATCCGGCACTGGGATCCGGAGGACGAGACCTTCTGGAGGGAGACGGGGGAGCGGGTCGCCCGGCGGAACCTGCTCTTCTCCGTGCTGAGCGAGCACATCGGGTTCTCGGTCTGGACGATGTGGTCGGTCCTCGTGCTCTTCATGGGCCCGGAGTACGGGCTGACCCCCGCCGACAAGTTCCTGCTGACGTCCCTGGTGACGCTGGTCGGCGCGGTGGCCCGGGTGCCGTACACCTTCGCGGTGGCGCTCTTCGGCGGGCGGAACTGGACGGTCGTCTCCGCCGGGCTGCTGCTCGTCCCGACCGCCGCCGCCCTCGCGGTCATGGAACCCGGCACGTCCTTCCGGACCTTTCTCCTGGTCGGCCTGCTGGCCGGCATCGGCGGCGGCAACTTCGCCTCCTCCATGACCAACATCAACGCCTTCTTCCCGCTGCGTCGGAAGGGCTGGGCGCTCGGCCTCAACGCGGGCGGCGGGAACATCGGCGTGCCGGTCGTGCAGCTCGCCGCGCTCGCGGTGATCGGCGCGGGCGGCGGGCCGCGGGTGCTGCTCGGCATCTACCTCCCGCTGATCGTCGTGGCGGCGGCGCTGGCCTGGGTCTTCATGGACAACCTCGCCGACGTGCGGGGCGACACCGGCGCGGCCCGGGACGCCGCCCGCGACCCGCACACCTGGATCATGTCCGTGCTGTACATCGGCACCTTCGGCTCGTTCATCGGCTACAGCTTCGCCTTCGGGCAGGTGCTCACCACGCAGTTCGGGCGCACCCCGCTCCAGGCCGCGTACCTCACGTTCATCGGCCCGCTGCTCGGCTCCCTGGTCCGGCCGGTGGGCGGGCGGCTCGCCGACCGGTACGGCGGGGCACGGATCACCCTGTGGACCTTCGTCGCGATGGGCGCCGCCACGGGCGCGCTGATCGCCGCCGGCATGGCGGGCTCGCTGAGCCCCTTCGTCGCCGTGTTCGTGGTGCTGTTCCTGCTCAGCGGGGTCGGCAACGGCTCGGCGTTCAAGATGGTCCCCGGCATCTTCCAGCGCAAGGCCCTCGCCCGGGGCCTGGTGGGCGAGGCGGCCGTCGCCCACGGGCGCCGGCTCTCCGGGGCCTCCATGGGGCTGATCGGCGCGGTGGGCGCGCTCGGCGGCGTCGGCATCAACCTCGCCTTCCGGCAGTCCTTCCTCACCGTCGGCTCCGGCACCGGCGCCTTCGTGGCCTTCCTCGCCTACTACGGCCTCTGCTCCGCGGTGACCTGGGCGGTATACCTTCGCCGTCCGGCCGCCGCCCCGTCAGCGGTGCCGGTGCTGACGTAACACTCGGGACACGCGACGGAACGAGCCTGTTCACGCGGGATTGACAGGCTCGTCCGGAGCCGGGAGCCGACCGACCGGGACGAGAGTGATGGACGACGACCTGCCCGACCACGTGCCCGCACCCCTGCCCGCACCCCCTTGCGGGCCCCTCGCCGGATTCACCGTCGGCGTCACCGCCGCGCGCCGCGCCGACGAACTGGGCGCCCTCCTCGAGCGGCGCGGCGCCGCGGTGCTGCACGCCCCCGCGCTGCGGATCGTGCCGCTCGCCGACGACGCCAAACTGCTGGCCGCGACCGAGCAGCTCATCGGGCGGGCGCCGGACGTCGTGGT
Organism: Streptomyces sp. NPDC048182; assembly: GCF_043202555.1. Taxonomy (NCBI): domain Bacteria; kingdom Bacillati; phylum Actinomycetota; class Actinomycetes; order Kitasatosporales; family Streptomycetaceae; genus Streptomyces; species Streptomyces sp. NPDC048182. The sequence continues at coordinate 194,311 of NZ_JBIDAQ010000010.1, read as the reverse complement.
GGCCACGACCGCCATCGGCTTCCGCGGCTGGGTGGAGGCCGCCGAGGGGTGGGGCCTCGGCGGCGCGCTCCTGGAGCGGCTGGGCTCGGTGGAGCTGCTGGCCCGCGGCCCCAAGGTCAAGGGCGCGGTGCGGGCCGCCGGGCTGACCGAGCGGTGGTCGCCGGCCTCGGAGTCGATGGCGGAGGTCCTCGACCGGCTCCTGGAGGAGGGCGTCGAGGGGCGCCGGATCGCCGTCCAGCTGCACGGGGAGCCGCTGCCGGGGTTCGTGGAGGCGCTGCGGGCGGCGGGCGCGGAGGTGGTGGGGGTGCCGGTGTACCGGTGGCTGCCGCCGCGGGACATCGGGCCGGTGGACCGGCTGCTCGACGCGGCCGTGGCGCGGGGCGTGGACGCGGTGACGTTCACCAGCGCGCCGGCGGCGGCGTCGCTGCTCGCGCGGGCGGAGGAGCGGGGGGTGCTGGGGGAGTTGCTGGGTGCGTTCGGGCACGGGCTGGTGGCGGCGTGCGTCGGGCCCGTGACGGCGGTGCCGTTGCAGGCGTACGGGGTGGAGACGGTGCAGCCGGTGCGGTTCCGGCTCGGGCCGCTCGTGCAGGTGCTCTGCCAGGAGCTGCCCGGGCGGGCGCGGCGATTGCCTGTCGCCGGGCGGCTGTTGGAGATACGCGGGCACGCGGTGCTGGTCGACGGGGAGTTGCGGGCGGTGCCGCCGGCGGGGATGGCGTTGCTGCGGGCGCTGGCGCGGCGGCCGGGGTGGGTGGTGTCGCGGGGGGAGCTGCTGCGGGCGCTGCCGGGGGCGGGGCGGGACGAGCACGCGGTGGAGACGGCGATGGCTCGGCTGCGGGTCTCTCTCGGGGCGGCGAAGCTGGTGCAGACGGTGGTGAAGCGGGGGTACCGGTTGGCGTTGGACGCGGCTACGGATGCGAAGTACGGGGGCGGTTAGGGGCACTGGGGGAGGCACGACTGCCGGTAGCGGCGGCTGTGCGGCAGACGTGACGGCAACCCCCTGGGGGCGCGGGGCTGTGACATTTGCGGCTCCGCCGCGGGGCGCGACCAGCCACGACGCGGCCGGACCCGACAGACGGTCCGCAGCTCAGCCGGCACGGCTGCCCGCGGCCAGGCAGCCCATGGCGATCGTGCACAGGGCCGCCCTCACTCCGTTCCACAGGACCCACGTGTCCTCGAAGTGGGCCCGCAGGGACGCCGGATCGCCCGGCTCGGCCAGGGCGTCGTTCAACGGGACGTTGATCGCCGAAGTGATGACGAAGGCCGCCGCATACGCCGCCGCACCGATCCAGACCCACCAGCGGCCCGGCCGGTGCCGTGCCTGCCAGGACGCCCAGCCCGCCAGCAGCAGCGCGCCCACGAACACCGGAAGGAACACCGGGTTCTGGATGACGTCGTTGACGTCGCGCATCACGTCGACGTACACCCGGTCGTCGCTGCGCGACAGCGCCGGCATCACCGCGCAGGCGAAGGCGTAGAAGGTGCCGGCCATCAGGCCGGTGGCGACCGTGGCCGCGACGAGTACTCCCCGTTTGGTCGTTGTCATGCCCTCCAGTCAAGGCCCGCGAGGCGCCCGGCGACATGGCCCGGACACCCAGCCGCATACGCGTGCGTCCATCCCCGGGGCGGTGGGAGGGGTTCCGGGCGCGGGAGCGGGCAGGCACTGTAGGGAGAGGGTGCGTTCGGGCGACCGCAGGTGGTGACAGGGACATGGCATTCGGAACGGACACCGGCCCCTACGACCTGCGCTTCCATACCGGAAGGGTCTGCCTCGACCTCCTCGCCACCACCCACCCCGCCGAACGACTGGACCGCGTACCGGCGTTGCGGGCCTGGATCGCCGGCAGCGGACTCGTCCCGCCCGGCACGCCGCTCGCCCACGTCGACCTCGGCTGGCTCACCGCCTTCCGCGAACTGCGCGGCCACACCGCCAGGTTGGTCCGCGTCCACCCGCCGGCGTCCCCCGCCGCCGCCCGCGACCTCGCCCTGGCCCGCGTCAACGACCTCGCCCGCACCGCGCCTCCGGCCCCGCGCGCGGTGCCCGGCGAGAACGGGGCGCTGGTACGGGAGTTGACCGCCCCGCCCGAGTGCCCCGCGCTGCTCGGCGCCGTCGCCCGGGACGCGGTGGACCTGCTCACCGACCCCGCCGCCCGCGCGGCCCTGCGGCAGTGCGAGGGCGACAACTGCCCGATCCTGTACCTGGACACCTCCCGCGGGCAACGCCGGCGCTGGTGCTCCAGCGAGATCTGCGGCAACCGGGAGCGCGTGGCCCGGCACCGCCGTCGCGCCGCCCTGGCCCGCTGACGGGGCGTCCGGCAGCCGGCCGCGCCCAGGAGGCGGTAGCCCCGCCGCGCCCAGGTGGCGGTAGCCCGTTGAACACCCCGGCCCCCGCGTCCGTAGGGATGGGCGAGCGACCGACTGGGGGAACCCCCGGACATCGGAGGTGGGCGTGCGCAAGGATTCCGTCGTGGCCGGTGAACGCGGTGCGAGGGCCCGACATCGCATGTCCTCGGCCCCGGAGCCCGACGAGGACCTGATGCGCGCCCTGTACCGGGAGCACGCCGGTCCGCTGCTCGCGTACGTGCTGCGCCTGGTCGCGGGGGACCGCCAGCGCGCCGAGGACGTCGTCCAGGAGACGCTCATCCGGGCCTGGAAGAACGCCGGTCAGCTCAACCGGGCGACCGGATCGGTACGCCCCTGGCTGGTGACGGTCGCCCGGCGCATCGTCATCGACGGCCACCGCAGCCGGCAGGCCCGGCCGCAGGAGGTCGATCCGTCGCCGCTGGAGGTCATCCCCGCGGAGGACGAGATCGACAAGGCGCTGTGGCTCATGACGCTGTCGGACGCGCTCCAGGACCTGACCCCGGCGCACCGGGAGGTACTCGTGGAGACCTACTTCAAGGGGCGTACCGTCAACGAGGCGGCCCAGACCCTGGGCATACCCAGCGGCACCGTGCGCTCCCGGGTGTTCTACGCCCTGCGTTCGATGAAGCTGGCACTGGAGGAGCGGGGGGTGACGGCGTGACGGGCGGATACGGGGGTTCGCAGGAATTCGGGGCCGGTGACACGGGTAACCCTGCCCACATGCCGAACGAGCACGAGACCGTCGGCGCGTACGCCCTCGGCATCCTGGACGACGCCGAGGCGACCGCCTTCGAGGCCCACCTGGCCGGCTGCCAGTGGTGTGCCCGGCAACTGGACGAACTGGCCGGCATGGAGCCGATGCTGGCCGCCCTCGCCGACCTGCCGCCGGGCGGCACGGGCATCCCCGCCGGCGCCGAGTCGCTGACCGCGCGGCCGAGCCCCCGGCTTGCGGAGCGCCTGGTGGACGAGGTCGCCGAGCGCCGGGCCGCCAAGCGGCGCCGCAACCTCTACCTGGTCGGCACGGCCGCCGCGCTGATCATCGGCGGCCCGTTCGCGGCGGTGGCGACGACCGGCGCGGGCGGTGGCGGCGACGGTGACGGCGGCCGGCGGACGCAGGCCCGGGAGACGACCTCGCCCGCCGCCTCCGACTTCGCCGCCATGCCCGACCGGGTCACCGCCACCGACCCGGCGACGAGGGTCAGCGCGACCGTCGCCCTGGAGCAGCGGGCCTGGGGCACGCAGACGGTCCTGGAGCTGAAGAACGTCAAGGGCCCGGAGAAGTGCTCCCTGATCGCCGTCGGCAAGAACGGCGAGCGCGAGACGGTCACCTCCTGGTCGGTCCCCGACCGGGGCTACGGCATCCCCGAGGCCACCGACAAGGCCAAGGAGCCCCTGTACGTCCACGGCGGCGCCGCCTTCACCCCGAACGAGATCGACCACTTCGAGGTGACCACCTTCGGCGGCAAGCGGTTGGTGGAGGTGGATGCCTAGAGGCGCCCTCACAGGGAGTGCCCCGTGGCACTCGGGTACCCCCGTGGCGTACGGTTGACGGCTGCCCAGCACGTCAGAAGGGGGCCCGGTGGCCGCACAGGCGCAACAGGATTCGGCGGTCGACTCGGTACGGGACCGGGAGATCGGTGTGGAGCAGGCACACCTGGACCGGGTGTACCGGCGGCTCGAGGAGAAGATCCACGAGGCGGAGTTCCTCATGGCCGACGCCGCCAAGCGCGGCCAGGTCGGCACGCCGGGGGCGCTGGCCGAGCGGGACGCGCAGGTCTTCCGGGCCGGCATCCACCTGAACCGCCTGAACAGCGAGTTCGAGGACTTCCTCTTCGGGCGCATCGACCTGCTGACCGGCAAGGACGGCAAGAAGGGCCCCGACGGCGCCTACACGGCCGTGGAGCCCGCCGACGGCGCCGTCAGGCCCGACGGCACCGCCGACATCGCCGAGACCCTGCACATCGGCCGCATCGGCGTCCTGGACACGGACTACGCCCCGCTGGTCATCGACTGGCGGGCGCCGGCCGCGGCCCCGTTCTACCGCTCCACCCCCGTCGACCCCGGCCGGGTCGTGCGCCGCCGCGTCATCCGCTCCCGGGGCCGGCGCGTCCTGGGCGTCGAGGACGACCTGATGCGCCCCGAGATCCGGGCCAGCCTGGACGGCGAGGCGCTGCCCGTCATCGGCGACGGCGCCCTGATGGCCGCCCTGGGCCAGGCCCGTACGCACTCCATGCGGGACATCGTGGCCTCCATCCAGGCCGAGCAGGACCTGGTCATCCGCGCCCCCGCCGCCTCCGTGACCTACGTCGAGGGCGGCCCCGGCACCGGCAAGACCGCCGTCGCCCTGCACCGCGCCGCCTACCTGCTCTACCAGGACCGGCGCCGCTATGCGGGCGGCATCCTCATCGTCTCCCCGACCCCGCTGCTCGTGGCGTACACCGAGGGCGTGCTGCCCTCGCTCGGCGAGGAGGGCCAGGTCGCCATCCGCGCGGTCGGCTCGCTGGTCGACGGCGCCGAGGCGACGGCCTACGACTCCCCGGCGACCGCCCGCGCCAAGGGCTCCTCGCGGATGCTGAGGGTGCTGCGCCGGGCCGCCCGCGGGGCCCTTGAGCCGGAGGGCTCCCCGACCCTGCTGCGCGTCGTGGCCTTCGGGCGCCGCCTGGAGCTGGCGGCCGAGCAGCTGGCCGGCATCAGACGGACCGTCCTCGGCGGCACCGCCCCCGTCAACCTGCTGCGCCCCCGCGCCCGCCGCCTCCTCCTGGACGCCCTCTGGGAGCAGTCCGGCGCCGGCTCCCGGCACAGCGACCCGGAGCTGGCCGCCGAGCTGCGCTCCTCCTTCGACGAGGACGTCACCTCCGAGGACTCCTTCCTCGCCTTCCTGGACGCCTGGTGGCCCGAGCTGACCCCCAGGGGCGTGCTCGTCGCGATGGCCGACGAGAAGCGCCTGGGCCGCTGGGCCCGCCGCATCCTCAACCCCGGCGAGGTCCGCAAGGTGGCCCGCTCCCTGCGCCGGGACGCCTACTCCGTGCACGACATCGCCCTGCTCGACGAGCTGCAGGCCGTCCTCGGCGCCCCGGCCCGCCCCCGCAGGCGCCGCGAGCTGGACCCGTTGGACCAGCTCACCGGCCTGGAGGAGCTGATGCCGCAGCGCGAGGAGACCCAGCGCGAGCGCGCCGAGCGCCTCGCCCAGGAGCGCACGGAGTACGCGCACGTGATCGTGGACGAGGCGCAGGACCTCACGCCGATGCAGTGGCGGATGGTCGGCCGCCGCGGCCGGCACGCCACCTGGACGGTCGTCGGCGACCCGGCCCAGTCCTCCTGGTCCGACCCGGAGGAGGCCGCCGCCGCCCGCGACGAGGCCCTCGGCACCCGTCCGCGCCGCCGCTTCGAGCTGACCGTGAACTACCGCAACCCGGCCGAGATCGCCGAGCTGGCGGCCAAGGTGCTGGCCCTCGCCATGCCGGGCGCCGACGCGCCGCGGGCGGTCCGCTCCACCGGCGTACGGCCCCGGTTCGCCGCGGTCGGGAACTCCCTCGCGGAGACGGTGCGCGCGGAGGCCGCCCGGCTCCTGGAGCAGGTCGACGGCACGGTGGGCGTGGTCGTGGCGATGAACCGGCGCGAGGAGGCCCGCCGCTGGCTGGCCGGCCTGGGGGAGCGCGTGGTGGCGCTGGGCAGCCTGGAGGCCAAGGGCCTGGAGTACGACGCCACGGTGGTGGTCTCGCCGGCCGAGGTCGCGGACGAGTCGCCGGCCGGGCTGCGCGTGCTGTACGTGGCCCTGACCCGGGCGACCCAGCAGCTCACGGTGGTCTCGGGCGAGCGGGACGAGCCGGACGCGGACGGGGTGCCGGACCTGCTGCGCGATTGAGAGAAGTAGGTGGCACCGACCCGCCATGCTCGCCTCGCGGCAAGTGGTCGCTCTAGGCGACGAAGGTTGGGCCCGGGGGCTTGGATCGGGCCGGTGCCATGTCCAAGGTAACAAACGATCCCCGTAAGACAATTCCCCTCACACGGGTTTCTCGCCTCTTCCGTCGCTGCGGTACTTCTCGTATGGTGGAAGTCGTTTTCCGCTCTCGATGCCGTTCCCGGTTACCACGTACCCGGTGGTAGGTGCGACGATCGGACGGCACCACCAGCGACACCGTGAAAGCAGAGGAAGTCGGCCATGGCAACGGCGCCCAGCGTCTCCTACTCGATGACCATCCGGTTGGAGGTGCCCGCGAGCGGAACGGCCGTCTCGCAGCTCACCACCGCCGTCGAGTCCTCCGGAGGCTCGGTCACCGGCCTCGACGTCACGGCTTCCGGCCACGACAAGCTCCGCATCGACGTCACCATCGCGGCCGGCTCCACCTCGCACGCCGACGAGATCGTGGCCCAACTGCGCACCATCGAGGGCGTCAACCTGGGGAAGGTCTCCGACCGTACGTTCCTCATGCACCTCGGTGGCAAGATCGAGATGGCGTCCAAGCACCCCATCCGCAACCGCGACGACCTCTCCATGGTCTACACCCCCGGCGTCGCCCGGGTCTGCATGGCCATCGCGGAGAACCCCGAGGACGCCCGGCGCCTGACCATCAAGCGCAACTCCGTCGCGGTCGTCACCGACGGCTCCGCGGTGCTCGGCCTCGGCAACATCGGGCCCAAGGCCGCGCTGCCGGTCATGGAGGGCAAGGCGGCCCTGTTCAAGCGGTTCGCCGGCATCGACGCCTGGCCGATCTGCCTGGACACCCAGGACACCGACGCGATCGTGGAGATCGTCAAGGCCATCGCCCCGGGCTTCGCCGGCATCAACCTGGAGGACATCTCCGCGCCGCGCTGCTTCGAGATCGAGGCGCGGCTGCGCGAGGCCCTGGACATCCCGGTCTTCCACGACGACCAGCACGGCACCGCCATCGTCGTGCTCGCCGCGCTGACCAACGCGCTGCGCGTGGTCGACAAGAACATCGAGAACGTGCGCGTGGTCATGTCCGGCGCCGGCGCGGCCGGCACGGCCATCCTGAAGCTGCTGCTCGCCGCGGGCGTGAAGAACGCCGTGGTGGCCGACATCCACGGCGTCGTGCACGCCGGGCGCGCCGACCTGGTCGACGCGGCGCCCGAGTCGGCGCTGCGCTGGATCGCCGACAACACCAACCCCGAGGGGCTGACCGGCACGCTGAAGGAGGCCGTGCACGGCGCGGACGTCTTCATCGGCGTCTCCGCCCCGAACGTCCTGGACGGCGAGGACGTGTCCGCCATGGCGGACGGCGCGATCGTCTTCGCGCTGGCCAACCCGGACCCCGAGGTCGACCCGGCCGTGGCCCGCCTGACGGCGGCCGTGGTGGCCACAGGCCGCTCGGACTTCCCGAACCAGATCAACAACGTGCTGGTCTTCCCGGGTGTCTTCCGCGGCCTCCTGGACGCCCAGTCCCGCACGGTCAACACCGAGATGATGCTGGCCGCCGCGCAGGCGCTGGCGGACGTGGTGTCCGAGGACGAGCTGAACCCCAACTACATCGTGCCGAGCGTCTTCAACGACAAGGTCGCCGGCGCGGTCGCGGGCGCCGTGCGCGAGGCGGCGAAGGCCGCCGGCGTGGTCGCGGGCGCCTAGCGAGGAACGTACGGCGGCTGCCGCCGTGGCTGTGAGGATGGCCACGGCGGGCCGCCGGACCGGCGCGTCGCGGAACGGCGGGCCGCCGACCGCCCTCTAAGGTGGCGCCAGGCTCAGACCCTCCGGATCGGGGGACTCCCCAAGGGTGGTCTCCACGACGTGTGGGGGTGCCGGATTGGCTTTACCGCCGCAGGTGGAGGCAGGATGCCTCCCTGGGCGCGATGCGGCTCCGCCGCGTGGCACGCCTCAACGGCAAGAAGAACACGGGAGTAAGAACATGAACCGCAGTGAGCTGGTGGCCGCCCTGGCCGACCGCGCCGAGGTGACCCGCAAGGACGCCGACGCCGTGCTGGCCGCGTTCGCCGAGGTCGTCGGCGACGTCGTCTCCAAGGGCGACGAGAAGATCACCGTCCCCGGCTTCCTGAACTTCGAGCGCACCCACCGTGCCGCTCGCACCGCCCGCAACCCGCAGACCGGTGAGCCGATCCAGATTCCGGCCGGCTACAGCGTCAAGGTCTCCGCGGGCTCCAAGCTCAAGGAAGCCGCCAAGGGCAAGTGACCCTGCCGTAGGCAGCGCCTGCTGCCGTGGGCAGCGACACCAAGGGGCGACCACCCGTCGAGGGTGGCCGCCCCTTCGCCGTACGCGCGCCGGCTAGCCGAGCGCCTTGCCCGGCAGCTCGACCTTCGCCCCCAGTTCCACGAGCTTCTCCATGAAGTTCTCGTAGCCCCGGTTGATCAGGTCGATGCCGTGGACGCGGGACGTGCCCTGGGCGGCGAGGGCCGCGATCAGGTAGGAGAAGCCGCCGCGGAGGTCGGGGATGACCAGGTCGGCGCCCTCCAGCTTGGTGGGTCCGGAGACGACCGCCGAGTGGAGGAAGTTGCGCTGGCCGAAGCGGCAGTCGGAGCCGCCCAGGCACTCGCGGTAGAGCTGGATGTGCGCGCCCATCTGGTTCAGCGCGGAGGTGAAGCCGAGCCGGGACTCGTAGACCGTCTCGTGGATGATCGACAGGCCGGTGGCCTGCGTGAGCGCCACCACCAGCGGCTGCTGCCAGTCGGTCTGGAAGCCGGGGTGGACGTCCGTCTCCAGGGCGATGGACTTCAGCTGCCCGCCCGGGTGCCAGAAGCGGATGCCCTCGTCCTCGATCTGGAAGGCGCCGCCCACCTTCCGGTAGGTGTTGAGGAACGTCATCATCGAGCGCTGCTGCGCCCCGCGCACGTAGACGTCGCCCTCGGTCGCCAGTGCCGCCGACGCCCAGGAGGCGGCCTCCAGGCGGTCCGAGAGGGCGCGGTGGGTGTAGCCGCCCAGCTCGTCCACACCGGTGATGCGGATCGTCCGGTCGGTGTCCATCGCGATGATCGCGCCCATCTTCTGCAGCACGCAGATGAGGTCCTCGATCTCCGGCTCGACGGCCGCGTTGGACAGCTCGGTGACGCCCTCGGCCAGCACGGCCGTCAGCAGCACCTGCTCGGTCGCGCCGACGGACGGGTACGGCAGGTTGATCTTCGTGCCGCGCAGCCGCTGCGGGGCCTCCAGGTACTGCCCGTCCGCCCGCTTCTCGATCTTCGCGCCGAACTGCCGCAGCACGTCGAAGTGGAAGTCGATGGGCCGGCCGCCGATGTCGCAGCCGCCCAGACCGGGGATGAAGGCGTGCCCGAGGCGGTGGAGCAGCGGGCCGCAGAAGAGGATCGGGATGCGCGACGAGCCCGCGTGGGCGTCGATGTCGGCGACGTTCGCGCTCTCCACGCGGGTCGGGTCGAGCACCAGCTCACCGGGCTCCTCGCCCGGCCGTACGGAGACCCCGTGCAGCTGGAGCAGGCCGCGTACGACGCGCACGTCCCGGATGTCCGGCACATTGCGCAGCCGGCTCGGCGCGCTGCCGAGCAGGGCCGCGACCATGGCCTTCGGCACGAGGTTCTTCGCACCGCGGACCCGGATCTCGCCCTCCAGCGGGGTGCCGCCGTGGACGAGCAGTACGTCATCAGTGCCGTTGACGGTCATGGATCTCGCGTTCCGTTGGGGTTGGGCGGGGGGTCAGAAGGGAAAGGGTAATCGCCTTCTACCCCCGTTCTGTAAGCCCGCGCAGGGTCGGGGACCGTCATAGGTGTGTCACAACACGGTCCGTCCGCCGCCGGGCACGTGCGGTCACGCACCGGGGGGTTGCCTCCCCAGCGAAGGGAACATGCGGGATCATGTCTGGCATGACCGAGGTGTCCTCGCTCACGGGGCGGCTGCTCGTGGCCACGCCCGCCCTGGCCGACGCGAACTTCGAGCGTGCGGTGGTGCTGCTCCTCGACCACGACGAGGAGGGCTCCCTCGGCGTCGTCCTGAACCGCCCCACTCCGGTGGGCGTCGGCGACATCCTGGAGGGCTGGGCGGAGCTGGCCGGCGAGCCCGGCGTCGTCTTCCAGGGCGGCCCCGTCTCGCTCGACTCCGCCCTCGGGGTCGCCGTCGTCCCGGGCGAGTCGTCCACGGACGCCGCGCCGATCGGCTGGCGCCGGGTGCACGGCGCGATCGGCCTGGTCGACCTGGAGGCCCCGCCGGAGCTGCTGGCCCCCGCGGTGGGCGCCCTGCGCATCTTCGCCGGGTACGCCGGCTGGGGCCCGGGCCAGCTGGAGGACGAGCTGGCGGAGGGCGCCTGGTACGTGGTGGAGTCCGAGCCCGGCGACGTCTCCAGCTCGTCCCCCCAGCGCCTGTGGCGCGAGGTGCTGCGCCGCCAGCGCGGCGAGCTTGCCATGATCGCGACGTACCCGGACGACCCCTCGCTCAACTGACGCACCGGCCGGTCGCGGCGCACCCCGCCGAGGACCCGCCCGGCTTCAGTACCCTGGCTGCATGAGCACTCTCGAGCCCGAGCGCGGGACTGGTACGGGGACCCTCGTCGAGCCGACGCCGCAGGTGTCCCACGGCGACGGCGACCACGAGCGCTTCGCCCACTATGTCCAGAAGGACAAGATCATGGCGAGCGCCCTCGACGGCACCCCCGTCGTGGCGCTGTGCGGCAAGGTGTGGGTGCCGGGCCGCGACCCGAAGAAGTACCCCGTGTGCCCCATGTGCAAGGAGATCTACGAGTCCATGAACGGCGGCGGGGACGAGGGCAAGGGCGGCGGCGACAAGAAGTAGCGCCCCTCCCCGGCCGGTCTCGGTCTCCGAAGGCCCCCGGAGCGCGTTCGACGCGCTCCGGGGGCCTTCGTGCATCACGAAGTGGTGGAGACCTCTTGTGGACATGTTCATGTACTCCATAACCTCACGGGTGTTGTGCAGAGCGAAACCGTCATTGCATATGTTGCAACGCACGCCCGGAGGATCGACTCCATGAAGCTCCACGCCCGGCCGGCCCTCTTCCTGGCCGCCGCTGCCCTGACCGCCGCCGCCTGCGCGCCCCAGACCTCGGACGACTCCTCCTCGAACAAGGACGAGAAGACCGGCACGCTGCGGGTGTGGCTCTTCCAGGAGGTCAACAACAAGCCCAAGGAACACGTCGTCGACACCGTGCTGGCCGACTTCAAGAAGGCCCACGCGGACACGAAGGTCACGGTCGAGTACATCCCGGTCGAGACCCGCGCCCAGCGGATCAAGGCCGCCTTCAACGACCCGAAGAGCGCCCCCGACGTCATCGAGTACGGCAACACCGACACCGCCGGCTACGTCAAGGACGGCGGACTCGCCGACGTCAGCGAGGAGTTCGCCGCCTGGGACGAGGCCAAGGACACCGACCCGACCGCCCGCCAGTCGGTCACCGTGGACGGCAAGGTCTACGGCGCCCCCTACTTCGTCGGCGTCCGCGCCCTGTACTACCGCACGGACGTCTTCAAGAAGCACGGCTACGAGGTCCCCAAGACCCTGTCCGAGCTGACCGACCTCGCCGAGCGGGCGCACAAGGACGAGCCCGGCATGTACGGCCTCGCCGTCGGCGGCGCCTACACCTACGGCGCGATGCCCTTCCTCTGGGCGCACGGCGGCGAACTCGCCACCGGCAAGGGCGACTCGTACGCCTCCGCGATCGACAGCGACGCCGCCCGCGAGGGCGTCGAGGCGTACACCGACCTCTTCGGCGACGCCAACTGCCCCGCCGCCAAGTGCGCCGGCATGGGCGGCAACGACACCGTCACCGCCTTCGCCTCCGGCAAGGCCGCGATGGCCATCGGGGGCGACTTCAGCCACCAGGCCGTGGAGGCGGGCGCGGTGAAGGGGAAGTACGCGGTCGTCCCGCTGCCGGGCGTCAAGGCCGGTTCCATCGCACCGGCCTTCGCGGGCGGGAACAACATCGGCGTCCTCAAGAGCACCTCGCACCGCACCCTCGCCGTCGACCTGATGGAGCGGCTCGCCTCGAAGAAGGCGCAGGGCGAACTCTTCGACGCGATGGGCTTCCTGCCGACCTACAAGGACGTGCGCGACGAGGCCGCGAAGAAGCAGCCGTTCGTCGAGCCCTTCGTGAAGACGCTGGCCGCGGGGGCCAAGTTCGTGCCGGCCTCGCCCGCGTGGGCGCAGATCGACTCGTCGCTGGTGCTGCCGACGATGTTCCAGGAGATCGTCAGTGGCAAGAAGGATGTGAAGGCGGCCACGGGGGACGCGGCTCGGAAGATGAACGAGGCGTTTGGCTCCGCCGGATGAGCGGGGCGCCCTTCAGCTCGGGGGGTGCGGTGCGTGGGCGGGTGCGGGTGCTGGGTGGCTGGTCGCGCAGTTCCTCGCGCCCCTGGGGGGTTCGTGCCACGCCCTGGATCTATCTCGCGCCTGCTCTTGTGGTGCTCGGGGGGTTGCTTGTCTACCCCGTTTACCAGCTTGGGCTGATCTCTTTTCTGGAGTACACCCAGGCGCAGGTCAGCGGTGGGGAGCCGGCCACCTTCCAGGGGTTCGGGAACTACGCCACGCTGCTCGGGGATTCCGAGTTCTGGCGGGTGCTGCTCGCCACCGTCGTGTTCGCGGGGGCCTGTGTCGTCTCCACGCTGGCCGTGGGGTGTGCGCTGGCCGTGTTGCTCACGCGGGTGCGGGCCGTGCCGCGGCTGGCGTTGATGCTGGCCGCGCTCGGGGCGTGGGCGACGCCGGCGGTGACCGGGTCGACGGTCTGGCTGCTGCTGTTCGACCCGGACTTCGGGCCGGTCAACCGGATGCTCGGTCTCGGGGACCACTCCTGGACGTACGGGCGCTACAGCGCGTTCCTGCTGGTCCTGCTCGAAGTGGTCTGGTGCTCCTTCCCGTTCGTCATGGTCACCGTCTACGCGGGCATCCGCGCCGTCCCCACCGAGGTCCTGGAGGCCGCCGCCCTGGACGGGGCCTCGCAGTGGCGGACCTGGCGGTCGGTGCTCGCCCCGATGCTCCGGCCGATCCTGGTGGTCGTCACCATCCAGTCGGTCATCTGGGACTTCAAGGTCTTCACCCAGATCTACGTCATGACGAACGGCGGCGGCATCGCCGGCCAGAACCTGGTCCTCAACGTCTACGCCTACCAGAAGGCGTTCGCGTCCTCGCAGTACAGCCTCGGCTCGGCGATCGGCGTCGTGATGCTGCTGATCCTGCTCGCGGTGACGCTGGTCTACTTGCGGCTGCTGCGCCGCCAGGGGGAGGAGCTGTGATGCGTGCCCTGGTGCGCCGGCCCCGGCGCCTCGCGGCCGAGGCCGCCGCGCTGCTGATCGCCGTGGTGGTGGCCTTCCCGCTGTACTGGATGGTGCTCAGCGCCTTCAAGCCGGCCGGCGAGATCGAGACGACCGACCCGCGGCCCTGGACCCTGTCGCCGTCCCTGGACTCCTTCCGACGGGTCTTCGGGCAGCAGGAGTTCGGCCGTTACTTCCTCAACAGCCTGTTCGTCGCGGCCGTCGTGGTGGTCGCCTCCGGGCTGATCGCCTTCCTCGCGGCCACCGCGGTGACCCGCTTCAGGTTCCGCTTCCGCACCACCCTGCTGATCATGTTCCTGATCGCGCAGATGGTGCCGGTGGAGGCGCTGACCATCCCGCTCTTCTTCCTCATGCGGGACGCCGGGCAGCTCAACACGCTCGGCTCGCTGATCCTGCCGCACCTCGCCTTCTCGCTGCCCTTCGCGATCTGGATGCTGCGCGGCTTCGTGAAGGGCGTCCCGGAGGCGCTGGAGGAGGCGGCGGCCCTGGACGGCGCCAGCCGGACCCGGTTTCTGTGGCAGATCCTCTTCCCGCTGGTGCTGCCGGGGCTGACCGCCACCAGCGTGTTCTCCTTCATCTCCACCTGGAACGACTTCCTGTTCGCCAAGTCGTTCATCATCAGCGACACCTCCCAGTCGACGCTGCCGATGGCGCTGCTGGTGTTCTTCAAGCCCGACGACCCCGACTGGGGCGGGGTGATGGCGGGCTCCACCGTCATGACCGTCCCGGTGCTCGTCTTCTTCGTACTCGTGCAACGGCGGCTGGTCTCCGGGCTGGCCGGCGCGGTCAAGGACTGAGGAGTCTCACGTGACCGACCTGATCCCCGCTCCCCGCGGCGTCCAGGGGCCCTGGCGCCGCGCCGTCCCGCTCACCGAGGCCACCGCCCTGTGGGCGGGACCCGGCACGGAGACCGCCGAGCACTGGCTGCGCGCCACGCTGGGAGCCGCCCTCGGCCTGCCGCTGCGCCCGGGGCCCGAGGACGCGCGGGACGCCGTACGGCTGCGCCTGGACGCCTCCCTCGGGCCGGAGGCGTACCGGCTGACCGTCAGCCATGGCTCCGGCGTGGAGATCGCCGGCGGCGACGCGGCCGGCGTCTTCTGGGGCGCCCAGACCCTGCGCCAGCTCCTCGGCCCGGAAGCCTTCCGCAGGGCGCCGGTGGGCGGTCGGGGGGCGCCGTACGTCCTCACCGATCAGGTGATCGAGGACGCCCCCCGCTTCCGCTGGCGCGGCGTCCTCCTGGACGTCGCCCGGCACTTCATGCCCAAGGACGGCGTGCTGCGCCACCTCGACCTGATGGCGGCGCACAAACTCAACGTCCTGCACCTCCACCTGACGGACGACCAGGGCTGGCGGATCGAGATCCTGCGCCACTCGAAGCTGACCGAAACCGCCTCCTGGCGGTCGCGCACCAAGTACGGCCACCGCGACTCCCCGCTCTGGGAGGACAAGCCGCACGGCGGCTTCTACACCCAAGACGACATCCGGGAGATCGTCGCCTACGCCGCCGCCCGGCACATCACCGTCGTCCCGGAGATCGACGTCCCGGGCCACTCCCAGGCCGCGATCGCCGCCTACCCGGAACTGGGCAACGCCGACGTCGTCGACACGGCCGCCCTCTCCGTCTGGGACACCTGGGGAATCAACCCGAACATCCTCGCCCCCACCGAGGCCGTGCTGCGCTTCTACGAGGGGGTGTTCGAGGAGGTCCTCGACCTGTTCCCCTCGGCGTACGTCCATGTCGGCGGCGACGAGTGCCCCAAGGACCAGTGGCGGGCCTCGCCCACCGCGCAGGCCCGGATCGCCGAGCTGGGGCTGGCCGACGAGGACCAGTTGCAGTCGTGGTTCATCGGACACTTCGACGCCTGGCTGAGCGCGCGGGGGCGCCGGCTGGTCGGCTGGGACGAGATCCTGGAGGGCGGTCTCGCGAAGGGCGCCACGGTGTCGTCGTGGCGCGGCTACGAGGGCGGCATCGCCGCCGCACGGGCCGGGCACGACGTGGTGATGTGCCCCGAGCAGGAGGTCTACCTCGACCACCGCCAGGACCCCGGCCCCGACGAGCCGATCCCGATCGGCTTCGTGCACACCCTGGAGGACGTCTATCGCTTCGAGCCGGTACCGCCGGAACTGACCCCGGAGGAGTCGGCACATGTCATCGGCACACAGGCCAACCTGTGGACCGAGGTGTTGGAGAACCAGTCCCGGGTCGACTACCAGCTCTTCCCGCGCCTGTCCGCCTTCGCGGAGGTGGCGTGGAGCACCTTGCCGCCCCCTTCCGAACGGGACTTCCTCGACTTCACGCGCCGCATGACAACCCACTACGCCCGCCTGGACGCCCTGGGCGTCGCCTACCGCCCCCCGACGGGCCCCTTGCCATGGCAACGCCGACCGGGGGTCCTGGGCAGGCCCCGCTAGCCGGTCCGCAGAGCTGCGGGCAGTCGTGCCGCTGGGGCGGCACGGGTGGGCGCAGCGGCACCCCGCTGCGCCGGGTTGCGCGAGGTGTCGTTACCCGCACGCACCCTCGCCTACCAAGCCAACTCCCGCCGTATGCCCGATCAACGCCCCAGCACCCCCAAACCGGGGCATCTAGGAGCCGAGGAGGGCGAACACCTCCTACCGGACCCGTGCGTTCGCCCCCTGCAAAGATGTGCCAGAGTTGCCCCGACCGCCCGGTCAGCACGTACCGTACGGCGACACGAGCGGCACCACGTGGGTCAGCGGGAAGGGGCAGACGGTTTGACCACGCACACACCCCAGGCGGCGCACCCCGTCACGCTGCCCACCACCCTGGACGAGGCCGTCGCGGCACTCACCGCGCACCCCGCCGCCGTCCCGGTCGCGGGCGGCACCGACCTCATGGCCGCGGTCAACTCCGGCCAGCTCAGGCCCGCCGCCCTGGTCGGCCTCGGCCGCATCAGCGAGATCCGCGGCTGGCAGTACCTCGACGGCCACGCCCTCCTCGGCGCCGGCCTCACCCACGCCCGCATGGGCCGCCCCGACTTCGCCGCCCTGATCCCGGCCCTGGCCGCCGCCGCCCGCGCCGCGGGGCCGCCGCAGATCCGCAACGCCGGCACCCTGGGCGGCAACATCGCCTCCGCCGCCCCCACCGGCGACGCCCTCCCGGTGCTCGCGGCCCTGGAGGCGACGCTGATCATCGCGGGGCCGGAGGGCGCCCGCCGGGAGATCCCCGTCTCGCACCTGCTGGCCGGCATGGAGCTGCTCCGCCCCGGCGAGCTGATCGGCCACGTGCGCGTGCCGCTGCTGCACGCGCCCCAGGTCTTCCTCAAGGCGACCGGGCGCACCGGCCCCGGCCGCGCGTCGGCCTCCGTGGCCCTGGTCCTCGACCCCGCCCGCCGCGGCGTGCGCTGCGCCGTCGGCGCCATCGCGCCGATGCCCCTGCGGCCGTTGGAGGCCGAGGAGTGGGTGGCCCGGCTCATCGACTGGGACAACGGCCGCGCGATCGTCCCGGAGGCGCTGACCGCCTTCGGCGAGTACGTCGCCGCCGCCTGCATCCCCGACGCGGCCCCGGAGGCGGACGGCTCGGTGCCGTCGCTCCCGCCGGCCGTCCTGCACCTGCGGCGCACCGTCGCCGCGCTGGCCCGACGAGCACTGGGGAGGGCGCTGTCGTGACCGACGACCAGCAGGGCGAGGGCGGTGCGCCCCGCGGCGGCCGCTGGGACCCGCTGCCCCAGGGCGACTACGACGACGGCGCGACCGCCTTCTTCAAGCTCCCCGAGGGCGCCGTCGACGCGCCGCCCGCCCCCGGCGACAGCCCGCTCGCCGCACCCGGGCACGGCTACGTGCCGCCGCAGATAACGGTCGCCCCCGCCACCACCGCAGGCACCGACCCGGCGGCCACCGGCACCTGGAGCATCCCCGTGGTGCCGGCCGACGGCGCCGACTGGCACACGCCGGGGGAGGACACCGGCGGCCACGACGGCTACGAGCCCGAGGGCGGCGAGGCGTACCAGGAGCCCGGCGGGCCCCAGGACTACGCCGGCTACCCGCAGCACGACCCGTACGGCCAGGCCGCGCAGTACGACGCGACGGCCGGCCACGTCGGCACCTACGCCTACGACCCGGCCGCCGGCACCGGCCACTGGGACTTCGCCGCGGTCGCCGAGGAGGCCGCCGCGCCGGACGCCGCGCCCGCGCCGGAGGCGACCGGGCACGACGTGACCGGGCAGTGGTCCATCCCCGTCGCCGGGGGCGACCTGCCCGAGGAGTCCGGCGAGTTCACCGCGTCGGCGCTCGCGGAGCAGTACGCGGGCACGGCCCCGGCGACCCTGCCCGGCGGCGCCCCCGCGCCCTGGGCGGTCACGGAGACGCCCGCGGAGGCCGCTGCGAGCCTCGCTGAGCCCCGTACCGAGCCGTCCGGGACCCCGGAGCCGGAAGCGGCGCCGGAGGCCGCCGAGGAGCCGCTGACGGACGCGGCGCCGGAGTCGGATGCGGGTACGGATGCGGATGCGGACGTGGCGGAGACGGTCGAGGCGCCCGAGGCCGAGGAGGACTCTCAGCCCGAGCCCGGCTCCGAGCCCGAAGCCGAGCCGGACTCGGCCGAGGAGGAGCCCCGGCCGGACGCGATCCCGGCCGCCGCCGAGGCTCCAGAAGCCCCCGAGCCCCTTGCAGCTGAGCAGCCGCACTCCGCAGCCCCCGCGGCCCCCCAGGACGAACACCCCCTCGCCTCCTACGTCCTGCGCGTGAACGGCGTCGACCGCCCCGTCACCGACGCCTGGATCGGCGAGTCGCTGCTCTACGTGCTGCGCGAGCGCCTCGGCCTGGCCGGTGCCAAGGACGGCTGCTCGCAGGGCGAGTGCGGCGCGTGCAACGTCCAGGTGGACGGCCGGCTCGTCGCCTCCTGCCTCGTCCCCTCGGTGACCGCCGCCGGCAGCGAGGTGCGCACCGTCGAGGGCCTGGCCGCCGACGGGCAGCCCTCGGACGTGCAGCGGGCGCTCGCCCGGTGCGGCGCGGTGCAGTGCGGCTTCTGCGTGCCCGGCATGGCGATGACCGTGCACAACCTCCTGGAGGGCAACCCGGCCCCGACCGACCTGGAGGCCCGGCAGGCCCTGTGCGGCAACCTGTGCCGCTGCTCGGGCTACCGGGGCGTCCTGGACGCCGTCCAGGAGGTCGTCGCCGAACGCCGCGCGCTGAGCGGCGCGGACAGCGCCGACACCGCCGAGACGGACGCCGACGAGCCCCGTATCCCCCATCAGGCGGGCCCCGGCGCCGGCGGCGTGCACGCCTCGGCGTTCGACCCGCCCGGGTTCGCCCCGGGCCGGCCCGACCAGCAGCACTACGGCCAGGACGGAGGCCAGGCGTGAGCCAAGACGCCGCGACGGCGGAGTCCGCGGGGGCCACCGGGCCCGTCGAGCCCACCGTCTCCGCCGCCCCGGAGCCGATCCCGCACGGCCTCGGCGTGTCCCTCCCGGCCGCGGACGCCCGCGCCAAGACGGAGGGCACCTTCCCGTACGCCGCCGACCTGTGGGCCGAGGGCCTGCTCTGGGCGGCCGTCCTGCGCTCACCGCACCCGCACGCGCGCATCGTCTCCATCGACACCACCCACGCGCGCGAGATGCCCGGCGTCCGCGCCGTCGTCACCCACGAGGACGTGCCCGGCACCCCGCTGCACGGCCGGGGCCGCGCCGACCGGCCGGTGTTCGCCTCCGACGTCGTGCGCCACCACGGCGAGCCCATCGCCGCCGTCGCCGCCGACCACCCGGACACCGCGCGGATGGCCGCCGCCGCCGTCATCGTCGAGTACGAGGTGCTCGACCCGGTGACCGACCCGGAGCACGCCTTCGAGGCCGAGCCGCTGCACCCCGACGGCAACCTGATCCGGCACATCCCGCTGCGCCACGGCGACACCGAGGCGGCCGGTGAGGTCGTCGCGGAGGGCCTGTACCGCATCGGCCGTCAGGACCCCGCGCCCATCGGCGCCGAGGCGGGCCTGGCCGTGCCGCGCCCCGACGGGGGCGTGGAGCTGTACCTGGCCTCCACCGACCCGCACACCGACCGGGACACGGCCGCCGCCTGCTTCGGCCTCGACCCCGAACGGGTGAAGATCGTGGTGACCGGCGTCCCCGGCGCCACCGCCGACCGCGAGGACCAGGGCTTCCAGCTGCCGCTCGGCCTCCTGGCACTGCGCACCGGCTGCCCGGTGAAGCTGACCGCCACCCGCGAGGAGTCCTTCCTCGGCCACGCCCACCGCCACCCCACCCTGCTGCGCTACCGCCACCACGCCGACGCCGAGGGCCGCCTGGTCAAGGTCGAGGCGCAGATCCTGCTCGACGCGGGGGCGTACGCGGACACGTCGTCCGAGGCGCTGGCCGCCGCGGTTGCCTTCGCGTGCGGCCCGTACGTCGTCCCGAACGCCTTCATCGAGGGCTGGGCGGTGCGCACCAACAACCCGCCCTCCGGGCACGTGCGCGGCGAGGGCGCGATGCAGGTGTGCGCGGCGTACGAGGCGCAGATGGACAAGCTCGCCAAGAAGCTCGGCCTGGACCCGGCCGAGGTGCGGCTGCGCAACGTCCTGGCCACCGGCGACGTGCTGCCCACCGGGCAGACGGTCACCTGCCCGGCCCCGGTCGCCGAACTCCTCCAGGCGGTCCGCGACTTCCCGCTCCCCGCGCTCCCCAAGGACACCCCCGAGGACGAGTGGCTGCTGCCCGGCGGCCCCGAGGGCGCGGGCGAACCGGGTGCGGTGCGGCGGGGCGTGGGCTACGGCGTCGGCATGGTGCACATGCTCGGCGCGGAGGGCGCCGACGAGGTGTCGACGGCCACCGTCAAGGTGCACGACGGCGTGGCGACGGTGCTGTGCGCGGCGGTGGAGACGGGCCAGGGCTTCGCGACCCTGGCGCGGCAGATCGTCCAGGACACGCTCGGCGTGGACGAGGTCCACGTGGCCCCCGTGGACACCGACCAGCCCCCCGCCGGACCCGGCTGCCGGGGCCGGCACACCTGGGTCTCGGGCGGCGCGGTGGAACGGGCGGCCAAGATGGTCCGTACGCAGTTGTTGCAGCCCCTGGCGCACAAGTTCGGCATGTCCACCGAACTCCTGCAGATCGCCGACGGCAAGATCACCTCGTACGACGGCGTCCTGTCGACCACGGTCGCGGAGACCCTGGAGGGCAAGGAACTGTGGGCCACGGCCCAGTGCCGCCCGCACCCCACCGAGCCGCTCGACGAGGCCGGCCAGGGCGACGCCTTCGTGGGCATGGCCTTCTGCGCGATCCGCGCGGTGGTGGACGTCGACATCGAGATCGGCTCGGTGCGGGTGGTGGAGCTGGCCGTCGCCCAGGACGTGGGCCGCGTCCTGAACCCGGCCCAGCTGACCGCGCGCATCGAGGGCGGCGTCACCCAGGGAGTGGGCATCGCGCTGACCGAGAACCTGCGCGCCCCGCGCGGCCAGATCCGCCACCCCGACCTCACCGGGTACGCCCTGCCCACCGCTCTGGACACCCCGGACATCAGGATCGTCAAGCTGGTGGAGGAGCGGGACGTGGTGGCCCCGTTCGGCGCGAAGGCGGCCGGCGCGGCGCCCGTGGTGGCCTCGCCGGCCGCGGTGGCGTCGGCGGTGCGGGCGGCGACGGGCCGCCCGGTCAACCGCCTGCCGATCCGGCCGCAGGCGGCGGTGGTCACGGCGGCCACGGCGGTCACGGCCTGAGGCCGTTGTCAGTGGTGGCCCCTAGGCTGCGGAGCAGTGGCGGACGACGGCCGTCACGGCACGGCACGCACGGGGGACGCACGCACCATGACGACGACGCTCACCACCCGCACACCGCCCGGGACCCGCTCCGGCCTGGCCCTTGACCTCCCGCCCCGCTTCCTGACGGACGCCTTCGGCCCCCACCGGATCGTCCACTTCGAGGACATCGACTTCCCGCCCACGCTCACCCACGCCCCGACCCGGCACTTCCTGCGCGAGCACGGCCTGCCGGAGGAGGGTGGCGGCTTCGCGCTGAACACGGACGTCCCGCTCCCGACGCTGGCGGAACACTGGTGGGACGCGCCCGCGGCGGCCTCCCTGCCGCCGGACGCGGACGACCTGATACACCTCGGCCACCTCCACGACCACACCGCGCTGCTGGTGCACGGCCGGACGGGCGCGATCCTGACATGGACCGCCGAGGACCCCGCCCCGCACCCGCTGACCCGGGACCTCTCCACGCTGGCCGCACAACTCCTGGTTGTGCCGGCGCCCGCTTGAGGTTGTTTGACCTGCGCCGCCGCCCCCCGCTTGACTCCGGTCGACGGCGAATCGGTGACAGGGCGGTGCGGGCGGGGAATGGACGCGGACACGAGGGGCGGGCCCCGTCTGGGGCGGGCGTTCGGCTGGCTCTGGGCGGCCTACGGGACCAGCGCCCTCGGTACGTGGCTGGCCTTCGGCGCCTTCCCGCTGATCGCCATCCAGGTGCTGCACGCCGGCCCGGCGGAGGTCGCCGCGCTCTCGTCGGTGGGGGCGGCGGTGGGCGCGGCGGTGGCGGTGCCGCTGGGGCCGTGGGTGGAGTTCCGCCGCAAGCGCCCGGTGCTGATCGGCATGGACCTGCTGCGGTGCGGGGCGCTCCTGACGATCCCGGCGGCGTACGCGCTGGGCGTCCTCGGCTTCCTCCAACTCCTGCTGGTCTCGGTGGTCGTCGCCGCGTCGGACATCACGTTCCGGGCGGCGTCGGGCGCGTATGTGAAGGCACTGGTCCCGGCGGAGCACCTGCTGGTGGCCAACGCCCGCTTCGAGTCCACGTCCTGGACCTCGACGATCATCGGACCACCACTCGGCGGCGCGGCGATCGGTCTGCTCGGCCCGGTGGCGACGGTGGTCGCGGACGCGGCCAGCTACCTGCTCTCGGCGCTGGGCATCCGCGCGACCGGCGGCACGGAGCCGCGCCCCACACCCCGGGAGCCGGCCACCCGCCTGCGCGCCGGCGACCTGCTCCACGGCTGGCGCCACATCCTGTCCGACCCGACCCTGCGCCCGCTGTTCCTCAACACCGCCCTGTTCAACGGCCTGCTGATGGCCGCCGACGCGCTCCTTGCGGTCCTGATGCTGGGCCGTCTCGGCTTCACCCCCTGGCAGTACGGCCTGGCCTTCGCGGCCCCGTCGATCGCGGGCCTCCTCGGCTCCCGCCTGGCCCGCCCCCTGGCCGCCCGCCACGGCGCCCACCGCGTCCTGCGCACCACGGGCACCCTCCGCGCCCTCTGGCCGATCGGCCTGGCCTTCCTGACTCCGGGGACGGGCGGCCTGCTCCTGGTGATGACGCTCCAACTGGGCCTCATCTTCTGCTGCGGCGTCTTCAACCCCGTCCAGGCCACGTACCGCCTGGAACGCACCGCCCCCGACCTCATCACCCGCACCCTCTCCGCCTGGTCGGTGACGACAAAGGCGACGACGGCCCTCCTGACGGCCCTCTGGGGCGCCCTGGGCACCTGGCTGGGCCCCCGCCCCGCCATCGCCCTGGCCGGCGCCCTCATCCTCCTGACCCCCCTCCTCCTGCCCCGCCCCGCCGACACACCCCGACAGGCCCCGGACCCGACCCCCACCCACGCCTGACGAGCGGACCGAGCAGGAGCCTTCCCGTCAGCTCTGTCCGCTCCCGCTGCCGGAGTGACATGCGGCGGAAGCGGCCCGCTGTCGGCCGGGCTCCAGCAGTATGGGCCGGGTGACCACCGGCACCGCAGACCTCTGGCACCACTACGGCCGCGCCCGCGCCCAGCGTGACCGGGCCGTCCCCGGCGTCTTCTCCTGGTCGTGGGATCAGAACGGCGGTCCCGGGGCCGAAGTCCTCGGCGACCTGACCGGCCGGTGCGTCGGAGATCTGGGCGCGGGGACCGCCCGGCACGCGGCCCACCTGGTCGTCCACCACCGCCCCGCCCGGGTGGACGCCGTCGACGCCTCACCGGCGCAGCATGCCATGGCCCGCGGTCTGTACGGCCGCCTCGCACCGGCACTGAGGATCGTGCACTCCGATGTCACGCGCCACCTCCGGGCGAAACCCGGCGAATACGACGTGTTGTACAGCGTCTTCGGTGCGGCCTGTTTCTCCGACCCGGGTGAGCTGATGCCCGCGGCAGCCGCCGCCCTCCGGCCGGGCGGGAAGCTGGTCGTCTCGACCCTCGCGCACCACCTGAGCGGCGAGTCGGCGCAGCCGGACGTCCTCGCCGCCGACATCCCGGCGAGGACGCCGGACGGAGAAGCGGCCACGATGCGCCGCTGGGTGCTTCAGGACAAGGTGTGGGTGAAGGTCCTCGGCTCCGCCGGATTCTCCCGCGTCGACGTGCGCGTGCTGCGCTCCTCGACCGAGGGGCCACGCGCTGCCGACACTCTGCTGGTGACCGCGCACGCCGGGGTGTGACCGGTCTCGTCGGCGGGGGCGCGGCGGAGCCCCCTTGATCACGGCGTCGTGGAGGGCTTCGGCGGCAGCGGCTTGGGTGGGTAGCCGCGCAGGACGAGGGAGGTGGTGACCGGGCCGTAGCGGGCCAGGGAGTCCACGACCTGCTCCAGGCGTTCGGCGTGGGAGCAGTACACGTCGAGCAGCAGGCAGTCCTCGCCGGTCACGCGGAGGGTCGAGACGACCTCGGGGGTGCGGGCGGCGAGTGTGAGCGCGGAGGAGAGCTGCGCGTGGGTGGTCCGGAGCCGGACGACGGCGTGGATGTTCAGCCCGACCGCGGCCGGCGCGACGACGGCACGGTAGCCCGTGATGACGCCGTTCTTCTCCAGGCGCTGGATGCGGGCGCCGGCGGCCGGCTGGGACAGTCCGACCCGGCGTCCGACCTCCGCGCCGGTGAGCCGGCCGTCGGTCTGGAGCAGTGCCAGGATGGCCCGGTCGATCTCGTCGAGTGATTCCATCGTTGTCGCCCCCACTTTCTTCGTCATCACTTGCCGGGCCGGGTCGCGGCCGATGCTCCATCGAGAATCGCCCCAGGACGGCCTCGCCACGGGCGGGGGCCACGACTGGAAGGGCGGCAAGCGGTGGTCGCGTACGTCATCATCCCCGGTATCGACGGTTCGGACGAGAGGCACTGGCAGAGCCGGTGGGAGGAGCAGTGGGGGGCCTCGGCGGTCCGGACCGCACCGGCCTCGTGGAGCGAGCCGGACCTGGGGGACTGGGTCGCCGCGGTGGAGGGCGCCTACGAGAGCGCCGCCCGGCGGGACAGCCGGGTGGTGCTGGTGGCCCACAGCCTCGGCTGCTGGGCGGCCGCGCAGTGGCTGGCCGGGCGGGCGGGGACCGGCACCGGCCCGGTGGCGGCCTTCCTGGTCGCGCCCCCGGACCCCGCCGGGCCGGGGTTCCCGCGGGAGGCCGCCGCCACGTTCCTCGGCCTGACCGCCCGCCCGCTGCCCTGCCCGAGCCTCCTGGTGGCCAGCGACGACGACCCCTACTGCGACCCGGCGACGGCCGTGTCGTTCGGGCACGGGTGGCAGGCGGAGGTGCACCTCGTGGAGAGCCACGGCCACATCAACTCCGGCAGCGGCCTCGGCGACTGGCCGGCCGGCCGGGAACTCCTGCGCGGACTCGTCGACCGCGGCCACCGTAATTCACTTGGCTCCGGCGGCCCCGTCGCATAGAAAGCGCGCATGCTCAGAGGCGGCAAGGTCGGGCTCAGGGCCCGGCACGAAGACGACATACCGGTGCTGCAGGCCGGGTTGCACGACGACGTGGTGACCTACTCGCAGGCCGAGGGAGCGCCGTGGCGGCCGATCACGCCCGGTTCGAAGGCGTCGCAGTTCGTCGTCGACGACTCCGACCAGCGCAATGCGTGTTTCTCCGTGGTGGAGCTGGAGGGCGGTGCGCTGATCGGGGCCGCGGAGCTGTGGAAGATCGACACCCACAACCGGTCCGCCCACATCGGCCTCGCGCTGCTGCCGTCCGCGCGCGGCAAGGGGTACGGCGCCGACGCGGTCGCCGTGCTGTGCCACTACGGCTTCGCCGTGCGCGGGCTCCGGCGGCTCCAGATCGAGACGCTGTCGGACAACGCCGCGATGCTGCACTGCGCCGAGCGCAACGGCTTCGTCCGCGAGGGCGTGCTGCGCTCCGCGGCCTGGATGATGGGCGGGTTCGTGGACGAGGTGCTGCTCGGGCTGCTCGCCGAGGAGTGGCAGCCGGACGGGACGCCGTAGGTGGATCCGTTGCCCCCTTCCGCCCTCTGCTGCTTCTGCTTCCGGACCGTCGACCTCGCCCAGGACCGGGCAACCACCGCGCTCCTGCTCGGCGCCGTCGACCCGGAACGGGGCGGCCACGTGCGGCAGAAGGCCTACGCGCACTCGACCTGCCTGCGCGACCGGGTCGACCCGAACATCGACCTCTGGTGGGAGATCTGAGCGCGGTCCGACCGCAGAGGTCGGCCGCGTCGGAGGCCGTGGCGGGGATCGAACCCGCGTAACTCGCTTTGCAGGCGAGCCCCTCAACCACTCGGGCACACGGCCGGGATCCGGAGGTGGTGCGTGGTCCGGACTCGGTGCTGTCGACCGTAGGGCGGGGTGGGGGAGGGGCTCAAGGGACGCGGGCGGGTTGCCACGGGGGGCAATGGGACTGCCATACGCCGTTCATGAAGGGGCGGGGGCGTAGGACAGGGGTCAATGCCGGTTACGGGCCTTACGCTTGCGGGCATGGCTGTTTCCGAGTCGCGTGACGACGCCGAGGTCACGGCGCTCTCCCCTGGGCCCCGCGAGGGCGACGAGGGCGTGCTGGGGCGGGGGTTCCGGGCGCTCAGTGTCGGGATCGTGTCCGTCGTCGTGCTGATCGCCTTCGAGGCGACCGCCGTCGGGACGGCCATGCCGGTCGCGGCGCGGGAGCTGGACGGGGTGTCGCTGTACGCGTTCGCCTTCTCCGGGTACTTCACCACCAGCCTGTTCGGCATGGTGCTCTCCGGGCAGTGGTCCGACCGGCGCGGGCCGCTCGGGCCGTTGACCGGGGGGATCGGGGCGTTCGCGGCGGGGCTCGTGGTGGCCGGGACGGCCGGGGGGATGTGGCTGTTCGTCGTCGGGCGGGCCGTGCAGGGGCTCGGCGGGGGGCTGGTGATCGTCGCGTTGTACGTGGTGGTCGGGCGGGCCTACCCGGAGCGGTTGCGGCCCGCGATCATGGCGGGGTTCGCGGCGGCGTGGGTCGTGCCGTCCGTCGTCGGGCCGCTGGCCGCCGGGGCGGTGACCGAGCAGCTGGGGTGGCGGTGGGTGTTCCTCGGGATCCCGGTGCTGGTCGTCGTTCCCCTCGGGCTGGCGCTGCCGCAGATCCGCCGGCGCGCGTCCGGGGCCGTGGCCGCTGGCGGTGACGCCGCCTTCGACCGGCGGCGTATCCGGCTCGCCCTCGGGATCTCGCTGGGGGCGGGGCTCCTCCAGTACGCCGCGCAGGACCTCCGGTGGGTCTCCCTGCTGCCCGGCGCCGCCGGACTCGCGCTGCTCGTGCCCGCCGTGCTGGGGCTGCTGCCCCGCGGGACCTGCCGGGCCGCCCGCGGACTGCCCTCCGTCGTGCTGCTGCGCGGCATCGCCGCGGGGTCCTTCATCGCCGCCGAGTCCTTCGTGCCGCTGATGCTGGTCACCCAGCGGGGGCTCAGCTCGACCCTGGCCGGGCTCTCGCTGGCCGCGGGCGGGGCGACCTGGGCGGCGGGGTCGTGGGTGCAGTCGCGGCCGCGTGCGGAGCCGTACCGGGAGCGGCTGATGACGGTGGGGATGGCGCTGGTGGCCGCCGCGATCGCCGCCGCGCCCAGTGTGCTCCTCGACGCCGTGCCCGTCTGGACGGTGGCCGTGGCGTGGGGGTTCGGCTGCTTCGGGATGGGGCTGGTGATCGCCTCCACCAGCGTGCTGCTGCTGAAGCTCTCCGCCCCCGAGGAGGCCGGTGCCAACTCCGCCGCCCTGCAGATCTCCGACGGCCTCTCCAACGTCCTCCTCCTCGCCGCCGGCGGCGCCGCCTTCGCCGCCCTGGGCGGCGGCACGGTGACCGACGCGGCCACCGAGGCATCCGGCTCCGGCTCCCGTCCGGCGGCCTTCGCGGCGGTGTTCCTGCCGATGGCGGGGGTGGCGTTGGTGGGGGCGTGGGTGACACGCAGGGTGCGGGTCGGCTGAGTCGGCCGGTGTCGCCGTGGACTGTGCACGCCCTCGTGCTCAGAGCGGTGGACGAATACCTGGCCAGGACCTCGCACGAGGCGCTCGTGAGCGAGGCAGCCGAGCAGCAGACCGCGAAATGGGCCGAGCTGCTGGAGCGGCTCGAGTGACGTGTGCCCCACTACGGCCGAGGACATCCTCACCTCGGCCCGCGTGCGGTGGGCGATCGTAGGTCCGACCCGGTGATGTGACGTCGGTCCCACCCCCGCGTCCCCCCGGCCGGGCCGGACGCCCGGCGCCCCCGGGCGCCGGTAGGGTGACCCGGTCGTCATACGTGGCCGAGCCGTTCCACGTCCATCGGACACCCACCGGACCCCTTCGGAGACCGTGACTACCACCGCCAGCACCTCGCACCACCTGTCCCCCGCCTTCCCCGGCCGCGCCCCCTGGGGCACCGCCAGCAAGCTGAGGGCCTGGCAGGAGGGGGCGATGGGGAAGTACCTCCAGGAGCAGCCCCGGGACTTCCTCGCGGTCGCCACGCCCGGCGCCGGGAAGACCACCTTCGCGCTGACCCTGGCGTCCTGGCTGCTGCACCACCACGTCGTGCAGCAGGTGACCGTCGTCGCGCCGACCGAGCACCTCAAGAGCCAGTGGGCCGAGGCGGCGGCCCGGATAGGGATCCGCCTCGACCCCGAGTACAGCGCCGGGCCGCTCAGCCGGGAGTACCACGGCGTCGCCGTGACGTACGCGGGTGTCGGCGTGCGGCCGATGCTGCACCGGAACCGGGTCGAGCAGCGCAAGACGCTCGTCATCCTGGACGAGATCCACCACGCCGGCGACTCCAAGTCGTGGGGCGAGGCGTGCCTGGAGGCTTTCGAGCCGGCCACGCGGCGGCTCGCGCTCACCGGTACGCCGTTCCGGTCGGACACCAATCCCATCCCCTTTGTCGTGTACGAGGAGGGGGACGACGGGATCCGGCGGTCCGCCGCCGACTACACCTACGGGTACGGCGCCGCGCTCAACGACGGCGTCGTGCGGCCCGTCATCTTCATGAGCTACAGCGGCAACATGCGCTGGCGCACCAAGGCCGGCGACGAGATCGCCGCGCGGCTCGGCGAGCCGATGACCAAGGACGCCGTCAGCCAGGCCTGGCGCACCGCGCTCGACCCGCGCGGCGAGTGGATGCCGGCCGTGCTGCGCGCCGCCGACCAGCGGCTCACCGAGGTCAGGAAGGCCATCCCGGACGCCGGCGCCCTCGTCATCGCCGCCGACCAGGACTCCGCCCGCGCCTACGCCAAGCTCATCCGGGAGATCACCGGCACCGGCCCGACGGTCGTGCTCTCCGACGACACCGGCGCCTCCAAGCGCATCGACGACTTCAGCGCCAGCGACGACCGGTGGATGGTCGCCGTCCGGATGGTGTCGGAGGGCGTCGACGTGCCCCGGCTCGCCGTCGGGGTGTACGCCACCACCATCTCCACCCCCCTCTTCTTCGCCCAGGCCGTCGGGCGCTTCGTACGGTCCCGGCGGCGCGGCGAGACCGCGTCCGTGTTCCTGCCGACCGTGCCCGACCTGCTCTCCTTCGCCAACGAGATGGAGCGCGAGCGCGACCACGTCCTCGACAAGCCCAAGAAGGAGGGCGAGGAGGACCCCTACGCCGAGTCCGAGAAGGAGATGGACGAGGCCAACCGGGAGCAGGACGAGGACACCGGCGAGCAGGACACGCTGCCCTTCGAGGCGCTGGAGTCCGACGCCGTCTTCGACCGGGTCATGTACAACGGCGCCGAGTTCGGCATGCAGGCCCACCCCGGCAGCGAGGAGGAGCAGGACTACCTCGGCATCCCGGGGCTGCTCGAACCCGACCAGGTGCAGCTGCTGCTCCAGAAGCGGCAGGCCCGCCAGATCGCGCACAGCCGCAAGAAGCCGGACGAGGAGGCCGACCTCCTGGAGATGCCCGCCGAGCGCCGCCCGGTCGTCTCGCACAAGGAGATGATGGAGCTGCGCCGCCAGCTCAACAACCTCGTCGGCGCCTACGTCCACCAGACCGGCAAGCCGCACGGCGTCATCCACACCGAGCTGCGCCGCACCTGCGGCGGCCCGCCCAGCGCCGAGGCCACCGCCGGACAGCTCCGCCAGCGCATCGCCAAGGTCCAGGAGTGGGCCACCCGCATGAAGTGAACCCCGCTCGGCCACAGCCCCGGCGACCCGATCACGTACCGGGGTAAAGAGCGGCATTCCGCACCCCGCGCTGCCCGGATTCTGGACGGAGCCTTCCGCTGAGCGGACCGGCTCGCTACTGTCCCGCTACGCACACGCCCCGTGGCAGCGCCGCCGCGGAGCGCAGCCGTGAAGCGACTGGGCCCGGGGCAACGCCGGGCCCTCCAACGATCGGCGGCCTCTGAAGCGCGTCGCCGACGGGACTCGGCGACGCACCTGCCGCGAGGAGACCGCCGACCTCACCACTTAAGGAGTGGGCGTCGTGACCGCGGAGACCTCTCAGACGCTCGACCGGGGACTGCGCGTCCTCAAACTGCTGGCCGACACCGACCACGGGCTGACCGTCACCGAACTCTCGCAGCGCCTCGGGGTGAACCGGACGGTGGTCTACCGCCTGCTCGCCACCCTCGAACAGCACGCCCTGGTCCGCCGCGACCTCGGTGGCCGCGCCCGCGTCGGCCTCGGAGTGCTCGGCCTCGGCCGCCAGGTGCACCCCCTGGTACGCGAGGCCGCCATGCCGGCCCTGCGCTCCCTGGCCGAGGACATCGGGGCCACCGCCCACCTCACCCTGGTGGACGGCGCCGAGGCGCTGGCCGTCGCGGTGGTCGAGCCGACCTGGACCGACTACCACGTGGCCTACCGGGCCGGCTTCCGGCACCCGCTGGAGCGCGGCGCCGCCGGCAAGGCGATACTCGCCGCCCGGCGCCAGCCGGCCGCCGACCCCGGCTACACCCTCACCCAGGGCGAACTGGAGGCCGGCGCCAGCGGGGCCGCCGCGCCGCTCCTCGGGGTGACCGGCGTGGAGGGCAGCGTGGGCGTGGTGATGCTGTCCGACGTGGTGCCCGAGCGGGTGGGCAGCCGGGTGGTGGACGCGGCCCGGGAGGTGGCGGAGGCGCTGCGCTGACGCCCGGGCCCCAGGGGCCTGCCGGAGGGCCGGCCCGCGTTAGATTGACCCCGTGCTCTCTCGCCTCACCCGCCTCCAGGCCCTCGTCCTGTGCGCCCTGCCCGTGCTCGCGCTGCTCGGCGTCGCGGTGTTCGCGCCGCTGCCGTTCTCCGTGGCGCAGCCAGGGCTGACCGCCGACGTGCTGGGCAGGAACCAGGGCGCGCAGGTGATCACGATCAAGGGCGCGCCGACCCGGAAGACCGACGGCCAGCTGCGGATGACGACCATCGAGGCGACCAGCCCGGACGCCCGGGTCTCCCTCTCCGACGTGCTCGGCAACTGGTTCCGCACCGACCGGGCGGTCATGCCGCGCGACGCCGTCTACCCGAGCGGCGACGACGTCCAGGAGATCGAGGACTACAACAAGAAGCAGATGACCGAGTCCCAGGACGCCGCGACCACCGCCGCCCTGGACTACCTGAAGCTGGACCCGGCCGACGTCGACGTCTCCCTGCGCCTGGAGGACGTCGGCGGCCCCAGCGCCGGTCTGCTCTTCTCCCTCGGCATCGTCGACAAGCTCGGCGGCGACGGCAGCGGCGGCGACCTCACCGGCGGCCGGGTCGTGGCCGGCACCGGCACCATCGACGGCAAGGGCGCGGTCGGCGCGGTCGGCGGGGTGCCGCTGAAGACGAAGGCCGCCCGGCGCGACGGCGCCACCGTCTTCCTCGTACCGAGGGCGGAGTGCTCCGACGCCCGCACCGAGCTGCCCAAGGGCCTGCGGCTGATCCCGGTCACCACCCTCAAGGGCGCCGTGGACTCCCTGCGCGCCCTGGAGAGCGGCAAGGGCGCGATTCCCTCCTGCTGAACTCGTAGAAGGTCAGCCCTCCTTCACGAAGCCCCGGTCCTTCATCCAGTCCAGGGCCACCTGGTGCGGGTCCTCCCCGTCCACGTCGACCTTCGCGTTGAGCGTCCGCGCCACGTCGTTGGTGAGCGCCCGGGTGACCGGGTCGAGGACCCCGGCGATGGCCGGCCACTTCTTCATCGTCGAGGTGCGGATCATCGGGGCCGCGTTGTAGATGGGGAAGAACTTCTTGTCGTCCGCCATCACCACCAGGTTCATCGACTTGATCCGCCCGTCGGTGGTGAACACCTCGCCGTACGTGCAACTGCCCTTCGCCGTCTGCGTGTAGATGATCCCGGTGTCCATCTGCGTGATGTTGCGCGCCGGGATGTCCATCCCGTACGCCTTCTCCAGACCCGGCAGCCCGTCCGCGCGGTTGGCGAACTCGCCCTCCACGCACAGCGTCACCGCGCCCGGGTCGGTCTTCGACAACTCGGCGACCTGGGACAGCGTCCGCGTGCGGTACTTGCGGAAGTTGGCCTGGTTCATGGCCAGCGCGTACGTGTTGTTCATCGGCGCCCGGGGCAGCCAGGTCAGCCCCTCCTTCGCGTCCGCCGCGCGCACCGCCTCCCACTGCTTGCGCGAGTCGGGGATGGGCTTGCTGTTGCCCTGGTACGTGATCCAGGCGGTGCCCGTGTACTCGTACGTGGCGTCCGCGTCGCCGTTCACCACGGCCGCCCGGGTGCCCACCGAGCCCTGGATGCCGGTGCGGTCCAGGACCTCGGCGCCGGCCGCCTCGAAGGCGATGCCCATGATGGCGCCGAGGACGAGCTGCTCGGTGAACTCCTTGGAGACGACGGTGAGGTGGGCGCCCTCCAGCGGCCGGCCCTTCCCGATCGAACCCGGCTCCACGTCGTCGACCATGGGGGAGCCGCTGGTCAGGCCGCACCCGGCGGCGGCCAGGAGCAGCACCGCCGCCACTGCCACCGGACGGCGCCTCATGTCCGTACCTCCAGTCCCCGCGGCCGCAGCAGCAGCTCCGCCAGTGAGGCCAGCCAGTCCACCAGCAGCGCCAGCGCGACGGTGAGGATCGAGCCGAGGACCAGCACCGGCATCCGCTGGCTGGTGATCCCGGTGGTGATCAGCACCCCCAGCCCCCCGCCCCCGCCGAAGGTGGCCAGCGTCGCCGTGCCGACGTTGAGCACCAGGGCGGTGCGCACGCCGGCCAGGATCAGCGGCACGGCGAGCGGCAGCTCCACCCGGGTCAGCACGCCCAGCGGCGACATGCCGATGCCCCGGGCCGCCTCCAGGAGGGTCGGGTCGTTGGCGCGCAGGCCGGCGATGGTGTTGGAGAGCACCGGCAGGATGGCGTAGATGATGATGCCGATCAGCGCGGAGCGGCGGCCGATGCCCAGCCAGATCACCAGCAGCGCGAGCAGGCCGATGGCCGGTGTCGCCTGGCCCATGTTGGCCAGCGCCATCGCCACCGGGGTGGCCCGGCGGAACATGCGGCGGGTGAGCAGGATGCCCAGCGGGATGGCGATGATCAGCACGAAGAAGGTCGAGATGACGGTCAGCTGGACGTGCTGCCACAGCGCCTTGGTGACCTGGCCGCCGCCCAGCGCGTTCTGGCTGAGCGCGTCCAGAGTGGCCTGCCGGAACCACAGCCAGGTGGCCAGCAGCACGGCGATCAGGAAGACGGGCAGGAAGGTCAGCTTGCGCCAGCCGATGCGCCGTACGGCCGCGGTCACCCGCGAGGGGCGCGGCTGCTCGGCGGCCTCCGCCGCGGGGTCCGTGGCCGGTTCCGGTGGCGCGTTCACGCCCGGCCCCCCGCCGCGCCGCCGCCCTCCTGCTCGGAGTGCGTCTGCGCCGTCCGCGACTCCTCCAGGTCGTGCCGGTGCTCCAGCGCGTCCAGGCGGTCGGCCTCGAGCAGCTCCTGCACGGAGGTCATCAGCGTCTCCATGTCCACCACGCCCGTGTACTCCCCGCGCCGCCCGGTGACCGCGACCCGGCCCGTGTTGTCGGTCAGCACCGCCTCCAGGGCGTCCCGCAGCGTCGCGTCCCGGGTCACCGTGTCGCTGACCAGCGTCCCGGCCCGGGCCAGCGAGCCGCGGGCCCGCATCAGGTCGCCGCGGCGCAGCCACTTGTAGGGACGGCCGCGCCGGTCGAGGAGGAGGATCTCGTTGGTACCGGCGTCGCGCAGCCGGTCGAAGATGTGCTGGAGCGGGTCCTCCACGGTCACCGTCGGGTAGTCGGTGACCTCCACGTCCCGCACCCGGGTCAGGTTCAGCCGCTTCAGCGCCGCGCCCGCGCCGACGAAGCCGGAGACGAAGTCGTCGGCCGGGTTGGTGAGGATGGCCTCCGGCGTGTCGAACTGGGCGATGTGCGAGCGCTCGCGCAGCACCGCGATCCGGTCGCCCAGCTTGATCGCCTCGTCGAAGTCGTGGGTGACGAAGACGATCGTCTTGTGCAGCTCGTGCTGGAGGCGGATCAGCTCGTCCTGGAGGTGGTCCCGGGTGATCGGGTCGACCGCGCCGAACGGCTCGTCCATCAGCAGCACCGGCGGGTCCGCGGCCAGCGCCCGGGCCACCCCGACGCGCTGCTGCTGCCCGCCGGAGAGCTGGCGCGGGTAGCGGCCCTGGAACTCCCCGGCGTCCAGGCCGACCAGGTCCAGCATCTCCTCCACCCGGGCCTTGGTCCTGGCCTTCGACCAGCCGATCATCCGCGGCACCAGCGCGATGTTCTGGGCGACGGTCATGTGCGGGAAGAGGCCGGAGGACTGGATGGCGTAGCCGACCTTGCGGCGCAGCTTCACCGGGTCGATGGAGGTGACGTCCTCGCCGCCGATGCGGATGCGGCCGCCGCTCGGCTCGATCAGCCGGTTGATCATCTTCAGGGTGGTGGACTTCCCGCACCCCGAGGGGCCGACGAAGATGACGATCTCGCCCGCCTTGATCTCCATGGAGACGTTCTCCACGGCGGGCGTCGGGTTGCCCGGATAGAGCTTGGTGAGGCTGTCCAGCTCGATGGTCGCGCCCGTGGCGGCGCCGGTCGTCTCAGGCACGGATCCCCCTCGGAATGGTCAGCCGCCCGAGCAGCACGTACGCGGCGTCGAACAGCAGGGCCAGGACGATGATGCCGAGCGTGCCCGCGAGCACCTGGTTCAGCGCGTTCTTGCTGCCCAGCGAGGCGATGCCGCGGAAGATCTCGTTGCCGAGCCCGGGCCCGGAGGCGTAGGCGGCGATGGCGGCGATGCCCATCAGCATCTGCGTGGAGACCCGGATGCCGGTCAGGATCGGCGGCCACGCCAGCGGCAGCTCCACCCGCAGCAGCCGGGCCGCGCGGGACATGCCGATGCCCTTGGCCGCGTCCACCAGGGCCGGGTCGACGCCGCGCAGCCCGACGATGGCGTTGCGCACCACCGGCAGCAGCCCGTACAGCGTCAGCGCGGTCACCGTCGGCGGCACGCCGAGGCCGAGCACCGGGATGAGCAGGCCGATCATGGCCAGCGAGGGGATGGTCAGGACGGTGGAGGTGGCCAGGGTGGCCAGGTTCCCGGCCCACTCGCTGCGGTAGGTGGCGACGCCGATCGCCACCCCGATCAGGGTCGCCACCACCATGCACTGGAACACCGCGCTGGCGTGCTGGTAGGCGTCGGTGAGCAGCTGCTGGTGGCGGCTGCCCAGGAACTCCCAGAAGTCCACCCGTCACCCACCTCCCGGAGCCTTGAGCCGCGCTAGTCGGTCCGTACGTCGCCGTCCCGGGCCGCCTGCTCCACCAGCGGGATGATCCGCAGCGGGACGGGGTTCTCCATGACGATCGCCGTGGCGGCCCGGACGATGCCATCAAAACCGACGACGAGGTCGATCACCCGCTGGAGATCGGCGTTGGAGCGGGCCACCAGGCGGCACAGCATGTCTCCGGAGCCGGTGGTGGTGTGCAGTTCGAGCACCTCCGGCACACCCGCCAAGTGCGCCCGTACGTCCGGGCCTTGGCCCTGTCGGATCTCCAGCGTGGCGAAGGCGGTGACCGGGTATCCGAGGGCCGCCGGGTCCACCTCGGGGCCGAAGCCGCGGATGACTCCGTTCGACTGAAGCCGGTCGAGCCGGGCCTGCGCGGTGCCGCGCGCCACGCCGAGCCGCCGGGACATCTCCAGGACCCCGATCCGCGGCTCCACGGCCAGCAGCCCGATGATCCGCCCGTCCAGCGCGTCGATCCCCATCCCCGCCACCCCTCCCACCGCCGCCGGGCGCCCTGTACACCCTGTACAGATCGTCCGCCCGGACCGGTCCTTCACTGGGCAGAGTGCCCAGCGAATGCGCAAACTATTGCGCACCTTGCGGAGCCGTAAGACCCTGCGCCTATGACGCAGACCACACACCACACTCCCGACACCGCCCGGCAGGCCGATCCCTTCCCGGTCAAGGGAATGGACGCGGTCGTCTTCGCCGTGGGCAACGCCAAGCAGGCCGCGCACTACTACTCCACCGCCTTCGGCATGCAGCTGGTCGCCTACTCCGGACCGGAGAACGGCAGCCGGGAGACCGCCGCCTACGTCCTGGAGAACGGCTCCGCCCGCTTCGTCTTCACCTCGGTGATCAAGCCCTCCTCCGACTGGGGCCGCTTCCTCGACAGCCACGTCGCCGAGCACGGCGACGGCGTGGTCGACCTCGCCATCGAGGTCCCCGACGCCCGCGCCGCGCACGCCTACGCCGTCGAGCACGGCGCCCGCTCGCTCGCCGAGCCGCACGAGGTGAAGGACGAGCACGGCACGGTGGTCCTCGCCGCCATCGCCACGTACGGCAAGACCCGCCACACCCTGGTCGAGCGCGCCGGCTACGACGGCCCCTACCTGCCCGGCTTCGTCGCCGCCGACCCGATCGTCGAGCCGCCCGCCCACCGCACCTTCCAGGCCGTGGACCACTGCGTGGGCAACGTCGAGCTGGGCCGCATGAACGAGTGGGTCGGCTTCTACAACAAGGTCATGGGCTTCACGAACATGAAGGAGTTCGTGGGCGACGACATCGCGACCGAGTACAGCGCGCTGATGTCCAAGGTGGTCGCGGACGGCACCCTCAAGGTCAAGTTCCCGATCAACGAGCCGGCCGTCGCGAAGAAGAAGTCCCAGATCGACGAGTACCTGGAGTTCTACGGCGGCGCCGGCGTCCAGCACATCGCGCTCAACACGGGCGACATCGTGCAGACGGTGCGCACCATGAAGGCGGCCGGCGTCCAGTTCCTGGACACGCCCGACTCCTATTACGACACCCTCGGCGAGTGGGCCGGCGAGACCCGCGTGCCCGTCGACACCCTGCGCGAGCTGAAGATCCTGGTCGACCGGGACGAGGACGGCTACCTGCTGCAGATCTTCACCAAGCCGGTCCAGGACCGCCCGACGGTCTTCTTCGAGCTGATCGAACGCCACGGCTCGATGGGCTTCGGCAAGGGCAACTTCAAGGCCCTGTTCGAGGCGATCGAGCGCGAGCAGGAGAAGCGCGGCAACCTGTGACGCCGGTGAGGTGACATGAGGGCCCGGCTCCGCCGGGCCCTCATGCGTTCAGCGGAAGGCCAGTTCCCGGAAAAGGAGCTTGTTGGTCAGCAGCACCGCCCCCGATCCTTCGAGGGGGAGGTCCACATGCCGGTGCCGGTGGCTGGGCCCGCAGTGGGAGGCTTGCGGTCCGGGTCAGCAGCCGGCGGGCGGTGACCGTGCCGAGCGGCCGGTCGGTGACCTCGTCCCAGAAGGTGCCCAGCGGGGCGTCGAAGTCGAGGACGCCGTCTTCACACAGGGCGCCGATGGAGGACCGCAGAGAGGACCTAGGTGAAGACGGCGGCATCGCTGGCGGCCCACACGGCGCCGGGCGGACCTTGTTGCCGACGCCTCCGTTCAGCAGGGCTTCGATGCGGTCGATTGCGTGCGCCATGGTCTCCCTGTTCGCCGTCTGCTCCCGTCGATCAGCGCAGTGATGCGGTGAGGTCGGACCGGGCAGTGGCGCGACGGCACGCCCGGCCCTGACCGTCGCGCCTGCGCTGGCGGGGGGTGCTGGACCCAGCAGCCCTGGGCGCCACACTCTCCTGCCCGATCAGGCCGGGGCCCGGTCGAGCAGGAGGGCGTCCAGGAGGGCGGCGGTGCCAGCCGGGTCCACGGTGTGGTGCACGGTTCGGATGCCCAGGGTCTCGGCGGGCGGCAAGTTCTCCGCGTGGTCGTCCACGAAGACGCATTCCGGGCCGGTTAGCTCCAAGGCGTCGAGGACTCGCTGGTAGATGAGCGGGGACGGCTTCCGTACGCCCTCCAGTTCCGAGAGGATCACGGCGTCGAAGAAGTCGGTCCACATGCCCTTGTCCACGTACGGGTTGTACGGCTCGATCCCGAAGCTGTTGCTCAGCATGGCGACTTTGACACCGGCCGCACGGGCACGCTTCGCCGCGGCGATGATCTGCGGCTCTGGACGCAGGTTGGCGAGCGCGCGCTGCATCAGGTTTGTGGGGTCGATGCCCAGGATGCCGCCGACGACGCGGTTCCAGTCTTCCTGCGTCGCCTCCCCGACCTCCAGCGCCGCGTAGATCGCGACCCCGTCAGGGTTCTCGTTCAGCGCTGCGAAGTACTCACCGGGCTTGAGGCCCTCCGACCTCTCGAACGCCTCCCCGTTGAGTCGCATGCGCGTGGTGAGCACACCGCCGAAGTCGAGAATCAGGCCACGGTACGGGGGTGCCAAAGCGACCTCCTTGCCTTCGCTCACGTGTCGAGGCCCCCCGGCCGTCGGCGCGACAGGGGGACCGCTGAGTGCTCTCTCCCGGAGAGAGGCATTCAGTATCACCCCTGCCCGTCTCTCTTGGGGCATACGCTTGACGGGACGCCTTGCCCCCCAGCGACGGACGGTCAACCCATGACTTACGACGCGGAGTTGTTCAGTATCGGCCAGCGGATCAAGTGGTACCGGGAACGTCGAGGGATGTCCCAGAAGATGCTGGGCGATCTCACCGGTCGATCCGAGAACTGGGTCTACAAGATCGAGAACGACCGCATTCCGCTGGACCGGCTGCAGAACCTGATTGCGCTCAGCAGGGCCCTCCGCTGCAGTGTCAGCGATCTGACCGGTGGCTACGTCTCCGGGTTGGACACCGGAGGGACCGAGCACCAGCACGTCCCCGCCATTCGGCAAGCCCTGTCCTTACCAGCCTCGCTGCTTCCTCGACGCGTCGGCGCTATCAGCGCCGACGACTTCAAAGAATCCGTGGCTGCTGCCTGGACCGTCTACGAGACGCAGGCCGAGGGTCGCTACCGTGATGTCGGGGAACGGCTGCCCACGCTGCTCAGGCAGGGCCACGCGGCGCTCCGTGATGCTCCGGCCGAGCAGCAGGCCGCCGTCCTGCGGCGGCTCATCAGCCTCTACAGCTTGCACCAGATCTGGTTGCGCCGTGTCGGAGAGCCAACGCTTGCCCGAGTCGCTGCCGACCGCGGCATGTCTCTCGCGGACACCGCCGGCGACCCGGCCCTACTCGCGGCAGCGGCCTGGGCTCTGGCCTGTGTCCTCACCTCCGCCGGGGACGTGGAGGACAGCTACGAGCTGGTGCAGCAGACGATCGCCCAGTGCCGTCCGCAGGATGACTCTAGCCCGGAGCACTGGTCCGCGTATGGGGCACTGCACCTTCAGGGCGCCGTCGCGGCCGTACGGGCCACCAAGGGACCGCGGGCATGGGACCTGTACCACGGTGCTCAGCGGGCCGTGGAGCGGGTCGGATCGGATGCCAACCACTGGCACACCTGCTTCGGGCCCACCAATGTCGCGATGCACGAGGTGCACTTGAAGGCCGAGGAGGGCGACGTCGGCGAGGCACTGCGGGCGGCGGATCACGTCAGGACCGACCCCGACGTTCCGTTGGAGCGCCGGACCAGGTACCTGATCGAGCTGGTGAACCTGAATCGCATCCAGCGCGACGACTACGCGACGGTGCACATCCTGGGCAAGCTGTTGAAGCAGTCCCCCGAAGAGATCGTGTTCTCTTCGCTGGTCAGGGAGGCGGTGGCCGACCTGCTGAAGCGTGAGAAGCCGTTGTGGCGCGATGACCTCCGCGCGGTCGCCGCGCACATCGGGCTCACGGCATAGGCGACTGCCGACCCTGAGCGCCAGTCAGCCCTGAAACTTCTTCAGGGCTGAGGTGCGGAAGTGGCTCTACGTTGACTGCTTATGACGAACAGTCACGCTGAGGTAGAGCCGGGCGCGGCGTCCTCGCCTCCCGTCGGGCCCGGCCCGTTCTCGCAACGCCCGACCTCGCCTCGGTACGGCCGCTTGGTGAGGGAGGTTTTCCCCATCGCCAAGCATGATCCGGGCGAACCTCTTCCACCTGAAGACGGGCGCCGGGTACGTGCCATGCGGCAGGTCACCCAGGACCGACTTCGCTCTTGTGGCCTGCACTGCGTCGCCGATGAAGCGATCCTGATCGTCTCCGAGCTGGTCACCAACGCCATCTTGCACGGCGGCGGCCAGCAGGTGTGTCTCACGCTCGATCTCGAAGGGGACCTTCTCCGCATCCGTGTCCACGATGGCGTTGCCAGCC
The DNA here is from genome assembly GCF_043202555.1 of Streptomyces sp. NPDC048182. Classification (NCBI taxonomy): domain Bacteria; kingdom Bacillati; phylum Actinomycetota; class Actinomycetes; order Kitasatosporales; family Streptomycetaceae; genus Streptomyces; species Streptomyces sp. NPDC048182. The sequence continues at coordinate 154,236 of NZ_JBIDAQ010000010.1, read as the reverse complement.
ACCGGGGGACCGTGCGACGCCCCGGTGATGAGGAGGAACACGGTCGCGGCCTCGCCCTGATCCAGGAGCTCGCCCGCCAGAAACGAGGGGCCTGGGGCGTCGATGACGACGGAGCCACCACATGGTGCGACCTGAGGTTGGCTGCCGACGACCTCAGCGCGTCTTCCAGCACCCGATCCGGGTGAAGAACCGATCAGGAGAGACGATGCCCACTGCACCCACCTATCGCACCGTCGAGGACGCGTACCTCGCCCTGCTGCGGCTGGCCTGTGACAGGCCCGAGTACCGTATCCGGGCTCGTGGGAACGACGCGCGCGAAGTCGTCGGCGTGACCTTCCGGCTGCCGGACCCCCGCCAGCGGCTGCCCTACATCGTTGCGAGGAAGGTCAATCCGGTCTTCCACTTCGCCGAAGCGCTCTGGTACCTGGCCGGCCGCCGGGACCTGGAGATGATCGGTTACTACGCGCCGTCCATGCGTTCCAGCTCCGCCGACGGCGTCGCTCTGGGCGGATCGGCGTACGGACACACCCTGTTCAACCCCGCCGACGGCGACACGGTCTCTCCGTTCGACCGGGTGTTGGGGTTACTGCGCACGGAGACCGACAGCAAGCGCGGGTACTTGCCGGTCTTCTCGGCGAAGGAACTGGTCGTCTCCGACAACCCCGACATGGCCTGCCTCGCGGGCCTCCACCTGTTGGTCCGTGACGGCCGGCTGCACATGGTGTGCCACATGCGGGCGAACGACCTCGACTGCGGACTGCTCAGCGACGTGTTCTCCTTCACGATGATCCAGGAGTACGCGGCCGTCCAACTCGGCCTCCAACTGGGCCATTACACGCACACGATCGGCTCCGCTCACATCAACGATCGGAACGCCGAGCGCGTACGACTGGTGCTGAACGAGGCCGAGCTGCGCCGCGCCCCGCAGCAGTTCCCGTTTCCGGCCATGTCGGCGGAGACCGGTCCGGACACGATCAGCCGCCTCATGGAGCACGAGGAACTGCTGCGGACCAACATGGTCAAGTACAGCGCGGACGAGATCGCGCACCTGGACGTGGACGCGTACTGGCAGCAGGTCCTCTTGCTGTTCGAGGTGTACCGCCAGATCCAGCACGACGCGACCGACACGGTGAGCCGCGATCTCCTCGATGCCCTGCACCCCGGTCTGCGCTGGCTCCTCGGGCACAAGTGGGCGGCGTGCGTGACCGCCGAGGACGCCCGATGAGCCGGAAACCGGCGTCCGGTGCTGTGGTCACCGGAATCGACTTCGACCGCTGGGCCGTCGTCCTGTGCAAGCCGGACGCAGTGGATCGCGGCTTGGTCGATGTCGTCCTCGACCGGATCGAAGGAGCTGGTGTCTCCGTCCGCGCCCGGACGGAGCTGGTCGCGGAGCCGTGGCAGGCCCACGTTGCCTACCGCGACATGCTGGCCGACCCGGGACGATTCCCCGCGGACCTGCCCGCGCGCATTGACGACGCGTACGCGGGACAACGCGTCACGGTCGCGCTGGCGCACGGCGGGCCCGACATCCACGCCCGTCTTCGGCGGCTGATAGGGCACACCGACCCCACGAAGGCCGTGGTCGGCACGATCCGCGGCGACTTCGGCAACGACAGTGTCGCGGCTGCCGCCAGGGGAGGCCGGCTCGTGCGGAACCTCGTGCACACCTCCGACGATCCGGCATCTGCCCGTCGGGACTTCGGCACCTGGTACGGCCCCGGACGGACCCTGAAGGTCTCCGACTTCGACCGCCGCTCGGTCATCCTCTGCAAGCCGGACGCCGTGGAGCGCGGTTTGGTCGACGCCGTCTTGGAGCGGATCGCCGCGACGGGCGCCACGGTCGCGAACCGGCAGGAGATCACTGTTCAACCCTGGCAGGTGCACGTCCACTACTGGGACCTCCTGGTGGACCGCGACTGGTTCCCTGACCGGGACATCCCCGCCTGCCTGGACGAGACGTACGCCGGGCGCAACGTCGCCGTCGCCCTGGCCTATGGCGGGCCGGGGCTGCACACCCAACTCCGCGATCTGTTGGGCCACTTCGACCCGACATTGGCTGCCCCCGGCACCATCCGCGGCGACCTGGGCGACGACAGCCTTGCCGCTGCCCTCGCCGAAAAGCGGCTGGTGCACAACCTCGTCCACACCAGCGACGACGCCGACGCGGCTCGACGCGACTTCGGCACCTGGTACGGCGCCGGCCGCCGTGACCTCCTCACTCCGGAACTACCGACACAGAGCACGCCCGCCGACGCCTGATCCCACCTGGAGACCTGATGAGCACTCCCACCATCGGAGCCCGGCGCGCGCTGCCGATCCTCACCCCCGAGAAGATCGGCGGCTTGAAACAGGAACTCGCCGACGTGATCGAGTACCGCAAGTCGGGGCTCTCGCTGAACTGGATCGTCGGCTGCCCGCTCGACTGCGGGTACTGCGTGCGCCACCTCTTCCAGAACTTCGACATGAAGGTCCCCCGTCGGCTGATGAGCGACGAGGAAGCCGTGCGCCGCCTCGTTGGGCACCGCTACTTCCGCCCGCACCGGACGCCGATCCAGCTCCTGAACCGGGCCACGGACCCGATGCTGCCCGCCGTCAAGCCCCACGTGTTCAACGTGCTGCGCCAGCTCGACAAGCAGGGGCTGACCAACCACGTCCTGATCATCACCCGCTGGCGCGTCGACCCCGACGACTGCGCCGTCCTCAACAGCTTCACCAACCTGCGGCTGACCGTCCTGGTGACCCACTCGCACATCCAGGACGAGCGGATCGAGCCGGTGGACAGCAACATCGCCGCCGCGAGCCTGCGCACCCTCTACGAGAACGCCGAGCGGTACCGCACCGTCCTGTACTGGCGTCCCATCGTGCCCGGCCTCAACGACTCGGCCGCCGACATCGCCCGCGCCAAGGAGCTGTCCCAGTACGCGCACGCCACCGTCTTCACCGGCCTGTTCTTCCGCAAGGAGATCGCCGCGTACTACGAGGCCCACGGTCTGGAGATGCCGTACGAGGACACCGCCCGGCGCAAGATCATGCCCGAGGCCGCGGAACAGCGGATTCTCGACGCCTTCGAGCAGGACGCCTCATGGGGAGCGCTGTTCCGTAAGACCTCCTGCGGTGTCGCGTACGCGCACGGGGAGGCTGACTACAACGGTCACTACGGCATCCGTGAGCTGTGCGACATCTGCCCGCCGGAGCAGATCGCGAAGTGCGAGGCGGCCTGGGTCCAGCCGGACGCGAAGGCCGTCACGCGGGAGGCGCGCGAACTCGGCGCGACCGGCCCGATCGATGTCACCGAGCGTGCCATCGTCGTTGAGGGATTGGACGAACCGCCGCGCTACTACCTCCAGCACGGGTTCGGCTACCAGTGCCACGACCGAGCCAAGCCCCACCACTACCGCCAGCACGGCCGAGCCGACATCGGCTGGAAGGCGGAGGACGGAACACCAACCGCATGATCTTCTCCTCCTGGCCCGCGCTGTTCGTTGTCGACGTCGAGGGCAACGGCACCAACCCGCCTGACCTGGTCGAGGTGGCCGCACTTCCCGTACGCGACGGACAGCCCGACAAGCACACCGCCGGAGCATGGCTGATCAAGCCGAAGAGGCCCGTCACGCCCTTCGCCGCTCGCGTACACGGCCTCACCAACCAGGTCCTGGAAGACAAGCCGGGCTGGGAGGAGATCAAGGGCGCGGTCCACGAACTGCTCGGCACTTCGTGGATCGCCGCCCACAACGCCCACGTGGACTACCGCGTCTTGTCCGCCCACCTGCCGCAGTGGCAGCCGGCCGGAGTCATCGACACGCTCCGGCTGGCCAAGGCCACCTATCCCGACCTGCCGAAGTACAGCCTCGATGCCCTGCTCAAGCACACGACACCGGACCTGAGCGAAGCCCCCGGCCACCGCCACCGCGCCACCTTCGACGCCTACGCGACCGCCCAGCTCCTCATCACGATGGCCGACCAGTACGAGAGCTGGGATCAGCTCGTGGCCGCCGCCGTCCCGCCCGGCCTTCCCGGCGCCCCCGAACCAGAACAGGAGCCCACCCTGTGGTGACGACGACCCCGACGAAGCTCATCCGCATCGGCGTGATGGGAACCCATTCCACCGGCAAGAGCCTGCTGATGCGCCGCATCGAGATGGAGCTGCGCGGCCTGGACATCCCCGTCCAGCGCACCGGCCACCTCGGTCGACGGGCTGCGCTCGTCCCGCTGCCCAAGATGCAGCACCACACGGTGGAGTCCACCCGCTGGGTCCTCGCGACCGGCATCGCCGACGAGGTCGCCGCCGCAGCGCGCTTGGACGACGCGTCCGTGCGCGTCGTCCTCGCGGACCGGGCCTGCTGGGACGCGCTCGCCTACTTCCAAGCCGCCCTCGAATGGCGCGGTGCGTCCGCCCCGCGCACCGACCGCGAAGCCCTGCACCAACTCGCCGCAGCCCACGAGCCGTACAACCTTCTGTTCGCCACCGTCCTCGACCCGGACTTCCCCATCAAGCCGAAACACGACTACGACGACCGTTACCGGGCGCTTGTCGACCACCACACCCATGCGCTCCTGCGCGACGACGGCATCCCGCACGTCCGCGTCACCGGCGACGACGACAGCCAGACGTCGGCCATCGAACGTGCCCTTCAGCTCTGTGGCGCGGAGGCACTGGTATGACCCTCACGCCGCCCGGCGGTTCCATCGAGATCGCGGGGAAGACTGTCTCCCGCCTCGGCTTCGGGACTATGCGCCTGACCGGCCCCGGCACTTGGGGTGACCCGGAGGATCGCGAACAGGCCCTCGCCGTGCTCCGCAACGCCGTGCACACCTTCGGCATCAGCCATATCGACACCGCCGACGCATACGGCCCCCACACCGTCGAGCACCTGATCAAGGACGCGCTCCACCCCTACCCCGACCACGTCCTCATCGCGACCAAGGTCGGGTTCGCACGGCCGGCCCCGAACATGTGGGTCCCGCACGGGCACCCGGTGTACCTGCGGACCAGTGTTGAGGCGAGCCTCCGCCGCCTGCGCCTGGAGCGCCTGGAGCTTTGCTACCTGCACCGCGTCGACCCCGAGGTACCGCTCGCGGATCAGCTCGGCACCCTCGCGGCCCTCCGCGAGGAGGGGAAGATCGGGCACATCGGAATCTCCAAGGTCACGCCGGAGGACTTCGCCCTGGCTCGCAAGGCGGTCCCTGTCGCTGCGGTGCAGAACGTCCTCAACATCCACCACCGCTACGACCCCGTCATGGAGATGTGCCGCGACGCGGAGATTCCCTACGTTCCGTACCGCCCGCTCGACGCCGGCGCTGCGGCGCCGGGCGGCAACGTCATCGCGGCTCTGTCCTGGCTGCTGTCCTGCGGACCGCACATCGCCCCGATCCCCGGGACGAGTAACCCGGAACACCTGGACTCGATCGCCCAGGCCGTGAACGGGGGCGGCTGGGCATGACGTCGGTCGCGGCTTCACCCGTACCGAAGCCACGAACCCGGGCTCCATACGAGAACTGGCGTCCCCCGGTCATCGGTGTCAGCGTGCTGGCCCCGGTTGGTGCTACCGGCCTGGTCCTCCCCTGCATGCCCGGCGGGGCGCTGGTGCTGGCGACGGGAACCGTCGAGGACGGGCAAAGCCCCGAGGAGGCGGCGCAAGCAGTGCTTACCGGCCTGCCCGACGGTCTGCCGATCCGACGGCGAGTCGCCGTCAGGCAGGTGCAGATGAGGCGTCGAAATGTGATCACTCACCTCGTCGTGACCGCGCCCCTCACTGTCCACGAAGCGAACTCCTTGGTCTACCGCGACGTACGTGCGGAGGTTCGGGTTCTGCCTACTGACCACGCCGTGGCTGCTCTCCCAGAGGAGGCCCGGGCTCGCGTTCTCCTCGGCCTCCAAGCTCTCGCGATCGGAGCAATGGTCTACGTGCGGGACGGCGGGCTCCAGCGGATCGAGTCCGTTCCGACTGGCTACTAGTCCGGCGGCCCCTCCTCCGAGGGCTCGCCCAGGGCCTTCAGGGCGCGGCGGGCCTCCGGGGCGGCCAGTGGGGAGAAGTGCGGGTTGATCTGGAGCGCCTCCGTCAGGTGCCGGCGGGCGGCGCCGTAGCGCTCCAGGGAGCGCTCGATCACCCCCTGGTGGTAGGCGTACAGGGCGCTGCGGACGCCGCCGCCGTGCTGGGCGTCGGTGGCGCGGGTGGCGTGCTTCAGGGCCTCCTCGTCCTGGCCGGCGCGGTGCAGTGCCCAGCCGAGGGCGTCGGCCACCGCGATGCCCGGCTGGCGGTCCCACTCGGCGCGCAGGAGCTCCACCGCGGTGGCCGGGTCGCCGTGGTCGGCCTCGAAGCGGCCCAGGAGCAGCTCCTCGTCGGCGCCGGCCGCCTCCGCCGCGCGGACCCGCTCGCGCAGCAGGTCGTAGTTGACCTTGGCCGGCTGGGCGAGGCCGAGGGATTCGTACAGCTCGCCCAGCTCCAGGGCGTACTCCGGGGCCGGGCGCGCCGCCAGCGCCGCCCGGTAGGCGGCCAGCGCCTCCGTCGTGCGGCCGAGGGCGGCCAGCGCCCTGCCCTGACCGGCCTGCGCGGCCCGCTGGTCGGGGTCGGTGCGCAGGGCCTCCTGGAAGAAGCGCAGGGCGCCCTCGCGGTCCCCGCGCTCGAAGGCGAGGCGCCCGGCCTGCTCCAGGTACGCCGCCCGCTCGGCCGGAGCCTGCGCGCCGGCCGCCGCGTCGGAGATCTGCGCCGCCGCGTCCTCCCGCCAGCCCCGGTCGCGGTAGACCGCCGCCGCCCTGGCCCGTACCGCCGGGCCGGTGCGCAGCCCCATCAGCGCGTCCAGCTCCTTGCCGACCGCCTTGTGGTCGCCGAGCCCGTCGTACGCGTCGATCAGCACCGCGTGCGCCGTCCACCGCTTCGGGGCGAGGGCGCGGGCGTCCTCGCCGAACTCGCGGGCCGCGGTGAAGTCCCGCCGCTGCACCGCGAGGGCGGCCAGGCCCTCCAGGGCCGCCGGGTCCTTGGCCGGGCCCACCTTGAGCGCGGTGCGCAGGGCGGCCTCCGCCTTCGGCCAGGCCGCCGTGTCCGCAGTGCGGCGCTCCCGCTCCACGTAGGCCGCGCCGAGCACCGCCCACGCCGGGCCGTCCAGCGGGTGCGTCCGCAGGTACGTCTCGCGCTCGCCGATCAGCGCCGTCAGGTCCGGCAGCGCGGCCGGCGCGCCGGCGACCACCGCGCCGCGCGCCACGGCGGCCGGGCCGGGCGCCGACGGGGGAGCGGGGTGGCGGGGCTGCGCGGCCGGCAGCAGCGTCCAGACCACCCCGCCGAGCAGGGCGCACCCGGCGGCCACGCCGAGCAGCACCCGGCGCCGGCGCCGGCGCCGCTCCCCGGCCTCCAGGTCCGTCGCGATCCCGGCGGTCGCTGCGCTTACGTCCATGGCGGCCACTGTGCGGCAGTACGACGAGCACACCCGGGCAGGTGAAGCACGCCGCCCGCGGACTTCACACCGATGGCCCCGGGTGCGACGCTCGGATCATGAGCCGTATCGAAGCGCGCCCCGACGAGGACACCGCGGCGCCCGGTGCCCCGGCCGAACCGCTGCTCACCGCGCTGCGCACCGGCCTGCCCGCCGACGCGGTGCTCACCGACCCCGACGTCACCGCCTCCTACGCCCACGACATGGCGAGCTTCTGCCCGGCCGGAGCCCCCGCCGTGGTCGTGCTGCCCCGCACCGTGGAAGAGGTCCAGCACGTCATGCGCACCGCCACCGCGCTGCGCGTCCCCGTCGTCCCGCAGGGCGCCCGCACCGGCCTGTCCGGCGGGGCCAACGCCACCGACGGCTGCGTCGTGCTGTCCCTCACCCGGATGGACCGGATCCTGGAGATCAGCCCCGTCGACCGGATCGCCGTCGTCGAGCCCGGCGTCGTCAACGCGGCGCTGTCCCGGGCGGTCGGCGAGCATGGCCTGTACTACCCGCCGGACCCCTCCAGCTGGGAGACCTGCACCATCGGCGGCAACATCGGCACCGCCTCGGGCGGGCTGTGCTGCGTCAAGTACGGGGTGACCGCCGAGTACGTCCTCGGCCTGGACGTCGTCCTCGCCGACGGCCGCCTGATGTCCACCGGGCGCCGCACCGCCAAGGGCGTCGCCGGGTACGACCTCACGCGGCTCTTCGTCGGTTCCGAGGGCTCCCTCGGCATCGTCGTGCGGGCCGTGCTCGCGCTGCGCCCGAAGCCGCCCGCGCAGCTGGTCCTCGCCGCCGAGTTCGGCTCGGCCGCCGCCGCGTGCGACGCCGTCTGCCGCATCATGGCCGGCGGGCACGTGCCCTCCCTCCTCGAACTGATGGACCGCACCACGGTCAAGGCGGTCAACGACTTCGCCCACATGGGCCTGCCGGAGACCACCGAGGCCCTGCTGCTCGCCGCCTTCGACACCGCGGACCCGGCCGCCGACCTCGCCGCCGTCGGCGCGCTGTGCGAGGCGTCCGGCGCCACCCAGGTGGTGCCCGCGGAGGACGCCGCCGAGTCCGAACTCCTCCTCCAGGCACGCCGGTTGTCGCTCACCGCCCTGGAGGCGGTCAAGGGCACCACGATGATCGACGACGTGTGCGTGCCCCGCTCCCGGCTCGGCGACATGCTGGCCGGGGTGGAGCGGATCGGGGCGAAGTACGGCCTGACCATCGGCCTGTGCGCGCACGCCGGGGACGGCAACACCCACCCCACCGTCTGCTTCGACGCCCTCGACCCCGATGAGTCCCGGCGGGCCCGGGAGTCCTTCGACGAGATCATGGCGCTCGGCCTGGAACTGGGCGGCACGATCACCGGCGAGCACGGGGTGGGGGTGCTGAAGAGGGAGTGGCTGGCCCGCGAACTCGGTCCGGTGGGGCTCGAGATGCAGCGGGCGGTGAAGCAGGCGTTCGACCCGCTCGGCATCCTCAACCCCGGCAAGCTGTTCTGAGTACCTCCCCCGCCAACCCCCCGCTGAGCACCCCCCCGCTGTGTCACCGGGCCAGCAGGTCGGTGAGCCCGTCGTCCAGGTCGAGGCGCCCGCCCTCCGCGCCCGGCGGCACCGCCCGCAGCGTGCGCTCCAGCCACGCCGACACCTGCGCCGCCGGCGCCTGGAGCAGCGCGTCCCCGTCCGGGCTGCTCAGCGCCATCAGCACCACGGCCCGGCCCTCGGCCCGCGACGGCCACACCCGCACGTCCCCGTGCCCGCACGGCCGGAACACCCCCTCCACCAGCAGCTCGCGGGCGAACGTCCAGTGCACGGGGCGGCGGGAGTCGACGTGGAAGGCGATGTGGACGGCGTAGGGGTCGTCGGCGCGGTAGCGCAGCAGGGCGGCGACCGGGACGCTCTCCCCGGGCGACAGGATGAGCCTCAGTTCCAGCTCGCGTTCCACGACGGCGGTGGGGTGCATGGCGTGTCCTCTCGGGCGGCGGCTGCGCACGCTTACACGTACGGGTTCGTACCTCAGAGAGCGGACGGAGGCAGAAGCATTACGCGGGTTTCCGCGGTTGCCCGGAAAGGGGCGGGTCCGGTGGGACCGGCCGTGCGGAGTGCCCCGGTCTGATAGATGTGGTGCCTCCCCCTATCAACCCCCGAGCAGATACGGGACGACGGACATGAGCGCCCCAACCCCGGCCCCCGGTGACGACCGCCCCCGCGAGGGGTACTACCCGGATCCGTCCATCCCCGGCTACGTCCGCTACTGGAACGGCGCCTCCTGGGTGCCGGGCACCAGCCGGCCCGCGCCCCGCGACGGTGAGCCGCTGGTCCCGCCGGCCGGGGCGGGGCCCGCCGTGGAGGAGACCGGGCCGCACTTCTTCGACGAGGACCCGGTCGAGGAGCCGGCCGGTGGCCGGCCGGCCGAGGGGCCGCCGGCCGCCGGTACATGGCAGTCCGGGGAGCCCAGGCGGGCCTGGCCGCAGGCCGCCGGCGCGGACCCACGGGTGCCGGCCCCTGCCGGGGAGACGGCCGCCGGGCCGGAACCGGGGCCCGGGGGCGGGGGCGGGGGCGGAGCCGGGAACCCCTTCGTCTTCCGGCGCCCCGCCCCGGAGCCACAGCCCGCCCCCGCCACCCCAGCCCCTGCCGCCCCAGCCCCCTCCGCCCCGGCACCGTCCGACGAGGGCACCCTCACCTTCCGCGCCGTCGCCCCCCGCCCCGGCGCCCCCGGCTTCGCGGCCGGCAAGGCGGCAGCCGCCCGCGCCGCGGCCCCCGCCTCGCCGGCAACACCGGCAACGCCCGCCGTCCCCCGCCAGCCCACCGCACCCGTCGCACCCGTCGTACCCACCGCCCCCGTCGCCCCCACCGCCCCCGTCTCCGCAGGCCCCGGCGGCGGCCAGTCCTCCTGGGCACAGCAGGTGCACCAGCTCGCCGGGGCCGACGGCGACGAGCCGCCCGTCGCGCCCTGGAAGCCCCCGGCCGAGGACGTCTTCCAGGCCGCCGCCCGCCGTCAGGCGGCCGCCCGCCCCGCCGCGCTCGGCAAGCGGCTGGCCGCCCGGCTCGTCGACACCGTCGCCCTGGCCGCCGTCACCGCCGGGGCCGCCCTGCCGCTCGGCACCCGGGCCCTGGACCACATGGACGAGAAGATCGACCAGGCCAAGCAGTCCGGCCGGACCGTCACCGTCTGGCTGCTCGACGGCACGACGTGCACGTACCTGGGCGCCGTACTCGCCGTCCTCCTCCTCTTCGGCGTCGTCTACGAGGCGCTGCCGACCGCACGTTGGGGCCGCACCCTCGGCAAGCGGCTGCTCGGCCTGGAGGTACGGGACATCGAGGCCCACGAGCCCCCGACCTTCGGCGCCGCCCTGCGCCGCTGGCTGGTCTACAGCGTCCCCGGCCTGCTGGCCGTCGGCCTCGTCGGCGTGCTCTGGTGCCTCTTCGACCGCCCCTGGCGCCAGTGCTGGCACGACAAGGCCGCCCGCACCTTCGTCGCCGGCTGAGCACACGTCACACATTCGTACCGTTATCACGCCAAGCGTGCTGCATACGGGTGACTCGGTTAACGTCTAATGGCTCATAACCGAAGGACATGTGAAGAAGGGCGTTGCTCATGGCGCAGTCTCTCGCCACTCTGGCGTCGGCACGAGTGCGGAGGGTGCTGCGGTTCTTCCCCGAAAGCTCGCGGGCCGAGCGCGAGGAACTGTGTGCCGCGGCGCGGGAACTGCTCGACGCCCATGGCGAAGAGGCGCTCACCTGCCTCCCTCCGACGGAGCGCGTCATGTGGTATCTCGCCACCGAGGGACGTGCCGAGGACCTGGACGACGTGGTCCGCAACCAGCGCAGGGACCCGGGTTCCTTCCTCGTGGCGGGCGCCCGGCGTCCCCGCCTGTTGCTGCCGGGGCTGCGCGGCCTGGCGCTGCCCGAGCGGATAGCCGCGCTCAAGCCCGCTGACCTGCCGGTGACGGCGCAGCTCACCTCGGTCGAGTGGCGCGGCGACGATCTGGTGTGGCAGGGGTACGCGTTCATCGCGAACCTGCCGCGTCCGTCGAGCCGCGCCCTCGGCCGCTTCGCGGTGCTGGAGCACGGCGAGAGCGGTCGCCGCGTGGTGCTGCGCATGCGCCGCATCAAGAACCCGCAGGCCACCGTCGCCTCCGGGCAGGCCCTGCACTGCTACGACGACACGGGCTTCGAAGTCGTCGTCTCCGCCCGCCGGCTGCGCGAGCTGGCCGGGCGCGGCGCCGGCCAGTGGTCGCTGTCCGTCGGGATACCGGGACCCGGCGGGATATACCGCGCGCCGGTGCGCAAGCGCGACGCGGGCGCGGCCGGGCACAACCAGTTCCGCCGGCTGGCGGACGGCTCACGTCTCGTGGTCGGCTTCGGCAAGGACGCCGTGGCCATCACGGTGAAGCAGCCCCTCGCCACGGTCGAGTCCTGCACCGTCGCGGACGGCGAACTGCGGCTGGTCACCAGGGCGCTGAGCGGCGCCGAGGCCCCCGCCGCCGTGAGCGTCGCGGAAGGCGACACCCGTCTCGAGAGCCCGCTGACCCCGCTGTCCGGTTCCCCCGACGGGTTCCAGCGCCGGCAGGCGGTCTTCGGCCTTGCCGAGTTGGCCGAGAAGGACCCGTCCGGCATCGCGGGACGCCAGTTCAAGGTGGCCCTGAAGGGCGCCGACGGCCGGCGTCTGGAAGCCCCCATCACCGAGGACTTCGCGACCAGTAGGCACCCGCTCGCCTCCGGCCGCGAGCTGGCCGTCCACCGCGACGGGCCCGGCAATCTGATCCTGGCGACGCGAGCCGTCCGCCCCGTGGTCGACGCGATGACCACGACGGAGTCGGGGGAGCTGGTCCTCGAGGGCACGTATCCCGCCGAGCAGGCGGCCGGGAAGAAGGTCGTCCTGCGGCACGGCGTCCGCCTCGAGGAGAAGGAGCTGCCGGTCGAGCTGGCCGACGGGCGGTTCACGGTCCGGATCGACCCCGAGTCGGCCCCCCAGGTGAACGGTCCCGCGCTGCCCCTGTGCCCCGGCCGCTGGTATCTCTTCTTCCGCGACGCGGACGCCTGGGACAAGTCCGGGGACATCCCGGTGACCCTCCGCCCGGAACAGGTGGAGGAGCTGCCCCTGCGCTTCAGCGGCCGGCAGCGTGCCCACACCGTGGACCGCCGCTTCTTCGACCGCCTCTTCATCGAGCCGGAGCGGCTGCTCAGCCCCGACGAGCACGGCGCCTACCGGCAGCGCATCCTGCGCGAGGTGTACTTCAACGAGCAGCGCGAACGCCCGCTGCGCGACGCGGTGCTCTACTTCAGCCTCGGGGGCAAGCAGTTCTCCGACTCGCCGCGGGCGGTCTACGAGGAACTGGTGCGCCGGGGGACCGACGTCGAGCACATCTGGATCCAGGACGCCGGACTGCCCGAGATGCCCACGGGAGCGCGGGTGGTGACCTGGGGCACCCGCGAGTGCTACGAGGCATTCGCCCGCAGCCGCTATGTCGTCGTCAACACGGCGATCGGCGACTGGTTCGTCGCCCGCCCCGGACAGCGGGTCGTGCAGACCTGGCACGGTACGCCGCTCAAGAAGATCGGCAAGGACCTGAGCGGCTCGTCCAAGTCGAACCCCGCCTACATCGCCGGCCTGCCGCACACCTACCGGCAGTTCGACTTCGTGGTCTCGCCCAACGCGTACACCACGGAGATCATGAGCAGGGCGTACTCCATCGAGAAACCCATGTTCGAGAGCGGTTATCCGCGCAACGACATCTTCCACGCCCCCGACCGTGCGGCGCGGGCCGCGCGGGTCAGGGAGCGGCTCGGCCTGCCCGAGGGCAAGAAGGTGGTGCTCTACGCCCCCACCTGGCGGGAGGACCAGCAGCACGCGAGCAAGCTGTACAAACTCGATCTGCGGATCGACCTGGCCGCGGCCCAGGCCGAACTGGGCGACGACCACGTGCTGCTCCTGCGCAAGCACCCGAGGGTCCACGGCAGCGTGCCGGGGGTCGGCCGGGGCTTCGTGTGGGACGTCACCCGCTACCCGGACATCGCCGATCTGTACCTCGTCGCCGACGTGCTGATCACCGACTACTCCTCGGCGCTCTTCGACTTCGCGCACTCGGGCCGGCCGATGCTGTTCTTCACCTACGACCTGGAGCACTACCGGGACGAGCTGCGCGGCCTGTACTTCGACTTCACCACCCGGGCGCCCGGCCCCCTCCTCAAGACCTCCGAAGAGCTGGTCAAGGCCGTGCGCGACGTCGACGCCGTCGAAGCGGAGTACCGCGAGAAGTACGCGCAGTTCAAGAAGGACTTCTGCGAGCCCGGGGACGGCCTCGCGACCGCGCGGGTCGTGGACCGCATGCTCGCCGACGGACCGCACGCCACGGCTCCGGCCGAATGACGTCGTGAGGGCCCGTACTCCGGACGGCCGCTCGCCGGATGCGTGACCGGGGGGTTCGCGGTCGACTCGGGCCATGAGCAGCCCACCGCCCCCCGGCTCCGGTCAGCCGCCGGAAGACGACCCGTTCAGGAAGCAACCCCCGCCGCCCGGCCCCGGCCCCGGTCCCGGCCAGGACGCGGGCGGCTCGGGCTCCCCGTACGACACCCCGCCCCCGCCCCCGCCGGGCCAGGGCGGGCCGTACGGCGGCGGTCCCTACGGCGGCGACCAGCCCCCGCCCCCCGGCGGCGGCGCCCCGTACGGCAGTGACCCCTACGGCGGCGGCCCGGGGCGCCCCGGCGACCCGCTGGCCGGCATGCCGCCACTCGCCGACAGCGGGCGGCGCGTGCTCGCGCGGATCCTCGACATGATCCTGGTCGGCATCGTCGTGTGGCTGCTCAGCTGGGCGTTCCACGTCCAGGAGTACGACGTGGACGGCGACCACATCCAGACCAGCAAGTCGATCGGGCAGTCGGTCATCGCGGCCGTGCTCTACATCGCGTACGACACCTTCATGACCGCCCGCACCGGGCAGACCCTCGGCAAGCGGTGGCTGGGCCTGCGGACGGCGAACCTCAGCGACGGCGCCACCCCCTCCGTGCAGACCTCGCTGATCCGCGCGGCGGTGCTGTGGCTGCCCTTCGCCTTCTGCTGCGCCTGCATCTGGACGATCATCGCGGGCGGCTGGAGCTTCTTCGACAAGCCCTACAAGCAGGGCCTGCACGACAAGGCGGCCAAGACGGTGGTGGTCAGCACGAGGTAGCGGAGGCGCTCAGGCGGCGCGGCCCCGCACCCGCTCCCCGGCGTCCGCCGGGACGCGGGAGGCGGCGGCCCGCGCCCGCACCGGTGGCTCGGCCGGGGTGAGCCGGCCGCCGGACGCCACGGTCCGGGTCCGGCGCGCTCTGGGCTGGGGAACCGTCATCGCGACCAGCAACCCGAGGCCGAGCGCGGCCACGGCGACGACCGCCACCCCCGGCCCCGAACTGGTCCGGGACAGCAGCAGCATGGCGAGCGTCGAGAGAAGCACGGTGCACGAACCGTAGGCGTACTGTGCGGCAGTCGGACGGGGCATGGCCATCGTGTCCTCGGCAGACGATCTGGGGGAGACGAGCGCTCGGCGATGTTCCGCCGACCGACTCTAACCCGCTGTGTGCCCGAGCGGAACGAACGGTAAGCGTGACCTTACCTACAGCACGGATGCACAGGGGGCGCACGGATTCACGGCGACGGAACGCGCCCGGCGCGGACGTCCGCTGAGCGGACTCCCACTCCGCATAGTGCACTTGAACTGAGCAAGTCAAGGTCTGTCTTTTCGCGTGAACCTCTAGTCAAATGACGTCACTTGACTACACGCGATGACCACGTGTGCGCGGACCACGCATGTCCTGTCCCCCCTCCGCGCGCGGGCACGCGGGGGAGGAACATCAAGTGATCCGTAGATCCTGGACGTTCAGAGCGGCGGCCACCACCGTCGCGCTGGCGGCCGCCACCGCCACCCTCACCGCCGCCACCGCGGCGCAGGCGGACGCGCCGGCCCACCCGGCCGCCGCCGCCGAGGGCCACGACCCCCAGCCCGCCAAGGGCACCGACTCGCACGACCTGGACGGCCCGCTGAGCCGCACCCAGGACGCCCAGCGCCAGGAGGCCCTGGAGCAGGTCCTGTCCGGCAAGGCCGCGGTGCAGAAGAAGAAGGACGGCTCCCGGGTCGTCCAGCTCAAGAGCCGCAAGGGCGACAGCAAGTACGTCGAGCTGGGCCGCGAGAAGACCGACAAGATCTTCACGATCCTCGTCGAGTTCGGCGACCAGGTCGACAGCCGCTACGGCGGCACCGCCGGCCCGCTGCACAACAAGATCGCCAAGCCGGACCGCAGGAAGGACAACTCCACGGCCTGGCAGGCGGACTACAACCAGAAGCACTACCAGGACCTCTACTTCGGCACCGGCAGCAAGACCGAGTCGGTCAAGAAGTACTACGAGAAGCAGTCCTCGGGCCGCTACTCGGTCGACGGCGAGGTCTCGAACTGGGTCAAGGTCCCCTACAACGAGGCCCGTTACGGCAACAACGCCTGCGGCTCCACCAACTGCTCCAGCGTGTGGAACGTCGTCAGCGACGGCCTGAACGCCTGGGTGGCGAGCCAGAAGAAGGCCGGCCGCACGGACGCCCAGATCAAGGCGGACGTCGCCAAGTTCGACCAGTGGGACCGCTACGACTTCGACGGCGACGGCAACTTCAACGAGCCCGACGGCTACATCGACCACTTCCAGATCGTGCACGCCGGCGAGGACGAGTCGGCCGGCGGCGGCGTCGAGGGCACCAACGCCATCTGGGCGCACCGCTGGTACGCCTTCGGCAGCGACGCCGGTGCCACCGGGCCGACCGACAACAAGCTGGGCGGCGCGCAGATCGGCACCACCGGCCTCTGGGTCGGCGACTACACGATCCAGCCGGAGAACGGCGGACTCGGCGTCTACGCCCACGAGTACGGCCACGACCTCGGTCTGCCGGACCACTACGACACGGCGGGCGGCGACAACTCCACCGGTTTCTGGACGCTGATGTCCTCCGGCTCCTGGCTCGGCCGGGGCAAGGACAACATCGGCGACCTGCCCGGTGACATGAACGCCTGGGACAAGCTCCAGCTGGGCTGGCTGAACTACGACTCGGCCAAGGCCGGGATCAGCTCCTGGCACAAGCTGGGCCTGGCGGAGTACAACACCAAGCACAAGCAGGGCCTGGTGGTGAACCTGCCGAAGAAGGCGGTCACCACGCAGATCGTCCAGCCCGCCCAGGGGAACACCCAGTGGTGGAGCGGCAGCGGCAACGACCTGAAGAACACGCTGACCCGGAACGTCGACCTCACCGGCAAGAAGTCCGCCGCCCTCACCCTGGACGGCTGGTACGACATCGAGGCCGAGTACGACTTCCTGTACGCCGAGGTCTCCACCGACGGCGGCGCCAACTGGAAGGCCCTGGACGGCACCTACAACGGGCAGCCCATCCAGCGCGACGGCAGCGACAAGCCCGCCCTGTCCGGCACCGTCGACGCCTACGGCAAGCTGGTCTACCCGCTCGACGCCTACGCCGGCCAGAAGATCGGCCTGCGCTTCCGCTACCAGACCGACGGCGGCCTGGCTCTCAAGGGCTTCACGGCCGACGAGATCTCGGTGACCGCCGACGGCGCGCCCCTGTTCGCCGACGACGCCGAGAGCGCCGACGCCGCCTGGACGGCCGTGGGCTTCTCCCGGGTCGGCGCGTCCTTCACCAAGGACTACGCGCAGTACTACATAGCCGAGAACCGGCAGTACGTCTCGTACGACAAGACCCTCAAGACCGGCCCGTACAACTTCGGTTCGGCCAAGCGCCCCGACTGGGTCGAGCACTACGCGTACCAGAACGGCCTGCTGATCTGGAAGTGGGACACCTCCGAGGCGGACAACAACACCAGCGTGCACCCCGGCACCGGTCTGGCCCTGCCGATCGACGCCCACCCGAAGGCCCTGAAGTGGTCCGACGGCACGCTGATGCGCAACCGCATGCAGGCGTACGACTCGCCGTTCAGCCTCTACGGCACCGACGGCCTCACCCTGCACAAGACGGACGTGAAGACCCGCATCCCGGCCTCGAAGGGCGTCTCGGTCTTCAACGACCACACCAGCACCTACTACGACGCCTCGAACCCGACCGGCGGCGTGAAGGTCACTGACACCAACACCAAGATCAAGATCACCAAGGAGGCCCGCGACGGCTCGACCATCGAGCTGGAGGTCGGCCCCGCGGTGAAGTAGTTCGCATCATCGCAGGTCAGAGCGCGATCGGCGGCGACCCCCTGGCGGGTCGCCGCCGATCCGTGTTTAGGTGCACCCGTGGTTCTCTTATTGACACCTGCCGCGGCGCCCGCCCCGGCACCGGCCGACACGGGGGTATGACCGCATGGCTCAGGGAGGCTTCTGCAGACTGCCGAACGGCACCGTGGTGGTGGCGCTGGTGCTGGCGAGACCGGCACCGGCCGCGGGCAGCGTCCGCGTGCTGGTCCACGCCCGCAACCGGGCGCGCGCCCTGACCCGGCTGCGCAACCTGGGCCTGCGGGCGGTCTACCTGCGGGGCAACGCGGCCCCGCCGACCCTGGACGAGATCACGGCGGTCCTGCACCACCCGGACGGCCTGATATGGCGCTCGGCGCCGCAGCCGGCCGGCCCGGACCTGGTCCAGGAGCTGTGGCACCCCATCCGGGCCCTGCTCAGACCCCCGGCCGCCCCGGCCTGACGACCCGCCTCGCGCCCCCGGTGAGCTACTGCACGACCGGCTTCCCGGACAGCTCCACGCCCGCCTCGCGCAGCTCCTCCAGGGCCCGCTCGGTGGTCTCGGCGGCCACCCCGGCGGTCAGGTCGAGCAGCACCTGCGCGCGGAAGCCCGCCCGCGCCGCGTCCAGGGCGGTGGCCCGCACGCAGTGGTCGGTGGCGATGCCGACGATGTCCACCTCGTCCACCTCGCGCTCCCGCAGCCAGGCGGCCAGCGCCGTGCCGTTCTCGTCGGCGCCCTCGAAGCCGCTGTAGGCGGCCGAGTAGGCGCCCTTGTCGAAGACGGCGTCCACCGCGCCCGAGGCGACCGCCGGGGCGAAGTTCGGGTGGAAGCCGACGCCCTCCGTGCCGGCGACGCAGTGCGCGGGCCAGGAGTGCACGTAGTCCGGGTTGTCCGCGAAGTGGCCGCCCGGCGCGATGTGGTGGTCCCGGGTGGCGACCACGTGCCGGTAGCCGGCCGGCGCCTGACCGATCAGCTCGGTGATGGCGGCGGCCACGTCGGCACCGCCGGCCACCGCGAGAGAGCCCCCCTCGCAGAAGTCGTTCTGCACGTCTACGACGATCAAGGCGCGGCGCATGGTCGGTGTCCTTCGACTGGGCGGTGGCGGCTGGGTCGCACCTGCTTTAGCTACCCGAGCCCTCGTGTGCGTACTCCGTCGGAATGACGGGTTCCCCTCGGGAGAGCTGCGTGGCGGAGAGCGGCAGGTTGGCCCGGGCGGCCACGTGCCGGTCCCGGGCGGCGTCCAGCGGCTCGCGGGCGACGACCTCGCCGCCCTCGACGAGCCGGACGAGGAGCTGCCGGTCGGCGAGGTCGTCCGGCACCGGCCCGGTGCCGACCACCTCGGCCTCGGCGTACCCCCACGGGTCCAGCCGCCGGGCGGCCCACTTGCGGCCCCCCACCGAGGTCTTCCCGCCGGTGGACTTCTTGGCCACCGCCACCAGCGGCGCGTCGGCGCCGGGCGACTCGGCGCGGGCGACCAGCTTGTAGACCATGGACGCGGTCGGGTGCCCGGAGCCGGTCACCAGCTGGGTGCCCACCCCGTAGGCGTCCACCGGCGCGGCGGCCAGCGAGGCGATGGCGTACTCGTCCAGGTCGGAGGTGACGACGATCCGGGTGTCGGTGGCGCCCAGCTCGTCCAGCTGCTGGCGCACCCGGTGCGCGACCAGCAGCAGGTCGCCGGAGTCGATGCGCACCGCGCCGAGATCGGGCCCGGCGACCTCCACGGCGGTGCGGACGGCCTCGGCGACGTCGTAGGTGTCCACCAGCAGCGTCGTGCCCCGGCCCAGCGCGTCGACCTGGGCGCGGAAGGCGTCCCGCTCGGTGTCGTGCAGCAGGGTGAAGGCGTGCGCGGAGGTGCCGACGGTGGGGATGTGGTACCGGAAACCGGCCGCGAGGTCGGAGGTGGTCGCGAAGCCGCCGACGTAGGCGGCGCGGGCGGCGGCCACCGCGGCCAGCTCGTGGGTGCGGCGGGCGCCCATCTCGATCAGCGGGCGGTCCCCGGCGGCCGAGGACATCCGGGAGGCCGCGGCGGCGATGGCCGAGTCGTGGTTGAGGATGGAGAGGATCACCGTCTCCAGGAGCACGCACTCGCCGAAGCTGCCCTCCACCCGCATGATCGGCGAGCCCGGGAAGTACACCTCGCCCTCGGGGTAGCCCCAGATGTCGCCGCGGAAGCGGTAGTCCGCCAGCCAGTCCAGGGTCTCGGCGTCGACGATGTCCTGCTCGCGCAGGAAGCGCAGCACGTCCGGGTCGAAGCGGAAGTTCTCCACCGCGTCGAGGACCCGCCCGGTGCCGGCCACCACGCCGTAGCGCCGGCCGTCGGGCAGCCGCCGGGTGAAGACCTCGAACACGCTCCGCCGGTCGGCCGTGCCGGCCTTCAGCGCGGCGCGGAGCATGGTCAGCTCGTACTGGTCCGTGAAGAGCGCCGTGGAGGGGACGTCCACCGGCAGCCCGAGGTCCGCTGTGTTCATGTCGAGAGCGTACCCCCATTTCGTCAGTCTGACGATTTAGGGCCCTCGTTTGTGCGTGCGGACCCCTCAGGTGGCAGCATGGGCCCTGTGACGGCAGCCGCACCCATGGAGATCGAGAAGACCGAATCGGCCGAGGAGGTCTTCGCCGTACCCGAACCCGACGTCCCGTGGGTGACGATCGTCCACAACGATCCCGTCAATCTGATGAGCTACGTGACCTATGTCTTCCAGACGTACT
Organism: Streptomyces sp. NPDC048182; assembly: GCF_043202555.1. NCBI lineage: Bacteria > Bacillati > Actinomycetota > Actinomycetes > Kitasatosporales > Streptomycetaceae > Streptomyces > Streptomyces sp. NPDC048182. The sequence continues at coordinate 133,913 of NZ_JBIDAQ010000010.1, read as the reverse complement.
TCGGCTACTCCAAGGACAAGGCCACCAAGCTCATGCTCGACGTCCACCAGAAGGGCCGGGCGGTCGTCTCCAGCGGGTCCCGCGAGGAGATGGAACGCGATGTGCAGGCCATGCACGGCTACGGTCTGTGGGCCACCCTCCAGCAGGACCGGAAGTAGCGGCTGATACTCAGATGCCCGGACAATTCGAAGCGCTCCCCGGCGGCGGCGCGGCCGTCGCCCTCGACGACGTCGAGATCTCCATCATCCGGTCGCTGGCCGTCCAGCTCCTGGAGCTGATCGGCCCGGGCCCCGCGGAGGACGCCTCCGACGACCCGCTGGCCGAGCTGTTCGCCGAGGGCCCCAGCGAGCCGCCCTCCGACCCGGTGCTGCGCCGCCTCTTCCCCGACGCCTACGGCGACCCCGAGGGCTCCCCGCGCCCCGCGGAGGCCGAGGAGGAGCGGGCGCACTCCGCGGAGTTCCGCCGCTACACCGAGAACGACCTGCGGGCCGGCAAGCGCGAGAACGCCCTCGCGGTGATCCGCGCCCTGGACGCCCTCGCCTCCGACTCCGACTCCGCCTCCTCCGGCGACGGGGGCGCGGTGCTCAAGCTGTCCGAGGCCGAGTCCCGGCAGTGGCTGGGCGCGCTGAACGACCTGCGCCTCGCGATCGGCTCCCGCCTGGAGATCACCGACGAGGACGACACCGACCTGCTCTACCGGCTCCCGGACGAGGACCCGCGCAAGCCGATGGTGATGGCCTACCTGTGGCTCGGCGGGCTGCAGGAGACGCTGGTCACGACGCTGCTGCCGTGAGCGGCCGGCGCTCTGGGGCGTCCGCTCAGCGGACGCTCAAATCCGGATAACGATCGCGTCACCTCCGTGGCCGAAATTGCCCCCTCCCGGCGCGCTTTGTCCGCTTCTTCCCGTGGGATGGATCACATCGTCCCTCCCGGGCCGCCGGAACGGCCGTGATACATCTTCACGACCGCCCGGCCGACACCACCCATGTCCGGCCGGGTGCGCCACCGAGCCGACGACCGTCGGCCAGGCAACCACTCCAGTAATCCGGGGGGATCGAGATCCGGTCCGCGGCCGAGCGAAGGCCCGGGTCGGCATGGAGAAAGGCGCACCACACATGACCTCAGCGCAGGTCGACCAGGATCGCGACGGCAACGAGGCCGTGCGGGCCGACGGCAGCGAAGGCGGCGAGGGATACCAGCGCGGGCTCGGCGCCCGGCAGATCCAGATGATCGCCATCGGCGGGGCCATCGGCACGGGTCTCTTCCTCGGCGCGGGCAAGGGCATCTCCAAGGCCGGCCCCAGCCTGATCCTCGCCTACGCCGTCGCGGGCGTGGTCATCTTCCTCATCATGCGGGCCCTCGGCGAGCTGCTGATGTACCGCCCGGTGTCGGGCTCCTTCTCGGAGTACGCGCGCGAGTTCATCGGCCCCTTCGCGGGCTTCGTGACCGGCTGGACGTACTGGCTGTTCTGGGTGGTCACCGGCATCACCGAGGTCACCGCCGCCGCGTCCTACATGACGTACTGGTTCGACATCCCGCAGTGGGTGTCGGCCCTGATCTTCACCGTCGTCCTCTACGGCGCCAACCTGATCTCCGTGAAGCTCTTCGGCGAGCTGGAGTTCTGGTTCTCCATGGTCAAGGTCACCGCCATCATCGGCATGATCCTGATCTGCGCCGGCATCCTGACGATCGGCTTCTCCGACGCCGGCGACACCGCCTCCGTCGCCCACCTGTGGAACCAGGGCGGCTTCTTCCCGCACGGCGTCGGCGACACCCTGATGACGCTGCAGATGGTCATGTTCGCCTTCCTCGCCGTCGAGCTGGTCGGCGTCACCGCGGGCGAGTCCAAGGACCCGAAGACCGTCCTGCCCAAGGCCATCAACACCGTGCCGTGGCGCATCGCCGTCTTCTACGTCGGCGCCCTGATCATGATCCTCTCGGTCGTGCCGTGGACGAGCTTCTCGCCGGGCGTCAGCCCCTTCGTCGCCGCCTTCGAGAAGATGGGCCTGGCCGCCGGCGCCGGCATCGTCAACTTCGTCGTCCTGACCGCCGCGCTGTCCTCCTGCAACTCCGGCATGTACTCCACCGGCCGGATGCTGCGCGACCTGGCGCTCAACGGCCAGGGCCCGAAGTTCTTCACCAGGCTCACCCGCAGCGGCACCCCGCTGGTCGGCACCACCGTCTCCGCCGCGCTGATGCTGGTCGGCGTGTGGATCAACTACCAGTGGCCGGGCAAGGCGTTCGACTACGTGGTCTCCTTCGCCACCATCTCCGGCATGTGGGCCTGGATCGTCATCCTGGTCTGCCAGATCCGCTACCGCGCCAAGGCCGACCGCGGCGAACTCCCGCAGTCGGAGTTCCGCGCCCCGGGCGCGCCGTGGACCAGCTGGTTCGCCCTCGCCTTCATCGGCATGGTCATCGTGCTGATGGGCATCGACAAGGACGCCCGGGTCTCGCTGTACTGCGCGCCGCTGTGGGGCCTGATCCTCGCCGTGTCCTACCTGGTGCTCAAACGCCGCAACCCGGAGGCCGCGGCCTTCAGCAAGCGCTGACCGCTGACGGCCACCCCCGAGGACGTCCGGCCGCACGGGGCCGCTCGTGGCGCCCCCGACCCGGCCGCCGCTCAGGACGTCCGGCATGTGGGCCGATCCGTACCACCCCCTGGTACGGATCGGCCCCTTGCTTATGCTGGCCGCATGCTGACCCTCACCCAGGACCTGTACGACCGGATCGTCGCCCACGCGCGCGAGGACCACCCCGACGAGGCCTGCGGCGTGGTCGCCGGGCCGGCGGGCTCGGGGCGCCCCGAGCGGTTCATCCCGATGCTCAACGCGGCCCGCTCGCCCACGTTCTACGAGTTCGACTCCCAGGACCTGCTCAAGCTCTACCGCGATCTCGACGACCGCGACGAGGAGCCGGTGATCGTCTACCACTCCCACACCGCCACCGAGGCGTACCCCTCGCGCACCGACATCAGCTACGCGGGCGAGCCCGGCGCGCACTACGTCCTGGTCTCCACCGCCGACACCGACGGCGGCGAGTTCCAGTTCCGCTCCTTCCGCATCGTGGACGGCGCGGTGACGGAGGAGGACGTGAAGGTGGTCGAGGCGTACTGAACGCCTGGTCGGCGGGGTGTCGTCTCATCAGGCGATCGGTCGGCGTCCGAGGCGCGAGACGGGCCTCCGAATGCCGGAGGGGGAATCGATACGATGAGCCCATGGTTCTTCTCGACGTGAGCGACAAGTCGCCGGGCACGCTGCTCGTGGCGCGGCTGCACGTCGACCTGTGCAGGCTGAACAGCGCCATCTGTTGATCCACCGCCGCCGTACGCCGTAGCACCGCGGCGGGAGTGCCGCATGCCGCCACGCGCCGCGCCCCCGCACCCCATCACACCTTCCGACAGGAGCCCTGAGCCATGGCCATCGAGGTCCGCATCCCGACCATCCTCCGCCAGTACACCGACGGCCAGAAGGCGGTGGAGGGCACCGGGGACACCCTCGCCGACCTGTTCGCCGACCTCGAGACCCGGCACCAGGGCATCCAGGCCCGCATCGTGGACGGCGAGCAGCTGCGCCGGTTCGTGAACGTCTACCTCAACGACGAGGACGTCCGCTTCCTCGACGGCATCACCACCAAGGTCGCCGACGGCGACAGCGTCACGATCCTGCCGGCCGTGGCCGGCGGCATGGCCTGACCGGCGATGCGGTACGACTCCCCGCTGGCCGCGGTGGGCAACACCCCCCTGGTGCGCCTGCCGCGTCTCTCGCCGTCCGACGAGGTCCGGATCTGGGCCAAGCTGGAGGACCGCAACCCGACCGGCTCGATCAAGGACCGGCCGGCCCTGCACATGGTCGAGCAGGCGGAGAAGGACGGCCGCCTCACCCCCGGCTGCACGATCCTCGAGCCGACCAGCGGCAACACCGGCATCTCGCTGGCCATGGCGGCCAAGCTCAAGGGCTACCGCATCGTGTGCGTGATGCCCGAGAACACCTCGCAGGAACGCCGTGACCTGCTGGCCATGTGGGGCGCGGAGATCATCTCCTCGCCTGCCGCGGGCGGCTCCAACACCGCGGTGCGGGTCGCCAAGGAGCTCTCCGCCGAGCACCCCGACTGGGTGATGCTCTACCAGTACGGCAACCCGGACAACGCCGGCGCCCACTACGCCACCACCGGCCCGGAGATCCTCGCCGACCTGCCCTCGGTCACCCACTTCGTGGCCGGGCTCGGCACCACCGGCACCCTGATGGGCGTCGGCCGCTACCTGCGCGAGCACAAGCCCGACGTGCGCATCGTCGCCGCCGAGCCGCGCTACGACGACGTCGTCTACGGCCTGCGCAACCTCGACGAGGGCTTCGTCCCCGAGCTGTACGACGCCTCGGTGCTCACCACCCGCTTCTCGGTCGGCTCCGCCGACGCGGTCGCCCGCACCCGGGAGCTGCTCCAGCAGGAGGGCATCTTCGCCGGCGTCTCCACCGGCGCCGCGCTGCACGCCGCGATCGGCGTCGGCAAGAAGGCGGTCAAGGCCGGCGAGAGCGCGGACATCGTGTTCGTCGTCGCCGACGGCGGCTGGAAGTACCTCTCCACCGGCGTCTACACGGCCGCCACCACGGAGGCGGCCATCGAGACCCTGCACGGCCAGCTCTGGGCCTGACCCCGCCAGGAGACGCCCCCTAGGGGGCGCTGCTCGGGCTCGGGCTCGGGCTGGTCAGCGGGCCAGGTGGCGGACCTGGTCCCAGAGGCCGGCGTCCAGCACCCCGGCCCGGCGGCGGAAGTCGGTGAGCGGGACGCGGCGCAGTTCGTCGGTCTCCAGGTAGCTCGCGCGGCCCCGGGCGTCGCCCACGGTGCCCGGGGGCAGCGGGATCACCCCGGCGCGGTCCGCCCGGTGCGTGCTGGTGATCTTCGCGACCAGCGCCCGCCGGCCGCGCGCCGAGAGGACCAGGCAGGGCCGGTCCTTCGCGCCGTCGGTGTCCTCGTAGGGCACCTTGGCCCACCAGATCTCGCCCGCCCGCGGCCGTCTGCCCGTCGGCGCGGGGCGCCCCGGTGGCCGCCGCCGGCCGCCCGGACGCGAGCCGCGCCCCCAGCCGTCGACCACCGCGGCGACCAGGGCGAGCAGGACGACCGCCGCGAGCGCGAGCCACCAGGACCTGTCCATACCGAAGACGGTACCGGCGCGCGCCCGCACCGCGCGCCCCCTCGGCGGCCCCGTGCGCCCCACTTCCAGCCGAACCGGTGACACCGCAGGTGAGTTCGCCCACAACGTCCCCTGGCGGAGGAGCGACGCGCGCCCGCGCGCCTTACGCTCGACGCACCGCACGCCCCGTCTCCCCCCATCCGCCAGCGGAGGTCTCCGCCCCATGAAGCTCACCGTCGTCGGCTGCTCGGGGTCGTTCCCGTCCGCGGAATCGGCCTGCTCGAGCTACCTCGTAGAGGCCGACGGCTTCCGGCTGCTCCTCGACATGGGCAACGGCGCCCTGGGCGAGCTGCAGCGCCACTGCGGTCTCTACGACCTCGACGCGATCTTCCTCAGCCACCTGCACGCCGACCACTGCATCGACATGTGCGCCTACTTCGTCGCCCGCTACTACCGGCACGAGGGAGGCCGCTGCGCGCCGCTGCCGGTCTACGGCCCCGAGGGCACCGAGCACCGGCTCACCACCGCCTACGCGGACACGCCCTCCGCGTCCTCGATGAGCGAGGTCTTCGACTTCCACACGGTCAAGCCGTCCACCTTCGAGGTCGGTCCCTTCACCGTGCACACCGAGCGCGTCGCCCACCCCGTGGAGTGCTACGGCGTCCGCGTGGAGCACGGCGGGCGGTCGCTGACGTACTCCGGCGACACGGGCGTCACCCCGGTCCTCGACGAACTCGCCCGGGACACCGACCTGTTCCTGTGCGAGGCGGCCTTCACGCACGGCAAGGAGGACATCCCCGACCTCCACCTCAACGGCCGCGAGGCCGGCGAGACGGCGTCCCGCGCCGGCGCCCGCCGCCTCCTCCTGACCCACATCCCGCCCTGGACGGACCCGCAGATCAACCTCACCGACGCCCGCGCGGCGTACGCCGGGCCGGTGGAGCTGGCGGCGCCGGGGGTGGCGTACCAGGTGTAGTGACACGTGAAGGCCCCGGAACCTCGCGGTGAGGTTCCGGGGCCTTCGTCATGCCGTCACGCCTTGGTCAGGTCCTCGATCTCCTCCTCGGGCTCGCGGCCCGGGGTGGGGAGGTTGAACTTGACGATGGCGAAGCGGAAGACCACGTAGTAGATCACCGCGAAGACGAGGCCGATCGGGATGATCAGCCAGGGCTTGGTGGCGAGGCTCCAGTTCAGCGCGTAGTCGATCGCGCCGGCCGAGAAGTTGAAGCCGTCGTGCACGCCCAGGCCCCAGGTGACGGCCATCGAGGCCGCGGTGAGCACCGCGTGGATCACGTAGAGGATCGGCGCGATGAACATGAACGAGAACTCGATCGGCTCGGTCACACCGGTGACGAACGAGGTCAGGGCCAGCGAGACCATCATGCCGAGGACGGCCTTGCGGCGCTCCGGGCGGGCGGTGTGTGCCATGGCGATGGCGGCGGCCGGCAGGCCGAACATCATGATCGGGAAGAAGCCCGCCTGGAACAGGCCGGCGTTCGGGTCGCCGTGCAGGAAGCGCGGGATGTCGCCCTGCCAGACCTGGCCGGCGGTGTCGGTGAAGTCGCCGAGCTGGAACCAGGCGACGGTGTTCACGAACTGGTGCATGCCGACCGGGATGAGCGCGCGGTTGACGCCGCCGAAGATCGCCGAGCCGCCGGCGCCGAGGCCGGTCATCCACTCGCCGAAGTTCGAGATGCCGTCGCCGATGGGCTCCCAGACCAGGCCGAAGAAGACGCCGAGGACGATGCCGACGAAGGCCATGATGATCGGCACCAGGCGGCGGCCGTTGAAGAAGCCCAGCCAGTCGACGAGCTTCTTGCGGTGGTAGCGCTGCCAGATGACGGCCGAGAGCAGGCCCATGATGATGCCGCCGAGGACACCGGGGTTGTTGAAGGTCGCGGCTATGTCCGCGCCCTTCTGCACCTTGGCCTCGGTGACCGGGAAGGCCTCCAGGACCTTGCTGTAGACGAGGAAGCCGACCACGGCGGCCAGCGCGGTGGAGCCGTCCGCCTTCTTGGCGAAGCCGATGGCCACGCCGATGCAGAACAGCAGCGGCAGCGAGCCGGTCAGGGCGCCGCCCGCGTTGTTGAACACGGCCGCGACCTTGTCCCAGCCCAGGCCGTCCTTGCCGAAGATGTCGTCCTGGCCGAGCCGGACCATGATGCCCGCCGCCGGCAGCACGGCGATCGGGAGCTGGAGGCTCCGGCCGATCTTCTGCAGGCCCTTAAGGAGCCCGGATCCCCGCTTCTTTGCGGGAGCCGCGGGGGCGGCCGCCGTGTCGGTGGCGGTGCTCATACTTCCTCCATCGGTGGTGGTCTACACCACTGAGTGGTGTAGACCTGTTGTAACACGATGAAGGTGGCGTAAGGAACCCACGATTCCGCAACGATGGGATCACGGCCGCAACGGCGTCAAGACCGCAGGTCAGGCCCCCCAGGGCGGTCCCGTCAGGACTTGGTGACGTCCTCCACTTCGTCCTCCGGTTCCCGCCCCGGCGTCTTCAGGTCGAACTTCGTGATCGCGAGGCGGAACACCGCGTAGTACACCGCCGCGAAGCCCAGGCCGATCGGGATGATCAGCCACGGCTTGGTCGCCAGGTTCCAGTTGATGACGTAGTCGATCAGGCCGGCCGAGAAACTGAAGCCGTCCTTCACCCCCAGCGCCCAGGTGAGGGCCATCGAGACGCCGGTCAGCACCGCGTGCATCGCGTACAGCACCGGCGCCACGAAGAGGAAGGAGTACTCCAGCGGCTCGGTGATGCCGGTGACGAAGGAGGTCAGCGCCACCGACAGCATCAGGCCGCCGACCTCCTTGCGGCGGTGCGGCTTCGCGCAGTGCGTGATCGCCAGCGCCGCGGCCGGCAGCGCGAACATCATGATCGGGAAGAAGCCGGTGGTGAACTGCCCCGCGTTCGGGTCGCCGGCCAGGAACATGTTGATGTCGCCGTGCACCACCGTGCCGTCCGGCTTGGTGTAGCTGCCGAACTGGAACCACATCGGCACGTTGAGGAACTGGTGCAGCCCGATCACCAGCAGCGCCCGGTTCGCCAGCCCGAACACGCCCGCGCCCCACGCGCCGATCCCGTTCAGCCAGTCGCTGAAGCTCTCCAGCGCGTCGCCGATCGGCGGCCAGACCCACAGGCACAGCGCCGCGAACACGATGGCGACGAACGCCATGATGATGGGGACGAGCCGGCGGCCGTTGAAGAAGCCCAGCCAGTCCACCAGCTTGGTGCGGTGGAAGCGCCGCCAGAAGTAGGCCGCCGCCAGGCCCATCACGATGCCGCCGAACACCCCCGGGTTCTGGTACGTGAACTGCGTGACCGTCCCCGACCCGTCGGTCAGCTCGCAGCCGACCTGCGGCACCGCCTTCGAGCCGCCGGGGCAGTCCTCCGGGAACTGGCGCAGCACGTTGTAGTAGACGAGGAACCCGGCCACCGCCGCCAGCGCCGTCGACCCGTCCGCCTTCTTCGCCATCCCGATGGCCACGCCCACGCAGAACAGCAGCGGCAGCCCGAGCGCCCCGTCGAGCAGCGCGCCACCCGCGCCGATCATGACCTTCGAGACGTTCGTCCACCCCAGCCCGTCGGCGCCGAAGACGTCCGGCTGGCCGAGACGGTTGAGGATGCCCGCGGCGGGCAGGACGGCGATGGGCAACTGCAAGCTGCGGCCCATCTTCTGCAAGCCCTGGAACAGGCTGTTCATACGGGCACGGGAGGGACTGACCGCGCTGTCGGCACTCATCCGGGCTCCATCCGGCCGGCGGTTTGGCGGCCGTACCCCCGGTGGTGTAGACCAGTTGAGGACGGTTCCGCTGTCGTGACGCCATCATTCGGTACGCACCGCATGACCGCTCGCGAAGATGGGCCAACTGTGGGTTACTGCGACAAAGCGGTTCGGATCAGGGAGAAGGACTATGGCCAGCAAGGCTGAGAAGATCGTCGCCGGGCTCGGCGGCATCGACAACATCGACGAGGTCGAGGGCTGCATCACCCGCCTGCGCACCGAGGTCCACGACGCCTCCAAGGTCGACGAGGCCGCCCTGAAGGCCGCCGGCGCCCACGGCGTCGTCAAGATGGGCACCGCCATCCAGGTCGTCATCGGCACCGACGCCGACCCGATCGCCGCGGAGATCGAAGACATGATGTGAGCCAGGCGCGCTCACGGTGAAGGGGCCCGCCCGGTACGCACCCGACGTGCGCGGGGCGGGCCCCTTCCCCATGGCCCGCTAGGCTCACCCGCATGTCACGCATCGACGGCCGCACCCCCCAGCAGCTCCGCCCGGTCACCATCGAACGGAACTGGAGCAAGCACGCCGAGGGCTCCGTCCTCGTCTCCTTCGGCGACACCAAGGTGCTCTGCACCGCCTCCGTCACCGAGGGCGTCCCCCGCTGGCGCAAGGGCAGCGGCGAGGGCTGGGTCACCGCCGAGTACGCCATGCTGCCCCGGGCCACCAACACCCGCGGCGACCGCGAGTCCGTCAAGGGCCGCATCGGCGGCCGGACCCACGAGATCAGCCGCCTCATCGGCCGCTCCCTGCGTGCCGTCGTCGACTACAAGGCGCTCGGCGAGAACACCGTCGTCCTCGACTGCGACGTCCTCCAGGCCGACGGCGGCACCCGCACCGCCGCCATCACCGGCGCCTACGTCGCCCTCGCCGACGCCGTCGCCTGGGCGCAGGGTCGCAAGCTGATCAAGGCCGGCCGCAAGCCGCTGACCGGCACCGTCTCCGCCGTCTCCGTCGGCATCGTCGGCGGCGTCCCGCTGCTCGACCTGCGCTACGAGGAGGACGTGCGCGCCGAGACCGACATGAACGTCGTCTGCACCGGCGACGGGCGGTTCGTGGAGGTCCAGGGCACCGCCGAGGCCGAGCCCTTCGCCCGCGAGGAGCTGAACGCCCTGCTCGACCTCGCCGCCGGCGGCTGCGCCGAGCTGACGGAGCTGCAGCGCAAGGCGCTCGCCGCCGTCGCGGGGGAGTAGGCGGCCGGGCAAAGGACGCGTCAACAGCGCGTCAACAAAGGCGACATGGGGACGCAACTCCGGGGACCATCACCGCGTCTTGGGCAGTGCGGGCGTACGGACGAGCCGCCGTACCCCGCACCGCCGCACCGCATCCGGGCCGCCCGGCCCCGTCCCCCTGGGGAGGACCGAGATCCATGGCCGCGACCCGACGCCGCAGCGTTCTCGCCACCGCCGTCACCGGTCTCGTGCTGAGCGCCGCCCTCACCACCACCGGCTGCGACGCGGTCGGCAAGGCCCTGGACTGCGTGCAGACCGCCGACTCCATCGCCGACAGCGTCACGGCGCTCCAGCAGGCGGCGGAGAACGCCTCGAACGACCCGGCGGCGCTTGAGAGGTCCCTGGACTCCATAGACCGCGACCTCACCGAGATCGGCGACAGCACCGACGACGTCGACGTCGAGGAGGCCGTGGACCACCTCGGCACCGCCGTCGACAACATCCGCACCGCGGTCCGCGACGGCGACCGCACCCCGGACCTCACCCCGGTCACGAGCGCGGCCGGCGAACTGACGAAGGTCTGCACCCCGTAGCCCGGCGCTCCGGGTACCGGCCTGGATACTGGACCCCATGAGCCGCCTGATCCTCGCCACCCGCAACGCCGGAAAGATCACCGAACTGCGGGCCATCCTCGCCGACGCGGGCCTGCCCCACACCCTCGTCGGCGCGGACGCCTACCCCGACATCCCCGACGTCAAGGAGACCGGCGTCACCTTCGCCGAGAACGCCCTCCTCAAGGCGCACGCCCTCGCCCGGGCCACCGGCCTGCCCGCCGTCGCCGACGACTCCGGCCTCTGCGTCGACGTCATGAACGGCGCGCCCGGCATCTTCTCCGCCCGCTGGGCCGGCCGCCACGGCGACGACCAGGCCAACCTCGACCTCCTCCTCGCCCAGCTCGGCGACATCGCCCCCGGACACCGCGGCGCCCACTTCGCCTGCGCCGCCGCCCTCGCCCTCCCCGACGGCACGGAACGCGTGGTCGAGGGCACCCTCCCCGGCACCCTCCGCACCACCCCCGCCGGCACCGGCGGCTTCGGCTACGACCCGATCCTGGAGCCGTCCGGCGAGACCCGCACCTGCGCGGAACTGACACCGGCCGAGAAGAACGCGATCAGCCACCGCGGCAAGGCGTTCCGGGCGCTGGTGCCGGTGGTGCGGGAGCTGCTGGGCTGAGCCCATGACGGGCCCCGCACCTCCGGTCAGGGGGTGCGGGGCCCGTTCTTTCGTGCGCCCGGTCGGATTCGAACCGACAAACACAGCCACCTAAAGACTGCCGCTCGGCCGTTGGCGTACGGGCGCCCGGCCCTCGCCACTCTACCGGGGAAGAGTATGACCGCGCCGTCCTCCTCGGCACCAGGTGCCGGTGACGGCGTGGCAGTTAGGACACAGCAGCCGCAGGTTCTCCCGTCGGCCGTCGCCCCAGTCGCCGTTCAGGTGGTCCACCTCCAGCGTCATGGGCCTGCCCTGCCATTCCGGACCCGTCCCGCACTCCGCGCACTTCTCGGGTACTCCGACTTCGCGCAGGGCTCGACGCAGCAGGGCGGTCTTGGTGCGCCTCTCGCCGTCATGCCGGACGAGGATGTCGTCGGCTTCTCGGCGAGGGTGCGGGCCTGGTCGCCCGCGCCGGTGGCCCTGGCCGAGGAAGTGCGCGGTCGAGAGGGCTTCAGCGGTGATCTGTCGGCGCAGCGCCGCGCGCCGGGACTGGTTGTCCGGTTGCCCGAGTCGGCGGAGGACTTCGGCAATCGAGACGGATTCGGCCACCGCCACCCGCAGCTCGCCGCTGCTCACGCGCGCACCCGCCCCTTGCCGCGCCCCCGGTACCGATCCGTGGTCGCATGGCAGTTGGGGCACAGGAAGCGCAGGTTGCCGATCCTGTTGTCGCGCCAGTTGCCGTCGATGTGGTCGACCTCCAGCGGGAGTGGCCGTCCCCGCCAGACGCTGTCCGTGCCGCAGAGGGCGCATCGCTCTGGCAACCCGAGAGCCGCCATCGCCCACCGCAGCCGGTCGGCCGGGACGCGGCGGGCGCTACTGGGAGGTTGTTCCACGAGCAGGCCCTCCGGTGTCCGAGGGCGCCAGGGGAGGCCCTTCCGCGTGGGGGACCGGAAGTGCGAGACATCGATGCCATACGCCTTGATGCGGCGACTGATGTGCGTGTGGTGTCCACCGACTACTTCCAGCCCGAGATACCGGAGAACCCCGCACATGTTGGTGGAGGCGGCGACCGCCTCTTGGGGGACCTCTCTCGTCCACTTCACGCCCTCGCGCTGGAAGTGGGACGTGTCCACGCCGAGCCGTTTCATCCGGTCCAGCAGGTACCGGCGTGTAGAGCTCCGCGGGTCCACCCCCATCCGCACCAACGCCTCCGAAAGTGTCCGTGCTCCCCGGGCCGCCTCTTCCAGTCGCTCCCTCGTGTATGCACTGGCCCCCATCGAACCCCTCCGTCCCCGGCCACCTGTTCGTGGCTCGTACGGAGTAACGAGCTGCGGCCCATGCGGTCACGCCCGGCATGCGAAAAGGCCGTACCGGGGGTTCGGTACGGCCTTTCCGGGGGACGGAGGTCAGAGGCCCAGGTCCTTGATGATCTTGGCGACGTGGCCCGTGGCCTTCACGTTGTACAGGGCGCGGTCGACCTTGCCCTGTTCGTCGACGATGATCGTGGAGCGGATGACGCCCGTGACCGTCTTGCCGTAGAGCTTCTTCTCGCCGTACGCGCCGTAGGTCTCCAGGACCTTTTTCTCCGGGTCGGCGAGGAGGGTGACCGAGAGGGACTCCTTGTCGCGGAACTTCGCGAGCTTCTCGGGCTTGTCGGGGGAGATGCCGATCACGTCGTACCCCGAGGCGGCCAGCAGGTCGAGGTTGTCGGTGAAGTCGCACGCCTGCTTGGTGCAGCCGGGGGTAAGGGCAGCGGGGTAGAAGTAGACGATGACCTTGCGGCCCGTGTGGTCGGACAGGGACACCTCGTGGCCGTCGGCGTCCGGGAGGCTGAAGGCGGGGGCCACGTCCCCGGTCTGGAGTCGCTCGCTCATCGAAACAGCGTAACCGGGGGTCCTGACAGTGCGGCGCGGGCCGGAGCTGACAGACTGTCCGGGACAGCGTCAGCAGACTTCGGAGGGCGTACGGTGGCGGACACGTCGGACAGCAGGACCCCGGCGCAGATCGAGGCGGACATCAGGCGTCGCCGCGAGGTGCTGGCCGAGACCCTCGACGAGCTGGGGATGCGGGTGCACCCCAAGACGATCGTCGGCGACGCGAAGGCGAAGGTCGCCTCCAGCGTCGACCACACGGTCGGGCGGGCCTACGTCCAGGTCAACCGGGTGGTCGGACAGGTGAAGGCGCAGTTCACGGACGAGAAGGGCGCGCCCAGGCTGGAGCGGGTCGTGCCCGTGGCGGTGGCCGTCGTCGCCGTCGTGGGGCTGCTCGCCCTCGGCACCCGGCGGCGCGGCGACTGAGGCCGGGCGGGTAGGTTTTCGGGCGTGAGCGCCAAGAAGAGCCAGCCAGGCACCCAGGACGACAAGCTGCCCATCCGGATGCTGCACGACCGCGTGCTCGTGCGGCAGGACACCAGCGAGGGCGAGCGGCGTTCGGGTGGCGGCATCCTCATCCCCGCCACCGCGGCGGTGGGCCGGCGCCTGGCCTGGGCCGAGGTCGTCGCGGTCGGGCAGAACGTGCGGACCGTGGAGCCCGGCGACCGGGTGCTGTACGACCCGGAGGACCGCGCGGAGGTCGAGGTGCGCGGGACCGCGTACGTGCTGATGCGCGAGCGCGACCTGCACGCCGTGGCCGCGGACCGGTTCGAGGGGTCGGAGGACTCCACCGGCCTGTATCTGTAGAACGACCCGTGGAACACCCCGGGAAGGGGCCGGTGATCGACGTCACCGGCCCCTTCCCGCGTTCCTTGCTACCGTGGAAGGACCCCGACGAGACGCGCCGTACCGGGTCAGGCAAAGACGACGCACCACCGTTCAGTTCCGTACACGGAGGTGCCTGTCATGGCGTGGGTTCTGCTCGTCGTCGCCGGTCTGCTGGAGGTCGGCTGGTCCATCGGGATGAAGTACACCGACGGCTTCACCCGGCTCGTGCCCAGCCTGCTCACCGGCGCCGGGATCGTCGCCAGCATGGCGCTGCTGTCCTACGCCGCCCGTTCGCTGCCGATCGGCACCGCCTACGGCGTGTGGGTGGGCATCGGGGCGGCCGGTGCGGCGGTGCTCGGCATGGTGGTGCTGGGGGAGCCGGTGACCGCCGCCCGGATCTTCTTCATCTGCCTGCTGCTGGTCGCCGTGGTGGGGCTCAAGGCGACCAGCGGTCACTAGGCCAGAAGGTCCTATGGCCGGCGGGGTGTCGCCGTGAGGCCGCCGAGGGCGCCGCCGGGGCCGGGGCCGCCGCCGGCACCGCCGTCGTCGTCACCGCCGGTGCCCCCGTCGTCCGAGCCGCCCCCGCCGTCGTCCCCGCCCGTGGGGCCCGGTTCGGTGGTGGCGCCGCCGGTGGCGGGGCCGGTCGGCGGGGTGCCGCCGTCGTCGCCGCCGGGCTCGGTGGGGCTGGTGCCGCCGTCCTGGCCGGGGGTGCCCGAGCCGGAGGGGTCCGGGGTGGCGCTGCTGTCGTCGGTGGCGCCGTCGGAGGGCTCGCCGGTGCCGGGCTCGTCGGAGGACTGGTCGGCCGGGGCCTCGGAGACGTCGGCGCCGGGCTGGAGTTGGAGGTCGAAGTCGCGCACCGGCCGGCCCTTGAGGGCGTCGCGGGTGAACTGCGCCCAGATCTCCGCGGGCGCGCCGCCGCCGTTGATCCGGTCCAGGCCCATCGCGTTGTACAGCGGCACGTGCTTGGCCGTCTTGGGGTCCTGGCCCATGACGGCGACGACGGTGGCGAGGTCGGGGGTGTAGCCGGCGAACCAGGCGGCCCGGTCCTCCTCGGCGGTGCCGGTCTTGCCCGCCGCGGGCCGGCCGGCGGCCTGCGCGGCGGTGGCGGTGCCGTTCTCCACGACGCCCCGCAGCACGGAGGTGGTGGTGTCGGCGGCCTCGCGGCTGACGGCCTGCGACTCGCGCCGCTCGGGCAGTTCGACGGTGTCCTTGCCGCCCTTGGTGACCCGGTCGACCAGCGTGTACGTGGCGCGCCGGCCGTGGTTGGCGAGGGTGGCGTACGCCTCGGCCATGTCCAGCGGGCTGGCCTGGGCGACGCCGAGGGCGATGGAGGGCGAGGCGATCAGCTCGGGGGTCGCGGAGGACAGGCCGAGGTCGACGGCGGTGTCCTTGACCTTGTCGGAGCCGACGTCCACGGCCATCTGGGCGTAGACGGCGTTGACGGACTTGTCGGTGGCCTCGCGGACGGTGATGGGGCCGTAGCTGCGGTGGTCCTCGTTCTCCGGGGCGTAGTCGCCGCCGCTCCAGCCGCGCACGGGGCGCTCGCTGGTGCCGTCGTAGATCGTGCTCGGCCTGATGGTGCGGCCGTCCTGCGTCTCGGAGTGGTGCTGGACGGCGGCGGCGAGGACGAAGGGCTTGAAGGAGGAGCCGACCTGGAAGTCCCGGCGGGTGGCGTTGGGGGTGTACTGCTTGACGTAGTCGATGCCGTTGTACATCGCGAGGACCTTGCCGGTCTTCGGGTCGACGGCGGCGCCGCCGGCCCGGACGCTGCGGTCGACCGGGTTGTTCTCCTTGTCGAGCTTGGACATCAGCTGGTCGTCGACGGCCTTGACGAAGGCGTCCTGCTTGCCCTTCTGGAGGGTGGTGGTGATGCGGTAGCCGCCGCGGCCCAGCTCCTCCTCGTCCACGATCTTGTTCTTGACCAGGTAGTCCCGGACGATGTTGACGACGTAGCCGCGCTGCCCCGACATGCCGGTGGAGACGGTGGACGCCTTGACCTTCGGGAACTTCAGCCCGGCCCGCTCGCCGGCGTCCAGCCAGCCCTTCTTGACCATGCCGTCCAGCGTGTAGTTCCAGCGGGCCTCGGCGGCCGGCCGGTTCTCCGGGTGGGCGACGACGTCGTACTGGCTGGGCGCGTTCAGCAGGGAGGCGAGGTACGCGGCGCGGGCCGGGTCGAGGCCGGCGGCGTCGACGCCGAAGTACGCCTGGGACGCGGCCTGGATGCCGTAGGCGCCGCGGCCGAAGAAGCTGGTGTTGAGGTAGCCCTCGAGGATCTCGCTCTTGCTCTTCTCCCGGTCCAGCTTGATCGAGATGAAGAACTCCTTCACCTTGCGGGTGACGGTCTGCTCCTGGGCGAGGTAGTAGTTCTTCACGTACTGCTGCGTGATCGTGGAGCCGGACTGCTTGCCCTTGCCGGTGGCGGTGTTCCAGCCGGCCCGGATCATGGCCATCGGGTCGACGGCGGACTCGGTGTAGAAGTCGCGGTCCTCGGCGGCGAGCACCGCGTGCTGGCCGTCCTTGGAGATGCGGCTGAGGTCGACGTTCTCCCGGTTGACCTCGCCGTCGCGGGCGAGCACGGTGCCGTCGGCCCACAGGTAGACGTTGCTCTGCTTGGTGGCGAGCGCGTTGGCGGAGGTCGGGATCTGCACCAGCGAGTAGCCGAGGAAGAAGCCGCCGACCACGAGGAGGACCACGACGACGACGGTGCCGAGCACCATGCGCCAGGTCGGGATCAGCCGACGCCAGCCGGTCCGCTTGGGCCGCTTGGCCTTCTGCGGGGTGGACTGGTCCGGCTGCTGCGACTGCGGCTGCGGCTCGTCGGTCATCTCGTGCACGAACTCCTGTTTCGCGTCGTACGGTCTGCTCCCGTACGGCCTTGTGCGCCTCTGCGCCCTCTGATGAAGACTCTCGCACCGCCTGTTCCGTTCCCGCTCGACGGCACACGCGTCGGATCGGGCGACGCCGGGGGTGCGCGTCGGCGGGAAAACCCGTGGCACGGCGGGCGGGCGCCGCACTAGGCTCCTGCGCTTCGGTGTCCGGACGGTTCCGGGCGGTGGGTCCAGGCGGGAGGCGGGCGTGGGTTCAGGGCGGTTGTACGCGGCCGTCGCGGCGGGGGGAGTACGACGGTACGCGACCTATCGCGCGGCCACCGCGGCAGGGGTGTTCACCAACACGGTCTTCGGGCTGATCCTCGTCTACACCTACCTGGCCCTGTGGGACGAGCGCCCGCACCTCGGCGGCTACGACCAGGGACAGGCCGTCACCTACGTGTGGCTGGGGCAGGCGCTGCTGTCGACGATGGCGATCGGCGGCGGGGGCGTGGAGAACGACGTGATCGAGCGCATCCGTACGGGTGACATCGCCGTCGACCTGTACCGGCCGGCCGACCTCCAGCTGTGGTGGCTGGCGGCGGACCTGGGGCGGGCGCTGTTCCAGCTGGTGGGACGGGGCCTGGTGCCGTTCGCGTTCGGGGCGCTGTGCTTCCCGGTGTCGCTGCCGGCCGAGGCGGGGGTGTGGGCGGCGTTCCTGGCGGCGGTGGTGCTGGGGATGCTGGTGAGCTTCGCGCTGCGCTATCTGGTGGCGCTCTCCGCCTTCTGGCTCCTGGACGGGATGGGGGCGACGCAGCTGATGTGGCTGGCGGGCACCTTCTGCTCGGGCATGCTGCTGCCGCTGAACGTCTTCCCGGGCGCCCTCGGCGAGGTCGTGCGCGCCCTGCCCTGGTCCTGTCTGCTCCAGGCCCCGGCGGACGTGCTGCTCGGCGAGGCCGAGCCCTGGGGCGTCTTCGCCTTCCAGGCGGTCTGGGCCGCCCTGCTGCTGGCGGCGGGCCGGCTGCTGCAGGCGGCGGCGACCCGGCGGGTGGTGGTGCAGGGTGGCTGACCCGTCCGACCTCCGGGGCGAGGTGCCGGTCATGTCGCGGGCGCGGCTGGTCGGCGAGGGGCTGCGGGCCTACCGGCTGGTGGCCGGGATGTGGATCCGCTCCACCATGGCCTACCGGACGTCCTTCGCGCTGACCGTGCTCGGGAACTTCGCCGTGACCGCGCTGGACTTCCTGGCGATCGTCCTCATGTTCTCCCGGGTCGACGTCCTCGGCGGCTACGGCCTCGCCGAGATCGCCTTCCTGTACGGGCTGTCCGCGGTCTCCTTCGGCCTGACCGACCTCGCCATCGGCTCGATGGACCGGTTGGGGCGCCGGGTGCGGGACGGGACGCTCGACACCCTGCTGGTGCGCCCCGCGCCGGTCCTCGCCCAGGTGGCGGCCGACCGCTTCGGTCTGCGCCGGCTCGGCCGGGTGGTGCAGGGCGCGCTGGTGCTGGGCTGGGCGGTCGGCGCGGCCGGCGTCGACTGGACGCCGGCGAAGGTGCTGATGATGCCGGTGTTCGTGCTCAGCGGCGCCGGGATCTTCGGGGCGGTGTTCCTCGCGGCGGCGGCGTTCCAGTTCGTGGCGCAGGACGCCTCGGAGGCGGCCAACGCCTTCACCTACGGCGGCACGACGCTGCTCCAGTACCCGCCGACGGTGTTCGCGGTGGAGCTGGTGCGCGGGGTGACCTTCGTGGTGCCGCTGGCCTTCGTCAACTGGCTGCCGGCGAGCTGGGTGCTCGGGCGGCCGTATCCGCTGGACCTGCCCGGCTGGGTGGCCTTCACCCCGCCCCTGGTGGCGGTGGCCGCCTGCGTGCCGGCCGGGCTCGCCTGGCGGGCGGGACTGCGTTCGTACCGGAGCACGGGAAGCTGAGGGGAGAGACGGTGACAGGGGCAGCGGAGGACTTCATCGCGCTCGACGGCGTCGAGAAGGTCTTCGAGGTGCGCAGGCGGACCGGTTTCCTGAAGCGGGAGCGGCGCGAGGTGCGGGCCGTGGACGGGCTGACCTTCCGCGTGGCGCGCGGCGAGATGGTCGGCTACATCGGTCCCAACGGCGCCGGCAAGTCCACCACGATCAAGATGCTCACCGGCATCCTCACGCCCAGCGGCGGCCGGCTGCGGGTGGCCGGCATCGACCCGTCGCGGGAGCGGACCCGGCTCGCGCACCGCATCGGGGTGGTGTTCGGGCAGCGCACCACCCTGTGGTGGGACCTGCCGCTGATCGACTCCTACCGCCTCGCGCACCGCATGTACCGCATCCCCGACGCCCGCTACCGCGAGAACCTGGCGCGCTGTGTGGAGCTGCTCCAGCTCGGGGCGCTGCTCGACGTGCCGGTGCGCCAGCTGTCGCTGGGCCAGCGGATGCGCGGCGACCTCGCGGCGGCGCTGCTGCACGATCCGGACGTGCTCTACCTGGACGAGCCGACCATCGGCCTGGACGTGGTCTCCAAGGCGAAGGTGCGCGCCTTCCTGAAGGAGCTGAACGCCGAGCGCGGCACCACGGTGCTGCTGACCACCCACGACCTCCAGGACATCGAGCAGCTCTGCTCCCGGGTGATGGTCATCGACCACGGCCGCCTCATGTACGACGGCCCGCTGGCCGGCCTGCACGAGGCGGGGGAGAGCGAGCGGACCCTGGTCGTCGACCTGGAGCGGGAGCTGCCGCCGATCGAGGCGCCGGCGCCGGCCCGGGTGGTGCGGGTGGAGGGGCCCCGGCAGTGGCTGGCGTTCCCGGCCTCGGCGTCGGCGGCCGGTCTGGTGGCGCGGATCGCCGAGGAGTACCCGCTGGTCGACCTCTCGGTGCGGGAGCCGGACATCGAGGCCGTGATCGCCAAGATCTACGCGGAGCGCGCGAGCACGTAGTGCCCGGCGCGTCCGCCTCGTAGGCTGCTGTCCATGACCGACGACGCAGCCGGGCTCCGCGCCTCCGACGCCGACCGCGAGCGGGTCGCCGAGATCCTGCGGGACGCCCTCGCCGAAGGGCGCCTGGACATGGCCGAGTTCGAGGAGCGGCTGGAGGCCACCTACGCCGCCCGGACCTACGGCGAGCTGGCGCCCATCACCCGGGACCTGCCGGGCGGTGCGGCACCCGTGGCGCCCGGGGTGCCGGCGGTGTCGCTGAGCAAGGACCCGGCGGCGGGCGGTGCCTGGGCGGGGCGGATCACCGGCGGCGAGGGCTCCTCGTCGTGGGCGGTCGCCGTGATGTCCGGCTTCCAGCGCAAGGGCCGCTGGCGGGTGCCGCAGCGGTTCACCGCGGTCGCCTTCTGGGGCGGCGGGGACATCGACCTGCGCGAGGCGGACTTCGCGGAGCGCGAGGTCGTCCTCAACTGCGTCGCGATCATGGGCGGGGTGAACGTGATCGTGCCGCCCGGCGTCGAGGTGGTGGTGCGCGGCATCGGCGTCATGGGGGGCTTCGACCACCGCGAGGAGGGCGTGCCGGGCGAGCCGGGCGCCCCGCGGGTGATCGTGACGGGCTTCGCCTTCTGGGGCGGGGTCGACGTGCGGCGCAAGCTGACCCGCGCGGAGCGGCAGCGGCTGAAGGAGGAGCGGCGGCTGGAGAAGCAGGACCGGGGTGCGGGCCGGCGCGAGCTGCCCGAGGACCGCTCCCACCGCGGGTTGCTGGAGGGCCACCGCGACCTGCTCGGCGGTCACCGTGACGGCCTGCGCGAGGAGCGGCGGGAGCGCCGGGAGCTGCGCCGCGACGACCGCGAGCGCCGCCGGTACGACCGCTACGACCGGTACGGCCGCTACGACGACGAGGACTGAGCCGGCGCCGCCCCGCGGGCCGGCGCCGGCCGCCGGTCACAGGCGCACCGGCACCGAGCCCTTGAGGTCCGCCGGGTCCAGGGCGCCGCCCATCCGGGCGTAGCCGTCGTCGTCGGGGTGCACGTGGTCGCCGCTGTCGTACTCGGCGCGCAGCCGGCGCGGGTCGTACGGGTCGCGCAGCACCTTGTCGAAGTCGACCACGGCGTCGTACACCCGCCCCGCGCGGATCTCCGCGTTGACCTGCTGCCGCATCTCCTCACGGGCGTCGGTGTAGCGGACGTACCCGCCGAAGGGGGTGATGGTGGAGCCGACGACCTTGATGCCGCGGGCGTGCGCCTGGGCGACCAGGGTGCGCAGGCCGGCCAGCAGCTTGTCCCGGTCGGCCAGCCGGGGGCTGTTGAGGACGTCGTTGACGCCGAGCGCGATGACGACCGCCTTCACGTTGGGGCGGCCGAGGACGTCCCGGGAGAACCGGCTGAGCGCGCTGGGGTTGTCCGCGGGCCGGCCGCCCCGGCTGGTCAGCACCCGGTTGCCGCTGATGCCGGCGTTCACGACGCTGTAGCGGGGCGCGTCCGGGTCGCCGGCCTGGGCGGCGGCGCGCAGCCGGGCGGCGAACACGTCGGGCCAGCGGCGGTTGGCGTCCATGGTGGAGGCGAAGCCGTCGGTGATCGAGTCGCCCAGCGCGACGACGGTGCCCCTGGCCTCGTGGCTCTGCACGTCGAGGGCGGTGACGTAGCGCCAGAACGGGGTCCGCACGGTGTAGGCGAGCCCGCTGGTGTCCCCGGCGCGGTCGCCGGCCGCGAGGTAGCTGGTCTGCCGGGCCACCCGGTGGTAGGTGACCGGGCCGGCGGCGGTGGGGGAGTAGGTGGTGACCAGGACGTCGGCGCCGCGCGGGACGGCCAGCGCGGCGCTGTCGCTCGTCACCTGGCCGCCGGCCGGGACGGTGACCCGGGGGCTGCCGGCGAAGGTCAGCGGGCGCAGGGTGCCCTCCCGCGCGGCGGCGGTGCCGGGTCCGGCGGCCAGCGCGACGGTGGCGTGCGTGACGGTCAGCGGGGAGCTGCCGTAGAGGTTGGACAGGGTGACGCGGGCGCCGTTGCCGCCCACCGAGGCGTGCAGCACGTTGCGCACCGAGCGGTTCGCCATGCCGGTCACGGCGGTGCCCGGCTCGGCCTCGGACGGGGCGGCGTACCAGGCGCCGACCCAGGTGCCGGCGGAGGCGGGCGCGGCGCCGTACGGCGGGCGGCCGTCGGGGAGCGCTGTGCGGGTCCGCGCGCCGTTGCCGGTGGCGGTGCCGGCGTATATGGCCGCGGAGATCGTCACGATGAGGGTGACGATCGCGGCGAGCAGGGCACGGTGCTTGGTGGGAGACGCGTCCGCGCCCCCGTCACGAACCCGGGACATGCTGTGGTGTTCTCCTCGGGAGACAGGGGAGAAGGGAGCCCGAGGCTCCGATCAGATGAACCCATGATGCGACATAGGCCGGATTGGGGCCTGCGGTACCCCCCTCAACTCACCCCTCATGAGTGGATGCGGGGAACAACTGTTCCGTTCCGGTGGGCGATGACCCAGTGTCGGTCGGTCAAGAAGGGACAATGGTGGGCGGGAGCGGCCGTGTGCCACGGGCGGGCCTGCGGACGGCATCGACCGGATGGAGCGGACGGAGCGGATGGAGCCGATGAAGCCGAGGGAGCCGATGGGACGCGCCGGGGAGCGGCTTCCGGACACTCCGGCGACGGCGGGTGGCGTGGGGGCCGGTGCCGGGACGGCCGGGGCCGGTGCCGCGGGGGCCGGTCGGTCGCCGGTGGCCGGCCGCAGCATGGCCGCCTTCAGCCCCGCCGACGAGGAGAAGCAGCGCGGTGTGCGCCGCATGAAGCTCACCGCGACCGGCCTGCTGCTCCTGGTCGCGCTGGTCTACGCGCTCGCCGAATGGGCGTCACACCGGGGCGCCGGTCCCTGGGCGGGGTACGTCTCGGCCGCCGCCGAGGCCGGCATGGTCGGCGCGCTCGCGGACTGGTTCGCGGTCACCGCCCTCTTCCGGCACCCGCTCGGCCTGCCCATCCCGCACACCGCGATCATCCCCACCAAGAAGGACCAGCTGGGCGTCTCGCTCGGCGAGTTCGTCGGCGAGAACTTCCTCTCCGGGGACGTCGTGCGCCAGCGGCTGCGCTCCGTCGGCATCGCCGGCCGGCTCGGCGCCTGGCTCGCCGTGCCGCAGAACGCCGACCGGGTGACCGCCGAGCTGTCCGCCGCGCTGCGCGGCGCCCTGACCGTGCTGCGCGACTCCGACGTGCAGGCCGTGGTCGGCGAGGCCATCACCCGCCGGGCCGACGCCCAGGAGATCGCGCCCGGCGTCGGCAAGATGCTGGAGCGGGTCGTCGCCGACGGCGGCCACCACCGCGCCGTCGACCTGGTCGTCGGCCGCGCCCACGACTGGCTGGTGCTGCACGGCGACTCGGTGATGGACGCCGTGCAGGGCGGGGCGCCCGGCTGGACGCCCCGGTTCGTGGACCGCAAGGTCGGCGAGCGGGTCTACAAGGAGCTGCTGCGCTTCGTCACGGAGATGCGCGACATGCCCGCCCACCCGGCGCGCGGCGCCCTGGACCGCTTCCTCGCCGACTTCGCCGCCGACCTGCAGTCCGACACCGACACCCGGGCCCGCGTGGAGCGGCTGAAGACCGAGGTGCTGGGCCGCGGCGAGGTGCAGGATCTCATCGCCTCCGCCTGGAGCGCCGTACGCTCCATGATCGTCGCGGCGGCGGAGGACGAGCGCAGCGAGCTGCGCCTCAGGGTCCGGGCCTCGCTGCTGTCGCTCGGCACCCGGATGGCCTCCGACGCCAAGGCGCGGGGCAAGGTCGACGGCTGGGTGGAGAGCGCCGCGGTGTACGTGGTGACCACCTACCGGCGCGAGATCACCTCCCTGATCACCGACACCGTGGCCGGCTGGGACGCCGAGCACACCACCCGCAAGATCGAGGCGCACATCGGCCGCGACCTCCAGTTCATCCGGATCAACGGCACGGTGGTCGGCTCCCTCGCCGGGCTGCTGATCTACACCGTCTCCCGCATCCTGGGGGCGTAGCCGCCCCGGCCGGGCTTGTTGCCTGCCGTGCCGGGCAGACGGGAGGCGTTCGCTCGACGGAGAGGGAGCCATGACAGCAGAGTCGTCGCCGGCCTCGGTGCCCGCAGCCACCGGCACCATCACCACCGCGGTCCCCGCCCGCCTGGACCGGCTGCCCTGGTCCCGCTGGCACTGGATGATCGTGATCGGCCTGGGCACCGTCTGGATCCTGGACGGCCTGGAAGTGACGATCGTCGGCAACGTGGCCGGCCGGATCGCCGAGGACGGCAGCGGCCTGGACATCAGCTCCGCCCAGATCACCGGCCTGGCCGCCGCCCTGTATGTGGCGGGCGCCTGCGTCGGGGCGCTGTTCTTCGGCTGGCTGACCGACCGCTTCGGCCGCAAGAAGCTGTTCATGGTCACCCTGGTGGTCTATCTGGCCGCGACCGCGATGACGGCGCTCTCCTTCCAGTCCTGGTGGTTCTTCCTCTTCCGCTTCCTGACCGGCTTCGGCATCGGCGGCGAGTACGCGGCCATCAACTCCGCCATCGACGAGCTGATCCCCTCCCGCTACCGCGGCCGGGTCGACCTGATCATCAACGGCAGCTACTGGCTCGGCGCGATCGGCGGCTCACTGCTCTCGATCCTGATGCTGAACACCGCGATCTTCCCCAAGGACCTCGGCTGGCGGCTCAGCTTCGCCCTCGGCGTCGTCCTCGGCCTGGTCATCCTGCTGGTGCGCCGGCACGTCCCGGAGAGTCCGCGCTGGCAGTTCATCCACGGACAAGGGGACGAGGCCGACCGTCTCGTCGGCGACGTGGAACGCGAGGTCGAGGCGGAGAAGGGCGAGAAGCTCCCGAAGCCCAAGGGCGAGATCACCATCCAGCAGCGGCAGAGCATCGGCTTCGGCCTGATCGCCAAGACCGTCTTCAGCCGCTACCCGCGCCGCGCCGTCCTCGGCCTCGCCCTCTTCATCGGCCAGGCGTTCCTCTACAACGCCATCACCTTCGGCTTCGGCACCATCCTCATCACCTTCTTCGACGTGCCGACCGGCCACACCGGCTACTACTTCGCGGTCGTCGCGGCCGGCAACTTCCTCGGCCCGCTGCTGCTCGGCAAGCTCTTCGACACGGTCGGCCGGCGCATCATGATCTCCAGCACCTACCTGCTCTCCGGCGTGCTGCTCTTCGGCACCGCCTGGCTCTTCGACCGGGGCTCGCTGACGGCCACGACGATGACGGCGTGCTGGTGCGTGGTGCTGTTCTTCGCCTCGGCCGGCGCGTCCAGCGCGTACCTCACGGTCTCCGAGATCTTCCCGATGGAGACCCGGGCCATGGCCATCGCCTTCTTCTACGCCCTCGGCACCGCCGCCGGCGGCATCAGCGGCCCGCTGCTCTTCGCCGACCTCACCGAGTCCGGCGTGGTCGGCGACACGGTGCTCGCCTTCCAGATCGGCGCGGCGCTGATGTGCGCGGGCGGTCTGGTCGCGGCGTTCCTGGCGGTGAAGGCGGAGGGCCGGTCCCTGGAGGACATCGCGGAGCCGCTGTCGGCGGCGGCTGCGAAGGGGAGCGGCACGGCTGCGGGTACCGGGGCGGCACCGGCGTAGGCTGCCTCACCCCGTGCCCGTCGCCGTGAGGAGCCCTGCCCGATGACCATTCGCAGGATCGTCCCGAACATCGAGGTCGCGTCCGAGGAGCGCAAGGCCGAGAGCCGTGACTTCTACGGCCTGCTCGGCTTCGAGGAGGCCATGGACATGGGGTGGGTCGCGACCCTGGTCTCCCCGGCCAACCCCACCGCCCAGCTCAGCCTGCTCACCGAGGAGCGCACCGGCCCGGTCGTCCCCGACCTGAGCGTGGAGGTCGAGGACGTCGACGCGGTGTACGCCGAGGTGCTGGCGTCCGGCGCCGAGATCGTCCGCGACCTGCGGGACGAGGAGTGGGGCGTGCGGCGCTTCTTCGTCCGGGACCCCAACGGGCGCGTGGTGAACGTCCTGGGCCACCGCGCCTGACCCCTGTGCCGGGGGCGGGCCTCAGGCCCTGCGGTCCGCCACCGCCCAGGAGGCCAGCGCCACGGCCCCGGCGGCGCCGAACACCGCGGGCCAGGCGCCCACCTTCTTGGCCAGCGGGTGGGACCCGGCGAAGGCCGCGACATACGCGGCGCCCAGGGCGCCCGCGGCCTTCCCGCCGGCCCGCTCCCGCCACCGCCGCCCTGCCGCGGCGCCTGCGACGGCCAGCACGGCCCCGCCGAGCGGGCGCCGCCTCGTCCAGCGCGCCACGCCGTACCCGCCGACCAGTCCGCCGGCGGCGATCACCGCGCCGGGGACCCCGCCGCCGGTGCCCTTGGTGCTGCCGCTCGCCATGCCTGCCTCCGCCTCGTCCGTCCCGGATCCCGAGCTGGTCCGTTCCGGATCCCGAGGCTATGCCCCGCCCGGTTCGGCGTCGTAGGCGGCCCGGGCCGCGGCGACATGGCCCAGGTTCTCGGCGGCCCACTCGGTGAGGTGGGCGAAGAGCGGGGCGAGGCTGCGGCCCAGCTCGCTGATCTCGTACTCGACCCGGGGCGGGATCTCCGGGTAGTACGTCCGCACCACGAGGCCGTCCCGCTCCAGCTGCCGCAGCCGCTGCGTCAGCACCTTCGGGGTGATCCGGGTGATCCGGCGCTCCAGCTCCACGAAGCGCTGGCGGCCGTAGGTGTGCAGGGACCACAGGATCGGCGTGGTCCAGCGGCTGAAGACGATGTCCACGACGGGGCTGACCGGGCAGGCGAACTCGGGGTCGGCGGCGGTCGGTTCGGTGGCGGCCTCGATCACGGGCTCATTCCCTCTGGGGAGTCACTTTCCTCTAGGTACCTACTATACGGCCGCTGTTAGCGTCGTCTCCTCGGTTGTCGAACAGTCGAACAGGGGAGCCAATCATGATCGTCGTCACCGGAGCGACCGGGAACGTCGGCCGTTCACTCGTCCAGATCCTCGCGGCGGCCGGTGCGGACGTGGTCGCCACCTCCCGGAGCGTCACCGCCGACGGCCTCCCGGCCGGCGCCGGCCATGTGCGGGCCGACCTCACCGACGCCGAGACGCTGCGGCCGGTCCTCGACGGCGCCGATGCGCTGTTCCTCCAGAACGGCGGCCCCAGCGCCCACCTCGTCGACGCCCCCCTGCTGATGGACGTCGCGAAGGCCGGCGGAGTGGGCCGGGTCGTGCTGCTCTCCAGCCAGGCCGTCGAGACCCGCCCCGGCACCGTCTCCCACGGCCGGGTCGGCCGGGCCATCGAGGACGCCGTCCGCGAGTCGGGCCTGCCCTGGACGGTGCTGCGCCCCGGCGGCTTCTTCTCCAACACCTACGGCTGGGCCGAGTCGGTGCGCACCCGGCGGGTCGTCGCCGCGCCCTTCGGGGACGTCGGCCTGCCGGCCGTCGACCCGGCCGACATCGCGGAGGTCGCGGCGGCGGCCCTGCGCGCGGCCGGCCACGAGGAGCTGACCCGCGAGGAGGCCGCCGCCCGGTTCGGCGCGTTCATGCCGGCGCCGGTCCTGGAGACGACGCTGTCCATCCTGGGCGACCCGGAGCCGGCCGAGCGGGCCGTCAGCCCGGACGTGGAGCGGGTCCTCGGCCGGGCGCCCGGCTCGTACGCCGAGTGGGCGCTGCGCCACGCGGCCGTCTTCCGCTGAGACGCGGGTCACATGGTGTGCGGCGGGGGTCCGGTCACATCCGCTCGGTGCGATCCGTCGTACCGGTGAAGCGCGCACACGAGAGCGCGACGGACGAGGGAGAAGATCACCATGGAAGCCCGACTCGACCTGTTCGGCAACCCGCTCGCCGGCAAGTTCCTGCGCCAGCTCAACGCGGCCGGCGTGACCCTGGGGGACTCGGCGCTGCCGCTCGCGACCCAGGAGCTGGTGAAGCTCCGCGCCAGCCAGATCAACGGCTGCGGGGCCTGCACCGACATGCACACCAAGGAGGCGGCCAAGGCCGGGGAGAGCGCGGTGCGCCTGCACCTCGTCGCGGCCTGGCGCGAGGCCACGGTGTTCACCGACGCCGAGCGCGCCGCCCTGGAGCTGACCGAGGAGGGCACCCGCATCGCCGACGCGGCCGGCGGCGTCAGCGACGCGGTGTGGGCGCGGGCGGCCGAGCACTACGACGAGGACCAGCTCGCCGCGCTGGTCGGCCTGATCGCCGTGATCAACGCGTACAACCGGATCAACGTCCTCGTCCGGCAGCCGGCCGGGGAGTACGAGCCGGGCATGTTCGGCTGAGCCCGGGGCGCGCGGGGTTCACCCGACGTCCAGGGCGGTGCCGTACAGGCGGGACACCTTCAGGCGGAGGACGACGCGCTGTTCGGCGACGGCCTCCGCCAGGAAGGCGGCCTCGTCGGCCACCGGCGCACCGGCCGCCGCCGCCATCGCGAGCAGCTCGCGCCCGACGGCGTCGCCCGGTTCGACGGTCGGCTCGGACACCTCCGCCTCGCCCTCGGCGACCGCGTACGTCCACACGTCGCGCGCGACGTGCAGGGCGGCGTGCGGATCGGCGCGCAGGTGGCGGGGCTTCAGGCGGTCCCGGGTGCTGGAGATCCGGATCACACGCTCGGCCGGGTCCCAGCGGTAGAGGACGGTGGCGAGATGCGGGTGGCCGGTGCGGCGGACGCTGGCGAGTACGCCGAACTGCTCGGCGCGGAGCAGGGTGTCGAGCTCGGGGTCGGTGAGGACGCGGGGGGCGGGGCCGGGCATGGGGGTTCCTCTCGGGTCGGGTCGGTCCGGTTCGGGTCGGGCCGGGCCGGGGTGCGGGGCTGTCGGGCCTCGCGGCTTGGGCTCGGGGCTCGGGTCTCAGGGCTCGGCGCGGTCAGGCGACCGGCGTCGGAAGGGTGTCCGTCCCCTCCGCCGGGGTGGGGACGGGGGCCGGCCGGCGCAGCAGGAGCAGCGTGGTCAGCAGGGCGAGGGCGAGCAGCCCGGCGCCGGTGGCGAAGGCGAGGTGGTAGCCGCCGGTGAGCGCCTCGGGCCGGTCGGCGCCGCCGCGGGTCAGGGCGTCGGTGCGGGCGGCGGCGAGGGTGGACAGGACGGCGACGCCGAGGGCCGCGCCGAGCTGCTGGGTGGTGTTGAACAGCCCCGAGGCCAGCCCCGCGTCCGCCTCGCCGGCGCCGGACATGGCGAGCTGGGTGAGCGAGGGCAGGACCAGGCCGAAGCCGGCGGCGAGCAGCATCACGGGCAGCAGGTCGGCGACGTAGCCGCCGTGCACGGGCACTCGGGCCAGCAGGACGAGCATGGCGAGCAGCAGCGCCAACCCGGCGCGCAGCACGGCGCGTTCGCCGTACCGGCCGATCAGCCGGGGGGAGAGCAGCAGTGAGACGGCGCCGATGGACACGGCGGCCGGCAGCATGGCGAGGCCGGTGGCGGTGGCGCCGTGGCCGAGGACGTTCTGGAGGTACAGGGCGACCAGCACCTGGAAGGCGAACAGGGCGGCGACCGTGAGGAGTTGCACGAGGTTGGCGCCGGCCACCGCCCGCACCCGCAGCAGGGCCGGCGGGAGCAGCGGGGTGCGGGCGCGGGGCTGGCGCAGGAAGAAGGCGGTGACCAGCGCGGCGCCGGTGAGCGCGGGCGCCAGGGTGAGCGGCGAGGCCCAGCCGTGGGCGGGGGCGCCGACGATGCCGTAGAGGGCCGCCATGAGGCCGGTGGTGATGAGTCCGGCGCTCCAGGCGTCGGCCCCGGCGCGCAGGCCGAGGCCGCGGTCGGCGGGGAGGGCGGGGCCCGCCAGGGCGAGGACGGCGGCGCCGATGGGGAGGTTGATCAGGAACGTCCAGTGCCAGTCGAGGGCGTCGGTGAGCACCCCGCCGAGGACCTGGCCGAGGGAGGCCCCGGCGGCGCCGGTGAAGCTGAACACGGCTATGGCGCGGCCCCGTTGGCGCCCGTCGGGGAAGAGGGTGACCAGGATGCCGAGGCCCACGGCCGCGGTCATGGCGCTGCCGACGCCCTGGAGGAAGCGGGCGGTGAGCAGGGCGGCGGGGGTGGTGGCGAGCCCGGCGAGCAGCGAGGCGGCGGTGAAGACGCCGGTGCCGGCGACGAACATCCGCTTGCGGCCGAGCAGATCGCCGAGCCGTCCGGCGAGCAGCAGCAGGCTGCCGAAGGCGACGAGGTAGGTGTTGACGACCCAACTCAGGCCGCTGGGGCCGAGGTCGAGGTCGCGCTGGATGGCCGGCATGGCCACGGTGACGATGGAACCGTCCAGGATGATCATCAGCGTGCCGGCGGCGACGACGCCGAGGGCGAGGTGGGTGCGCGGCGTTCTGGCGGGCGTTCTGGAGGGCGTCCCGGAGGGTGTTCTGGAGGACATGGTGGGACCGTAGCAGATAGTTTCGTTGCAGACTATCTATCTCGGTACCGCGTGTGCCGTACCCTGGCCCCATGACCGCGATGTCCCCCCTCCCGCTCCGCACCCAGCCCGACCTCTCCTACCTGCTGGACCACACCGGTCACGTCCTGCGGGCCCGGATGGCGACGGCCCTGGCCGAGATCGGGCTCACCGCCCGCATGCACTGCGTGCTGGTCCATGCCCTGGAGGAGGAGCGCACGCAGGCGCAGCTCGCGGAGCTGGGGGACATGGACAAGACGACGATGGTGGTCACCGTCGACGCCCTGGAGCAGGCCGGCCTCGCCGAGCGCCGCCCGTCCGGCACGGACCGCCGGGCCCGGGTCATCGCCGTCACGGAGGAGGGAGCGCGGGTCGCGGCACAGAGCCAGCGCATCGTGGACGGCGTCCACGAACGCGCCCTCGGGTCGCTCCCGGAGGCCGCCCGCGAGCAGGTCCTGGCGGCCCTCACCGCCCTGGCCGAGGGCCACTTGAGCACTCCGCCGGCGACGCCGGGCGTCACCGCGCGGCGGTCGCGGCAGCGGGGGTAGTCCGCCGGCCGGGGGTGTGGGCGTGCCCGTCGGTGCGGGCCGCGCGCACCGGGTGTGCACCACGCGCCAGGGCCGGGGCCGCGTAGGCCCTGCACGGAAGGCGTCACGCGGGCCTACGTTCCGGACTGTCGCTGTGCACCCGGACGATCCCCCAAGGAGTGGCCATGGACGCCAACCGATCTCGGACGCGGCGGTGGGCCCTGAAGCAGGGCGCGGTGGGCGGAGTCCTCGCGCTCGCGTGCGGCGGGCTGTTCGCCGGCGCGTCGGAAGCCGGGGCCACCGGCGGTCCCGTCGACATCGACTGCCTGGTGGGGAGCCAGACCACCTCGTACGCGCCCGCGAAGACCAACACCCCCCGGCCGACCACCATCACCACCGACGAGCACTTCACCTGCACGAGCCTGCTGAGCGGCATCAGCAGCGGCACCAGCCGCCGTGTCAGCAACCAGGAGGTCGGCGGCTGCCTCCTGTCGGGGCGACCGCCCTTCGATCCGCAGACGGTCAAGTACACCTGGAACACCGGGCAGACCAGCACCGTCACCTACACGGTCGACGCGGTGGAGACCGCGGCCGGCGGCACCTTCGTCGTCACCAAGACCGGCACGGTGAGCGCCGGTCTGGACAGCGGCCGGCTCGCGACCGAGGTCGTCGTGGTCCCCGCCCTCGACCTCACGGCCTGCCTCACCACCGGCATCACCTCCCAGACGGGCCCGGCCACGCTGGAGATCGCGCCGGTCTGACACCCCAAACACCGTCGTCGGCACATGAATTGGCGCGGTCGGCGCTAGGTTGGTGCTTGATCGCCCACGTGCTCCGACCGGTAGGAGACCCGCCGTGTCCGACTCCAGCTCCCAGCTCGCCGCCGGCGAGGAGACACGGGCCCGTATCGACACCACCACGCCGCACTCGGCCCGCTTCTGGAACTACTTCGTCGGCGGCAAGGACCACTACGAGGAGGGCATCCGCCAGTTCCTCGACGTCGGCACCGGTCTGCCCACCGCCGACAACACCCACGAGGTGGCCCAGCGTGCCGCGCCCGGCGCCCGGATCGTCTACGTCGACAACGACCCGGTCGTCCTGGCCCACGCCGGCGCGCTGCTCACCAGCACCCCCGAGGGCCGGACCGCCGCGACCTGGTGCGCCGCCTGATGGCGGGCCTGCCGTCGGGCTCGTTCCTGGTGATCGGCGACAGCACGGCGACGAGCGAGGGCATGATCGCCGCGTCCGACGCGTACAACGCCGGCGGGGCGACGCCGTACCACGTGCGCGAGGTCGAGGAGGTCGCCGCGTTCTTCGAGGGCCTCGACCTGGTCGACCCCGGCGTCGTGCAGGTCCCGTCCTGGCGCCCGGACGCGGCCGCGGCGAGCGCGGTGGACGTGGACGCGTACTGCGGAGTGGGCCGCAAGCGGTGACGGAGTCCGGCGGCCCCTTGCCCCGCGTCGACGAGCACGCCACCGTCGTCGCCGCCGAGCCCGAGGCGGTGTGGCAGGCGACGGCACGCGTCGTCGCCCGTGCCTTCTCCCGCCCCGCCGCCGCGCGTTACGCGCGTGCGGTCGGGGCCGACCCCGGCGCGGTCACCGGCCCCTGGCCGCCCGCCGAGGGCTCGACGCTGCCCGGCTTCCGCGTGACGGCGGCCGTCCCCGGCCGGCTCCTGGAGCTGACGGGCCGGCACCGGTTCTCCAGCTACACGCTGACCTTCGCCCTGGACCCCGTCGACACGGCCCGCACCCGGCTGCGCGCGGAGACCCGGGCGGTCTTCCCGGGCCTCGCGGGCCGCGCGTACCGCCTGCTGGTCATCACATCCGGCGGCCACGCGGTGGGCGTGCGGCGGCTGCTCGGTTCGGTCGCCGACTCCCTCTCCTCGGCCGCCACAGGGGGCGTGTCATGATGCTGTGAGCCACCGCTGGGGAGCGGGCGGGCCACGGGGCGGGGACCAGGGGGTCGGGAATGAGTGCGGGTACGGAGCCGAACGG
Source organism: Streptomyces sp. NPDC048182 (assembly GCF_043202555.1). Classification (NCBI taxonomy): domain Bacteria; kingdom Bacillati; phylum Actinomycetota; class Actinomycetes; order Kitasatosporales; family Streptomycetaceae; genus Streptomyces; species Streptomyces sp. NPDC048182. Next base: position 101,382 of record NZ_JBIDAQ010000010.1, on the reverse strand, counting down.
CTCGTCCAGGTCCGACGAGGAGTGGGAGCGGTTCCTCCGCGAGTCGGTGGAGGGCGTATCCGACGCGCCGAAGGAACCCTCCGCGCGGGCCCGCGACGTGGCGCACCGGCTGCGCACGCAGCCCGACCGCGGCCCGGAGCCCTGGCGCGCTCACCCGCCGGCCCGGCCTCGGCGCCGCACCGGCTGGTACGTGGTCGGATTCCTGGCCGCGCTGGCGCTGCTGGCCGTGGCGCTGGCCCCGTCGCGGATCATCGACCTGTTCACCGGCGACGACACCGACGCCCCGCCGCTGGCCGCGGAGACGGCCCGCCCGACCGAGGCGCCGCCGACGGAGGCCGCCCAACGCCCCACCCTGGCCCAGCCGTTCCGGGGCTCACCGGCGGCCCGCTGGGCGGACGGTGCGGCGGGGATCACCACGGTGCCGGAGAAGGCCGAGGCGGTCGGCTGGATGAACGCGGCCGAGGTCGAACGCGCCCTGGCCCGCACCCGCGACTTCCTGGTGGCGTCCAGCCTCGACCCGGCGGTGCTGCGGGGTGAGCGGCCCGAGAAGGCGATCGCGCTGATCAGCCCGTACCAGAAGGACGTCCAGGCCCTCCTGAAGTCCGGGTTCCGCACCCCGGGCGAGGACAGCAACCCGCTGTTCCTCTTCAGCCGCTTCGAGCCCTCCCGCACCCACCTCGTCGGCGACGTCGTGAAGACCCGCGGGCGTATCACCTACCAGGAGGGCAAGCGCGGCGCGTTGGAGGTGACGGCCGACGTCACGTACGTCTACCCGGTCACGCCGGCGAACGCGCGCTTCGACGACGAGATCGTCCGCACCATCGTCCGGCGCGAGCTGGTCCTGAGCTGGGACGACCCGGCCAAGGTGACCACCAGGCCGGGCACGTTCTCGGTCGTCTCCTTCAAGTACGACGCGACGAACGGCGGTTGCGGCAAGCCCACCGGCTACCTCACTCCGCCCTCCGGCAAGGACCCCCGCATCGACCCGACCGCTCCGGAGTCCGACCCCTACGACCGCCACGGCCCGGTGGCGCAGGGCGGGAACCCCGAGAACGGCTGCGGGAAGGCATCGCGGTCGTGACTTGGCCGGACTCAGCCGGACTCAGCCGGGCCGGGTGACTAGCCAGCTTCGCGTGGCCTGACGCTACCGCCTGCCTCCCCGGCGAGCGCCTACTCCGTCGCGGCCACCCCCACGCCGAGCGCGATGAACAGCCATCCGCCGACCCGCTCCCACCGCCGACGCCACCCAGGGCGCCCGAACACCGCGCGCAGCCGGGCGGCGACCTGCACGAGGGCCAGCCAGTAGACGAGGCCGATCGCGACGTCGATCGCGCCGAGCAGGAAGACCTGCCCGGTCACGGAGCCGCCGCCGTCCCGGTCCACGAACTGGGGCAGGACGCTGAGGAAGAACAACGCGGCCTTGGGATTGAGCACGTTGGTGAGCAGCCCCTGCGTGAACCCGCCCCGGCACCCGACCGCCTCCCGCTCCCGCTTCCCCCCGGCCCCGGTCGCCCCGCCCTTCCTTCGGGCATCCCGCAGCGCCCGCACCCCGAGGTAGACGAGATACGCGGCCCCCGCGAGCTTGATGACGCTGAAGGCCACCGCCGACCGCGCCGCGATGACCGAAAGCCCCATGGCCGCGGCGCACATGTGCACACACAACCCGGCCTGCGCCCCGACCGCCGCCGCCCGTCCCACGCTCGCCCGCTGGGCAGCGGCCCGCACGACGACGAGGAAGTCGGGACCGGGGACGAGATAGGCGAGCAGCACGACACCGAGGAACCCGGCGAGATCGACGGACATGAACCTGCCCCCTTGATCCGCTTACGACACCCGCGCGGCGGGGCGTCTCCAGTAAGCCACTTTCCTCTAGGTACCTACTATATTCACGCTGCCAGCTTCCGAGAATGAACTCCATCGGGAACGACCTCCCGCCCCAACACCCCCTGCCCCGCACCGCCGAAGGACAGACGTCGGCCCCGCCGAGACGCCCCGGCCTCATCCTCGCCTTCCTGTGCCTGGCCGGCTTCATGACCTTCCTCGACGTGACGATCGTCAATGTGGCGCTGTCGACGATCGAGAGGGAACTGGACATCTCCCAGCCGTCCTTGCAGTACATCGTGACGACCTACGGCATGCTGCTCGGCGGCTGCCTGCTGCTGACCGGCCGGCTGGCGGACGCGTTCGGCCGCCGCCGGATGCTGCAGACGGGCCTGGTCCTCTTCGCCCTCGCCTCGCTGGGCGCGGGCCTCGGCCAGAGCGCCGTCACGCTGACCGTGGCCCGCGGCGCCCAGGGCCTCGGCGCCGCGTTCATCACGACCGCCGCGCTCTCGCTGCTCGCCGCCGAGTTCGCGGAGGGCGCCGAGCGCAACAAGGCCCTCGGCGCCTGGGGCGCGCTCAGCGGCATCGCCGCGGTGGCCGGGGTGACCCTCGGGGGCCTGCTCACCGACGGTCCGGGCTGGCGCTGGATCTTCTTCGTCAACGTACCGATCGGCCTGGCGCGCGCCGCCCTCGCCCCGAAGGTCGTCGCCGAGAGCCGCGCCGCCGAGCGCGGCTCCTCGTTCGACGTGGCCGGCGCGGTGACGCTGACCGCGGGCCTCGTCCTGCTGATCTTCAGCCTCGGCCAGACCGTGAGCGACACCGACGTGCCGGCGGCCCGCGTCTACGGCGGCTTCGCCCTCGCGGCACTCCTGCTGACCGCCTTCGTCCTCGTCGAACGCCGCGCCGAGGCCCCGCTGATCCCGCTGGGCGTCTTCAGCCGCAAGCCGCTGTGCGCGGCCAACGTCGTCGCGCTCCTCCTCCTCGGCACTGCGTGACCCTGTTTTTCTTCGCGAGCCTGTTCATGCAGCAGGTCCTCGGCTGGTCGGCGCTGCGCACCGGCCTGGCGTACGTGCCGCTCGCGGTGATCGTCGCCGTCGGCGCGGGCGTCGCCTCGCAGCTGGTGGCCAAGGTCGCCGCCAAGCCGGTGCTGCTGACCGGTCTGACGCTGACCGCGGCCGGCATGCTCCTCCTCTCGCGGGCCCCCTCCGACGCCTCGTACGCGGCAGGTCTGCTGCCCGCCTTCCTCCTCTCCGGCCTCGGTCTCGGCCTGTCCTTCGTGCCGGTCCAGGTGGCGGCGTTCACCGGCACCCAGGAGGACGAGTCGGGCCTCTCGGCCGGCCTGATCAACACCGCCCAGGAGGTCGGCGGCGCGCTCGGCCTCGCGGTGGCGGCGACCTGCGCCTTCCGCCGCGTACCGGAACTGACGGCCTGGGCCGACGGGGTGCCGTCCCGGGTGACGGAGGCCCGCACGGAGGTCTTCCACGCCGCGTTCCTCGCGGACGCGTGCTTCGCGGGGGCGGGGCTGGTCCTGACGGTGGTGCTGCTGCCCGTCGCGAAGGCGGAGCAGCAGGCGGCGGCGCCTGTGCAGGCCTGAGAACTGAGCTTGCTGCCGACTGGCGGCGCCGAGGTGGAGAGACCGGAGCTACCGCAGAGCTCGGTCGTCAGGGGTGAGCGACGTGATGGCGACCGTCGGCGGAGGAGCAGGTGCGTACACGTATGCCACGGCGATCCCCAGAACCTCCCCAGCGGCCTCGATCCGTGTCTTCCGCACCTCTAACACCGTCGTCGCGGCGCGGGCCCAGGAATACGCCGAGCCGGTGCACGAGCTCAAGCTCCCGCCACAAGCTCTCGGACGGCGATGTCGTAGTCGGGATCCTGGTAAGGACGGATCCGCCCCCGGTAGTCCACGATCACCGCGGCCACGGCCGTGAGGTCGGTCTCCGAGGACGCCTCCAGCGCCCGCTGGAGGTCGGTCTCGAAGGCCTCCTGGTCACCGGGGAACCCGTGGCCGGCGAGCAGAGCGGCGCTTATGTCACCGATGGTCCTCAAGGGAAGCGGAGCGGGGACGCCGGTCTCCGCGTACTGTGCGCTCACGGTCATCCACTCCTCGGCCTCCTGTGCCCTACTGAGAGTCTCCTACAGGTTGCCTATCGTCGCGGACTCGGCTGGAGTTCGCTCCTTCACCGCAGCTCGAGCCGCCCCTGCCCTGCCGCGTGAGGACACCACGTCGGTCCGAACATCGGATCTAGACGTCTCCCCGACAGAGAGCAGCGACGAAGCGGCCCCACGAAGCGCTCTCCAGTGACAGGACAGGACCCTGCGCGCTCTTCGAGTCCCGTACGTACGTGGTCTGCGGAGCATGTGCGCACTCGACGCATTCGGTGGTGTTCCCGCCGCTGTAGGACGACTTGAACCAGACCGGCTGCCGGTCGGCGGTCTTCGCGTCGGGGGACACTCACAACTCCTTGAAGGCACGGTGGATCATGGCGCTGGTGGCTTCCATGTCCAACGCTTGTGCACGCAGGTACTCGAACGCAAGTCTGTATCGCTCCAGTTCCTGCTCCTTCTCCAGGAAGAGCGACCCGGTGTGGAAGTCGACGTAGACGACGTCCAGCGCCGGTTCGGTGCCGCCGATGATGACGAAGCTCCCGAGGGCCGCGGCATGGGCGCCCTTGGCGAAGGGGAGCACCTGGAGGGTGATGTGCGAGGACTCGCCGGCTTCGAGCAGCCGGCCGAGCTGCTCACGCATCGCCTGCCGTGACCCCACGACCCGGCGGATGACGGACTCGTCCAGGATGGCCCACAGGTGCAGAGGCTGGGGCCGGGTGAGGATCTCCTGCCGCTTCATGCGGATGTCCACCAGGCGCTCGATTTCAGCAGCCTGGAGGGGGACTTCGTTGGCTTGCTGCAATGCCGTGCTGTAGGCGCGCGTCTGCAGGAGCCCCGGAACGTAGACGCAGGAGAAGTGATTCTCGCGCACGGCCTCGTCTTCGAGCGTGAGCAACAGGTTCATGCTCTCGGGAACGGTGTCGGCGAAGGAACTCCACCACCCCTGCTCCTTGGCCCCCTTGGCGAGGCCGACCACCGCCTCCCGTTCGGCCTCGGTTGCGTCGTACTCCCGGCACAAGGCATCCACGACGATCCACTTGACCGGCCCCGCCTGCGTCTCGTACCGGCTCACCGTCGCCTTGGAAACGCCGACCAGCCGCCCGGCGTCCTCGAGGGTCAAGCCCTTACGGGCACGCAACTTACGCATCATCGCCCCGAGCTGGCGACGACGGGTGGTGGTCCGCTCGGACATCCGACTCCTCTTGCGTCCTCTTGCGCAGGCCGGACACCGGCGCCCGGAGATCCGCATCAGGGTAGGCAGGGCGTGGGGCTCCCGGGCGCGGAATCACTCGATCGAGATTCCGTGAGAAGTTACACGGCGAGACTTCTCTATGCCATGCTCGCTGCCAGGCGGCTACGCAGCGCACTCGTGACGACACGGTGTGCATGAGGCTGCGTGGCCGGGAGGGAGGAGTTGCCATGTCCGACTGCTCAGGCGCTGAACCCCGCTTCCGCTGCGTGCTGCCCTTCGAGGCGGCACCGGCGGAGGTACGACTGCTTCGCAGGGCCACCGCCGGACAGCTGAACCGATGGGGGATGCCGAGGGTCGTCGACGAGGCGGAACTGCTCGTCACGGAACTGGCGACGAACGTCATCAAGCACGTCGGCGAAGGAGTCCCCTCCACCCTCATCCTCGAGTGGACCGGCGAGCGGCTCCGGCTCGAAGTCCACGACACGAGCCGCGCGCTGCCTTCCGTCAGGGACGCCGGCTGCGACGAGGAGTGCGGTCGCGGACTGCATCTGCTGGCCGCGCTCGCCGTCGACTGGGGATCGGTCCTGACCGCGGCGGGCAAGGCAGTGTGGTGCGAGATCCCCACCGGACCCGAGCGCACGTGCCGACGGATCGAGCGGGCGGTCAAGGCGCTGGAGAGCTATCAGGCAACAGATCTCCGGGCCCTGGCCGTCCGGAGCCGCGCGGCTGCGGCGGCCCTCGAAGAGTCGGTGGTCGAGCTGATCGCCGACCTGCTCCACTGGACCGCCGCCCGCGGGGACGACCCCGAGGACGTCTTGGACCGGGCCCAGATGTACTTCGAGGCCGAGGCCGCTTGACGTCCGTGCGCCGGACGTCAGCCTCCGAGGCCGGGGGTGAAGAAGCTCAGCGCGGGTTCCTCAGGTGTACCCACCAGGAGTGCACGGTCCAGCAGGATGTTGTTGTGCTCGCAGCTCGTCTCCGGGAGCATGACGCAGGCGTGGCAGGCGGCGAGATTCGTCCCGGGGGAGCCGGCCGCATCGGCCTCCATGCAGAGGGGATCGGAGGAGCACCACTCGGCCCGGCGTATCGCCGAACGCACTGACCGGTCGAGGACTTCCGGTTCGCCCTGGGCGACGAGACCACCCAGACTGCCCGCCGAGTCGCTCGTCGCCGTGTAGATGAGCACCCCGGCCATGTCGTCCGCGGCGTACAGGCGCTCGCGCAGGGAGGCGGACGGGTAGCCGGCTTCCAGACTCCACTCATTGATCAGCACGTGGGCCAGCGTGTGCAACAGCACCATCCGAGGCGTCGCCGGGGACGGTACGGCGCGGCTCGGGTCGTCGGCCCGCTGCTCCAGCACCCGCTGGTGAGCGGTCCGCATGCGCTCGACGCGGGCCGCCACCGCCGTCGCCTTCTCCCAGGCGTCCAGCCTGGTCTCGTCCAGCCGCAGGAAGACTCCCTCGCCCTTCACCTCCATGGCGGGCAACCAGCGCAGGGAGGCCTGGGAGAGTGGCATCTCCTTCACGTCGGTCGTCGACTCGGCGTCGACAAGGCGGGTGAAGGCCTTCAGGGCCCGTACCTCGCGAAGCTTCTTGACCAGCATCGGGCCGGTGACGCCGAGCGGCGCGAGCACGCTCCGATCGCCCAGCGGGGTCTCGCAGACGAACTGTTCGTCGCGGGAGTGTCCGCTCTCGTCGTTGCCGGAGCGCAGGCGCTCGTACTCCTTGTTGCGAAGGGCGCGGTAGCTGTGGTCGAAGGTCTGGGCGGCCTCACCGTCGGGGTCTTCCTCGCGTTCCGCCGCGAGCAGCGACATGACCTCGTCCAGAGAGACGGGCCACTCCCCCTCGTCCCCCTCGAAGACGGCGTCGAGATAGATGGCCACGTTCGCGCGGTCCTCGTACTTCCTGAGCTTCGCCCAGTGGCTGGCGAGCGGGTCCGCTCGCCCGTTGCTCCAGGGCGGGATGGAGAGCGCCGACTTCAGCACCGGCTGCCACACCGACGAGGAACCGCGCTGCAGGGTGCGCAGGGGGTTTCCGCACCTCTCCGGGTCCGTGGCCGAGAGGCCGAGCCAGGGACGGGTGCCGCGGCAGGTGAGACGCAGGTCCCTGAGCACGTTCCTGCGGAAGGAGCCCTCCATCGAGACCTCGGACACCTGACCGCAGGTGCAGGAGACGATGATGGAGCGGAGCGAGGACGTGCGTCCGGTCGTGCGCATCCTGAGCCTGCCCCCGCACCTCCCGACCCTCGCGGCATCCCTGTCCGATGAGCGGTGCACCCACTGCCAGTAGGGGAACTCGTCGAGGTGCCCGGCCTCGCAGGCGACGACGAAGCGGGAGGGGACGAGGTCCACCTCGCACGTGCCGCAGACGCTTCGACCGCGTGGTGGGGAGAAGTCGCGGTGCGGCTGCAATTCGTTGCACTCGGGGCACGAGTGCATCAGGGGGAAGCGACGCACTCGTAGACCGTCCTTGCTGGTGTCCTCGGACGCCGGCGGCAACCGGAAGTGGTCGACGTCGAGCAGACGGGCCAGACGCCGCTCATGGACGACTTTCGACTCGTCCGGGCTCCAGCTGCGGTCGGCCTCGTCCAGGCCGGAGACGATGAAGGACTCGTGGTCGACGGCGATCAGCGATCCCACGCCGTAGGTGGTGATCACCTGTGCACGGCGGACCGTGCCCCGGCGGGGGAAGTTGTGGGCCGGGGCGCTGCCGCTTCCTGCGTTGCGGCGGCGACGGGCGGGGGGCGGGGTCATCGGCTTCCCTCCATGAACAGGGCGGACTCGGCGTCGACGTCGCGCAGGCTCCACAGGGTGGACCATGCCTCACGGTCCGCGGTCTCGTCGTCGTACGACTTCAGGAGCGAGGGGGCCCGGCTGCCCCGCATCGGTTCGAAGAGGAGGCCATTGTCGATACCGGCTTCCTTGCACCACCAGGTGACGAACTCGTCGAAGCTTTGCTCCACGGCCTCGGTCTCCGCAGGGGTGACCGCGCGGACGCGTTCCACGAGTAGGGACCTGATACGGCCGCGTACGACGTGCTCGTAGGTTTCGACCCGCCCGGCACCCTCGTTCGGGCGGGCGGCCGGGATCAGGACGCGCGCGAGAGCGACGATCACGGCGTGCAGTCCTCGTTCCCGGGCGCGGGAGGAGAAGGGCGTGACGGAGGTGGACTCCACCTCGCGGTAGAGGGCGGAGTGGTAGTGCTGGAAGTTCTCGTAGTGCGAGCGGTCCCGGGCACGTGCCGCGTTGAGCATGACGGCGACCAGTCCGGGGTGGCCGCGGCCGACGCGGCTCGTCGCCTGGATGTACTCGGCGGTCGTCTGGGGCTGGCCCATGACGGCCATCAGTCCGAGCCGGTCCACGTCCACACCCACGGCGATCATGTTGGTGGCGAGCAGGACGTCCACCGTGTCGTCGTCGGGGAGCCTCTTCTCGATGCCCTTGAGGCGCGTGGGGATCTCGCTGGCGTCGATCCGACTCGTCAGCTCCGAGTAGTTGGCGACGGAGCGAAGTGCCACCCCCTCGCGCTCGGCGAGCAGCTCCAGGTACACCACCACGTCGTCGTGCACCTGCAGTTCGGCCGCGGAGAGCAGCCGCAGGCTGTTGAAGTAGCCGACGAGGCTCCAGTACGCGTCGCGCACCTTGTCGTCGGTGTCCGCGTGCATGGCCCAGTGCAGCAACGTGGCGTACGTGCGGATCAACAGCGTGGACTGGCTGGTGCCGGGAGCCAGGAGCCCGACGTAGCGCCGGCTCGCCTTCTCCTCGCGCGGGGTCTCCACGGCGAACCAGGAGTCACGGCTGTCCAGGCCGGCGGGCGGGAACTGTCGCACCTCGCGCGCGAAGAGGTGACGGCCCTGATCGGCCGCGCGACGGATGGTCGCCGTGGAGGCGATCACCTTGGGCCGATCGGCCAGCGCGTCCACGGCGGTCTCGTACAGCCCCGTGAGAGTACCCAGGGGGCCGGAGATCAGATGGAGCTCGTCCTGGACGATCAGCTCCGGGGGAGGGGTCCCGTCCTCGGGATCGTCCAGGTTGAAGAGCGCCGAGGTCGCCGGACGCCAGGGCATCGAGGCGAACTTATCGACGGTGGCGATCACCAGCGTCGGGCGCGCGTCGTACACCGCCTCGTCGATCAGGTGGACGGGGAGACCGCCGGCGAACTCGCAGTCCGTGCCGGGACAGCGGATGTGCATCCGCTTGGCGTTCTCGTCGGCCTCGTAGTCCCTGGCGTCCAGCCGGGTCCCGCACCAGGGACAGGCGTGCAACTGGACGGGGTTCTCGGTGGCGAGCCGCTTGTCGAGGTCGGAGCGGAGTTCGTCGAGCCGGGCGGCGGCCTCGGCCATGGTGTTGGGCGTGGCCGAGCGCCCCACCCACATGCCGACGGAGAACGGCTCGTCACCTAGCTCGGGCGTGTGACGCCGCATCTGTTCCATGGCACACAGCAGGATCGCCGCACGCTCGAACTGCTGCAGCGTGAGCAGCCGGAGGGTGTAGCGCATGAGGACGGTGACCCCGCCGCCGTCGGCGCCCTTGCGGATGCGACGCAGGAAGGACGTGAGGGCGATGAGCCCGAGGTATGCCTCCGTCTTGCCGCCGCCGGTCGGGAACCAGAGCAGGTCGGAGGTCTTCCGATCGTCGTGCTCCCGATCGTCGATTCCGGCGACACAGAGCAGCACGAAGGCGATCTGGAAGGGGCGCCAGCGTCCTGCGGACGGCTCGGGGCTGCCGGCACGCCCGTTCTTGACCCAGGCGCTGCGGGCGCGCTGGTCGGCCATGGCGCGGTTGGCGAGCCGGAACGCCCGCATCAGGTCGGGCTTGGCGCCCAGCAGAGCGATGCCCTCCCGGATCCGGCCGAGCGCCTCGCGACAGGCGTCCACCTGGTCGCGCGCGGGCTGCTCGTGTGGGCCGCCCGTCAAGGCCTCGGCCTCAGCCGACTTACGGGCGATCCAGTCCTCGTACCCCGTGGCCAGCGCCTCCAGGGCGATCAGCACCTCGGCGTCGGACTTCTCGGCCAGGCCGAGCATCGACAGGGACGAGCTGTCGATCTCCGGGTTGGAGTCCGTCAGCAGCACCTCCACACTGGGCAGGAACTCGCTGCGCACTTCCGGGACGGCGGCCTTCTCCGTCTCGGTCACGCCGATCGGGGACGGGGTCCAGTCCCAGGCGGCGGCACAGCCGTGGCCGACGGCGAAGGTCGGGGCATGGCGGTGCAGGAGGCGGCTGGTGGCGATCTCCGGGTCGTGCGCGGCGGCCGGGGCGGGGCGCTCGACGAAGGCGCTGGAGTCGTCGGCGGCGCGGACCGTGAGACCGCACTGGAACAGGGCGAAGGCGTCCTGGAGGTCGCGCTCGCCGACTCGCTGCCTGTTGATCAGTGTGGCCGTGACGGTGACCGTGCCGGTGAGCGGGTCCGGTCGGCGGACGATGACGTGCAGGGCGACCTGGTTCGGAACGAGGTCCTTCGGCTCGTCCGAGGCGGGTGCGGTCACGTCGACGGTCCGCTCGGGGAGCCGGAGTTCCCGCCGCCGCCACCGCTCCCGCTGCTCGGTGACGGTGCGGGCCTCCGCGCGGCGGGGCGGGAGCGGGGCGCCGTCGGCATCGGTGGGCTCGTACACCGCGGCGCGCGCCGAGATCACGATCGTGGCGCTCACGGCCGGGTCCACCGCGAAGGTCAGTCCCATGGAGGACGGGCGCTTGTCGCCCGAGGTCCCGACGTCCTGCGCCGCGCCGGCCTCTTCGGCGTCCTCCCGGGCGAGAGCGGGCGCGGCGTCGAGGCCGTCCTGCTCGGCGGCGTTCTGGGCCCTCCGCTCCCGAGAGGCACGGGGGTACAGGACGCCGGTCAGATACCGGTCGATCGGCGCGTCCTGAGCGAGAACCTCGGCCCTGTCCTCCGGCTCGAGTGCCTCGGTGGGGCCGAAGAGCTCCCTACGCAGCCCGACGAGAAGCTCCTCGTCCCGCACCCGGTAGTGCTCGGAGTGCCGACCTGCCACGTTCGTCATGCGCCCTGCTCCTCTGCGTCGTCAGCTCGCCGAAACATGCCGATGCCGGTGATCCGCGGGGCGATCCACACCCCGCGGTCGCCGAGGCCGGCGTTGGCACCGGCCGCGACGCTGCCCGTCACCGTCTCCAAGGTGTCGATCCGCAGGCCGTGGATCTCGTCGGGCCACCAGGGGTCCCATGTCCGGTTCACCTTCTGCACCCGAAACAGGTCCTCGCGAAAGCGTTGCGAGGCCTCGCCGATCTCCCGCCCTTCATGCAGCACGGCGTACGGCGGACTCTGCGTTTCGCCCGTGGGCAGCTCGTGGCGCCTGCGCAGCACCACGCTCTGGCCGGGACGGATCCGTCGGAGTACGTAGTCCTGAGTGGCGACGGCATGCGTCTCATGGCTGGGCGGGTGGTCCCGGTCGACATCGCCGGATGCCGCGACGATTCCGTACCTGTCGTACGACCGCCAAGACCCGAGGTAGCGACGGCCGTCGTGCCGGGGGCCCGCCCGCCGGAACAGGGGCAGTTCCGGGGAGGGCACGTGATAGAGGTCTTGGCGGGCTCGGGTCATCGCCACGTACAGCGCGCGGGCCTCGGCCGGCAGGTCCAACTCGTTCCCGTACCTCATGCGCAGGTCGCCGACGGTCGGCGGGGTGAGGACGATCACCCGGTCGAACTCCAGCCCCTTGGCCCGGTGCACGGTCGATACGACGATGCGCGCGGGTTCCGGATCGGCGGCCTCGTCCGGAAACCGGCCGTCGGCGACCGCACGACGCAACCGGGTCAGGTCGAGAACAGCCCGGCCGGGTCCGCGCGCGATTCGGCGCAACACGGTCCACAGGGCGGCGGCGTTCGGCTCGTAGGGCAGCGGGATCCGCGTGAGCAGGGATGCGAACCGCTGCTCGTCGAGGGCAGTCGCCTCCGTACTCCGCAGCAGCTCGGCCACCCAGTACGGCACCGGACGCTCTTCGAGCGGGCGTCGAAGCCGATGCTCGACGCCGTGCTCGTGCAGCAGGCCGGAGACCACGAGGGCCTCCTGATTGTCGCGCGTGAGTACGGCGCAGCTGTCGGTGAGGTCTCGCAGACCTTGCAGGGTGTACTCGTCGGAGAGGCCCTGCATCGCGTTCATGGGGTCGACGAGGAGATCGCGCAACTCCGAGTAGAGCGTGGCCGCCTCGTTCGGGTCGGTGAGCCGCTGGAGGCGAACACCGTGGGCCAACGCAACGCGGGCCTCCTCGGTGGTGGCCCGGAAGTTCCGGGTGAGACGCAGCTCCACGAGATCGTCCGGATACGAGCCGCGCAGCCAGTCGAAGAACCGGCCGGTCTCGTCGGTGCGCTCGTCGCGGTCAGGGATCTGAAACCCGTAGACACACTGGGCGGCATCACCGACGACGGTGAAGCCGCAACTGTGCTGGTGCCTGTCGAGCAGCGCCTCCACCAGCTCCCGGCGGCCACCCAGCAGGTCCTGCACCTCGTCGATCACGACATGTGCCGGCGGAACGACGTCGCCGACCTCCAGGGCGCCTTTCTCGATCTCTCGAGTGGCCGCGGCGATTCGCTCGCCGAAGCCCACCGTTCCCCACTCGCCGTCCGGACGAGTCTGGAGAAGCACATCGAGGGCCCACGCGTCGAAGGTGCGGGCCCGGACTCGGCGGGCATGCTCGCCGTACCGCGAGATCCGTTCGCGCAGCTCGCGGGCGGCCGCGCGTGAGAACGTGAGGACAAGGATCTCGGCGGCCTCCAAGGCTTCGTCGGGGTCCTCGTGTCCGCACAGGGCGTCGAGCCGTCGCACCAGCGTGTGGGTCTTGCCCGCTCCGGCGCCCGCGGTGACGAGGACGCGCGCGTTCCAGGCTTGTTCGACCACGGCCCGTTGCTCGTCGGTCAGCGGCGGATTGTCCACGTAGACATCGGTCACTTCCGGCTCCAGAGGTGCTCGAACTGGGTGAAGGCGAGCCGGGTGTCGAAATTGGCGATGTTGTCGCTGACATTGAGGATCAGGCAGGTGGGCTCGCCGCCGTTCCTCGGCCCTCGCAGGCCGCGACCGATCATCTGTTGGTAGACATTGGTGCTGTAGACCGGGCGCGCCACCACAACGACTCGTGTCGCCGGAGCGTCGAATCCCTGGGTCAGCACACCGTAGTTGGTGAGGACACGGATACGCCCCTCGCGGAAGTCCTCGATGCGACTGCGACGGTCCTGGGCGCTGGTGGTCGAATCCACCGCCGCCGCCGGGACTCCGCGGTCGTTGAACATGGCCGCCAGGTACTTGGCGTGATCCACGGACGTGGCGAACAGCAACGTCGGCCATTCCGCGGGCAGGCCGGCCACCTCGTCGATGATGCGGCGGCTCCGTGCGTGGTCGTCGGCGAGCCGCTGTTCCGCGGCGCGGGAGAGCATGGCCATCCGGAGTGCTCGGGTCCTCTCCTCCGGCTCCAAGACGATCTGCCCACCCTCCAGGGTGCGGTGCTCCACCTGTGCGAGCATTCCCCACTCCTGCAGGTCACGGTAGGGATCGCCGGACGGAAAGACGCCCTCGTCGAGCCGCCGGTTGCCGAAGCGTCCGACCAGACGACGGGTCTCGTCCTCGTTGGTGTTGCGGAACGGCGTGGCCGTCAGACCGAGCAGGTGGCGCCCGGTTTCGTACTGGGTGAGTCCGAGGCGGGCCAAGATCTCGGTGTAGCGCTTGGAGATCGCGGTGTGGGCCTCGTCCACGACTACCAGTACCGCTTGCCGTAGCCATGCGTACGAGTCGGCATCGAGGCACCGTTCCAGCTTGGCGTCAGTGGCGACGACCAGATGGGGATGGTCGACGACATTGCCCACCTCGTGGGTGCTCCACAGGCGGCTGATGGTCAGGGGCCGTTCGGCGCCCACTTTGCTCCACACGAACTTCCAGCTCTGCACCGCCTGCTCACACAGCTCTTCGGTCTGGGCGATCCACAGCAGAGGGCCGCCCAGGTCGCCGACGCGCTTCACCCAGCGGATCACCGCCTCGGCGGTGACGCGTGTCTTCCCCGCGCCGGTCGGCAGCGACAGCATGGCGCGTTGCGGCACCAGACGATCGAGCAGGGTGGTGATATTGCGGACCAGGTCCTCCTGGTAGTCGTGCAGCCGGGGGAAGTCCCGGGGGCCCTCGACGGTCTCGAAGGCTGGGGGCGCGGGAGTGCGGGAGCCAGCGAAGGTCATCGGCAGTCCCAACTCCGAGACGAAGGCGATGGCCGCCGACGAGCCTCCGTACGAGAGGGGTGCGTTCGGGAACCTGGACTGGATGTTGCGCGCATGGTGCTGCAACACACCGTCGCCGTGCGCGTTGAAGGCCATCTGTGCGATGCGGTGACCGGAGGGCATGTCCCCGCCGGTCTCGTGCAGTTCGGCGTCCATCAGTCCGTCGGGCAGACCGACCCTCAGCGCCTCCGCTCCGATCAGCAACTCGATCTTGGCGACGACGTCGCCGGCGTCGCGGACTGCCTTCCGGGCGGCCTCCAGATCGCTGTCCCGTGCCATGCGCTCCTGGTGCTCGAGCACCACCCGGCATCCGTCGGCGCCGAGGCCAAGGCCCAGCTCGCGATCGATCAGGCGAAGCATCGGCCCGGCTTCCATCGGCGTGCGGACCTTGATTGTGCCGCCCTGGCGCACTGCGGCCAGGGGGCGTGCCTTCGTGCCGCGGTCGGTTCTGGTCACTTCCTCTAGTTCACCGCAGCGCTGCACCATGGTTGTTCGGTTGCCGCTGTTCAGCCGCTGACGCAGGGGTGGGTACAGCTCCACGAGCGGTACCGGATCGCCGTCCGGAACCTCACGGGTTTCCTTGGTGATGGCCTCGGCATAGCGCTTCATCTGCCACTTCTCGACCATCAGCTCGGCGTCCTCCGAAGTGGCCACGAGAAGGGCGGGAAGCTGCTCCGCGCGCAACGCCCGGTACTCGACCGCGCCGACCGCGACGGCGATCTCCTCGTCCGGAAGGGACCCCCAGTCGTCTCCGATGCGGCACCGGGTCAGCGAGTCCTCGGGGAACGCCGCCTCGAAGCGGGTCAGCATCACGTAGGTGTTGCCGACGAAGGCGTCGTCGTCGCTTCTGGCCAACTCGGCGAGCAGTGTCTCCCAGTGCTTCTCCGGAACGTCACCGATCTCGGTGGGCACGCGCAGCTTGCGGGCCTTCTCCGGAGAGATGTCGGCCACCGGCAGCAGATCTCGGTAGGCGGAGAGCTGAGGCCCGACCGCGTCCCTCAACGGCCTGATCCCCTTGGAGGTGGAGACGGTTCCATGGGTCCGCAGCATCCACCGGATCGGCGACACCACGGTTCGGCGCGTATTCGTCTGCGCGCCGATCTGTCGCGTCCAGTTGTCCACCACGGCCTCGTCCGGGAGTGCCTTGAGGAAGGCGGCACGCGATTCCTCCGACAGCTCCCGGAAGAAGTGGAGCGGGCCGCCGATGGGTGAGCCCTCGGTCTTCAGCCGGTTGATCGTGGGGCGGGGTGTGCCGGGCGCCAGGGTGCGCAGATAGGCCGTGTGGACGGCCTCCCGATAATCGTGCTCGTACCAGTCCTCCCCTTCCGGGCGTGTCGAGAGCGAGGGGCGCTCCCGCAGACCGAGGTCGCGGAAGAAGGCGAGGTCGTCGGAGTGGAAGGCGGTGTCGACGGCGATGGTGGGCTCGCGCCGGGCGTCGACCACGACGCCGGGCAACATGCAGTCACGCACGGGGCGGAAGCTGCCTGCCGCGGTCCGAACCCGCAGTGTCTCGCGCGCGTCCGGCACGTGCCTGAGCACCGTGTGGGTCAGGCGACGCCCTCCGGCCCGGCGGAACAGGTCCCAGAAACGCTGCCACTCGGCGTCGCCGTATTCTGCGAACCCCTGGTCGAGAACGCTGATGAACCTGCCCTCGGCGTCCGCCTCCCGGATTCCGAGGACGTTGAGCGCGGTAGCGAGATCGGGGTCTTGTGCGATGTCACCCACCACGTACTTCAGGGACTCGCGCAGTCCGTCCTCGGCGGAGCGACGGAACACCTGGCCCGGCACCGGGGCGACAAGACCGTGCTCCTCGGTGAGCACGATCTCCGCCCTGCGTGCCTCTGCGGCGTGAGGAGACCTGGCGTTGACCATGTCGGCGAGAATGCGGATCGCCGTCGCGGAGGCCTCTGCGGTGCCGCACTCGACCAGTGCCTCCAACCACTCGCGTACGTCTGCACGCTGCCGGCCGGCGGCTGTGAGGATGTGCTCCACCTTGCCGGTGCGTAGGACGTCGGCCTCGGCCTTCGGATGCAGCCAGTTCGACGGTCGACCGGGAGCCTCGTGCCAGGTCCGCAGCCAGCCGGCGCTCCGCTCCTTCTCGAGATCCTTGTCGAGACGTGGAGGAACACGCAGTTCGGCCGGTGCGCGCAGGGTGCCCTCCTGGTCGGGCAACGATGGACGGATCGCCGCGCGGTCCCAGATCTCCCGGGTGAGGAACTCGTCGGCCCAGCTGATCGCCTCCTTCACACGGCCCGGCAGCAGCGGCAGGTACGCGGCAGGGTCTTCGGCAGGGGAGAGACGGGAAAGGGAGTCAACCACCAGGCCCGCGGAGACCCTGATCATCTCCTCGTTGAACGCCGAGGAGTCGAGGAGGTTCTGCCGGTCCTCGTTGGTCTTCCAGGCCCCGTTGAGGATGCCGCTCAGGGACATCTCGTACTTGGTCGGGAAGAAGGACCAGAACCGACCCCGCCCGCGCGACTGCAGGCTCACGAAGAGGCCGCTCTTCGCGTCCTTCACGAGTTCCGGCACGGCCCAGGCGAGATCGAGGGCGAGCCGGTCGTGCAGTTCCCCCGCGTCCGAGCGGGCGGCCGGGCCGGGCTCGTGGGTGGTGGAGAAGACCCGCCAACGAGCGCTCAGGCCGACGGCGGATCGCCCCGTCCGCTTCTCGACCACGGTGTGCAGGTCCCCGGACTGCTCGGTGGTCAGCACACGGTGTAGGGGCGGGGTGGGGCGGCGGTCTTCGAGGACGACTTTCGCCACATGGGGGGAAAGGAGCTGGAAGCCGAGGGGGAACTCCTCGCGCGCAGGCCCGGCGGACGTCCGCCCTCCGTGCATGTCCACCGCCAGCCTGCCGGCGGCGCCGTCGAGCAGCGGCAGGCGGACGACGGTCGTCGCCCAACCCAGCAGTTCGTCGAGGACGGGGTCCTGTGCGCGCTCCGTGCCTTCGTCCAGGGGGCGAGCCATGCGCAGCACCGGCGCCTCGAAGTGCTCCCCCAGGCGCTCCCGCACCCCGGGAACGCCCTGGATCTTGTCGAACGCCCATTCCCGGTCGAACCCGAACGATCCGGAGCTGCTGAAGAATTGCGGGGTGTCGGTCACGACCAAGACGGATTTCACCCCCACACCGAAACGTCCGATCTGACCACCACGCTTACGTGACATGCTCATACGAAGAATGGTCTCGGCGCCTTCCGGGGTCACCGGGTCGCCTTCGTTGGCGCAGTAGAGGTGCGTGTCGGTGAGGACGACCTGGACGGTTCCTCCCGGGTGGGTGGCGATCTCGTCGGCCGCGTTCTGTACCAGTTCGAAGAGCTGTCGGTCCCCGTACCCGCCCTGGGTAATACGGCGTTCGCCGTTCGCGTGCTCAGGGATGAGTCCCGGGTCGACTTCGTAGGTCTGGAGAACGCGTGCGGACTGGCCGAGGACGGTAGAGATGACAGGCTGCGGAGAATGGGACACTGAGCCTTCACTGCTCCTACGGCTTGCTGTGAATGTTTCGCGGTCAGGGTGCGGAATGGCAAATCCGACGAACGAGTCCGCGATGTCGCCGACTTCCTCGATTGCGGTGAAAATCTGCGGAAATCCGCACACGGCGGTGACCAGGAAGGATACAACTCACCCGTTGCACACAGAAGTTCCCCAGCGGGGTGGGTCACTACCTGCCGTCAACCACTCTAGTCGCCATCACTCTTTCGTGTCACCCGTGTTTTTTCAGCCGCGTAATTTCGGCCGCATCCGGATTTCGCGGGTTCATCTACAGGGAGCGTGGGCGATGGCAAAACAGGGCAATTCATACCCGGGTAGACGTGAGCGATATTTCGGCTGAAGCGGACATGATGTGGAGGATCGAGAGTGCGATTCGTCGTCGTCAAACGACTGTTGACGCGTCGCGACGTGTCAAATTAACCTGCTTGTGATCGAGGACACGCCGGCATGCAGCGAAGAGTGGGAGGCCCCGCATGGAGGCGGGTGAGGAGTTCGGACCCTGGCTGGCCCGACAGCTCAGCATCGCGGACAAGTCGCAGACGGAGCTGGCAGAGGAGTTGGGCCTCACCCGAGCCGCGGTGTCGGCGTGGATCACCAAGCGTTCGGTCCCACGTCCCACTGTCATGGGCGAGATCGCGAAGGCTCTCGGCACGGACCTGAGCACAGTGCACACGCGCACCACCGACACTCGGGCAGGGCTGCCCGTCACCTGGTACCACCGGCCGGGATACGAAGACGGTGGGCGCGACGGCGGCAACGCCGCGGCCTTCGCCTTCGACGCGGACGTCCAAGTGCTCGCTCGAGAGACCTGCCAGAACAGCCTCGACGAAAGGCTCGTGGACAACGGCCGGCCGGTCCGCGTGCGCTACACGATCCACGAGTTGACCGGTGAGGCGCTGAATGCCTTCCGCGCCGCCGTCCTCTGGGACGAACTGCAGCCGCACTATTCGGCGGTCTCGGAGTCGGCGGCAGATCAGAAGGTCGGGCGCGTGGTGGACGACGGCGTGCGCGACATGTTCGAGAGGGGGCGCCTGATCCTACTGCGGATCGACGACTACAACGCTTCCGGACTGACCGGCGACGACTACGACGACGGCAAGTTCGCGGCCGTGGTCCGCCGGCAGCTGGAGAGCCTCAAGTCGGGACGCGGCGCCGGCGGTTCATACGGACTCGGCAAGGCGACGCTGTGGGCGACCAGTGCGCTGGGCATGGTTCTCATCAACTCCACGCTCTCTGAACCCCACGAGGGCCGCACGGAACGTCGTGTCATCGGGCGCCTCGAACTGCCCTGGCGCTCCGTGGACGGCAACGCGTACGCCGGCCCCGCCTGGCTGGGACGTCCCGATCCCGAGTCGCACAACGCGGAAGTGGCCCGCTCATGGTGGGCGGACGAGGAGACGGTCGAGCGCCTGCACCTCACCCGCGAGAGCGGTGAGCCGGGCACGTCGTTCCTCGTCGTCGGTGCCCACGACGTGGCCAGTCTCGCCCCGGAGAAGACCGACTCCGGCGTCGAACAGGACGAGAACGGAGGCGAGGACGACGGAACCCGTGACATCACCGTCATGCACCGTCGTCTGGTCGAAGCGCTGGGCCGGGACTTCTGGGCGGCCATGACCGGGGGCGGCAGCAGGCTTCCCCTGCTGGAGACCTCGGTCAGGACGATGCGCAACGGGGAGGTCGTCGTTGAGGAGGAAAAGGTCGACCCCGGCGACAGGCAACCGTCGCGAACCCGGGCCCTTCGCGCGTTCTACGAAGGAACGACCGTGGATCGGCTCACCCAGGCCGGCCAGGTGGCACTCCGGACGGTTCCGCTCCGGCTTCCCCTGGGCGGCGGACGACGTGGCACCCTCGGAGCGCACCAAGGAGTGCTCCTGGTCACCGAGGCGGAGGACAAGGACGGTCCGAGGAGCGAGGTCCACTACCTGCGTGGCAACAGGATGACCATCAAGAAGTCGACCGTGCACGGGCTCCCCCTAGGGGTCACCGCCTTTCAGGCGGTGCTCCTGGTCGGTCACGCCGCCGGCGAGTCGGTGCCCTTCGCCGACGAGGCTGAGGAATTCCTGCGTGCCGCCGAACCGCCCGAGCACGACCGGTGGGGGCAGACCGAGGAGCTGACCCTTCGCTGGTCGCACAGCGCACACCACCGCATCTCCTGGTTGACGACCGAGGTCAACTCCGCAGTCAAGGAAGTCGTGGTCAGGCCCAGGAGCCCCGGGTCCCGGCAGAACGCGAAGCTGCGCAGGAAGCTCACGGTCCAGAACAAGAGAAGCGCCCCTAATCGGGCATCGGGGCCTGCGCTGCCGGAGCTGGACGGACTGGAGGCCAAGATCGGTGTCGACGGTGAGTGGAAGATCACCGCGGAGGTGAAGCTGCCCAGGGCGGACGAACTCCCTGCCATGTCCCCCGTGGTCATGCTGGACGTACGTTCGGGCAGCCGCCCACGACTCGGCTGGGCGGAGCTCGTCGCGATGGAGGGCTGTACGGTCGAGGACGGCGTACTTCGTTTCACGCCGGGTGCCCGCAGAGCCGTCTTCCGAGGCTCTACCGATGTCAGCAGCCATCCGGTCCGCACCGAACTCACACGGCTCGTTCTCGAACTCCGTCCCGGCTCGGGGGAGTGAGCCATGAAGTTCTACCCGTACAAGAGACTCAACCGCCCGATCACCCTTCGAGTGACCTCGGTGTCCCTCAAGCTGCCCGACGGCACGCGTGATCCCCTGGACACCTCGGCGTACTCAACGCCGCAGCGGACCGTGGCCCTGGGGGTGGCACAGCACGAGGACTGGATCTCGGCGCGGATCGGGCTCTCGGCCACCCTCCCACCGGGGGCCACCTCTCCCGACGCACCGTGGCACGACCTGCGGGTCCTGGCGGTCCTCACCGACGGCGACACCAACACGCGGACCACGTTCGACCTGCGGCAGGATGCTCCCGACAGCAAGGAGTGGTCCGGTGCCGTCGAGGTGCTCCGCGACGACCATGTGGGGCGTGCCGGCCTCGCGGCCCACGCCGTCGCCACGATCGATGGTGTTCCTGGGCGATCGGTCACCGAGACCAACGGGGACTGGACCGTCGACGTCGCCGCCGAGGAGCCGCTCGGCGGGCTGCACCTCGATGTGAAGCAGGCCGGCTTCTCGAAGAGTGCGCGCGAGTGGCTGCGTCCGTACGCCGACGTCCCGTGGGTGATCGACACCTCAGGGCGGCTGCCGCTGGTGATGATCAACACGGATGTGGAGGGATTTTCGGATCTCCTCGGCGGCGACAACGGCGGGATCGAGAACAAGATCCACGAACTCTTGCTGTCCCAGATGGCTACCGACGTGTGGACCGCGGTGTTCCACAGCGCCGTGGGCGATCTCGAGGTGGAGCCGGACGGCTCCCCCGTCTTCCCCACGGACTGGAAGGGGGAGGTGTTGCGGGAGATGCTTCCCGACGTGGCACCGGGCCTCCGGGTCGAGGACGCGCTCCGCAGCGTCCACCGTCGGAGAACCGGCGACGAGGGCTGGTCGGAGCTGCAGACCCGTATCCACTCGGCCGCCGTGCGCCGTGCCGGCGCGAGCAAGGCCGTCGCCAACGCTCTGCGGGCTCTGCAGCAGTTGAACCGAGAGGACAGCGAGTGATCGACAGGCCGCACTTCCTGCCCGAGCGCCTTGGTTTGCTCTCGTCGACTGCAGCCGACCCCTTCCTCACCGAGGACCTCCTCAGGGGCGTCCAGGGACACGGAGGTGTGGACCTGGACAAGGTCGTGGAGCGCTTGCCCGAGGACGACGTCCGGTGGGCGGTGGAACCTCTCAGAGACCTCGTCGACGACGCGAGGTATCGGTCCCGGGACAACCGGACGGACGCCGACGGGTGGTTGGCGCCCCGCCTGCACGCGACCCTGCGTCTGACCCGGCGAGAGGCTGCGGACAAGAGAATCTGGACTCATCTCGGACTCGCTGTCGCGCCCGACTACGTCGCCTGGCGGCACCCTCCCAAGTCCCAGGACGCCAAGCCGCCTCGCATCAACCCGGCCCGGTTCAAGGGCGCCCCGGATCGGCAGTGCTTCTCTCGCCTGTGGTGGGCGGCCGAGATGTTCCGCGACGGAGAGGACTACGCACCGGTGGTGACGGCCTGCTCCAACCAGGACCTCATTCACAACGCGCTGCGCATGGACCTGGTCGATCATCGACCCACGGCTCAGGCATTGGTACGGATACTGGAGCGAGGGATCGCGAGCAGTGGCCGTGAGATCAACGGACTCATGACGGCGATCAACACGGCGGGTGCCACCCTGGTCTACGACGCGCTCGCCCCGGACGAGCCGCGTGACCCCGACGCGCTGCGCCGGTGGATCGAAGAGGCCGAGTCCGCCCCGCCGGCGCCGCGCCACGACCTTCCGGACGGCCCCGACGAGGAGCGCGTCCCGGAGTGTTCGGTGTCTGCGCTCGCCGACTACCTTGCCGAACTCTTCGAGACGGCTCCCATCAGGGGGCGGTCGCCCGCGTGACGGAACGGGGGAGGGGTCACCTGCCGGTGAGCGGGTGCCCCTCCCACTGCCCGTGCTCACGCACGGCAACGGCGGCTCCGGGCTCCCAGACCTCCAGATCCGTGATGGCCTGCTTCAGTCGGGCTTCGGCCTTCTCACGGGCCAGCTGGGGTTCGAGTACCTGCCGCAGCACGTGCAGCGCGAGCCGGGGCGGTACGGCGTTGCCGACCTGCTGAGACTGGTCGGAGTTGCGCCACGGGTACGCGACGGGGAACGTCTGCAGCACGCCTGCCTCGGCGAACGAGAACCGCTCGAAGTGGGGGAGATCCTTGTCGGTGCCTTTGAGGACCAGGCGATTGCGTGACACTTTCCCTGTGATCGTCGCGGACGGAGCGTCGTGATCGCGTCTGCCGCGTGCGCCGGGGTCGCCACCGGTTCCGTAGTTGGAGACAACCGTGAAGGCGGGTCGGTCCGGCAGGTCTATAGGAACGGTCAGGTCGGCAGCAATGGCCCGTGCCTTCTTGAGTGCCGTCTCCATGGACACCCACGAATCCTTGGGCGGGGACGTGCGTACGCTCCGTTCCTCGACCTTCCAGAGCCCCTCCGCGGCGTCGGACGCGCGGATGGCCACCTTTCGGGACCCGTAGCGCACGTGGGTCTCCTCCACCTCCGGGAGGTTCGTCTCGCCGAGCCGCGCCATGAGCACGGCACGCTTCCGTGTCTGTGGCACGCCGAAGGCTTCGGTGTACATCAGTTGTGTTCTGGCTCCGTAGCCGAGTGCGCGAAGGACTCGGGTGTACTCCTTCCACACGGGCATCACCGCGGGCACCTGTTCCAGAACAACGGCTTCGTACGGTGTCGACCCCGGACGTCGGCTTCGCTCGATCACCCACCACAGTGGCTGGAGAACAAGCCCCGTGCGTTCGTCGCCGAGTTCTTCCAGCTCGGCCTTGAAACGGTCGATCTCGGCAGTTAGAGCCTTAAATTCTCCCATCAGCCGCCCGAGTTCCGGAGTCTTGCGAACAAGAGGCTTGGGCACCTGAAGCGCCTTGAAGATGGGCTTGGTGTCCTGCGGGGCAATACTGTGCTCCTTCAGGAGCCTCTTGATCTCCGTGCGGATTACAGCGCGGCTCTTCTCGACCGCGCGTTTATTGGTTTTGACGACTTCGGCATCGAGGGCCTTCAGGCGCAGGTCCTCGGAGATCCTGCGCCAGGTTCGGAAGATGTCCTCCCACCTTGCGTCCTCCGCGTCCACGGCAAGGTGAAGTCGGTGGATGTACTCCAGAACCTGGTCCAGCGCCTTGCGGCCGGCGCCGTGCCCGGCCACCGTGAAGGTCTGGCAGGGCGGCCCCCCGGTGAGCACCCGGGCGTGGGGGAAGAAGGACGCCCGATACCGCCTCACGTCTCCGTAGAAGGTGTCCATTCCGGCCGCGCTTCGTGTGGCGCACGCGTCCCTGTCGAACTCGATGCCGGTTACGTGGTATCCCAGCACGTCAGCCGCCACATCGAGCCCGCCAGGGCCGGCAAATAGGTCCAAAATGGACAAATCACCAGGCGGTGAGGGCGGAGTGCTGGCGTGGCTCATGGGGCCGCATTGTAGCCGGCGGGGCGTGGACAATTCGGACTTTCTAGGTGAGTGAGGATGACCGTAGTGCGGTCGTGATGGCGGTGCCGAGAGCCTTTCCGACCGGTGGTGGCGTCGCATGACCGATCTGCCGGTATCGCGCTGTCTTCCGACCGGTGATCCGCCACTCGGGAGGGAACGATTGGAGCAGGCCGGCCTGGTCCACCGTGATCTTGAGCATCCGGGCGGTCCCCGCCGTGGGTTGCCACTGGTAGTCCGGTCCCGGCACCTCGTTGGCCAACGTGCCGGCGTTCACTCCCATGCGAGCCCATGCCCGCTTGGTTCCGGAGGGGCCGAGGTCGGCGCCGCCGCGGTTGTCGGAGCCTCCGACCAGGGTGGGGGCCACCGCCAGCGCCTGGGCCGCCCACGTGTCCGCGTCGGGCCATCCGCGAGCCGCCATGGACCGACGCAGGGCTCGGCCGACCGGAACGTGTTCGGTCACCGTCGGTCGGGGCGGTGCGAAGGCGTGGAACCACTGCTTCTTGAGAGCGACCAGTACGCCGAGCCTGCGTTCCTGCGGCACGCCGAAATCGGCCGCATTGAGCACGAACCAGCAGAACTCGTAGCCGAGGTGTGCCAATTCAGCCCGGACGAATTCGCGAATTCCGGAGTAGGCGGGGGATTCGGCAAGGGCCGGTACGTTCTCCAACAGCAGCGCGCGCGGTTGGATCGAGTGGACCAGGCAGATGGTGGCGGTGAGCAGGCGCAACTCCTGGTCACTGTCCCGGCGTCTCACGGCGGCCGACGCCTTGACCCGTGGAAGGCCGGCCGACAGGAGATCGACATCCAGTGCTTCCGGGAACTTCTCGGGAAGGAAATCGATCAGATCGTCGCAGACCACGTTCCACTCGGGCCGATTCGTCAGGAGTGTTTCGCACGCCTGGCGCTTGTTGTCGAGCAGCAGAACCGGCGAGATGCCCGCGCTCTCCAGCCCCAGTGCGAGCCCACCCGCACCGGAGCACACGTCGACCGAAGTCAGCCCTTCCACTGCGCCCCCTCATTCGTCTCCTGGAGCCCCGGCGGGCAGAACGGCCTCCCTGACCGTATTGGCCACGTCTTCAGGCGCCTCGTGCTCCCAGAACCGAAGCACCGTCCACCCTCCGTCCTGCAGATGCCTGGTCGTCTCGTTGTCGCGCGACATGTTCCTGTCGAGCTTCGTCCGCCACCATTCGGCATTCGCCTTCGGCCGCGTGGCGTGCTGGGGGCACCCGTGCCAGAAGCAGCCGTCGAGGAAGATCGCGACCTTGCTTCTCGGGAAGGCGATGTCGATCGTGCGGCGGGACATGCCCGGTACGGGAACGTTCACGCGGTAGCGCATCCCCGAGGCGTGGAGCAGTCGCCGTACCGCGATCTCCGGGGCCGTGTCGCGCGAGCCCTGGCGGCTCATGCGGGCGGACACGGAGGCGGAGGACGGGACGGGTTCGGACACGCTGCCATTGTGCCGGCGGGCTCCGTACGGGCATCAAGTCATTGATCGTCTGCCCCCACTCCTGCCACCCCGCAACGACGACAGCACCAGCCGCCCGTACCGCGTGGTCAGCACTCCGGCCGCCGCGGCCACCGAGAGCGCCAGCGCGATGAACAGGTGGGACAGGGAGTCGTCGTCCAAGACCTGGAGGATGCCGAGGGCCGTGCCCAGGGGGAGACCGAGGATGGTCAGGACGCCCAGGGCGCCGCTGATCTGCTGGCTCTCCTGGGTCTGGACCAGTCGACTGTAGTCGGCGGCTTCGGCGAGGATCTCGTCGAAGCGTGCCGGTAGCCGATGCTGGTTCTGGAAGGCGAGCAGCAGCTCGTTCGCGGGGCCGTGCGCCGTGAGGTGCTGCCGCCAGTAGCCGCTGCGGAAGAGGGCGATGTTGCGCTCCAGTGAGGCAACCCGGCGGGCCAGGCGCCGAGGCGAAGCGAACACCTCCGACAGGTCGTCGGTGAGCTCGTCGATGTGATCCCGCTGGAGGGCGCCGAGAAGCACGGCGTCAAGGTAGACGGTGCGAAAGTGCAGCGCGCCGAAACCGTAGAAATCGCCCTCGCCCGTGTCGGGTCTGTGGCCGAGGAAGGCTGCTCCCTGCCGCAGTACCAGGGCGCTCCAGTCTGCGGAGATGCGTACGGCGTCCTGCAGATGGCGCGTGACTGTCTCAGGGGCCAGCGGGAAGTCCTGCGCGTTGGAGCAGGAGGCCAGTTGCCACAGCCAGCGGTCCGCTGTGGCTGGCAGGGCGCCCTCCGGGCCGTCGCGAAGAGCCGGGGCGTGGTGTGCCGTCGGGGTGAGGAAGGCGATCGTGTAGGGCCGGGCCATGGCGAAGGGCGTTGCCGGGTCCCGCACGTCGGCGATGCCGCCGAGCAGCAGAGCCGGGTCGAATGGTCCGGTGAGCCCGATGAGCGGCTCGCCGGCCGTGGCGGAGCTGCGACCTGCCAGGGTTCGCAGGAGCGGAAGGAGCGGCCTCTCGACACGGAAGTGCAGAACGGCCAGGGCATGTTCCGGATCACGCGCGGTGGCCGCGCGGAGCAGCTCCACACCGAGCAGGCGTAGCCCGTCGTGCTTGACATCCAAGGGCAGATGCCACCGACGGGGCCGCGCGGGGGTGCCATAGAGGGCACGCGCGGAGGCCGGTGCGAAGTAGGTGGACCGCGTGGTCGTGTCCGTACGACGACTGCCGAGGTCGAACGGAAAGGGGCCCTCGGGCCAGTCGGGAGCACGGCGCAACCGGGCGGGCAGGACGACGGTCAGCTCCTGCCGGGCCCCTGTGACGTCGTCGAGCGGCGCTGCGGCATCGGCTGTGGTCACCGGTAGTACTCGACAGGGTCGGGCTGGTCGAGACGGATGACGAACTCGGCACGGTCGTGGCTGACGGCGCTGATGTGGAAGCGGACGCGCTCGCCGGTGCGAATGGTGCGGAAGCCCTCCGTCACGATCTGCCGGTAGTCGAAGCTGTAGTACCGCTCGTCTGCGTCGTCGCGGACAATGTACGAACCCTGCGAGCCGCTCACTCCACCGCCGCTCGGACGCCGGTCGACGATGGTCCCGTGCCGTGGCTCGCCGCTGCTCATGCTGTCGTCCTCTCCGCTGCGGCCGTGGTTATTCCGGGACATGGCGACCGTCCGGGGTGTTCAGGTCCTCGACGCAGCGGAAGCCGACCGCATTGCTTCCGCCACGCTTGCGGTAAATGCCCTTGGTGCTGGTCTGCACCGCACGCATCGGGTTGTCGTAGCTTCCGCCGCAGATGACGGCCTCGCCGGGGTCGCCCAGCGATGTGGAGGTCCACTCCCAGCAGTTCC
Source organism: Streptomyces sp. NPDC048182 (assembly GCF_043202555.1). Lineage (NCBI taxonomy): Bacteria > Bacillati > Actinomycetota > Actinomycetes > Kitasatosporales > Streptomycetaceae > Streptomyces > Streptomyces sp. NPDC048182. The sequence goes on along the minus strand of NZ_JBIDAQ010000010.1, from coordinate 74,210 downwards.
CCACCATGTCGAGGACACCGAACGGTGAGCGGTTGCCCGGGCGTTCGTCTGCGGGAGTGACGCTCGCCCGCCGGCCGGCGTCGGCCGCGAAGTCCCGATACCAGGCTTGGTAGGTCACGACGGGACGGCCGACCCAGCCGTCGGCGCAGTTGACTCGATCGCTGTCCGGGGTGTCGCCCCAGGGGAAGAGTCGTCCGTCGGTGCCGCGTGCGGCAGCCTCCCATTCGAGCGAGGTCGGCAGCCGCTTCCCCTCGAAGGCGGCGAAGGCGTAGGCGCTCCACCAGTTGACGCAGATCGCCGGATGATTGTGAAAGCGCGGGTTCTCGTAGTAGTCGGGGTGGCGCAAACGATCGGTCCACGGAAGGTGGGTGACGTGGGACGGCTGGTCCGGATGGTCCCACCGCGAAGTGCCCCGAGTGTCGAGGGCGTCGAGGAAGCGCCGATACCGGGTGACGGTCACAGCCTGGCGGTCGAAGCGCACGTCGCTATCGACACGGCGGACCAGTAACCGCTCGGACGGGCCGACGACGTATGCCCCGGCGGGCAGCACGCAGTCATCGCGGGCCGTTCCGCCGCCGTCGTCGGACAGCCCGGCGAGAAAGGCACGCAGCTGTTCCGTCAGGAAGGCGCCGTGGGGAAGGTCCGCTGCGGCTTCCCGGTGGCCCGGAGCGGCGAGGTATCGGGCACCCAGCAGCTCCTGGTACGCGGAGTGCTTGAAGGCGACGAGGTCGGGCCCCGCCGGGCGCAGTAGAGGGGCGAGGAGACAGGAAGCCGGCTCCAGGCGACCGTCCCGGAAGGCTGCGGCGCCCAGTTCGCGGTGCAGGTCGAGCAGGGAGAACACGGTTCGGTCGGTGAGGAAGGCCCGCCCGAGCGAGGCGGGTAGGCGCTGCTCCAGCTCCGGGTGCCCGCGTTCGGTCAGCGTCCGCGTGATGTGGGTGCCGAGGATGTCCGCGAGGGACCGGCCCGGCGGCAGTCCGAGCCGCGCGTTGAGGTGGCGCTCGAGAGGGGTGCTCTGCGGCTCGGAGAGGCGTACGACATGGAAGTGCGGAACGCGGGACGGGTCCACGCCGTTCGCGTACATCTGCTCGACCAGCTGCTCGGAGCGGCCGGCTCCGCTGTCCAGCAGCTGGCGTACCTGCGGCGAATCCGCCAGGAAGGAGACCCGGGAGCTCATGACGACCGCGGACTCGGCCGACAGGACGGCCGAGAGGTCGGTGAACAGGCGCAGAAAGCCGGCAGGACTCGCCTCCGAGACTCCCTCGTCGAAGGCGTCCAGTACGCACAACGCGGCCCCGGAACGGATGAGGTAGAGGAAGAGGTCGTACGCACGGGAACGGTCCGAGGCCATGGCCGGTGCCAAGACTCGGGCGGCGTACTCCGAGAAGGGTTCCTCCTTCGGCTTGAGGCCGAGATCGAAGTAGAAGCGGAACCGACGAATTCCGGGGTTGGCGGCGAGGGTTCGCAGGAGGGTGCTCTTCCCGCTTCCGGGACGCCCGGTGACCAGTACGTTGGCACTGCCCTCCGCGAGGCGGACCAAGAGTTCCAACGCGTCGCCCGACTCCGTCACGGTCGATTCGCCGGTGCGCGGGTCGGTGCTCAGAACCGTCGCTGCCACGGCGGCTCGCGGCTCGTGCGCGGACCCGGCGGTGTCGTCGGAGGCGGTGGTCTCGACGAGTCCGGCGAGATGAGTGTCCATATTGACGACGGTTTCGACGAATCCGTCGTATCGCACGATGCGGAAGTCCGTCCCCAGAAGTTGGCGAAGAGCGCCGGAGGGCGCGTCCCGGTCCGTGTCGACGACCACGAACCGGGTCAGTTTGGGCAGTCGGGTGTGGAGCAGCTCACCGCCGCTGGAGGTGAGAACGGTGCCGAGGTCGTCGGCATCCCGGGAGAGCATCAGCTCCACGTATTCCAGCCGCATCCCCGACTCGCGGCAGAACAAGAGGTACACGGTCTCCGGGCTGAGCACGAATCGCTTGGCCTGTCGGTAGCCGAGGGTGAGGTAGAGCCCGGCGAGGAACTCGCAGCGCAGCGCGATCTCCGGGGCGACGTCCGGCTCGCCGCCGACCAGCGCCGCGCTGCCGGTGTCGGTGAACCAGACGAGGACATCGACGAGTCTGCGGACAGCCAGCAGCCCGTCCTCGTCGCTGATGTCGTACCCGTCGTGGGTGGAGCGGTTGCGCAACCGGCGGATGTCGTCGAGTGCGTCCAGAACCGTGCTGCTGCGGATGTGCGGGCGGCAGCGTTTGACAAGGTCGTTCAGCGCCTTGGTGGAGGGGTCGCCTTCGACTCCGTGGTGCCGCCACAACTCCTTGAGGAGCTTCTCGGTCAGCTTCCCGACCAGCGCGACCGCATTCTCCGGATAGCCGTCGTCGAGTGAGCGCAACGGACGCTCCAAGTCGAGACCGATGCGGTCTGCGATCCTTGTGTGCTCGTCGAGTTCACTCCGCAGGCGCCGGAGCCGTTCGTCGACGACGCTGCTCACGCCATCTCCTCCACTCGCCGGCCGAGCACGAAGGCGAATCGGTCCGGGATGATCAGTTCGGGCTCCGGGTGGGCAGCTCGCATCTCCTCGACACCTTCCCTCAACTCGCTGTCGGTGAAAGTGGACAGCAGCGACATGTAGCGCGCGCGGACCATGTCCAGGTACCTGTCCCGGTCGATGCGCAACTCGTGCTCGACATGGGTGATCCGGGTGTCCAGACCGGCTTCGCGCAAATGCCCCTCGATCACCGCTGGGTCGGGTTGCAGTTCCGCGAAGCGGGCCAGAGCCGCTTCGAACAGGGGATAGCGGATGGTGGCCGGAAGCATGACGATCAGCAGCCGGCCGGCCGGAGCGAGTCGGTCGGCAAGACCGTGGAGCGTACCTGCCTGGTCCGTCACATGGTGCACCGACTCCTTCAGCCAGATCGCGTCCAGCTCTTCGTAAGGCAGCCGAGCCCGGCCTTCGGCCACGTCCTCCGCCGAGGCGACGACTGGCGCGAGGCCCGAGGGGAGCGGGTCGCCGAGCCCACCGAGCATTGCTTCCGAGGGGTCGACGCAGAGAATGGGGTGGCGGGGGCACAACTGCCCCGCCACCTCCTTGGCGAAGAGACCAGTTCCTGAGCCGATGTCAGCGATCCGGTCGGTCGAGTCGAGCCGCAGAGCCTCGGCGATTCGGCCGGACATCCACGGGACGTACTCCGGTCCGTAGTCCCAGTGTCCGTCGTACTGGGCTGCGAGACCGTCGTAATGCCCTCGCACATCGTGCCGCCTCACGGTCCCCTCGCGCTCCCCAAGCCGTGCCTGCAGTGGCCATCAGGCAGGCTATAGGCAGTGGCAAGGCGGCAACAGTGCGTAACGCGACAGCTGTTGGCCGAGGGCCACGAGTTGCTTCGTCGTGTCCCGCTACGGGGCCGTGTCGCGTGTCCGGTGGAGCGCCCGCCGTCGGCGAATCGCGTCGATTCGTGGCGAGGGCTGCCTGCCTACCGGCCGTGGCACTCCCCATAGCTCCGCCCCGACCCGCACCAGCACCCCGCCCCCCGCTCCGGCGGCCACGCCGCTGCCCTGCCGCGGGCTGCCAGGACCGTCGCGTACTGGGGGAGGAGGGACGGGTCGGACGGGGACGTGCCCTCGGAGGCGGCGAAGGCCTCGTAGGAGGGGACCGTGCCGGGGACGACGCCGAGGTTGAGGGTGCCGGAGGCGGCGAGTTCGCGGAGGGCCGTTTCCACCGCGGTGAGGTGGGCGGAGTAGGACGGGTACTCCTCGGCGAGGGGCGGGTACGCCTCGACGAGTTCGGTCAGTTCGTCGGCCGGCCAGTGCAGGAGGGCCACCGGGAAGGGGCGGGAGAGGGCCTCGCGGTAGGCGCCCAGCTCCGCGCGCAGGCGGGCGATCTCGGCCTGGAGGTCGGCCGGGTCGTCGGAGCCGAGGGACCAGACGCGGCCCGGGTCGTGCAGCTCGTCCAGGGAGACCGGCATCGAGTGCAGGGTGTCGGCGCGGGCGTCCCAGTCGTCGTGCGGCAGGCCCAGCATGCGGCGTACCCGGTGGCGGCCGATGAGGAGGGGGTGAGTGGCGTACGGGGGGTCAGCGACGTCGGCCAGGAGGCGCTGGGCGCCCTCCGTGAAGGTGTCGTGCGCCGCCTCCAGCTCGTCGTGGGCCTCCAAGGCCTCGGCCACGATCACCCAGGGCGCCGCATCCCGCGGCGCGGCCAGGCGGACGCCGTCGATGATCGCGCGGGCCTCCGCCTCGTGGCCGTACTCCCACAGGTTCGCCGCCTTCAGGGCGCGGACCAGGGACGGGGTCTCCAGGGTGCCGGAGGAGGACAGCAGGCGGTCGTAGAGCGCGGTCGCGGCGGGGCGGTCGCCGGACACCTCCAAGTGGGCCGCCGCGCGCAGGAGCAGGGCCTCCGCGTCCTCCGGGTAGAGGCCGGCGGTCCGCTCCAGGCGCGCCGCCTCGGCGGGGTGGTCGACGGTGTCGGCGGTCTCGGCGTTCGCGACGTTCTCGGCAGGCGTGTCGGGGCGCATGGGGGACACCGTACTGCCGCCCGGTGACATCGGGTCGGGGCCCTCCACCGGCTGCCCCTTGCCGGCGCCGGTACCCGCTCCGCCACACGGAGCGCGGCGTCGCCCTGCGGGCGCTCGGCCTCTGGGGGCGCGAGCGGATGTCCCGTCCGGGGAACCTTTGTGGCCCTCCCGGACGTCAAGATGGTGCCGGGACCGGGACTCGATCCGGACCCGGCGGATCCGGTCAGCCGTGCGCTGCTCAAGCCGCGCCGGCTGCTGGAGCCGGTCGAGACGGAATCCGGGTAGCCGGGACGAGCCGAAGGAGGAGACGCCATGCACCGCACCGCCGGCCCGCGCGTCCTGCTCCCCCTCCTGCTCGCCCTCCTCGCTCTCGTCCCCACCCTCGCCACCGCCCAGGCCACCGGCTTCGCCGGCCTCTCCGCGGCCGTCGCGCTCACCGCGACCACCGCGGCCGGCTCCGCGCTCGCCGTGTGCGCCCTCGTCGCCGCCCGCGGCGCGCCCCTCGTCGCGCCCACCCGCATACGCACGGCCCTCCGGGACCGGGACCGCCGTACGGCCTTCCTGCCGCAGCGCGACCCCGACGCGGCCGGCCGCCGCCGTCCCCGAGCGCCGGGCCGCGCCCTCCGGGCGACCGTCGCCGTCTAGCGGGCACCTCCAGCACCCCAGCCTCCCGTCCCGCCCGGCGTCCCTGTCGTCCTGCCGCCAGCACCACCTCACCCGGCACGACGAGACCCCCGGAGGGCTCACCCACCCATGTCCGTGTTCGCCAGCCTGGTCGAGCGCCTCGCCGACCTGCTCCAGCCGCTGTTCGGCGCCTCCGCCGCGGCCGCCGCCATCATCCTGTTCACCGCCCTCGTACGCCTCCTCGTCCACCCGCTCTCCCGCGCCGCCGCCCGCGGTCAGAAGGCACGCACCGCGCTCCAGCCCCGCATCGCCGAACTTCGCCGCAAGCACGCGCGCGACCCCGAGAAGCTCCAGCGCGCTGTCCTCGAGCTGCACAGCGAGGCGAAGGTGTCGCCGCTGTCGGGCTGCCTGCCCATGCTGTTCCAGATGCCGGCCTTCTTCCTCCTCTACCACCTCTTCTCCGGCTCCTCCGCCGGCGACCTGCTCTCCCACCGGCTGCTGACCGCGCCACTCGGCGGCCGGTGGGCCGACGCGCTCGGCGACGGCGGGCCGCTCGGGGGCGCCGGTCTCGTCTACGCCGCCCTGTTCGCGCTCGTCGCGGCCGTCGCGTTCGTCGGCTACCGCGTCAACAGGCGGGCCCTGGCCGACCGTCCGCCGCTGCCCGCCGCCGACGAGGGGCCGCAGCTGCCCGGCCTCGGGGCGGTCACCCGGGTGCTGCCGTTCATGTCCTTCCTCACCCTCGTCACCGTCGCGGTGGTGCCGCTGGCCGCCGCGCTCTACGTCGTCACGAGCACCACCTGGAGCGTGGCCGAACGAGCCCTGCTGTACCGCTGACGTGCGCGGTTACGGTCCAGTACCTGAACGGGGTCTTGCGGAGCGCCCCCCTGACTTGGAGGATCGAACAGTCCTCCGATGGCTGCGCACTGCCGCAACCAGGTCGCACCTCATCGGGCGGGCTGCCCGAGATCGAGGAGTTGGGGATCATGAAGCTGTTGCGAGTCGGTACGGCGGGATCGGAGCGGCCCGCGCTGCTCGACGCCGACGGGACCCTGCGCGACCTGTCGGGCCTGGTCCCGGACATCGACGGGACCCTGCTCGCCGACGGCGCGGCGATGGAGCGGATACGGGCCGCCGCGACCGCCGGCGACCTGCCCGCCCTGGACGCGGCCGGGCTGCGCGTCGGGCCGCCGGTCGGCCGGATCGGCAAGGTCGTGTGCATCGGGCTGAACTACCACGACCACGCCCGCGAGACCGGTGCGCAGCCGCCTGCCGAGCCCGTCGTCTTCCTCAAGGCGCCGGACACGGTGGTCGGCCCGCACGACACCGTGCTCGTGCCGCGCCGCTCGGTGAAGACCGACTGGGAGGTGGAGCTGGCGGTCGTGATCGGCCGCACCGCCCGCTACCTGGGCTCCGCCGAGGAGGGCCTCGCGTGCGTCGCGGGGTACGCGGTCGCGCACGACGTGTCCGAGCGGGAGTGGCAGATCGAGCGGGGCGGCACCTGGGACAAGGGCAAGAACTGCGAGACGTTCAACCCCCTCGGCCCCTGGCTGGTCACCGCCGACGAGGTGCCCGACCCGCAGCGGCTCTCCCTGCGCCTGTGGGTCAACGGCAAGCTGCGGCAGGACGGCACCACGGCCGACCAGATCTTCCCGGTCGGCGAGGTCGTGCACTATCTGAGCCAGTTCATGACCCTCCACCCCGGCGACGTCATCAACACCGGGACCCCGGCGGGCGTCGCGATGGGCCAGCCGGAGCCGAAGCCCTACCTGCGGGCGGGCGACGTCGTCGAGCTGGAAGTGGCGGGGCTGGGGCGCCAGCGGCAGTCCCTGAAGGGAGCGTAGGGGACATCTCCCCCAGGGGGCTTCGTGGGGCCCGCACGCGGGAACTCGCCGGGCATCGAACGGGCGCCCGGCGAGGCGGCGTTCAGGCCAGCAGCGCCGCCAGTTCGCGCCAGCCCTGACGGGGGAGCGGGTTCGGGGGGTTGCCCTCGATCAGCTGGAGGGCCACGTGGTCCGCGCCCGCCTCGTGGAAGGCCGCGACGCGGTCGCGGATCCTGCCGCGGTCGCCCCAGGCGAACACCGCGTCGATCAGGCGGTCGCTGCCGCCGTCCGCCACCTCGGACTCGGTGAAACCGAGGCGGAGGAAGTTCCGCACGTAGTTCGGGAACTCCAGGTAGCGGGCCAGATAGGCCCGGGCCGTCGCCCGGGCGGTGGCCGGTTCGGGGTCGAGCACGACCTTCAGCTCCGGGGCGAGCAGCGGGGCGTCGCCCAGGGTCTCGCGGGCCCGCGCGGTGTGCTCCGGCGTCACCAGGTACGGGATCGCGCCCGCCGCCCGGTCCCGGGAGAGTTCGAGCATCTTCGGGCCGAGCGCCGCGAGCACGCGGTGGCCGGGGCGCAGGCCCGCCCGGTCCAGCTCGTCCAGGTAGCCGACCATCGTGGAGTACGGGCGGCTGTACTCCTTCACGCGCGGGCCGTGGCTCACGCCGAGGCCGAGCACGAAGCGGCCGGGGTGGGCGACCTCCAGTTCGGCGAACCCGGCCGCGGACGCGGGGGCCTCGTGCTCCCAGATGCTCTGGATGCTGGTGCCGACCACGATCCGCTCCGTCGCCTCGATCAGCGGGGCGGCGTTCGCCGCGGAGCTGTTGCCGCCCAGCCACAGGGCGCCGAAACCGAGGGACTCCAACTCGGCGGCGGCCTCGGCGCGTTCGGCGGCGCCCTGCGGGTCCTCGTCGCGCAGCCCCACGCTCCAGACGCCGTACCGTCCGACCGCTTCCTTCAGCGCACTCGCGTCGTCCATCGGTTCCGATCCCTCCGGGCAGGTGGTGACCAGCAAGGTGTGGCGATCACCAAGGTGTGGTGATCTCTGAGCGTCTCTACCCCAGGAATTGTTCCAGCGCCGCCACCACCAGCCGGTGGTCCTGCACCTGGGGCAGGCCCGAGACCGTCACCGCGCCGATGACGCCGGCGCCCGCCACGGCGAGCGGGAAGGAGCCGCCGTGCGCGGCGTACGCGTCCGGGTCGAGCCGCGAGGACTCCTCGAAGGTCGTGCCCTTGGCCCGGAACCGGGCGCCGACCAGGTACGACGCCGAGCCGTACCGCTCCACCACCCGGCGCTTGCGGGCGATCCAGGCGTCGTTGTCCGGGGTCGAGCCCGGCAGCGCGGCGTGGAAGAGCTGCTGGCCGGCGCGGTGGATGTCGATGGCGACCGGGGCCCGGCGGGCGCGGGCCAGCTCGACCAGGAGCGAGCCGAGGGCCCAGGCGTCGTCGTGGGTGAAGCGCGGGAGGACCAGGCGCCTCTCCTGCGCCTCCAGTTCCTCGACCGTGGGCGCGGGGTCCTGCGGGCCGGGGTTCTGTGGGGCGGGGCTCTGCGGGGCGGCGCTCACAGCGACACCACCGCGCCCTCGCGCGCCGAGCGCCGCGCCGCCTCCAGTACGTCCAGCGCCGCCGCGGCCTCCCGGGCGCCGACCGGGTTCGGGGCGCCCTCGCGCAGGGCCCGCGCCACGGCCGCGTAGTACGCCGGGTAGTCGCCCGGCACCGTCGGGCGGACCTGGCCGCCGCCGGTCAGCGGGGACTCGCCGGCGCCGACGCGGCCCCACAGCGCCTCGTCCTCCTCGCCCCAGCCGGCCCCCGGACGCTCGCCCTCGCGCAGGGCGGCCTCCTGCGGGTCCAGGCCGTGCTTGACGTAGCCCGCCTGCGAGCCGAGGACCCGGAAGCGGGGGCCGAGCTGGGCGGTGGTGGAGGAGACGTAGAGGTGGGAGCGGACGCCGTTCGCGTGCGTGAGCGCGAGGAACGTGTCGTCGTCCGCCTCCGCGCCCGCGCGCCGGACAAGCGACTCGGCGTAGACGGAGGTGACGGGGCCGAAGAGGACCAGGGCCTGGTCGACGACGTGGCTGCCGAGGTCGTAGAGCAGGCCGCCGATCTCCGCCGGGTCGCCGGACTCGCGCCAGCCGCCCTTCGGCTTGGGCCGCCAGCGCTCGAAGCGGGACTCGAAGCGCCACACGTCGCCCAGGGCGCCCTCGGCGAGGAGGGCGCGCAGGGTGAGGAAGTCGTTGTCCCAGCGGCGGTTCTGGAAGACGGAGAGGAGCAGGCCGCGCTGCTCGGCGAGGTCCGCGAGCGTTCGGGCCTCGGCCGCCGTGCCCGCGACCGGCTTGTCCACGACGACCGGGAGGCCGGCCTCCAGGGCACGCGTCGCCAGCGGGACGTGCGTCTTGTTCGGGGAGGCGATGACGACCAGGTCCAGGTCGGCGGCGCGGGCGAACAGCTCGTCCGGCGTCGCGACGGTCGTCACGTCCGGGAACTCGTCGCGGGCCTGGCGCTGCCGGTCCGGGTCGGAGGTGACCACCGTGTCCAGGGCCAGGCCCTCGGTGGCGGCGATCAGCGGGGCGTGGAAGACGGAGCCCGCGAGGCCGTAGCCGACCAGGCCGACGCGGAGGGCTCCGGAGGGTGCGGTAGGGGAGGTACCAGTCATGCCTCCACTTTGGCAACGCTGTTGCCAAAGTGCAAGCGGTGGGGACAATGGAGGGTGTGAACGGGACGAACAGCAGCGCGGGCGCGGGCGGGGTCAACCTGCTCGCGCTGCGCAGCCACAACGCCGCCCTCGTGCTCGATCTGCTGCGCACCGCCGGTGAGGAGGGCATCAGCCGGCTGGAGCTGGCCGAGCGGACCGGGCTGACCCCGCAGGCCGTCAGCAAGATCACGGCCCGGCTGCGGGCGGACGGCCTCGCCGCCGAGGCCGGCCACCGCGCGTCCACCGGCGGCAAGCCGCGCACGGTGCTGCGGCTGGTGCCGGACGCCGGGCACGCCGCCGGAGTGCACCTGGACCGGGACGAGCTGCGGGTGGTGCTGGCCGATCTGCGGGGGGCGGTGGTCGCGGAGCGGCGGGTGCCGCTGGACCTGGGGGCCGGGGCGGAGGCCGTGATGGAGGGGGTGGCGGCGGAGGTCGGCGAGGTGGTCGGCGAGGTCGAGGCGGAGGGGCCGGCGCCCCGCGCGAGGGCCGTCACGGCCGCCGGGCACGCCACGGGAGCCGTCGGAACCCCTGCCGGTGTCCCCGGCCTCCTCGGCGTCGGCGTCGCGCTCCCCGGGCCGCTCGACCACGCCCGGGGCGTCCTGCACCGGGTCACCGGGTTCCCCGAGTGGGACGGGTTCCCGCTGCGGGACGCGCTGGCGCGCCGGCTCGGCGTGCCGGTCGTCGTCGACAAGGACACCAACGCGGCGGCGCTCGGCCTCGCCGTCACCGGCGAGGGCGGCTCCTTCGCCTACCTGCACCTCGGTACGGGCCTCGGCGCCGGCCTCGTCATCGGCGGCGGTGTGCACCGGGGGGCCAGGACCGGGGCGGGCGAGTTCGGGCACCAGGTCCTCCAGATGGACGGGCCCCCCTGCACCTGCGGCGACCGGGGCTGTGTCGAGGCCCTGTGCCTGGCGGCCGTCGCGCGCGGCGACCTCGCGGAGGCGGCCCGGGTGCTGGGGGTCGGCGCCGCCAACCTCGCCGGCCTGCTGGACATCGACCGGGTCCTGCTCGGCGGTCGCACCGTCGCCGCCGCGCCGGAGGCGTTCGTCCACGGGGTCGGCGCGGTCCTGGACGCCCGGGCCCGCCGCGAGGGCGGCGACGAGGGGGCGGTCCCGGTGCGGGTCGCCTCCGGCGGGGAGCGGCAGGTGGCGGAGGGGGCGGCGCAGTTGCTGCTGGCGCCGCTGTTCGGGCGGGGGGATGCCTGAGAAAGGACGTCTGGCGGCAGCTAGGGCGGCCCGTCGCGGAGCCGGTCGCCCTCACCGGCCGCCGCCCGGGTCGTGGCCCCAGGAGCGGGGCCGGGGTCGGAGCCGGGGCCGTTCCAGCGGCGGCCGTTCACCCAGTACGCCTCGATCTCGGCCAGCGTCCGGCCGGTGGTGTCGGGCACCTGGAGGTACACGTAGCACCAGGCGGCCACGTTGACGGCGAGGAGCAGGCAGAAGGTGGCGGTGCCGCCCAGCGCGGAGAGCGCGCTGAGGAAGAACTGGGCGATGATCAGGTTGGCGCCGAGGTTGGCCAGGAGCATGGCCGACGCGCCCGCGCCGCGCAGTCGGCCGGGGAAGCCTTCGGCGGCGAACACCCAGATCAGCGCCCCGAAACCGGCGTTGAAGCCGATCGCGAAGACGGCGAGGCCGAGCAGTCCGGCCGAGGCGGGCAGGAACTCGGCGAACACGCCGACCAGCAGCAGATGACCCGCCGTCATCAGCCCGGTGCCGGTGAGCAGCGCGGCGCGCCGGCTCACCCGGTCGATCGCCACCGCGCACACCAGCGCGGCGACGGCGGAGAGCAGCTGGATCAGGCCGGGCAGCATGAGCAGGCTGAAGTTCCCCTCGTAGCCCATGCGTTGGAAGATCCGGGGGCTGAAGTAGCCGATGGCGCTGATGCCGGTGATCTGGACGAGGAAGCCCAGGGTGACGACGAAGAGCGTCAGGCGCCGGTACGTGGGGCCGAACAGCTCCGCCATCCTGCCCTTGGCCGGTGCGGCGGCGGAGGGGGCCTCGGGGGCGGAGACCGGCTCGGGCCCGTCCAGGGCCAGGACGCGGGCGGCCTCGGCGGCACGGTCGGGCCGGCCCTTCGCCAGGTGCCAGCCCGGTGTCTCCGGCAGGCGCAGCAGGGAGACGGCCGCCGCGGCGGCGCAGAGCGCCGGGACGACCAGCATGACCCGCCAGTGGCCGCCGCCGGCCAGCAGGTAGCTGACGAAGTACGTCGCCGCGCAGCCGCCCGCCGTGGCGCACTGGTACAGCACGGCGACCCGGCCGCGGATCGCCGTGCGGACGGACTCGGCAAACAGGATGGGGGCGACGACGATGAGCACCCCCATGGTCATGCCGAGCACCGCCCGGGTGCCGACCAGCATCACGGGGTTCACCGACAGCGCGGACACGACGGTGGTGAGGGAGCAGACCGCGGCGGCGAGGGCCAGCGCACCGCGCCGGCCGGCCGCGTCGGAGAGCCGCCCGGCGAGGACCGTGCCCGCCATGAGGCCGATGACGGGACCGGCGTACAACGTCCCCTGCTCGAAGGGCGAGAGGTGGAACACCTCGGTGACGAGGATCTGGGCGCCGGCCATCGCCGTGCCGTCGTAGCCGTAGGTCAGGCCCAGCAGTACGGCGGCGAGACCGACCGCCGTGCCGGGCCTGCGGAGGGGGCGGCCGGGGGGTGTCGGCATCGAAGGCGCTCCCTCGCTGTGGCCGCTCGCGGAGCCCGCTCGCGGAGCTTGGCATGTGCCCGTCGCGCGGCGGCGCAAACGCGGGCCCCTCGCGGCCCACCGGTAGGCCATCGGAGGGGCGTGCCCCGAACGGCGGTGCCCAGCGGGGGCTCCGTCCGACACGCTCATGTGTTTATGCGACTGTTCACGCCCGCGTCCCCCTGCCTCATGGTGGCAGCCGCCCTCCTGGCGGCCGGGGCCGCCGCCTCGCCCGCGTACGCCGCCCGCCCGGGACTCGCGGCCCCGGCGCAAGCCAGCCCCGCCCCCACGCCCTCCACCCCCACCACCCACGCCCCCCTCCCCGCCTGCACCGCCGCCGAGGACCACACCTTCCCGCTCACCACCCGCCTCCACGGCGGCCCCGCCGGCTACGAGGCCGGTGGCGGCGCCGGGACCTGGTATCTGGACCTCACCAACACCACCTCCCGCACCTGCGCCGGCATCCACCCCGTGGTCGTCCTCGTCGACGACGCCCGCTCCCTCACCCCCGCCCAGGCCCACCTGGCGTACGACGACGCCGAGGGCCGCCCGCACCCCGTCACCCTGGAGACCACCGACCGCGACGAGCTGATCGGGGCGTTCGGCGGCGAGGGCGGGCAAGGGGCCGGCCAAGGCTTCACCGTCGGCCCCGGCGCCACCCTCACCGTCACCGTCCGCCTCGCCCTCGCCCCTGACGCCGCCCCCAACCGCGTCACCGCCAACGCCGCCGTCGTCCAGCGCCGCGGCGGCGACGGCGAGTGGGTCGGGCAGTCAGACGACTACCGCTTCCGCGTCGGCACCGGCGAGTCCGCCACCGGCGCGAGCGACGGGCCCGTCACGCCCTCCGTCGCCTCCACCCCCGACGGCACCGGCCTGCCCTTCGCCGACGAACTCGCCGGCACCGGCCTCGGCCGCCTGGACGCCGCCGCGCTGACCGCCGCCCTCCTCGTGGCGGCCGGCACCACCGCCTACGTGCTGGCCCGCCGACGCCGCTGACCACGCACCCGGCGACGTCTGCGAACATCCCTGCGTGGACTACCCGAACGACCAGGCCCCCGGCGCCCCCGTCCGCTCCGGGATCCCGGAGCACGGCCGCGTGCCGAAGTACTACGCCGTCAAGGCCCGCATCGACCGGCTCGTCGCCGACCTGGGGGAGGGCGGCGCCATCCCCACCGAGCGGGACCTCGCCGAGCGCTACGAGGTCGCCCGGGAGACCGTCCGGCAGGCGGTGCGCGAGCTGGTCCTGGAGGGAAAGCTGCGCAGGCAGGGGCGCGGCACGGTCGTCGCCGGGCCCAAGCTGGAGCAGCCGCTGTCCCTGGCCAGCTACACCGAGGGCGTCCGGCGCCAGGGCCGCACCCCCGGCCGCACCCTGGTCACCCTCGACCGCTTCCCCTGCCCCGAGGCGCTGGCCGCCGAGACCGGCCTGACCCGCGGCGAGCCCGTCTGGCACCTGGAGCGCGTGCTGCTCGCCGACGACGAGCGGGTCGGCCTGGAGAGCACGTACGTCTCCGTGGCCCTGCTGCCCGACCTGGACACCGCCTTCGACCCGGACTCCTCCTTCTACGCCCACCTCGCCGGCCGGGGCCTCGCCTTCGGCGACGCGGACGAGCGGATCGAGACGGTGCTGGCGACGCCCCGCGAGGCCCTGCTCATCGGCACCCCGCCGGCCCTGCCGATGCTGCTGATCCACCGCGTCTCGCGGGGCACCGACGGGCGCCCGCTGGAGCGCGTACGGACCCTCTACCGGGGCGACCGGTTCTCCTTCTCCGCCCATCTCAACGGCTGAAAAGCAACCCTTCGGCGCCCGTCCGCGAGATAACGAATGCATAACGGGTCTAGCCCAAACGTGATGCCCAGTTCACGCTTTCGTTGTCAGCCGGATCCCTCCGGTTCCCCGACACCGAGGAGCGTGGCCGTCGTGAGAGTGATAGTCGTCGGAGCCGGCGTGGTGGGCACCATGCACGCCTGGCACGCAGTGAACCGCGGCCACGAGGTCGTACAGATCGAGCGCGAGGCCGAGGCCCGCGGCGCCTCGCTGCGCAATTTCGGCCAGATCTGGGTCAGTGGCCGCGCGGGCGGCGAGGAGCTGGAGACCGCGCTGCGGGCGCGGGAGCTGTGGGAGGAGATCGGCGGCCGGGTCCCGGCCCTCGGCTTCCGCCCGAACGGCTCTCTGACCCCGCTCCGCGGCGACCTGGAGCGCGCCGTCGCCGAGGCCGCCGTGGCCCGCCCGGACGCCGCCGCCCGCGGGCACAAGCTCCTCACCGCCGGCGAGGCCCGCGCCCTCAACCCCGCCCTGCGCGGCGACTTCGAGGCCGCGCTGTACTGCGAGCGGGACGCGGCCGTCGAGCCCCGCACCGCTCAACTGGCCCTGCGCGCGGAGCTGCTCAGGTCCCCGCGCTACACCTTCCTGCCCGGCCGCGAGGTCCGGGACGTGGTCGGCGAGCACGCCGTGCGCGACGACCACGGCGACGTGCACACCGGCGACGCCGTGGTGCTGTGCACCGGCGCCTGGCTCGGCGGCCTGGTCCGCGAGCTGGCCGGGCCCGATCTGCCGGTGCGCCGGGTGCGCCTGCAGATGATGCAGACCGACCCGCTGGGCGAGCCGCTGACCACCTCGGTCGCCGACGCCGACAGCTTCCGCTACTACCCGGCCTACGGCTCGCCCGCCCTGGACGCCCTCAACGCCTCCCAGCCGCAGGCGCCCACCGCCGCCGAGCACCGCATGCAGCTGCTCATGGTCCAGCGCGCCGACGGCGGCCTGACCATCGGCGACACCCACGAGTACGAGCACCCCTTCGCCTTCGACACCGTCGAGGAGCCCTACGAGCACCTCACCGGCGTCGTGGAGTCCCTCCTCGGCCGCCCGCTGCCCCGGATCCGGCACCGCTGGGCCGGGGTGTACGCGCAGTGCACCGACCCCGCCCGGGTCGTGCACCGCCAGCGGGTCCGCGACGGCGTGTGGCTGGTCACCGGGCCCGGCGGGCGCGGCATGACCTGCTCACCCGCGATAGCCGAAACCACCGCGAACGAACTGGGCTGGTGAACCCCATGAACCAGACGAACCCTCCGACCGACTCCGACACCGTCCACCTCGTCGTCCTCGACATGGCCGGCACCACCGTCGCCGACGGCGGCCTCGTCGAGCGCGCCTTCGACGCCGCCGCCCGCGAACTCGGCGTCGAGCCCGGCACCCCGGACCACGCCGAGAAGCTCGACCACGTCCGCGCCACCATGGGCGAGTCCAAGATCTCCGTCTTCCGGCACCTGTTCGGCACCGAGGACCGCGCCCGACGCGCCAACACCGCCTTCGAGAAGGCGTACGGCGAGTCCGTCGACGCCGGCCTGATCGCCCCCGTCCCCGGCGCCCGCGAGGCCGTCGAGGAGCTGGCGGCCGACGGCCGCACCGTCGTCCTGAGCACCGGGTTCGCCCGCGTCACCCAGGACGCCATCCTGGCCGCCCTCGGCTGGCGGGACCTGGTGCCGCTCACCCTGTGCCCGGCCGACGCCGGCGGGCGCGGGCGACCGTACCCGGACCTGGTCCTGGAGGCGTTCCTGCGCACCAAGGCCGCCGACGCCCTGCGCCAGGTCGCGGTCGTCGGGGACACCTCGTACGACGTCCTCAGCGGCGTCCGCGCCGGCGCGGGCCTGGTCGGCGGGGTGCGCACCGGCGCTCACGGCGACGACGCCTTCCGGGCGGCCGGCGCGACCCACGTCCTGGACTCGGTCGCCGACCTGCCGGCCCTGCTGCGTGCGCCGCGCGGGGCCGGCTGATGGGCATCCGCTTCGACGGCGTCACCGTCGCCTACGGCGGCGACGTCGTCCTCGACGCCCTTGACCTCACCGTCCGTCCCGGCGAGGTCATGGCGCTGCTCGGGCCGTCCGGATCCGGCAAGACCACCGCGCTGCGGGCGGTCGCCGGGTTCGTGCGGCCCGCCTCGGGGCGGGTCTTCCTCGGCGACCGCGACGTCACCGACCTGCCCCCGCACCGGCGCGGCATCGGGATGGTCGTCCAGCAGTACGCGCTGTTCCCGCACCTGAAGGTGGCGGACAACGTCGCCTTCGGGCCGCGGGCCCGCAAGGTGCCCCGCGCCGAGATCCGGGATCGGGTCGCCGAGGCCCTCGAGATGACCGGCATGGCCGCCTACGCGGGGCGGCACCCGCGCGAGCTGTCCGGCGGCCAGCAGCAGCGCGTCGCCATCGCCCGCGCCCTGGCCGTCCGCCCCGAGGTGCTGCTCCTGGACGAGCCGCTGTCCGCCCTCGACGCCCAGCTCCGCTCCGGCATGCTCGCCGAACTGGCCCGGCTGCACCGCGAGCTGCCCGACGTGTCGATCCTGTACGTCACCCACGACCAGGTCGAGGCGCTCACCCTGGCCGACCGGATCGCCGTGATGGACCGGGCCCGCCTCCAGGCGTGTGGCACCCCGCAGGAGCTGTACCGGGCGCCGGCCAACGAGTTCACCGCGTCCTTCGTCGGCAACGCCAACCTGCTGCCGGTCACCGTCGGCGCCGGCGGCGTGTCCCTCGGGGACGCCGAGATCAAGGTCGACACGGGCGGTGCCCTGCCCGGCGCGACGGCCACCCTGTGCGTACGCCCCCACCTCGTCGGCCTCGGCGACGGGCCCAACCGGCTCACCGGCACCGTCGGCGAGATCCAGTGGCGCGGCTCCACGCACCGCCTCCTGGTGGACGTCGCGGGCCACCGCGTCATGGCCGACCTGCGCGAACTGCGCGACCCGCCCGCCCACGGCGACCCGGTCACCCTGCACTTCGCCCCCGAGGACGCGGTGCTGCTGACGGCGGGGGTGGGCGCCGATGGCTAGCGCCGCCCTCACCGCGCCAGCCCGCCCCCGGGTCCCCGCCTGGCTCTGGGCGCTGCCCCCGGTCGGCCTGCTCGGCCTCGTCTTCCTCTACCCCCTCGCCCTCGTCGTCCGGCAGTCCTTCCAGCCCGACACCGGCGGCACCTCCGCCCAGCCCTACGCCGACGTGCTCGCCTCGGACGCCTTCCGCGAGGCGCTGTGGACCACCGTGTGGCTGGCGCTGGCCTCCACCGCCGGCTGCCTGGTCCTCGGCTTCGTCCTCGCCCTGGTCATCGCCTTCGTGCCGTTCCCGGGGGCGCGGGCGGTCTCCCGGTTCGTGGACGTCTTCCTCTCCTTCCCGTCCTTCCTGATCACCCTCGCCCTGCTCTTCGTCTACGGCTCCACCGGCATGGCCAACGGCCTGTGGACGGACGTCACCGGCGCCGCCGAGGGCCCCTTCGCGTTCCTCACCACGCCCTGGGGCGTACTGCTCGCGGAGGTCACCTACTTCACGCCCTTCGTGCTGCGCCCGCTGCTCGCCGCCTTCTCGCAGCTGGACACCGCCCAGCTGGAGGCGGCCAGTTCGCTGGGCGCCCGCGCCCCGCGCATCGTCCGGCAGGTCATCCTCCCCGAGGCGCTGCCCGCCCTCGCCGCCGGCGGCAGCCTCGTCCTGGTGCTGTGCCTCAATGAGTTCGGCATCGTCCTCTTCACCGGCGCCAAGGGCGTCACCACCCTGCCGATGCTCGTCTACGGCAAGGCGATCCTGGAGTCCGACTACCCGGGCGCCTGCGTGGTCGCCGTCGTCAACGTCCTGATCTCCGTGGGCCTGTACGGCCTCTACCGGGTGGTGAGCCGCCGTGCTGGTGCATAGCCGCGGGGCCAAGTGGGCCGTCTGGGCGCTCTTCCTCGTCCTCTTCCTGCCGCTGTTCGCCCTCCCCCTCCTCGTCGTCCTCGGCGCCTCCTTCGCCACCCACTGGTCCAGCGTCCTGCCCTCCGGCGCCACCCTCGCCAACTACCGCGCCGCCACCCGCGGCGAGGCCCTCCAGGCCCTCACCACCAGCCTCGTCACCGCCCTCACCGCCAGCCTCCTCGCGCTGGCCGCCGGCACCTGGGCCGCCCTCGCCGCGGCGGCGCTGAAGAAGCGACAACGCCGGGTGATGGACGCCCTGTTCGTGCTGCCGGTCGCCGTGCCCTCGGTCGTCGTCGGCCTCGCCGTCCTGGTCGCCTTCTCCGAACCGCCGCTGCTCCTCAACGGCACCCGGTGGATCGTGATCACCGCGCACGCCGTGCTGGTCACCGCCTTCGCGTACCAGTCGGTCTCCGCCGCCGTCACCCGCCTCGACCCCGCCTACGAGCAGGCCGCCGCCTCCCTCGGCGCGTCCCCCGCCCGCGTGCTGTGGCGGATCAGGCTGCCGCTGCTGCTGCCCTCCCTGACCGCCGCCGCCGGCCTCTGCTTCGCCCTTTCCATGGGCGAGTTGAGCGCCACGATGATGCTCTACCCGCCGGACTGGACCCCGCTGCCCGTCCTGATCTACGCGGCCACCGACCGCGGCGCCCTGTTCACCGGCTCCGCCGTCGCCGTGGTCCTCATGGCGGCCACCCTGCTGGTGCTGCTCGCCGTCTCCCGGATCCGGACCAAGGCGTCCTACCGGTAACCCTCCTCAACCCCTCCCTCAGAGCCAGGAGTTCACCTCGCCATGCCCAGAAGCACGCGCAAGCCCGCCGCCCTCAAGCCGCTCGCCGCCCTCGCGGCCCTCGCCCTCCCCGTGACCGCGCTCTCCGCCTGCTCCGCCTCCGCCGCCGCCGACGACAAGACGGTCACCGTCTACAGCGCCGACGGCCTCAAGGGCGAGAACGGCGACGGCTGGTACGACCAGGTCTTCAAGGACTTCGAGAAGCAGACCGGCATCAAGGTCAAGTACGTCGAGGGCGGCTCCGGCGAGATGGTGCAGCGCGCCGTCCGCGAGAAGAGCAACCCGCAGGCCGACCTCCTCGTCACCCTGCCGCCCTTCATCCAGCAGGCCGACAGGAAGGGCCTGCTCCAGAAGTACGCCCCGAAGGGCGCCGACCAGGTCAGCGGCGCCGACAAGGCGGCCGACGGCACCTGGACCTCCGTCGTGAACAACTACTTCGGGTTCGTCCACAACACCAAGACCCTCAAGCAGCCCCCGGTCACCTGGGAGGAGCTGCTGGACGGGAAGTACAAGAACAAGCTCCAGTACTCCACCCCCGGCGTCGCCGGCGACGGCACCGCCGTGCTCGTCAAGGCCCTGCACGACTTCGGCGGCGAGCAGCCGGCCATGGCGTACCTGAAGAAGCTCCAGGCCAACAACGTCGGCCCGTCCGCCTCCACCGGCAAGCTCGCGCCCAAGGTCGACAAGGGCGAACTCCTCGTCGCCAACGGCGACGTGCAGATGAACTACGCCCAGTCCAAGACCATGCCCCACCTCGGCATCTGGTTCCCGGCCCGCCAGGGCGGCAAGCCCACCACCTTCGCGCTGCCCTACGCCGCCGGCGTCGTCACCAAGGCCCCGCACGGGGACAACGGCAGGAAGCTGCTCGACTTCATGCTGACCCAGGGCGCCCAGCGCCAGGTCAGCGAGATCGGCGGCGGCTTCGCGGCCCGCCAGGACGTCGAGGCCACCGACGCCGACGCCATCGCACTCGCCAAGCTGATGGACGGCGTGGAGGTCTTCGAGCCCGACTGGGACGACGTCGAGGAGAACCTCACGAAGTACGTCGACTCCTGGAAGTCGGCCACCGGCAGCTGAGCCACCCCAGCCATCGACGGAGGACCCCGACATGCTGTCCCGCCGCACGCTCCTGCTCTCCGCCACCGCCCTCGCCGCCACCGCAGGCCCCCTCGCCGCCGTCGCCCGGGCTGCCGCCAGGACGCCGAAGGTCCTGGTCATCGGCCTCGACGGCGCCCTGCTCACCCGCATCAAGGACGCCGACGCCCCGAACCTCGACGCCCTGATGGCGGCCGGCCTCACCGCCCCCAGCAGCATCTACGCCGACCCGCTCGCGCCGACCCTGTCCGGGCCGGGCTGGTCGACCCTGCTCACCGGCGTCTGGCCCGACAAGCACAACGTCAAGGACAATGCCTTCACCGGCCACCGCTTCGCCCAGTACCCCGACTTCCTCACCCGCGTGGAGACGGCGAAGTCGTCGCTGGCGACGTACGCGGTCTCCTCCTGGGCGCCCCTGACCGACACGGTCTTCTCCGCCAAGGTCGACACCCGCGTCTCCACCCCGAGCGCCGAGTACGACACCGGCACCACCGCCCGCGCCGTGACCCGGCTGCGGGACGGCGACCCCGACGCGATGTTCGTGCAGCTCGACAACATCGACCACGCAGGCCACAGCTACGGCGCCGCCTCCACCCAGTACACGGACGCCATCCACACCGCCGACGCGCAGGTCGGACAGATCGTCGCCGCCCTGCGGGCCCGCCCCGGCCACGCCGCCGAGGACTGGCTGATCCTGGTCACCGCCGACCACGGCCACACCGACCCCGGCGGCCACGGGGGCTCCACCCTCCAGGAACGCCAGACCTTCCTCATCGCCACCGGGAGCGCGCTGGCCGCCGGCTCCGTCCGCCACGATGTGAAGATGCCCGACGTCGCGGCCTCCGCCCTCGCCCACCTCGACATCCCCCTCGACCCGGCCTGGGACCTCGACGGCCGCCCGATCCAGCAGCCCCGCCCCGACGACTTCGACGCCCTGCGCCCCACGCTCACCGCCCGCGCCGACGAGACCGGCATCCCCGCCGGGCTGCTCGGCTTCACCCACACCCCGCCGGCCGGCTGGAGCGTGGACAACTCCCGGATGGGCACCGGCGGCGTCACCGAGTGGCGCGGCTGGAGCTTCACCACCGACGAGTTCTGGACGCAGGCCCAGCGCGACCAGAGCCGCGAGTGCAACGTCCGCGCCCGGGGCGTCTTCGCGGTCGCCGACGGCGACGAGTGGAGCGACAAGGCCGTCACCGGCACCTTCGACTCCACCCTGGTCGGCCCCGCCTGGCCGGTCACCGGCGGCACCACCGCCACCCTCACCTACACCACCTACTACCGCCACGAGTCCCCGCAGCGGGGTGAGGTCTCCGTCTCCTACGACGGCGCGGCCCCGGTCACTGTCCGCACCTACACCGCCGACACCCCCTCCCGCACCGAGACGATCACCCTCCAGGTCCCGCCCGGCGCCCGGACCGCCCGGGTCCGCTTCCGCTACACCGGCGGCAACAACTGGTACTGGGTGATCGACGGGGTCGGCCTGACCCGGGCCTGACTAGGCTGGGGGCCGTCGGTACGCCGTGGTTCCGGCGCCCCCAGCCCGCATGCCCCACCGCACGTCCGGGAGTACGAAGCACATGGCAGACCGCAAGCCCATCGAGTCGTGGCTCACCGACATGGACGGCGTCCTCATCCACGAAGGTGTGCCGATCCCCGGCGCGGACGCCTTCATCAAGCGGCTGCGCGAGTCCGGCAAGCCCTTCCTGGTGCTGACCAACAACTCCATCTACACCCCGCGCGACCTGCACGCCCGGCTGCGCCGCCTGGGCCTCGAGGTGCCGATCGAGGCGATCTGGACCTCGGCGCTGGCCACCGCCCAGTTCCTGGACGACCAACGGCCGGGCGGCTCGGCGTACGTCATCGGCGAGGCCGGCCTCACCACGGCGCTGCACGACATCGGCTACATCCTCACCGACCACGAGCCGGACTACGTCGTCCTCGGCGAGACCCGCACCTACTCCTTCGAGGCGATGACCAAGGCGGTCCGCCTCATCGACGCCGGCGCCCGCTTCATCTGCACCAACCCCGACGAGACCGGCCCCTCCACCGAGGGCCCGCTCCCGGCGACCGGCGCGGTGGCCGCGCTGATCACCAAGGCGACCGGCAAGCAGCCGTACTTCGCCGGCAAGCCCAACCCGCTGATGATGCGCACCGGGCTCAACACGATCGGCGCCCACTCCGAGTCCAGCGCGATGATCGGCGACCGGATGGACACCGACGTGCTGGCCGGCATGGAGGCGGGCATGCAGACCTTCCTCGTCCTCACCGGCCTGACCCGGCCCGAGCAGATCGAGTCCTTCCCGTACCGCCCCTCCCAGGTGGTCGACTCCATCGCGGACCTCGTCGACCGGATCTGAAACCACCCGTCTCCCGCCGCCACCCGTCCGGCCCAGCGAAATCCCCGTACGGGATGCGCGGGCCGGGCGGCCGGGGGAGCCTCCAGAGCATTGGAGGTACACGATGGGCTCACTGAAGGTCACTCTCTGTGCCGGTGCCGCGCTGGCCGCGATATGCGTGCCGGCCACGGCGGCCCGCGCGGCCGACGGCGGCGGCTTCTCCGTGACGCCGGCCGCGCCCGCGCCCGGCTCCGACGTCACGCTCCGCGTGCCCGACTGCACCGAGAAGACGGCCGTCGCGGTCTCCGCGGCGTTCGTCTCCGACGTCCGGCTCTCCCTGACCGCCTCGGACGGCGCCCTGACCGGCACCAGCCGGGTGCGCACCTCGATGGCGGCCGGCGTCTACGCCGTGCGGGTCACCTGCGGGCGCAGCGCCCGCAAGGGCACCGTCACCATCGGCGAGCGGCGTCGCGAAGGTGTCGGCGAGGGCGTCGGCGAGGCCGACCGGCCCTCCGGCCACGCCTCGCCGGTCGCCCCCGTCGACGCGGGCGGCGGCGGCGCGGCCCGGCTGGCCGCCGGGGACCCGGGCACCGCGCACACGGTGACCGGCCTGGTCCTGGCCGGCATCGCCGCGGTCGCCGTCGCGCTGCGCGGGGTGCGCAGCCGGAGCCGCGGGAAGGACTGACCATGCCCGACGAGCCCGCGCAGGACGCCTCCGGGTCCGCCGCCCCCGGCCGCCTGGTCACCGGCACCGCCTGGCTGGTGCTGTTCCTCGGCCTGTGGCTGTGGGGCCGCGAGGCCACCGACGCGCGCGAGGGCGTCTCCCTGCCGGCCACCGGCGACATGGCGGCGGCCGGCCGGCCCCCCGACGTGCCCCTGCCCCCGGCCCACGCACCCCTGGCCGCCGCCGCCCCGAGCCGCCTCGACATCCCCCAACTGGACGTCCAGGCCCCGGTGCTGGCCCGCGCCCTGGACGACAGGGGCGCCATCGAACCGCCCTCCTTCGCCCAGGCGGACTCCGTCGGCTGGTACGGGGCCGGGGTGGCGCCGGGCGCCGCCGGCACCGCCCTGATGGTCGGCCACGTCGACACCGAGACCCGGCCGGCCGTCTTCTACCAGCTCAGCACCCTGGAACCCGGCGAGACGATCCGCGTCGTCCGCGCCGGCGGCGAGGTGGCCGAGTTCACCGTCGACGACGTCGAGGTCCTCACCCGCGATGGCTTCGACGCCCAGCAGGCGTACGGCCCCCGCACCACGGGCCGCGCCGAACTCCGCCTGATCACCTGCGGCGGCACCTTCGACCACGCCAAGGGCGCCTACACGGCCAACGTGGTGGTCTCGGCGTACCTCACCGGCACCGCGGGTGCGTCGCACACGCCGAAGGCCCCCGTGTGACACGGGGGCCTTCGACCGTCGGTGCGCCGCCAGGGACTCGAACCCCGGACCCGCTGATTAAGAGTCAGCTGCTCTAACCAACTGAGCTAGCGGCGCCTGCTGACCCGGAGAACTTTACCGGACGCCCGAGGGTGCTCCCGACCACGCCCGAGGCGCTCGCGCGCGGTGCCGCGTACGTCATTCGGACCGTCAGCATGCGCGTGCGCTGCGTGATGGGGAGACTGGCGTACGTGCACCTTCGCGGACAGGTCCAGCAAGAGTGTGAGGGAATTCGTATGGCCGCTCCGGTATTCGAGGAATTCGATCCCGTGAGCGATTGCGAATGCCCCGGTTGCCGTCAATGCCGCCTGCCGCCGAATGCCCCCTCCGGCGGGCTCGGCGCTTTCCGTGCCGCCCCCCGTGCGGTGATCGTGGTCGCCGCGGGCGCCGCCACGGCCGTGCTGGGCGCGGGCCAGGCCGCCGCCGCCCCGGCGGCCCTTGACACCCCCCATGACCAGGACGTTCCGGCCGACGACCAGCCGCAGACCCCGCAGGGCCCCCGGGCCCCGCTGCACGGCCCCCGGGGGCAGGCGGCGGTGCCCGCGGCCGGCGTCCAGGTGCCCGCGACCACCCGGGCGGAGATCATCGACCGGGCCAAGAAATGGGTCACGGCGAAGGTCCCGTACAGCATGACGGCGTACTGGTCCGACGGTTACCGGCAGGACTGCTCGGGATTCGTCTCGATGGCCTGGGGGCTGCCCACCAACGAATGGACCGGCAGCCTCGGCTCCTTCGCGGACCGCATCACCAAGGAGGAACTCCAGCCGGGTGACATTCTGCTCTTCCACAATGCGGCCGATCCGGAGAAGGGCTCCCACGTGGTGATCTTCGGCGGCTGGACGGACGGCACCCGCACCGGTTACACGGCCTACGAGCAGACCCCGCCGCGCGCCCGCCAGCTGGCCACCCCGTACGCCTACTGGACCAACTCGGCCAAGTACCTGCCCTACCGGTACAAGGGTGTCACCCCGGCCGCCGCCGGCGGCGCCCCGGCCACCCCGGCCGCGGGGGCGTACCCGGGCGCCGGCTCCTTCGGGCCCGGCGCGAACAACGCCCACGTCACCGAGTTGGGCCGGATGCTGACGGCCCGCGGCGCCGGGCGCTTCTACGCCTCGGGCCCGGGGCCGCGCTGGTCGGAGGCGGACCGCAGGGCGACCGAGGCGTTCCAGCTGGCCCAGGGCTGGCGGGGCAAGGACGCCGACGGCCTGCCGGGGCCCGCCACCTGGAAGCTCCTGGTCACCGGCGCCGGCCGCGCGGTCCCGGCCGCCCCGGCCGCTCCGCCCGCCTCGCACGGGGTGCCCGGCTACCCGGGCCGGGCGCTGTTCCGGCCCGGCGCGCAGAACGCCTACGTCACGCAGCTGGGCCGGCAGCTGGTGAAGAAGGGGTTCGGCCGGCACTACACGTCCGGCCCGGGACCGCGCTGGGGCGAGGCCGACCGGCGGGCCGTCGAGGACTTCCAGCGCGCCCAGGGCTGGCGCGGCGGCGCGGCCGACGGCTACCCGGGCCCGGAGACCTGGCGCCGGCTCTTCTCCTGACGTCCCCCGACCTCACCCTCGTACACCCCTCACGACGTTCATGACGCATCTGGCGCGGAGGCTGGAGCACGCATGAGTACTGGATCCCCCACCACGTCCCCGTCGACCCCCCCGACCCCGCCGGACCCCGGCCCGTCGACCGCCGAGGGCACGGCCCGCCCGGCCCGGCTCATCCACAGCGAGGCCACCACCGAGATCCCCGTCCACCTGCTGTTCCGCGACGAGGCCGCCCCCTCGCCGGTGCCGCTGCGCCCCGCGGTGGTCGGGCGCCGGCGCGGCACGGGGGAGCAGCCCCGGCTGCGCCGCCCCGCCCCGGCGCCGCCGCGCCCGCTGCCCCGGGTCGACCCGGAGCTGGCCGAGCGCCCGGGCCGGGTGCTGCCCGGCGCGGCCGGCGTGGCGGCGGGCCTCGCCGGGGCGGCGGGGTGCGCGGTGAACTCCTGGTGGGCCGGGGCGGTGCCGCCGCTCGCGGTGCAGGCGCTCGGGCTCCCGGCGTACCAGGGGGCCGGGCTCGGCCCCGTGCAGTGGGCGGCGTACGCGGCGGCCGGGGCGCTCGCGCTGTTCGGCTTCGGCGGCCTGGCCCGGGGCCGGACCGGACGGGCCTGGGTACTCGGCCTCTTCGGGCGCTACCGGGGGAGCGTGCGGCGCACCGGCCTGCTCTGGGTCAACCCGCTGCTGCTGCGCCGCCGGGTCGACGTCCGGCTGCGGCACTGGCGCGGCGAGCCGCTGCCGGCGGCGGACGGCAACGGGGTGCCGCTGAACGTGGTGACGCTGGTGGTGTGGCGGGTGCGCGACACCGCGCGGGCCGTGCTCGGGGTCGAGGACCACGAGACGTACCTGCGCTCCTGCGTCGAGGCGGCCCTCGCCCGGGTCCCGGTGGAGCAGCCGGGCGCCGGGCCGGGACCGGCCGACCTGGCCGGCGAGAAGCTGACCCGCCTGGTGGCGGCGGACGCGGCGCCGGTCGGCCTGGAGGTGTTCTCGGTGCGGCCGGTCCGGGTGGAGTACGCCCCCGAGGTCGCCGCCGCGGTGCACCGGCGCCGCCTTGCCGTCCTGGACGCCCGGCAGCGGGCCGGCGTGCTCGGCGCGGTGGTGGACTCCGTGGAGGACACGGTGACCCGGCTGACCGCACGCGGGCTCGTCCAACTCGACGACTACGAACGCAAGATGCTGGTCAAGGACCTCACGGTGGCCTTCTGCGCCGGACGCGGCGACATCGTCCCGTAGTTGGTATGGACATGTTCAACTAACGGCAATAATCTGAACTTGGTCTAGACCTGCACGGCTCACTGAACCTCCCCCACGTCACAGGAGCAGCAGTATGCGCACACGGACCAAGATCTCCGCCGCCGCCGTGG
The DNA here is from genome assembly GCF_043202555.1 of Streptomyces sp. NPDC048182. Taxonomy (NCBI): domain Bacteria; kingdom Bacillati; phylum Actinomycetota; class Actinomycetes; order Kitasatosporales; family Streptomycetaceae; genus Streptomyces; species Streptomyces sp. NPDC048182. Next base: position 47,650 of record NZ_JBIDAQ010000010.1, on the reverse strand, counting down.
GCCTCGCCGCCACGGGAGCCCTCGTCCTCTCCACCGGCGGCGCCAGCGGCCACGGCTACACCGACCTGCCCGTCAGCCGCCAGAAGCTCTGCCAGAACGGCGGCGTCGCCAACTGCGGCAACATCCAGTGGGAGCCGCAGAGCGTCGAGGGCCCCAAGGGCTTCCCGGCGAGCGGCCCGGCCGACGGCCGGATCTGCTCGGCCAACCACGGCGAGTTCGGCCAGCTCGACGGCGCGAAGACCCCGAACGGCCAGGCGTGGCCGACCATCAAGGTCAACGGCGGGCAGAGCTACACCTTCCGCTGGCAGTTCACCGCGCGGCACTCCACGACCGACTTCAAGTACTACGTCACGAAGCCGGGCTGGAACCAGAACCACGCCCTCGCCCGCTCCGACCTCAACCTCACCCCGTTCTTCACGGTGCCCTACAACAACCAGCAGCCCCCGGCCACGCTCTCCCACACCGGCACCCTGCCGTCCGGGCTGAGCGGGCACCACGTGATCGTCGCGGTGTGGACGATCGCGGACACGGCCAACGCGTTCTACGCCTGCTCGGACGTCACGTTCTGAGCGCACGCGAGAGGCCCCTCGCCGTGTGACGAGGGGCCTCTCCGAGGTGCGCCGCCAGGGACTCGAACCCCGGACCCGCTGATTAAGAGTCAGCTGCTCTAACCAACTGAGCTAGCGGCGCATGACTCCCGCCGCCCCCTTGCGCGGGGCGGCGACGAAGAAAATACTACCTGGTCCACGGGGGTGCTCCCGACCAGCGCCAGTCGGCATCGAAACGGGGATCCCGGCTGCTGTGGTCGGCCTCGCCGCTGTCCGCGCTCGGCGCGCACCGGTGCGGCTGTCCTGCTTCCCGCACACGGGCGGTTCGGCGGTCCCCCTGCGCTCGCGAGGTCGGGTCGTCCACGACGACAGCCAGCCGGACCCGGTCGCAGGGGGCCGCCGGGAATTCACAGCACCGCGCCGAGGAACTCCCTCGTCCGCTCCTCGCGCGGCTCGCCGAAGATCTGCTCCGGCGGGCCCGACTCGATGACCCGCCCCGCGTCGAACATCAGCACCTGGTCGGAGATGTCCCGGGCGAAGTTCATCTCGTGGGTGACGCACAGCATCGTGATGTCGGTGGTGCGGGCGATCTCCCGGAGCAGGTCCAGGACGCCGGCCACCAGCTCGGGGTCGAGCGCCGACGTCACCTCGTCCAGGAGCAGCACCTTCGGCCGCATCGCCAGCGCCCGGGCGATGGCGACCCGCTGCTGCTGTCCGCCGGAGAGCTGCGCGGGGTGCGCGTCGCACTTGTCGGCGAGGCCCACCATGTCGAGCAGCCCCTTGGCGCGCTCCACCGCCTCGTCCTTGGCCAGGCCGAGCACGGTGACCGGCGCCTCGGTGATGTTGCGCAGCACCGTCATGTTCGGGAACAGGTTGAACTGCTGGAAGACCATCCCGATCTGCTTGCGCACCTCCCGCCGCTGCTTCTCAGGGGCCGGGAAGAGCGGCTGCCCGTCCACGGTGATGGTGCCCTCGTCCGGCTTGGTCAGCGTCATCAGCAGCCGCAGGATCGTCGTCTTGCCGGAGCCGGACGGGCCGATCAGGGTGACGTGCTTGCCGGCGTCGACGGAGAAGTCCAGGTGGTCGAGGACGGTGTTCGACCCGAACCGCTTGGTCACGCCGTCCAGGCGGATCAGCTCGCCGCCCGCGCGCCGCTCGGGGTTCTTCTCGGGTATGGGCAGGGTCTCAGTGGACAAGGCGTCGCTCCAGGGCTCGCAGGGCAAGGGAGGCCAGATAGGAGACGATGACGAAGGCGATGCCGATCACCGTCAGGGGCTCGGTGAACCGGAAGGTCTCCTGGGAGAACAGCCGCGCCTCGCCGAGCATCTCCAGGACCGTGATCGCCATCAGCAGCGGCGTGTCCTTCAGCATGGAGATGACGTAGTTGCCGAGGGCGGGCACCACGCGCCGGACGGCCTGCGGCAGGATCACCGCGGTCCACGTCTTGGCGAGCGGCAGGTTCAGTGCCGTGGCGGCCTCCCACTGGCCGACCGGCACCGCCTCGATGCCGGCCCGGTAGACCTGCATCGTGTACGTCGAGTAGTGCAGCCCGATGCCGACCACGCCGGTGGTCATGGCGGAGAAGGTGATGTCCCACTCGGGCAGCACGTAGAAGAGGAAGAAGAGCTGGACAAGGAGCGGCGTGTTCCGCACGAACTCGGTGACCACGCCGACCGGCCAGGTCACCCAGCGCGAGGGCACCCGCATCAGCAGCGTCCACACCAGGCCGAGCGCGAAGGAGATCAGCGAGCCGAGCACCAGGATCTGCAAGGTGACCAGCAGGCCGTCCCAGAAGTGCGGCATGAAGTCCGACACCGCGTTCCAGTCCCAGTTCACTTGGCACCACCCCCGACCCCGACGGGCTCCACGACGCCGGCGGCGGTCTCACGCTTCGGCGCGGCCTTCCCCACCCCCGCCTTCAGCTTCTTCTCCAGGCCGCGCATCCCGCGGGTCAGCAGGAAGGCGATGACGAAGTAGATGAGCAGGATGTACGTGTAGATCTCCGCGCTCTCCTGCAGCGCGAGCCGCACCAGGTTCCCGCTGAACGCCAGGTCGCCCATGCCCATGATGGACACCAGGGCGGTGCCCTTGAGCAGCTCCACCAGCAGGTTGGAGAACGGCGGGATCATCTCCGGCACGGCCTGCGGCAGCAGGATCAGCCGCAGCCGCTGCCAGGGCGTGAAGCTCAGCGCGACCCCGCCCTCCTGCTGCGCCGGGTCGACGGCCTTCAGCGCGCCGCGCACGATCTCCGCGCCGTACGCCCCGTAGGTCAGGCCGAGCGCCAGCGTGCCCGCCCACAGCGGCACCAGCTGCCAGCCGAAGGCCGGGGGCAGCACGAAGAACACCCAGAAGATCATCACCAGCGCGGAGGTGCCGCGGAACACCTCGGTGTAGAGGCCCGCGAGGAAGCGGACGATCCACAGCCGGTGGGTGCGGCCGACGCCCGCCAGGAAGGCGACCGCGGTCGCGAGCAGCGAGCTGAGCACGAGCAGCTGGATGGTGACCCAGGTGCCCTTCAGTACGAGTTCCCACAGTCCCGAGGTCATCCGCCGCACAGCTCCTTCGCGGTCAGCTTCGTCATCTCGGCCTCGGTGAACCCGAAGGGCTTGAGGACGCGCAGCAGTTCACCGCTCTGCTTCAGCTTGCGCAGCTCGGTGTTGAAGGCGTCGCGCAGCTTCGTCTCGGTGGGCCGGAAGGCGAACGCGCCGCCGTCGACGTGCGGTTTGCCGCCGACGGTCGGCTTGAAGGGCTTCAGCGCCTCCGTCTTGCCGGACTTCTTCACCACCTCGCGCACGGTCACCGCGGTGCCCGCGAACACGTCCACCCGCCCGGCCTCGACCGCGTTCAGGCCGGCCACCTGGTCGGGCACGATGAGGATGTCGTCCTCCTTGTACCCGGCCTCCACCGCGTACTGGATCTCCGCATAGCCGGTGCCGGTGGCGAACTTGGCCTTCTTCGCCACCACGTCCTCGTAGCCGCGCAGCCCGAGCGGGTTGCCCTTGCGCACGATGAAGGAGTCCAGCATCTGGTAGTCGGGGTCGGCGAAGATGACCTGCTCGCAGCGCTCGGGCGTGATGTACATCCCGGCCGCGACGACGTCGAACTGCTGCGAGGCGAGGCCCGGGATGAGCGAGCCGAACTCCGTCGGCACCGGCTGCACCTTGTCCACGCCGAGCCGCTTGAAGACGACCTTGGCCAACTCCGGTGCCTCACCGGTCAGCTCGCCGTCCTTGTCGATGTACCCGAAGGGGATCTCACCCGCGATCCCGAGCCGCACGACGCCCTGCGCCCGCAACCGGTCCAGCAGGTCGCCGCCCTTCACCCCGGACGCGGTCGCCACCCGGGAGCAGCCGGCCGCCCCCAGCGCGCCGAGCGCCGCCACCCCCGCGAGCAGCGACCGGCGGGTGGTTCCCGAAGCGGATCGGATCGGTATTTCCCCTGGTGGGGTTCTGTGTGGTGGAGCCATGGGCGCGCAGCTACCCGAACGAACGAGTCTTATGCCGATGGGTTTTCGCCCCACCCGCCCCCGAGGCCCCCTTGACCACGGCGCCGCATGCCACTGCCATGGAGGGCATGACTGATCGCTACATCGAAGTCTCCCTGGTCAAGCGCGATGTCACCTGCACGGCCCGGCTCCTGGACGACCGGGCCCCGCTCACCTGCGAGGCGGTCTGGAACGCGCTCCCGCTGACCGGCGACGTCTACCACGCCAAATACGCCCGCAACGAGATCTACGCCCTCTTCCCGCCCTTCGCGACATCCGAACCACCCCTGGAGAACCCGACCGTCACTCCCATCCCGGGCGACCTGTGTTATTTCGCCTTCGCAGGCGCCGAGTTGGGCACCAAGGCGTACGGCTACGACCGCGAGGTCCGCCCCGGCACCACCCTGGTAGACCTCGCCCTCTTCTACGAACGCAACAACCTCCTCCTCAACGGCGACGTCGGCTGGGTCCCGGGCACGGTCTGGGGCGAGATCACGGAGGGCCTCCCGGAGATGGCCGAGGCCTGCAACGACCTGTGGCGCACGGGGGCGGCGGGCGAAACGCTGAGCTTCCGCCGGACGTAACCCCAGCTGCGGCCACGGGCCGCCGCTGCGGGCAGTCGTGCCGCTGGGGCGGCACGGGTGGGCGCAGCGGCACCCGGCCAGCGCCGGTCAGCGCCACCCCCCCCCGACCGCTACCGAGCCGACTCGTACAACGCGTGCGCCGCCCGCAGCACAAGGTCGTCCCGATGCCGGGCGGCGACAATCTGCAACCCGACCGGCAACCCGTCCCCGTCCGTCCCCACCGGCACGGTCGCGGCAGGCTGCTGGGTGAGGTTGAAGGGGTACGTAAAGGGCGTCCATCCAGTCCAACGCCGCTGCCCGGACCCCACCGGCGTCTCCCGCCCCGCCTCAAAGGCAGTGATCGGCAAGGTAGGCGTCACCAACAGGTCGTACGCCTCATGAAACCGCCCCATCCGCCGCCCCAACTCCATCCGCACATCCACCGCGGCCAGATACTCCAACGCCGAGTACCTGGCCCCCGCCCCCACAACCTCCCGCAACCCCGCATCAAGCAACTCCCGCTGCCCAGACCGCAGATGCGACACCACCCGAGCCGCCCCACTGAACCACAGCACATGAAAGGCCCCCACCGGATCGGTGAAGTCAGGATCCGCCTCGACCACATGCGCACCGAGCGAGGCCAACCGCTCCACCCCTCGCCGCACCCTCGCCGCCACACCCGGCGCCACCGCCACCTGCCCGCCCAGCGAGGCCGAGTACGCCACCCGAAGCCCCCGCACCCCCGCGCCCAGCGCCGCACTGTACGAGCCGGCCGCAGGCCCGAGCGCCGACCAGTCCCGAGCATCCGGCGCCCCGATGACGTCCAGCATCAGCGCCGCATCCGCCGCGTCCCGGGCCATCGGCCCGACATGCGCGAGCGTGCCGAACGCGCTGGCCGGATACAGCGGCACCCGCCCGTACGTCGGCTTCAGCCCGAAGATCCCGCAGAAGGAGGCCGGAATCCGCACGCTCCCCCCACCGTCCGTGCCCAGCGCCAGCGGCCCGGCCCCGAGCGCGACGGCCGCCGCCGCACCCCCGCTGGAGCCGCCGACGGTGCGCGCGTGGTCGTGGGGATTGCGGGTGACCCCGGACAGCGGGGAGTCGGTCACGCCCTTCCAGCCGTACTCGGGCGTGGTGGTCTTGCCCAGGAACACCGCGCCGTGCTCGCGCAGCCGCGCCACCGAGGGCGCGTCCTCGTCCCAGCGGCCACCCGCCGGGTCGACGGCGAGCGAGCCGCGCAGGGTCGGGTGGCCGCGCATCAGCAGCAGGTCCTTGACGGTGACCGGCACCCCGTCGAGCCGCCCAGCCGGCTCCCCGCGCCGCCACCGCTCCTCCGACTCGGCGGCCCGCGCGAGCGCGTCCTCGCCGGTGAGCCGGACGAAGGCGTTGACCTCCGGCTGGATCGACTCGGCCCGGGCGAGCGTCGCGCGGGTGACCTCCACGGGGCCGAACTCGCCCGTGCGGTACCCGTCGAGGAGCTGGACGGCGGTCAGGTCGGTGAGGTCCGTCATGCGCTCTCCCAGGGCCGGGGTCAGTGTCCGGGTACGTACCCGCGCTTCTTGTCGACGATGTTGGCCAGCGGCTTCCCCGCCGCCCAGCTCTCGTACAACTCCACGAACTGCGCGCCCAGTTCGTCCCGCCACCCCACCACGTCCCCGCTCATGTGCGGCGAGACGAGCAGCCCCGGCACGTCCCACAGCGGGCTGCCGGCGTCCAGCGGCTCGTGCTCGAAGACGTCGAGCGCGGCCCCGGCGATCCACCGCCTGCGCAGCGCCTCGGCGAGGTCGGCCTCCACCACCAGCGGCCCCCGTCCCACGTTGACGAACCGCGCGGAGGGCTGCATCACCCCGAACCGCCGGGCGTCGAACATGCCCCGCGTCTCCTCGGTCAGCGGCGCCGCCGCCACCACCCAGTCGGCCCGGGACAGCAGCCGGTCGAGCTCGCCGGTCCCGTGCACCCCGGTCCGCGCGGTGCGGCCGACCAGCGCGGTCCTGACGCCCAGCGCCCTCAGCGTGGCCGCGACCGCCCGCCCGATCGGCCCGGACCCGACCACGCAGGCCCGTGTCCCCGCCACCCGCTGCGACTCGCGGTGCCGCCAGACGCGCTCGCCCTGGAGCGCGAGCGTGGCCGGCAGGTCCTTGGCCATCGCCAGGACGAGCGCGGCGACGTACTCCGCGATGGGCTGGTCGAAGACGCCCCGAGCGTTGGTGACGACGGTGTCCGAGGCCGCCAGCTCCGGGCACATCAGATGGTCCACGCCGGCGCTGGCGGTGTGCACCCAGCGCGGGCGCCGGCCGTCGCCGGGCCAGGCGCGGCGCACCGCGTGCGAGGTGAAGTCCCAGACGAGCAGCACGTCGGCGGCCGGCAACCGCGCGGCCAGCGTCGACTCGTCGGCGTGCTCGATCCGCGCCCGGCCGGTCAGCCGGCCGAGCCGGGGGAGCGGGTCGGCGTCCAGGACGAGGAGGGTGGGGGCGGCGGCCGGGACGGTCATCGGGGCGCGGTTCTCCGGTGCTCGGCAGTAGCTGGGTGGGGGTCGGACCACGGGCGTAACCAGCAATTGACCCGCCGGTGACGCGGGCGGATTGACCACGCTCGCACCGGAACCTACCTTCGTCAACACGGCCGTGCGTACGGTGCGTTGTCCACTCCTTCCGCAGGGTGAGGCCGGTGCGTGCATGGACATCTCTCCTCTCCTCCTGGGCGGTCCCGGCGCGCAACGCGGCGTCGGCGTCGTCGCCCCCTTCGACTTCGCGCTCGACCGCGAGCTGTGGCGCTGGACGCCGGACGACGTCTCCCTGCACCTGACCCGCACCCCGTACGTGCCGGTCGAGGTCAGCCTGGACCTGGCCCGCCTGGTCAGCGAGCACGCCACCCTCGACAAGGCGGTGCGCGCCCTGACCGCCGTCGCCCCCGAGGCCGTCGCCTACGCCTGCACCTCCGGCAGCTTCGTCGGCGGCATGGCGGGGGAGCGGGCGATGTGCGCGGCGATGACCCACGCGGGCACGGTCCCCTCGGTGACCACCTCGGGCGCGCTGGTCGAGGCCCTCACCGAGCTGGGCGTGCGCCGCCTGGCGCTGGTCACGCCGTACACCGTGTCGGTGACCCGGGCCCTGGAGTCGTACGTCGCCGAGGCGGGCGTCGAGGTCACCGGCTGCGCGTTCATGGGGCTGACCCGGCACATCTGGAAGGTGCCGTACCGCGAGGTGGCCGAGATGGCGCGCCGGGCAGCCGGTGCCCCGGGGGCGGCGGACGCCCTGTTCCTCTCCTGCACGAACCTGCCCACCTACGACGTCATCCCGCAGCTGGAGGCGGAGCTGCGGATGCCGGTGATCTCGGCCAACCAAGTGACGATGTGGGCGGCGCTGCGCCGACTGGGTACCCGTGCCGTGGGGCCGTATCAGGCGCTGACCGACCCGGCGGCGCGGGTGGGCCCCGTGGCGGCGGGTCCGGACGGGCCCGTACTGCCGGAAGCGGTGCCGGAGGCCCCCGAGGTCCCCGGCGGCGAACATCAGCAGGAAGGGTGGACATGACAGCACTGGGATTCCTGTACCCGGGCCACTCCGGCGAGGACGACTATCCCCGCATGGAGCAGCTCCTGGGCAGCGACATCCGGGTGGACCTGGTGCACACCGACATCGGCGAGGACGCGCACCGCGTGGACGCCCTGCGCGAGATGGGCTCACCGCAGCGCCTCGCCGCGGGCATGGCCGAGCTGCGCAGCGCGGGCGCCGAGGCCGTGGTGTGGGCGTGCACCTCCGGCAGCTTCGTGCACGGCTGGGAGGGCGCCCAGGACCAGGTCCGCGACCTGGCGACGACGGCCGGCGTCCCCGCCTCCTCCACGTCCTTCGCCTTCGCGCACGCGGCGGCGGAGGTCGGCGCGCGGCGGGTCGCGGTCGGTGCGACGTACCCGGACGAGGTGGCGCGGCTCTTCGAGGAGTTCCTCGGCGCGGCCGGCCTGGACGTGGTGGCGGTCGTCAGCTCGGGCGTCGTCACGGCGGCGGAGGTCGGCACGTGGACGGAGTCGGAGGTCCTGGCGCTGGCCCGGGCGGCCGACCACCCCTCGGCCGAGGCGGTGCTCCTGCCGGACACGGCGCTGCACACGGTGGCGCACCTCCCGCTCCTGGAGAAGGAACTCGGCAAGCCGGTCCTCACCGCCAACCAGGTCACCGTCTGGGAGGCCCTGCGGCTGACGGACCGCCGGGTGAACGCACCCGAACTGGGCACGCTGTTCCGCCGGGAGCCGGTGGTGCAGACCTGACGGGGCCGTTCAGTCCGGGCCGTCCGCGTGCCGCGGTCGCAGCAGCGGCATGCAGACGGCCCAGGCCACCAGGTACAGCACGCCCATCGGGAGCGCGGAGTCGGCCCCGTCGTAATCCTGGAGGGCCAGCACACCCGCCACCCCCACCAGCACGAGCGCCCCGGCGACCGAGAGCCAGGCCAGCCGCCACCGCGTACGCGGCCTCCGCGCGAAGATGCTCCGCTTCGGATCCCGGTTCATCTCCGCCGCGCCCCGCACGCCGTGCCGCCGCTCCCGGATCCCCCAGGCGATCCACAGGGTCAGCCCGGGCACGGGCACGAGGGAGGCGACGTTCAGCACGATGTCCGCCCAGAGGACGCCGGTGAAGTCGATGAACTTGCCCGCTGCCAGATCGGCCATGGCCTACGGATTACCCGCACGGCGCACTTCAAGGCGCCGCCGCGCACGGCGCCGGACGACCCACAGGACGGCCAGGACGGACGTGGCCACGTTGAACGCGACCCACACCGTGACGCCCAGCGCGGTCCACGCCCATCCGCCCGGATCCCACAGCGCGTCGGCGGAGTTGAGCAGGATCAGGACACCGAAGGTGACCGAGGACGCGGTCCTCGCCCGGTGGACGTGCTGTCGCGTGACTGCCACGCCGTACGTATGGCCGCCCGAACCCCCTTCACGCCTCGCGCGCCGGGCTGCCTCCCGCGCGGGCCAACTCGCGCACCGGGCCGCCTCCCGCGCGGGCCAACACGACGCGGGCCAACACGAGCAGCAGCGCCCCGCACCCGGCCACCAGCGCCCACCCCGGCCGCGAGGCCCCCGCCAGCTCCTCGGGAGCCCGCCCCGCCACCAACGCGCCCACCAGGGCGATCCCGACGGCGGCGCCGAATTGCCGGGCGGTGGAGGTGACGGCGCCGGCGACCCCGGCGCGGTCGCGGGGCAGGCCGCTGACGGCGGAGTCGGTGAGCGGGGCGTTGGCGAAGCCGAAGCCGGCGCCGATGAGGAGGTGGGCGAGGAGCAGCACCGGCATCCCGGTGTCCGCGTCGAGCCCGACCAGGCAGAGCCCGCCCGCCCCGATGAACGAACCGGCGAGCGTCAACGGCACCCTCGCCCCGACCCGCCCGACGAGCCTCCCCGACCAGGGCGCGCACACGGTCGCCCCCAGCGCCATGGGCAGGGTCACCGCCCCGGCGGCCGGCGGCGAGAAGCCCCGACCGTGCTGCAGGTAGAGCGTGTTGAGCAGCAGGGTGACATGGAGCGCGACGAACACGGCGACGGCCCCGACGACCGCCCCGCCGAACGCCGGCCTACGGAACAGCCGAAGGTCGATCAACGGCTCGGCCCGCCGCCGTTCGACGCACACCAACCCGCCGAGGGCGGCCGCCCCGACCCCGTACCCCGCGACCATCACCTCGGCGCCCCACCCCAGATGCGGCCCCTCGATGAGCACACCGACCCAGACCCCCACGACGACGGTGAGCAGCACCTGCCCCGGCAGATCGAGCCGCCGCGCCCGGGCGGCCCGCGACTCGGGCACGACCACCGCGCTGAGCACCAGCGCGACGACCACGACGGGAAGGTTGACCCAGAACAAGGCCCGCCACCCCAGCCCGTCGACCAACACCCCGCCGGTCACCGGCCCGAGCGCCATGCTCAGCCCGAACACCGACGCCCAGATCCCGATGGCCCGCGCCCGCTCCGCCGGGTCCGGCAGGGCGTTCACGACGATGGCGAGGGCGACCGGGCTGAGCATGGAGGCCCCGACCCCCTGCACGGCCCGCGCGGCGACGAGCACGCCGACCCCCGGCGCCAGGGCGCACGCCACCGAGGCGGCCCCGAACAGCACCAGCCCCACCTGGAACACCCGCCGCCGCCCGAACCGGTCGGCGAGCGCCCCGGACGAGACGAGCAGACCGGCGAGGACGACGGTGTAGGCGTCGACGGTCCACTCCAGCCCCCGCGTCCCGACCCCGAGCCCCCGCCCGATGGCGGGCAGCCCGACATTGACGACGGTGGTGTCGAGCCCGACCAGGAACATGCTCAGACAGCAGACGGCAAGCACACTCCACCGCCGGGAGGCGGCGAGCGCGGACGAGGTACCGCTCGTGGAATCGATCACCGCCCAAGCCTCGGCGCGCCCGCCTCCCCCCACCGAGCGGATTTGCGGACTCGGCAAAAGCGCGCACACTGACCGACGTGAACACGGAAGCGGAAGCCCCGCACCCGGACGTCGAGACGATCCTGGACGCCATCGGCCCCCGCCTGCGCACCCTGCGCCGGGAGCGCGGCCTCACCCTGGAGACCCTGGCGGCCGGCACCGGCATCTCGGTGAGCACCCTCTCCCGCCTGGAGTCCGGCATCCGCCGCCCCACCCTGGACCTGCTGATCCCCCTGGCCCGCGCCCACCGCGTGGCCCTGGACGTCCTGGTGGCGGCCCCGCCGACCGGCGACCCCCGAGTCCACCTCACCCCGCACTCCCGCCCCGACGGCAGCGTCCTGGTCCCGCTGACCCGCTACCCGGGCCGCGTCCAGGTCTTCAAGCACGTACTGTCCCCCCGCGAACCGGCCCTGCGCACCCACGACGGCTACGAGTGGCTCTACGTCCTCGCCGGCGACCTCCGCCTCCTCCTCACCGACACGGACCGCGTCCTCCACCCGGGCGAGGTCGCGGAGTTCGACACGAGGCAGCCCCACTGGTTCGGCCCCGCCGGCGACCACACGGTCGAGATCCTCCACCTCTTCGGCCCCCGAGGCGACCAGGCGGTACGCCGGGTCGGCCCCGAGGCGTAGCCCGCACCGGATAGGTTCCTCCCATGCCCAGCCGTCTCCTCGAACTCCACGTCGAGAACTTCCGAAGCCTGCGCGACGTGACGGTCCCGCTCGGTCCGCTGACCGTGCTGGTGGGGCCGAACGGCGCGGGCAAGTCGAACGTACTGAAGGTCTTTGACTTCTTGGCCGACATCATCCGCACGGACCTCCAGCCCGCGCTGGACGCGCGAGGCGGGTTCGACGAGGTGGCCTTCTGGGGCGGGGTCAGGCCCCCGACGTCGATGCGCGTCCAGTTGAAGGCGACGTGGACGAGTCACTCCACACTCACCGCGCCCGACGAGTACAGCCTGACGATTCGGCGCCGTTCCCTGCCGTCGAACCGGGACACCGGCCGAGCCGCGTACACCCTCTCCCGCGAGGAGAGCTTCGTGTTCAAGCGGACGCAGGGCCGGGGGCGGCGCATCACGATCACCGGCGGGGAGGCCCGGGTGGTCGACAGACGCGCCGGCAAGGAGGAGGGGAGTGGAAGCAGCATCGGTATCCGTCGCCTGAGCAGCGGCCTGTCCACACTGCCCCGTCTGGGCCCCGCGGACGGGGGCGACGAGGTGACCCGCGTCGCGGACCGCCTCTCCTCCTTCCGGGTCTTCGACGTAGACGTCAACGCGGCCCGGATGCCGAACCGGTTGCGGTCCGCGGACATGACGAAGCTGGCGCCTCGCGCCGAGAACCTCGCGGCGTTCCTGATCAGCCTCAGCTCCCAGGACGACGTCTGGGAGAACCTGGTCGAAGACGCCCGGCTGGTCCTCCCGCAACTGGAGGACATCGAGTTCGAGGAAGCCGGCGGTTCGACGGACCAGTTGGCCGTCGTCCTGCGTGAGCGCGGCCTGCGCCGCCTGACCCCGCTGGCGGACGCCTCGTACGGCACCGTCCGGCTGCTCGGACTCCTCGCGCTGCTCTACGACCCGCACCCTCCGGCCTTCACCTGCATCGAGGAGATCGACCACGGACTGCACCCGCAGGCGCTGGAACTCATCGTGCAGCGGCTGCGCGAGGCCTCGGGCCGCACTCAGTTCATCGTCGCCACCCACTCACCCGCCCTCGTCAACCGGCTCCGCCCCGACGAGTTCGTCGTCTGCGACCGGGACGACGACGGCGCGTCGATCATCCCGGCGCTCACGGTTGGCGAAGTCGAGGAGATCGTCGCGGAGTCGGGCGACCAGCCGCTCGGCGAGCTGTGGTTCTCGGGCGTACTCGGCGGAGACCTCACCGGCGAGGCACTGTGAGCGGCAAGGGCCGGGGCGGCGGCCGGCGGAGTGGTTCGCCGGACCGAGTGATCGTTCTCGCCGGTGAGGACAAGAACGACTGCGAGATCATGGCGGCACTGATACGTGCGCATCGGCCCGACCTGGCCGGAGCCGCCAATCTGGTCCGTATCAACGACCCCGTCCGACTGCGCAGGAAGACGGGCCCCGACCTGACCACCGCGGTGAGAGCACTGGTCGGCAAGGCGCGAGCCAAAGCGCTTCAACAGAAGGCGCAACTGGCCGGATTCGTGATCCACGAGGACATGGACGGCTTCACCGACCCGCACTACGCCAAGGCCCGTACGGCGGTCACGGACGAACTCTCCCGGCAGTGCCACGGCCTCCACCCCACCGCACTCGCGCTGGCGGCATGGGAGTCCGAGGGCTGGCTCCTGCTCTTCCCTGAGGCCTTCCCACTCCTGCATCCGAAGTGGAAGCTCCCGCCAGGGCTGCGCGGCAGGGACACAGGCCGGATCAAGGACCCCAAAGGGGAACTCAAGGAACGGCTCGTCGCGCCCGCCTTCCGCGAGAGCGACGGCCCTCTGGTCATGCGAAAGGCCCTGGAGCACCACCTGATCCCCACGCCGAAGGGCAAGAACGACTCTTACGCCGACTTCCTGGCGGACCTGAGGAGCTGGACGTGACGACCTCTCACAGTCGCCCACTCCCATAGCCCTGTGCGCGCACCTTCACTCGGCCGGGACGGGATCGCCCGAGCAGAGCTGTGCGGTCAGAGCCGCGCAGGCCCACCCTTCCCATGCCTCCGGGGTCCAGCCCCGGTCCCGTACGAAGATCAGGTACAGCTCGGGACTCAGCAGGCCGTACAGCAGGTCCGCGGCGCGGTCGGTGTCGACGTCGGGCCGGGCGTCGGGCTTCGAGGTCAGTACTTTGGCCGAGGTGTGCTGGACGGTGTAGCGCGGGTCGGGGCCGGCGGGCCACTGAGCGGCGATCTCCGGGTCCGTGGCGGCGGCGGCCGCGATCAGCGGCATGATCGGGGCGACACGACCGAGGATGTCCCGCACCCCCCTTACCTGGATGCGCAGTTGACCGGCGGCCGTGGGCTCGGCGCACGCGGCGCGGAACCAGTCGCGGTCCATGGTGGCCACCGGTTCGGCATCGCCGGCGATGGAGGTGTCCACGACGTCCTTGAACAGGGCGCGCTTGTTCCGGAAGACGAAGTACACCGTCTGCACGGCGACCCCCGCGGCGTCCACCACCTCCTGAAGGCTCGTCGCCCCGTACCCCTGGGCGACGAACAGGTCCCGCGCCGCCGCGACGATCCTTTCGCGCGTGCGCTCGGTCCGCTTGTCGGGACGTTTCGCGCTCTGTCCGCCGGATCCCTTGACCGCATCCGCGACCGTGCGGCGGGCGCTGGAGGACTACTACCGGGACGGCAAGCCGCCGTGGGACAGCGGCGTCGCCCCGCCCGAGCTGGTGGCCCTGGTGGAGGGACCTGACGCGCCGCCGCCGGGCCGGGTTCTCGAACTCGGCTGCGGCACCGGGACCAACGCCGTGTACCTGGCCCGGCACGGCTGGCGGGTGACGGCCGTCGACCTGATCGAGCGCGCGGTCCTGCAGGCCCGGGAGAAGGCCGCGGCGTCAGGGGCGGACGTCACAGTGCTGTGCGCGGACGCCACGAGGCTCGACGAGGCGGGCGCTCCGGGCACCTATGACCTGTTCTTCGACCTCAGCTGCTATTGCGGCATCCCGCCGCACCGCCGCGACGCCTACGCGGAGGGCATCACCCGGCGTGCCGCCCCCGGCGCACGCCTGCTGATGTTCGTGTACGGGCCCGAGGCGTTCGACGACGGCGTCTTCGGAGCCACCGCGGACGAACTGCGCTCCCGCTTCACCGGCTGGCAGCTGACCGACGTGACACCGGGCACCAACCCGTTCCCGACCTTCTGGCTCACCCTGCGACGCGCCGCGGAGGCGTAGGGCGGGGCCCCGCGGCTCGACTCACAGGGACCCGTCCTCGGCTTCCGCGCAGTGGTAGTTGGCCACCAGCCGACGTAGCCGCTCCTCACTCACCCCGGCGGAGTGCGGACTCGATGTGAAGTCACGGTGTGGGTGATCCCGCTCTCGCTGGACGATTTCGCGGGGGCCGGTAGCGCCATGGTCCACGTGGGTGGGCCGGTGCCGCGCCTGGACACGGTGGTCCGTGACGCACCGCACGGCACGGCCTTTCTGGAGTCGGCGGCCCAACTGGAGCACTTCCAGGAGCTGTTTCGTAGGGTGACCGAGAGGTCGCTCTCGCCAGAGCGCTCGCGCGACCTCATTCGGTAACGGCTCAAGCCTCCGGGGGGGCCAGCCGGTCAGTCGCCGCGTGGGCGCCAGAGGTGGGCCTGGCGGGCCGCGACCGTGGCGGCCCACGCCCACATCAGAACGCCGATGAGCAGGACCGTGCCCGCGGCCGATGAGGTCAGCCGACGGGTGAGGAAGGCGTCGTCGCTCTCCGAGACCGGGTCGGCGAGGGCGGCCGCGACGGTGCTTCCGGCCAGGGCCGCCAGGAGAAGCGGCATGAAGACGGACCACGCGGCACTCACCCGGAAGACGCGGATCCCACCGGTCAGCACGGAAAGGGGTGCGAGCGCGCGCCCGTGGCGCAGGAACTCCGCCATGGCGCTGAGGCCCGCGGCGACGGTGAGCACCCCGACGCCGACCAGACCGAGCAAGGCGCTCCACCGCCCCTGATCCCGGTTGGGGACGCCCGCCGTCAGCTCGTCCTCCCCCGGAACGGTGGCCCGCGCTCCCCGCGGAAACACCTCGTACGCCAGCCGCTTGACCGCGGCGACGGGAAGGGCGCGCCCGTCACGGCGTACGAGCAAGAGGGAGGCGTCCTCGGTGGCGCCGGCCGCGCGGTGGGCCAGCGTACGCAGGCCGGTGCGGTGGATCTCCGTGACCAGCGTCTGGTGCGGGGTCCGCCTGATCACTTCCCCCAGCCTGGGGTCATCCGGTGCCCCGCTGACCCGGGCCGTGGACGCGGGGCACCGAAGGTGCAAGGTGGCCAGGGCCGGGCAGTCGCCGTAGAGATCCATCCGACCGGCGCCCTCGGTCGTTCCCGCGAGGAGCACGGCGTCGGTGCCGTCCGGCAGCCGGCTCAGGAACGTGGTCATGTCCGTGTCCGACACGTCGCCCCGGGCGCCGACCGTGAGCGCGCTCCTGCCGATCCGGTCGAGGGTGCGCTGCGCGTCGGCGCTCTGCGCGCCGAACAGCCCCTGCCAGGCGACTGCTTGCAGGAGGACGATCAGCGCCACCGTGACCCCGGTGACCAGGCGGGCGGTGCTGCCGGGGTGGGTGCTGGCGCGACGCCCCGCCACGAGCGTCCCGGCCAGCCCCCACGACCGTCCCCAGCGCGTGAGGAGCCGCCCGGCGGCCGCGGCGGTGACCGCCATGGCCGCGGGGAGGGTCAGCATGGTGCCCGCGATGCCCGCCCAGCCGACCAGTGTGCGCTGCCCCGAGTCGGACCCGAAGACGTCGGGGCCACGCACGGCGACCAGGAGCGCCACCGGAAAGAACGCGGCGAGGCGGGGCAGCCAGGTGGAGACGACCGCACCGTACGGGCGCGTCCCCGCGGACCGCCGACGCGGGGCGAGTTCGGCCACGACGACCGTCGCGAGGACCGTCACCAGGGCGACGGCAGGGGTGAGCGCGATCCACCAGCCGTGCTGACGCATGCTCGCCGGACAGGATGTAGCCGGTGACCGGGAGGTCGAGGTCGTCGAGCATGGCCCACGCGGCGGCCGCGCCGCCGAGCACCGCACCGAGCACCACCGGGCGCCCCGCCTCGCCGACGGCCACCAGGGCCCGATCCCCGCGCCGGCCACCGAGCGCGGCGACCAGCGCCGTTCTGCGGTCGCGCGCGTGCGCTCCGGTACGTACGGCGATCAGCAGCAGGGCCAGTCCCGGCAGGCCGAGCATGCCGGCCACGGCGGCCAGGAACATCGACTCGGGTTTGTCGTCGGTGCGCCCCGATCCGGGCTCCGCGCCCGGCGCGAGCCGCCCGTCGGCCGCCGTTCCGAAGCCGACGACGACATCGCTGGGCGGCTTGTCGGTGAGTCCGTCCCGTGGACGGACGTAGGCGAGCCATTCGGACGGCTCGTCGAGTCCGGAGGGCTTGATGGTCCCGGCCAACCCGCCGTAGCGATGGTCGATGTCCTCGGCCGCCCCGGCCTTCCGCAGCGCCGGTGACAGCACGGCCTGGCCGGGCGCCGGCCAGTGCTCCACTCCCGGCGGCAGCGGCGCGTCGGGCCCGCGCGGAGCCAGGAACACCAGGCTGAACCGCCGCTCGCCCACCAGGGAGTCGGAGCCCACCAGCCACGTGGTGGATGCCCGAGGGGGCGCCTGATCCAGGACCGCCGGGGTCCTGGCAACCCGTCGGTCCTCCTTCCCGACGTACACCGCGTGCACCGCCGCCAGGCCGGTCGACGTGACGGACAGGACCACGGTGGCGAGCAGGAGGGCGACAGCGCGGATGCCACCGGCCTCCGCCCGCCGACCGGCGGCGTGGCCGACCATCAGGAGCCGTCGGGCCAGCCCGCCCGTGCTCGCACCGGACATCACCGTGCCCCACCGGCGGCGGTCGGTTCGAGCGTCCCGGCCGACAAGGTGAGCGTGCGGTCAGCGCGGGCGGCCACGGACGCGTCGTGAGTGACCACCAGAAGGCCGCACGCGTACTGCTGCGGCAAGCCGAACAGCAGATCCGCGACCATGTCCCGGGTCTCGGCGTCCAGCGCGCCGGTCGGCTCGTCCGCCAGCAGCAGCGCGGGCTCGTTGATGAGGGCGCGGGCCACAGCCGTGCGCTGTCGCTCTCCGCCGGAGAGTTCCTGGCTGGTGCGGGCCCGCGGAACGCCGAGCCGGTCGAGGAGCCGCTCGGCCCGCTCCCGCGCCTCCCGCCTGCGACCGTTACGGGCCAACAGGGCCGCCAGGCACACGTTGTCCACCGGGCTCAGCTCCGGTAAGAGTTCACCGAACTGGAAGACCATGCCGATCGACCGCGCCCGCAGCCGGGCCAGCCCCGACGGCCGCAGGCCGGTCACCGGCGTACCC
The DNA here is from genome assembly GCF_043202555.1 of Streptomyces sp. NPDC048182. Lineage (NCBI taxonomy): Bacteria > Bacillati > Actinomycetota > Actinomycetes > Kitasatosporales > Streptomycetaceae > Streptomyces > Streptomyces sp. NPDC048182. The sequence continues at coordinate 29,681 of NZ_JBIDAQ010000010.1, read as the reverse complement.
GTCACGGCCACCGTCCCGCTGTCCGGCTTGATCAGACCGAGCACACACGACAGGAGCGTGCTCTTCCCGGAGCCGCTGGGCCCGCTCACGGCGACCGACTCACCCGCCCTCAGCGACAGGGAGAGGCCGTCGAACAGCGTCCGCCCCCCGATCGCATGGCTGAGCCCCGCCAGCTCCAGTACCGGTCGCGCCTCCGCCGCCGCGCCACCCTGTGCCGTACCCACTGATCCCCCCCAGAGCGCCCCACCGGTCGGGGCCTTTGTCAGCACCAGCGACGCGTCGTTCGGTGTGGCTGAAGGGGCACGCTGTCATCGACCAGGCGCAACCTCAACCCCCTGGCTCCCGACCAATGATCTTCCAGCCACCACGGAGCCCGGCGGGGAATAACCGGAGACCCCCTCCTGTTAGCAAGGGGCGCCAACGGAACCCACCCCAGGAGGCACCCCGCCATGCCCGCAGACGCCGCCGCCGAGATCCGGGGCGCAGCCCACGGCACCGCCCCGGTCCCCCTCTCCGTGCTGGACCTCGTGACCGTCGGCGCGGGGCGGACCGCCACCGACGCGCTGCGGACCAGCGTCGAGATCGCGAGGAGTGCCGAGGCGCGGGGGTTCCACCGGTACTGGGTCGCCGAGCACCACTCCATGCCGGGTGTGGCCTCCTCCTCGCCCGCCGTGATCCTCGCCCACCTCGCCGCGCACACCGAGCGCATACGGCTCGGGTCGGGCGGCGTCATGCTGCCCAACCACGCGCCGCTCGTCATCGCGGAGCAGTTCGGCACGCTGGAGGCGATGGCGCCGGGGCGGGTCGACCTCGGGCTCGGGCGGGCGCCCGGGACGGACGGGGCCACCGCGGCGGCCCTGCGGCGGACCGACCGGCTCAACGAAGGCGCCGACGACTTCCCGCAGCAGCTCGCCGAGTTGATCCGGTTCCTCGACGACGACTTCCCCGACGGGCATCCGTATCGCAGGATCCACGCCGTGCCGGGCCCGGTCCAGGCGACCAGCCCCGGCGGCGTCCAGTCCCCGCACCGGCCGCCCGTGTGGCTGCTCGGGTCCTCCGGGTTCAGCGCGCGGCTCGCCGGCACGCTCGGGCTGCCCTTCGCCTTCGCGCACCACTTCTCCGCGCAGAACACCGTCCCCGCCCTCGACCTGTACCGGGAGTCCTTCCGGCCCTCCGCCGTGCTGGCGGAGCCGTACGCGCTCATCGGCGTCTCCGCCCTCGCCACCGAGGACGAGAACGAGGCGCGGCGGCAGGTGCTCGCCGCCGCGCTCAACATGGTCAGGCTGCGCACCGGGCGGCCCGGCCTCGTGCCGACGCCCGAGGAGGCCGAGGCGTACGACTTCAGCCCCATGGAGGCCGAGTTCGTCGCGTCGTGGAACGCCAACGTCATCCACGGCACGCCCGACCAGGTCCGCGCCGGCCTGGACGACCTCCAGAAGCGCACCGGCGCCGACGAGCTGATGCTCACCGCCAACGCGCACGGCGGCGACGTACGGCTGCGCTCCTACCAGCTCATCGCCGACGCCTACGGGTTCCCGGCAGCCGCCTGACCGGCAGCCGCCTCGGCCGCCGCCGAGCCCAGCAGCGCCGAGATGCGGTCCGGCGCCACCGGGCGGGAGTAGAGCCAGCCCTGCCCGGTGTCGCAGCCGATCCGGCGCAGCCGTCTGGCCTGGTCGGAGGTCTCCACGCACTCGGCGGTGACCGTGAGGCCGAGGCGGTGGGCCAGCTGGACCATCGCCTCCACGATCACCTCGTCGGCCGGGCTGGCGGACCCGGCGGGGGCGGCCTCGCGCTCCGCGCCCCTCCCGTCGTACTGGAAGCCGCGCACGAAGGCCCCGTCCAGCTTCAGGACGGAGACGGGGAGGCGGCTGAGGTAGGCCAGGTTCGAATAGCCCGTGCCGAAGTCGTCGATGGCGATGTGCACGCCCATGTCGCTGAGCGCCTGGAGGGCCTGCAGGGGGCGGCCGGCCGAGCCCATCACCGCCGACTCGGTCAGCTCCAGTTGGAGGAGGTGCGGGGGCAGCCCCGTCTCCTCCAGCGTCTTCGCCACGTCCGCGACCAGGTCGGAGTCCCAGACCTGGCGGACCGCAACATTGACGCTGACGAAGATCGGCCGCTCCTCCGGGTGCGCCAACTGCCAGCGCCGGGCCTGGCGGCACGCCGTGCGCAGGATCCAGCGGCCGAGCGGCACGATCGAACCGTCCTCCTCCGCGAGGGAGATGAACCGATTCGGCGTCAACACCCCGAACTCCGGGTGGTTCCAGCGCACCAGCGCCTCCACCCCGCGCACCCGGCCGTCCTCCATGCCCACCAGCGGCTGGTACTCCAGCGCGAACTCGCCCCGGTCGATGGCCGGTCGGAGTGTGGCGGCGAGCGCCTGCCGGGTCATGCGGTGCGCGTTGCGCTCCGGGTCGAAGAGGGTCCAGCGGGCCCGGCCGTCCGCCTTCGCCCAGTACAGCGTGGTGTCGGCGGCCTGCATCAGCGCGGTGGGCGTGGTGCCCGCCGTGTGCCGCTCCACGACGCCGACCGACGCGGTGACGGACAGGCGGCGGTCGGACAGCTCGAAGGGGGCCGCCAGGGCGGTCAGTACGGACTCGGCCAGCTCGGCGAGCTGGTCGGTGCCGGTGGAGTCCTCCACCAGGAGCGCGAACTCGTCGCCGCCGAGGCGGGCCACCAGCGGCACTCCGGCCCTGCCCCGTCCGGCCTCCTCCGCGCAGCGCGTGAGGCGCTCGGCGACGGCGGCGAGCAGCCGGTCGCCGACGCGGTGGCCGAGGGTGTCGTTGACGGCCTTGAAGCCGTCCAGGTCCAGATAGCACAGGCCGATCCGGCCGGTGCCGCCGCCCGCGTACCCGTCGTCCTCCTCCAGCACGGACGTCAGGCGCTCGAAGAACAGGGCGCGGTTGGGCAGCCGGGTCACCGGGTCGTGCATCTGGAGGTGCCGCAGCCGGGCCTGGAGCTCGCGCCGCGCGCTGATGTCCGCGACCGACAGCAGCAGGCCCGGCGCGCCCCCGTCCAGCGGCGCCAGCGTGACCTGCGCCCACAGGGCGTGCCCGTCGGCCCGCTTGAGCCGCCGGGTGCAGCGCAGCCGGGGCTGGTGGCCGCGCAGCACCTCGCCGTACGCGTGCCAGGTGCCCGCGTCGGAGGCGAGGTCGACCAGGTCGGCCGCCGCGCGCCCGGCCAGCGCGGCCGGGTCGGTGCCGAGCAGGGTGCCGAGCGTGTCGTTGGCGCTGACGACCGCGCCCTCGGCGTCGACCACCGCCATGGCCAGGGGCGCGGTACTGAACGCCGAACGGTAGGCCGGGACGATCCGGGGGTCGTCGGGGTTCGTGAACTGCGTCCCGGGGTCCACCTGGTCCGTCCGGCCCGTACGTGCGGCCAGCTCGACATCACGCTCTGTGACGGCTGACCGGTCGAGGTCGGCCACAGGCGTCGGCCCTTCGGAGGTTCCGCTCACCGCTCGCTCCCGCAGTGCCTCGATCTCTGTCCGCCGTGCTCTGCCGTGCTCCGTCGTGCTTCGTTGGTGCAGGAAAGTGTGCCGATCATAGAGGCTGGCGGGAGGCCCTTCCAGCCGCCGTACCGCTTTCCGGACCGAGTTGGCGCTTCGGCCGACCGATTCCGTCCAGGGCTGTACGCCTTCCTTACGCCCCCGACCAGTTGTGACGTTCCGTGAGTGGCCCGGCCCGCGCCCCGCGTCGGCCCTCGGCGAAATCCGCGCCCGCTCACCCGTCCGGTGCAGGCGAACAGGGCGCAGTACGGCAAACCTGCACAAGCTGGGTGCGGTGTCCCGCGAACCGCATCGGAGGTCCCTGTGCCGCGCCAGCTCCCGCTGAGGCGACTCCCGCGCGAGGCCCTCAGGCGGATGTCACCGCGGCCGGCGGACACCCCCGGGACCCCCCGCCCCCGGCTGCGCAGCACGGCCGCGGTGTGCACCACCATGTCCGCGCTCGCCGCGACCTCCCTGGTCACCGCCCCCTCCGTGGCCGAGCCCTTCTCCCCGACGCCCTGCGCCCTGCAGCGCACCGACGCCCACCACTCCGAGGGCCTCGACACCTGGAACGCCGCCTATCCGCGCCCGGCGCGCTCCCTCGACGCGGTGATGGTCTTCCTGTCCTTCCCGGACTCCCGCCCCCGGACCGCGCCCGCCGAACTCGCCGCCGACCACTTCCCGGCCACCACCCGCTTCTTCCGGCACGCCTCCTACGGCAGGTTCGACCTCCGCCCGCATCCGCTGCACGAGTGGATCCCCATGCCGCGCCCGTCCACGGCGTACGACATACAGCGCGACTGGGGCCCCGAGCACCGGGCCGCCTACCTGCGCGACGCGCTCGCCGCCGCCGACCGGCACGTGGACTTCTCCCGCTACGACCTCGTCTACTTCGTCGCCGACCCGGACGCGCCCGGCGTGGACTCCGACGCCACGAAGGTCGTCAACCTGGACACCCCGCTGCGGGCGGACGGCACCGACATCCGGCGCGTGGTCACGGTGTTCGAGAACCATCCGCCGGACCGGCTGGTCCTCGCCCACGAGACCGGGCACGTCTTCGACCTGCCCGACCTCTACCACCGGCCGGGTGACGGGGACAGCAACGGCGACTGGGACACCCATGTGGGGGACTGGGACCTGATGGGCAGCCAGTTCGGGCTCGCCCCGGACCTGTTCGCCTGGCACAAGTGGAAGCTGGGCTGGCTCGATCCGAGGCAGGTGGCCTGCGTACGGGGCAGCGGGCCGACCCGGCTGACCCTCGAGCCGCTGGGCGCAGGGCCCGGGGTGGTGACGGCGGGCGCGGCCGGGGCGCCGGCCTTCGGGCTCGGGCAGGGGACCAAGCTCGCGGTGGTGCGGACCGGCAGCGACAGCGTGCTCGCCTTCGAGGCGCGCGGGCCGGTCGGCGAGGACGCCGCCGCCTGCCGGGCGGGGGTGCTGGTCTACCGGGTGCGCGGCGATACGGAGTCGGGCGGCGGCCCGGTCCAGGTGATCGACGCCCACCCGGGCACGGAGGCGTGCGCGGAGGACTCCGTCTACCCGCCGCTCGCGGACGCGCCGGTGGGCGTGGGGGAGAGCTTCACGGTGCCGGGGGACGGGGTCCGGGTGGTGGTGGAGGGGCGGACCGCGTCGGGGGCGTGGACGGTGCGGATCACCCCGGGGTGAGCGCGCGGGAGTACGCGACACGAAGGCCCCCTCGCTGCTGCGAGGGGGCCTTCGTCGTCGGTGCGCCGCCAGGGACTCGAACCCCGGACCCGCTGATTAAGAGTCAGCTGCTCTAACCAACTGAGCTAGCGGCGCCTGCTGACGTCGTAGACCTTAGCATCCTGGTCGGCGCGAGGAGAAATCGAAATCCGCACCCCCGCGCGGGCCGCCCGGACCGCCGCCCAGAGCAGGATCTCCGGCCCCGGCAGCCACGGCCGGCGGGTGTCGGGGGCGACCAGCCAGCGCGAACCGGAACGCGCCGGGGGCCCCAGCGGGGCGGGCACGGTGACCGCGTCGCCGGCGCCGTGGCACAGCAGTGGCGGCACGGTGCCGTTGCGGGCGTCGGGGCGGGCGCGTCCGCCCCACTCCTCCCACTCCAGGAGCGACGGCAGCCGGTGGGCGGTGCCGGGCGCGGCGAACAGCAGGATGCGGCCCCGGAACTCGGCGACGGGACCCGAGCCCGGGCCCTCCTGCCACATCCGGTCCAGCATCCGGCGCCCGAACATCGCGGGGACGCTCACCACGTCGAAGGCGGTCCCGCAGGGCAGGACGACCGGGGCGTCCGGCCGCTCGTCCCACAGCGCGAGCGTGCCGCGCGGGTAGGCGCCCGCCGACGCCAGCCAGGCGGCGCCGTCGGGGGTGACGTCCGAGACCTTGCGCGCGGCTTCCGGTGTGAGGCTCATGACGCATAGATCTACCGGTGGTGAGGAAGTCGTCGCGCTGAGTTGCCGGAAACCGGGACGGGGCGGGGAGGTGCCGGGTATCTTGCGCACCTGGCATATGCGAGTCCCGTCACCCGGGGGCCGGGTCAGTCCAGGCGCGGGCCGTGGTCCTCGCCGCCGCGCATCAGGTCGCGGCCGAACTCCACCATCTTCTTCGCGTAGTCCTCGGTCCACTCCGCCCGCTCGGCGATGTCCGCGGGCGTCAGCCGGTCGAACCGGCGCGGGTCGGCGAGCTGCGCCGCCGCCACCGCCTGGTACTCGAGGGCCCGGTCGGCCGCCGCCCTGAAGGCTTGCGTCAGCTCCGTCGCCCGGTCCAGGAGCGCGCGGGGGTCGTCGATCGACTCTAGGGCGAAGAAGTGCTCCGGGTCGCCGGCCGCCTCCGCCGGCTCGAAGAGCAGGGGTGCGGGGCGTAGCCGCGGTTCGTTCCGACGCGGCGTGGGCTCCGCCATGTCTTCTCCTCCTCGTACTGTCGTGCAGTGGACCACCGTCCATTGTCCCGCGCGCGTGCAAGAGGGCCTCCGGCCGCGGGTCAGGGCGACCACGGCACCCGGTGGCCGGCCAGGTGGGCCAGTACCGCGTGGTTCGCCTCCCAGCCGTCCGGGAACTTCACCAGTTCCCCCAGCTGCACCGGCTCCGTCGACGGATACGCGTCCAGCAGGTCGCCGACGCCCGCGCGGCAGACGACGACGCAGGCGTGGCGGTGGCGGGAGGCCAGGACGCACAGGCGGCCGGTCTCCAGGTGGAAGGCGGTGGCGTCGGGGCGGCCGGAGAGGGGGTGCAGGACGACTGTGACGTCGTACTCGCGGCCCTGGAGCCGGTTGGCCGTGTCCACCGTCACCCCGCCCACCCCGAGGCCGGCCAGCGCGGCCCGTACCGCCGCCGCCTGGTCGCGGTGCGCGGTGCCGACGGCGACGCGGGCGGCGGTCAGCGGGACCGGGTCCGGTGAGCGCTCCGAGACGGCCGCGCCGCCTCGCTCCAGGAGCCGCTGGACGACGGCCGCCACCGCCGCCACCGCCTCCGGGTCCGTGCGGGGCGTGTGCCGCTCGGGGAGTTCCAGCAGGCCCCAGCCGGACTCCGCCGCCTCGTCGATCACCCGGTCGGGGCCCGAGCCGTCGGAGGGGGTGGAGAAGGTGAGGCGGCGGTCGGCGGGGCCGGTGCCCGCGCGGAACGGCGTGTACGGGTAGAACGCCTCGGACACCAGCGGCGCCGCCGACGCGGGCAGCCGCCAGGAGACCGGCAGTCGGTGCTGCGGCAGGCCGGGGTTGTGCGCGAGGAGGGTGGTCACCGCGGAGGCCGACGGGTCGTGGGTCAGGCCCGCCCACTGCTCGCCGCCCACCGTCGAGAACGGGTCCAGCTGCCCCGGGTCGCCGACGAACAGCGCCCGCTCGAACAGCCCGGCCACGGCCAGCAGCGCGTCCGAGCGCATCTGGTACGCCTCGTCCACGATGGCGTGCCGCCACGGCTCGTCCACCGACACGTGCGCCCACTTCGCGGCCGTGGACAGCACCACCGGCAGCCCCGCCAGGTCGCCCGCCTTCGCGGACGTCCGCACCTGGTCCAGCGCGTCGAGCGCCTTGTCGTACGGGTCGCTGTCGCTGCTGTGCAGCCGGCCCACCGGCAGCTCGGGGGCCTTCTCGGCGAGCCGCAGCACCAGGTCGTCCACCTGGGCGTTGGTCTGCGCGACCACCATCAGCGGCCGGCCCGCCTCGGCCAGCTCCAGCGCCGCCCGGACCACCAGCGTCGACTTGCCGGCGCCCGGCGGGGAGTCCACGACGACGCCCCGCTCGGTGCCGTGCAGCGTGTCGGCGAGGATCGCGTTGGTCGCCCGGGACGCCGCCGCGCCCGGGTCGAAGGCGGCGGCCAGGTCAATGGCCTCGACGGTCACAGCACGTCCTCCTCGCTCGGCGTGTCGGGCTGCTCCGGGACCGCCGCCCGCTCGCCCGGCGGGCCCCCGTGCGTCCAGGGCGTCGCCTCCTGGTCGGGCAGCTTCGCGCCGCCGCGCTGCTCGTGCTCGAAGAGGGTGAAGCAGACCAGGTCGCCCTTCTCCGGCACCGACCCGGCCTCGGGCTCCTTGCCCCGGCCCATCTTGTCCAGGACCCGCAGCACCAGCAGCCCCTCGGCGGCGTCCTCGGCCGTGCCCGCGTGCTCGGCGGACTGCGGGCGCCCGGCCAGCGACCGGTACACCTTGGTCCGCTCGCCGAGCTGCGGCCGGTCCTCCGTGCGGACGGTGACCAGCGGGCGCGGGCTGGGCCGCCTGCCCTCGCTGTACGCCATGACCACGTCGACCACCTCGCCGGCGAACGCCTCCCCGGCCAGCCGCCGCCCCGCCATCACCAGCGGGTCGTCCAGCGCCTCCTGGGCGTCCAGGCGGGCCTGCTCGCGCTCCCGGGTGGCCAGCTTGTTCGCCGCCGTCACCGCGTCGTCGCGGCGCGGCTGCGGCGGCTCGCCGGCCAGCACCCGGTCGCGGTGGCCGGTGAAGGACCAGCGGTCCCGGGTCCACCGCTCCTCGACCCGCGCCCCGGCGGGCAGCCCCCGCAGCAGGTCAAGGCCCCGCCACACCGCGTCCCAGGTGGGCCGGGTCCGGCTCTCCACCAGGGCGCGCAGCTCCCGCTCGGCGGCGGTGAGCGCGCCGAGGCGGTCGTCGGCCTCCAGGCCGTCCTCGGCGGCGGCGAGGGCGGTGCGGGCCCGGTCGTAGCGCTCGATGGCCGGGGCGAGCAGGCGGTTGTCGAAGGCCGGGTCGGTCGCCGGGCCGGCCGGCGGGCACAGCAACTGTCCGGCTGCGTCCCGCGCCAGCTCGGCCCGCCGCGCCGCCTGCGCGCCCGGGGTGCCGTCGGCGGGCGGGTCGATCCAGGCGAGCAGCGCCCCGAGGTGCTGGTCCTCCAGGGTGGACTGCCCGGTCGCCCAGTGCCGGCCCAGCAGGTCGGTCACGGCGAGCAGCAGCGAGGAGCCCGGCACCCGCGCCCGCTCCCCGTAGTGCGTCAGCCACCGGCCGAGCAGCGGGACCCGCGGCGGCGCCGGGTGCGGGGCCTCCGGGTCCTGCTCCGCGGTGCGCCGGAAGCGCATCGAACGGCCGAGCAGCCGCACGAAGTCCAGGCCGGCCCGGCTCGGCACGATCAGCTGCGCGGCGTCCGCGCACAGGTCGACCTCGACCTTGACCCGCTTGCCCGACTCCGGGTCGGTCTCGGTGCGCTCGGCGGCCTCAACCTCCTCCGCGTACGCCTCGATGTGCGGCAGCAGCACGTCGGCCAGGTCGGCGAGGAAGGCGAACCGGAGGTCGGGGTTGCGCGGCTGCGGCACGATCAGCAGATGCGGCGCCGCCCGGTCGGCGCCGACCAGCGCGCCTAGCGGGGCGCCGGCCTCGCCGCCGGTGACCAGCGGCACGAACACCAGCGGACGGTCGGACAGGTGCCGGTGCCGGACGGTGGCGGCGGGCTGGGCGCGGCCGGTGTCGACGGCCTCCAGGCGGGCCAGGGTGGTGATCAGGGACACGGGACCGCCTCCCGCAGACCCGCGCCGCGCAGCGCCTCCGCCCGCAGCGCCGCCGCCCGGCGCAGCGCCGCCACCGCCGGGTCGGCCGGGTCGCCGGCCTCGCCGCGCGCCGCCGCCAGCACGTCCGGCACCGTCGCGAGCCCGCCGAGCTCGGCCCGTACCGGGCGGCCGAGGCGGGTCACCGCGCCGGCCTCCTGGGACCGGGCCCGGCAGTGGAAGGCCAGCTCGCAGGCGGACAGGCACTCCGGCGCATACGACGCCGGGACCGCGTCGACCGCTTCCGTGAGCTGCTCGGCGGGCAGTCCGGGAGCGAAGCACACGCCCTCGGGCAGCGCGTCGGCGATCTCCTCCACGCGGGTGAGGCGGGCCAGCTGGCGGTCGGTGACCGCGCGCTGCTTGCGCACGTCGACGGCGGAGGCGGTGGGCAGGTTGGAGAAGTCCTTCGGGCAGACGAGCAGCACGCGGTGGCCTACGCGCGGGGGCGGGTCAAGGCGGGCGGCCACCCGCTCAAGGGCCAGCACGTACACCGCGGCCTGCCGGGCGGCGGCGCCGACCTTCGCCGGGTCGGCGGAGCCGTCCAGCATCGGGAAGGACTTGATCTCCACGACCGTCCAGGAGCCGTCCGGGTGCACGACCACCGCGTCCGGCTCCAGGAAGGCGGGGGAGCCGGCCACCTCCAGGGCGAGCATCGGGTGGTCGAGCAGCGTCCAGGTGCCGGGCCGACCGGCGGCCTCCCGCAGGGCCAGCGCGGTGCGCGCCGTGCGGCCCTCGGGGCCGGTCGCGGCCAGGTCGGGCACCTGCGCGTCGGCGGCCGGCTCGGGCCCGCCGCCGAGGGCCTCGTGCGCCAGGCGCAGCAGCTCGGCGCCGCCGTCCGCCTTGACCTTCGCCTCGAAGGAGTTGCCCCGCACGATGGCGAACTGCGACTGCCCGAAGACCGGCGGCGAGCCCAGCGCCCCCGCGACGGCCGCCTTGTCCACCCCGGCGCCGTCGAGGATCGCGCGGCGTCTGCACCCGGGGTTGGCCGCCAGCGCCGCGAGGGCGCGGGCGTCCAGGGCCTTGGCGGGTACGTCGGGACCGCGCAGCTCAGCGAGTCGCTGCCGCAGCGCTGTCCCCCGCGCTCGCGGGAGCGGCGTCCGGCCGGTCTCCGCTCGCGGTTCGCTGCTCGCGCTGCCGTGGGAATCGTTCACCCGCCGAAGTCTGGCACTCGGCACTGACAATCGGGGCGCGGGTGGCGGACGGGGCGGCTGCGGCGGGCTCCCGGGTCGCCGCGAACAGGGCCCGCGCCCGGGCCGCCGCGCGCAGCACGTACGGCGCCAGCAGGAAGCCGGCGCCCATCACGGCCGCGCCGGCGACGGCGTCGAGGAAGTAGTGGTTGGCGGTGCCCATCACCACGAGCGTGGTGATCAGCGGGTACAGGACGCCGGCCGCCTTCGCCCAGCGGGTCCGGCCGTGCCGCCAGAGCAGCACCCCGCACCACAGCGCCCAGCCCACGTGCAGGCTCGGCATGGCCGCGTACTGGTTCGTCATCCCGCCGAGGCCGCGCGGGGCGCTCGCCTCGCCGCCCCACCAGCCGTACGAGCTGTAGTGGGCCATCGTGTCGACGAAGCCGTGGCCGGGGGCGAGGAGCCGGGGCGGGCAGGTCGGCAGCAGGGTGAAGCCGATCAGGCCGATGAAGGTGGAGGTCATCAGCCAGGTCCGGGCGGCCCGGTAGTGCGCGGCGTGCGCGCGGAACACCCATATCAGCACCGCCGGCGTGACGACGTAGTGCAGCGAGGCGTACCAGAAGTCGGCCGGCACGCCCAGCCAGGGCTCCCGGGTGAAGAGCCGGTTCAGCGGGTGCTCGGCGTTCAGGTACAGCGCCTGCTCGGCGTGGAGCAGGGCCAGGCCGTGGTCGACGGCGTCGGAGACGCTGCCGCGCACCAGGAGCCGCCCTGCGGAGTAGCAGGCGTAGACGAGGACGATGAGCGGCAGCTCGGTCCACCAGCGCGGACGGGAGGGCGGGGCCGCCTCCGTGCCCGGTGTCTCGGTGTGCGGCAATCGGATCGCCCTCCCCCTTCGTCTTCACTCGCGCCCCTACGGACCCGGGCGTGCCACTCTACGGCCTGTGCGGGCGCCTCCCAGGGAGTGCCCCCGGCCGTGAGAGACGCCCGGATCGCCCCCCGGGTTGCCCGCGCGGGCGGTGCGCCATGATGGAAGGAGCCCCCCTGCCGCACACTCGGAAAGGCCCTCTCATGGCACCGCGCATCCTGCTGGCCCGGCACGGACAGACCGAGTGGTCGCTGTCCGGCAAGCACACCGGCAGGACCGACGTGCCCCTCCTGGAGGAGGGCCGCAGCGGCGCCAAGCTGCTGGGCGAGCGGCTGCACCGGGCGCCCCTGGACGGCCTGCCCGGCGCCGAGATCCGCACCAGCCCGCTCTCCCGCGCGCGGGAGACCTGCGAACTCGCCGGCTTCGGGGAGCGCGCCGAGCCCTGGGACGCGCTGATGGAGTGGGACTACGGGGCGCACGACGGCATGACCCCGGCCGAGATCCAGGCGGCCCGGCCCGGCTGGTTCCTCTGGCGGGACGGGGCGCCGGAGGGCGAGAGCGTGGCCGAGGTCACCGCCCGCGCGGACGAGGTCGTCGCCTGGGCCCGTGAGGCCGACCGCGACGTCCTGGTCTTCGCCCACGGCCACATCCTGCGCTCCATCGGCGCCCGCTGGCTCGGCCTCCCCCTGGACTTCGCCGCCCGCATCCGCCTCGACCCGACCTCCCTGTCGATCCTGGCCTGGGCGTACGGCGAGCCGGCCATCGAGAGCTGGAACGACACGGGTCACCTGGCCGGTTAACCCGCGCCACCGACGGCGGTCACGCGCTCGCGCGGGGGCGGGAGTCAGGCGTACCGGGCGGCCTGCGCCACCGACGGCGGTCATGCGCCCACGCGGGGCCCACGCGGGGGCGTGACCGGTGTCCCGCCCGACAGGCCCGCCCCGGGTGGGCACGCGCCCGTGCGAGGGCGCGCGGACCCGCCTCCGAAGTCTGACGGTGTGCCCGGCGGCTTCGTCACGCGCCGGTGCCGGGGCGCTGTCCCCGGCCGGACCGCCGGCGCCCTGGGCCGCCGGCGGCCATGTTCCCGTTCGGTCGCTCCTGCGCGTCGTGGCGAGGCGGCGTGTGCCGGGTGGGCTCCCGCGCCCCTGCCGGGGCGGGTCCGGCCGTCCGCTGCCCCGCCGGCCGGGTCGCCGAACGGCCTCACGCAGCCCGCGGCAGCGACGCGTGGCGGTCGAGGAAGGCCGAGACGCCCGGGGTCCGGCGGTGCGGGAGCAGGACGCGGGCCGTGCCGGCGAGCATCGCGTGGATGCGGGAGGACTGGACCTGGCCGAGCAGGTCCAGGACCCGCGTGCCCGCGTGGGCCGCCTCGTCGGGGTGGCCGCCGCGCGCGAGGTCGTCGGCCAGCTCCGCGGAGTACAGCGCGAGGTTGCGGGTGAAGTGCGGGTCCTGGAGGTCGGCGGCGCGGCGGGCGTGCCGGGCCGCGCGCGGCCAGTCGCCCAGCGCCGACCAGCACTGCGCCTCCAGGCCCTCCAGCTCCGCCTCGCCGTAGAAGCTCATCCACTCCGGGTCGGCGTCCGAGGTGCCGCGCCCGAAGTGGGCCTGCGCGCGGATCAGCGCCTGCTCGCAGCCGACCCGGTCGGCCAGGCCCGCCCAGCCGCCCGCCTCGCGCAGCGCGAGGAGCGACATCAGGCGGGCCGAGCCCAGCCGCCGGGCGGCGCGCTGCGCGGCCTGCGCCGAGCGGACCGCCTCGCGCGGCCGGCCGGCGTCGCGGGCCAGGAAGGCGGTGTTGCAGAAGGCGTGCGCCTCCAGGGCCGCGTCGCCGTTCATCCGGGCGGTGGCCAGCGCCTCGGCGTAGTGCGAGCGGGCGTCGTCGAAACGCCCTGAGTCGTGCGCCAGCCAGCCCACCGAGAGGGACAGCTCCCCCGCGCCCGCGTAGAGGCGGTCCACCGTGGCCTGCCGGCCGGCACCGGCGTCGAGCAGCGCGTAGGCGGCCCGCAGCGGGGCGGCGGCGCGCCGGTAGAGGCCGTCGGCGCCGTGCCGGTCGTCCAGCAGCCGGATCCGGCGGACGGCGTCCTCCAGGGCGCCCGCGTCGTCCGCCCCCGCCCGGCGCGGGGGGCGCCACGCCGCGGCGGCGGGTGCGAGCCCGAACGGGCCCAGGGCGACGGCGGCGACGGTGGCACCGCCGGTCATGAACGCGCGACGCAGCACGTCGCTCTCCTCGTGGTCGTCGTACGGGTGGTACGGGTCGTACCGGCCCCGCGGGTCCTGCCGGTCCGGCGCGCCGGGCGGACCCTGCGGCCCTCCGGTGTCATACGGCTCACCCGCCCCCGGCGTCTCACGCGTGGCGTCCGGGGTGTGCGGTGCCCGGCCGGGGTGCGCCGGGAGCGCGCCCTGCCCGGCGTGCGCCGCCCGGCGCCCGCGGACCGACGAGCGGGGCGCGAACCCCAGGTCGGTGAGCGCGCGCCCGGGGAACATGTGCAGGAACACCCGCTCGTACGCGTAGTTGGGGCAGCGGATCTCGCCCGCCTCGACCCGCCCGACATAGCGCGCGTCACAGCTGACCCGCTCGCCGATCTCGCGCGCGGCCCGCCGCACCGCCGCGGCGAACTCGGCGGGCGAGCGCTGTCCGCGCAGCCGCCGGAACGCGGTGTTGGGTTGCGGGGGCCGCCCGGGCGGGGCGGGGGGCTCCGGTGACGACGCCATGGCCGGGTCCTCTCGTGCGAACCGTCGAACCATGCCGGAACAGGTGGCCGAGCGCGTGCGGTCCTCCGCCCGTCGGTCCCCTGGGGCCGGCGAGCACGAACGTACCCGCTGTGACCAGGCCGGTACGCGGTGTTTGGCTACAAACCGGATATCTCACCCATGATCTGCCATGAAGTGCCATCCTTGGCGGCTGACTTGGGCCGTAGCCGTTGACGCCGCCACGCGTTGAACCCGGTGGGCCGGGAGACTCCCCGCTTCCGACCCGTTCGTCCTGAGGGAGTTCCGTGGTGGAGGCCGGGATGGATAGCAGCCGGATGAGTGAGCCCGACAGTTCCGGCGACGTCCTCTGCGACGTCGTCACCGTCCCGGCCCGGCAGGGCCTGGAGGCGGTCGACATCCTCAGACGGGGCGCCGGTGAGGCGGTCGGCCCCGTCATGCACGACGACGACTGCGACACCCTCGGTTTCCTCGTGCCGCCCGGCACCGCCGCCGCCTGGGACGTGCCCGGCAGCACCTGTACGGGGACGGACGGCCGCGGCCTCTGTCTGGCCGCCCCGGACCCGCAGCCCCCGGCGGACGGCTCGGACTGGCTGGTGCCGCCCGGCGAGGCCGACCTCGCCACCGACCCGGCCGTCCTGCGGGCGGCGCTCGGGGAGGCGGCGCGGCTGATCGAGGCGGCGGACAGCTGCCGCTGAGCGCGGCCCGGACCCATGTCCTCAGGGATGCGTCGGATCATCCGATAATGGTCCGATGGGAAAGTCCAGGAACGCTCGACGCGGGCGCGGCGCCGCCGCGGAGACCGTGGCCGAGCAGGTCGACGGCGGCCTCGCCGAGCTGGTCCCCGACCGGGACCGGCCGCGGGCCAGGACCCTGCTGATCGACGGCGCCCCGCAGTCGCACGTCGACCCGGACGACCCGGCCCACCTGTCCTTCGAGTACCAGCGCCGCCTCGGGCACGTCATCGACCTGGCCGCCCCGCCCGGCAGCCCGCTGCGCGTCGTCCACCTCGGCGGCGGCGCCCTCACCCTCGCCCGCTACGTCGCCGCGACCCGGCCCCGCTCCACCCAGCAGGTCGTCGAGCGCGACGCGGGCCTCGTCGCGCTGGTCCGCCGCGAACTGCCGCTCGACCCCGGCGCGCGGATCCGGGTGCGCTCCCTGGACGCCCGGGCCGGACTCGCCAAGGTGCCCGACGGCTGGGCCGACCTGGTCCTCGCGGACGTCTTCAGCGGCGCCCGCACCCCGGCCCACCTCACCTCCACCGAGTACCTGGACGAGGTCCGGCGCGCCCTCGCCCCCGGCGGCGTCTACGCGGCCAACCTCGCCGACGGGCCGCCGCTCGCCCACCTGCGCGGCCAGATCGCCACCGCCGCCGGGCGCTTCGCCGAACTCGCCCTGGTCGCCGACCCGGCCGTGCTGCGCGGCAAGCGCTTCGGCAACGCCGTCCTGGTCGGCTCCGACCGGCCGCTGCCGATCGCCGACCTCACCCGCCGCGCCGCCGGCGACCCGCAGTCGGCCCGCGTCGAACACGGCCGCGCGCTCGCCGACTTCACCGGCGGCGCCGCCCCCGTGACGGACGCCACGGCCACCGCGTCCCCTGCGCCGCCGGCGTCGGCCTTCCGGTAGGGCGCCTCAGTAGTTCCCGACCTCCACCCGCGGCGGCCCGTCGTGCCAGGTGCAGAACACCGACACCCGGTCCGTGCCGGCGGCGAACTCCACCCGGATCCAGGTCTCCGTCTTCCACACCCGCATCGACCACCCGGCCTTCGGGGTCGCCGACACCAGGGACGCGGAGGACGTGCCGAGGTCGAACACCGCCCGCCCACCGTCGGTGTCGTAGCCGCGGACCTGCCCCGAGGAGGTGGGGGAGGCGGTGGGCGTGGGAGTGCGCGAGGGGGCGGCGGCGGACTTCGTGGGCGTCGCCCGGGACGTCGGCGTCGGCGTCGACGTCGGCTTCGGGCGGGGTGGCACGGTGGGCCGCTGCGAGGGCGACGGCGGCCGGGCGTCCGGCGTGCTCGCGCCCGTCGCCTTGACCGGCAGGGCGAGCGGGGCGTCGTAGGCCGTGCCGGCCAGCACCGTGTGGACGCCCCACCAGGACAGCGTGACCGCCGCGCCGGTGGCCAGCAGCCAGGCCAGTACGTGTACGAGTCCTCTGCGCATCGCGCCCATCCTGCCCCATGCGTCACCCGTCAGGGGGACGGACGGGTACGTGGGACGGGCCGCGGACGGGTCGCGGACCGGTCGGTTCCGGGGTTGTCCACAGGCCCGCACCGGGCCGCGCGGCATGCCGTACGGTCTCGCTCATGGCAAGTGTGCTCGTGGTCGAGGACGATCCCTTCGTGCGCTCGGCGCTCATCCGGCAGCTGACCGACGCCTCGCACACCGTGCGCAGCGTCGGCACGGCGCTCGAAGCGCTGCGCGAGGTCGCCCGGCTCCGCTTCGACGTGGTGGTGCTCGACCTCGGGCTGCCCGACCTCGACGGGTCCGAGGCGCTGAAGATGCTGCGCGGCATCACCGACGTGCCGGTCATCGTGGCCACCGCCCGCGACGACGAGGCGGAGGTGGTCCGCCTGCTCAACGCGGGCGCGGACGACTACCTCACCAAGCCGTTCTCCGCCGACCACCTGACGGCCCGGATGGCGGCCGTGCTGCGCCGGGCCCGGACCGGCGCCGCGCAGGCCGCGCCGTCGGCCGTCCTCAGGGTCGGCGGCCTCACCGTCGACCCGCTGCGCCGTCGCGCCGAGCTGGACGGCGGGGAACTGGACCTGACCCGACGCGAGTTCGACCTGCTCGCCTTCCTCGCCGGCCGCCCCGGCGTCGTGGTCCCGCGCCGCGAGCTGCTCGCCGAGGTCTGGCAGCAGTCGTACGGCGACGACCAGACCATCGACGTCCACCTCTCCTGGCTGCGCCGCAAGCTGGGCGAGACCGCGGCCCGGCCCCGCTATCTGCACACCCTGCGCGGGGTCGGCGTGAAGCTGGAGCCGCCCGTGCCCGAGACGCCCGGGCCGCCGCGATGAGGTGGGCCCTGGTCAAGGTGTCCCTCGCGGTCACCGTCATGGTCGTGGTCGCCTTCGCGGTCCCCCTCGGCCTGGTCGTGCGCGAACTGGCCCGGGACCGCGCGGTCTCGGGCGCCGAGCGGCAGGCCGCCGCGGTCGCCCCGGCGCTGTCCATCACCACCGACCGGGCCGAGCTGGAGCGCGTGGTCGCCGCCGCCGGGTCCGACGCCGGTCTTGCCGTGCACCTGCCGGCGCCCGCCGGGGACCGGGGTGCGGGCGGCGTCGACATCGGGCGCCGGCGGGCCGCCGAGGCCGACGTCGCGGGCGTGCGGTCGGCCGGCCGCGCCGCCACCACGGAGGTGCCCGGCGGCTTCACGCTGCTCCAGCCGGTCGCCCTGTCCTCCGGCGCGATAGCCGTGGTCGAGGTGTACGTGCCGGAGGCGGAGGTCACCAACGGCGTGGGCACGGCCTGGGCGGTGCTGGCTGCCGTCGGGGTGGCGCTGATCGTCGGCTCGGTCGCGGTCGCCGACCGGTTGGGCGTGCGGATGGTCCGGCCCGCTCGGCGCCTGGTCGAGGGCGCCCGGGAGCTGGGCGAGGGCGAGCTGGGCGCCCGGGTGGCGGAGGAGGGCCCGACCGAACTGCGCCTGGCGGCTGCCGCGTTCAACTCCATGGCCGACCAGGTCGTGGGGCTGCTCGCCAGCGAGCGGGAGCTGGCCGCCGACCTCTCCCACCGGCTGCGCACCCCGCTGACCGTGCTGCGGCTCAACGCGGCCTCGCTGGGCGAGGGTCCGGCCGCCGAGCAGACCCGGGCGGCGGTCGCGCAGCTGGAGCGCGAGGTGGACACCATCATCCGCACCGCCCGGGAGGCCAAGCCGCAGACCGCCGCGTCCGCCGCAGGCACCGGGTGCGACGCGGCCGAGGTGGTCCGCGAGCGGATGCGGTTCTGGTCGGCGCTCGCCGAGGACGAGGGCCGCGCCTGGCGGGTGGCCGGCGCCGACCGGCCGGTGCGCGCCCCGGTGGCCCGCGCCGACCTCGCCGCGGCCCTGGACGCCCTGCTGGGCAACGTCTTCCGGCACACGGCCGACGGCACCGCCCTCGCCGTCGACCTGCACCGGGCCGAGGACGCGGTGCTCGTGCTGGTCTCGGACGCGGGCCCGGGCATAGCCGACCCCGGCGCCGCGCTTGCCCGGGGGCGGGGCTCGGGCAGCGACGGGTCGACGGGGCTCGGCCTGGACATCGTGCGCCGGCTGGCGGAGTCGACCGGCGGGGACGTGCGGGTGGGCACCTCGGTGCTCGGCGGCGCCGAGGTGCGGGTGCGGATCCAGACCGACGGGCGCGGGGCACCCCGCCGGCGCGGCGACCGCAGGGCCGTGCGCCGCCGCCGGACGCGGTCCTTTAACCCGTCCCGATCCCTTCCTTAACCGCACCCTAAGACTGCCGGCCCCCGCCCGGAACAGGCACTTCGTCCGGTTCGGCCTCGCTAGCGTGCTGCCGCACCCCCGAGAACGACGAAGGCAGGCACGGCATGAGCACGCACCGGCGCAAGGTCGGCACACGCAACAAGGTGATCGGCGGCCTCGTCGCCGCGGCCGTCGCGGGCGGCGGCGCGCTGCTGTTCACCGGCAGCGCCCAGGCGGCCGGCGTCGGCGCCGCCTACACGCGGACCAGCGGCTGGTCCACGGGCTACACCGCGCAGTACGTCGTCACCAACAACAGCGGCGGCCAGGAAGCGGACTGGAAGCTGGAGTTCGACCTGCCGGCCGGGGCGAAGCTCAGCTCGCTGTGGAACGCCGAGTCGGCGGTCTCCGGGCGGCACGTCACCGCGACCCCGCCGAAGTGGGACACGGACGGGCTGAAGGCCGGCGAGTCCGTCACCGTCGGCTTCGTCGTCGAGGGCACCGCCGACCCCAGCGGCTGCCGCATCGACGGCGGCGCCTGCTCGGCCGACGACCACGCCACCCCCGAGCCGACCGGCCGCCCCACCCAGCAGCCGACCCCGACCTCGACGCCGACCCCGAAGCCCACGGCGACGGCCAAGCCGACCGTCAAGCCGACGGCCACGCCCACCGCCACGGCGACCCCCACCGCGACCCCCACCCCGGGCAACGGCACCGGGACCGGCGCCCGCTTCGCCCCGTACGCCGACACCTCCCTCTACCCGGCCTTCGACCTGGTCAAGAACGCCGCGGCGACCGGCGTGAAGGACTACAACCTGGCCTTCGTCACCTCCGGCGGCGGCTGCGTCCCCAAGTGGGGCGGCGTCAGCGATCTGGCGAGCGACGCGGTGGCCGGGCAGATAGGCGCCCTGCGCGCCAAGGGCGGCGACGTCCGGGTCTCCTTCGGCGGCGCCTCCGGCTCCGAGCTGGCCACGGCGTGCTCCTCGGCGGACGCGCTGGCGGCGGCGTACGGCAAGGTCGTGGACGCCTACGACCTCACCAAGGTCGACTTCGACGTCGAGGGCGGCGCGCTGCCCGACACGGCCGCCAACTCCCGCCGCGCGCAGGCCATCGCCGCGCTGCAGAAGCAGCACCCCGGCCTGGACGTCTCCTTCACCCTGCCGGTGATGCCCGAGGGCCTGACCCAGGCCGGTGTCGACCTGCTGGCCGACGCGAAGAAGAACGGCGTCAAGACCTCCGCCGTCAACATCATGGCGATGGACTACGGGCCCGCGTACAGCGGCGACATGGGCACCTACGCCGAGCAGGCCGCCACCGCCACCCAGGCCCAGATCAAGGGCGTCCTCGGACTGTCCGACAGCGCCGCCTGGGGGGCCGTCGCCATCACCCCGATGATCGGCGTCAACGACGTGGCCTCGGAGACCTTCACGGTGGACGACGCCACCCAGCTGGTGAAGTTCGCGCAGTCGCACGGCCTGGGCTGGCTGTCCATGTGGTCCGGGACCCGCGACAAGCAGTGCCCGGGCGGCGCCAAGCCGCAGGCCGACCCGACGTGCAGTTCGGTGGTCCAGGGCGAGGGCGCCTTCGCGAAGGCGTTCGCCGCCTACAAGTAGCCACTCCCGAAGCCACTCCGGGAGAAAAGCGGGGCGCGGCATCCTCCCCACAGGATGCCGCGCCCCGCGGCTCGTGTCCCGCCCGGTCTACTCCGCCGGCGGCAGCGCCCCCGAGCGGGCGGCCCGCCCGTACCAGAGGGCGCTGGACTTCGGGATGCGCTCCTGGGACGCGTAGTCCACGTACACCGCGCCGAACCGCTTCTCGTAGCCGTAGGCCCACTCGAAGTTGTCCATCAGGGACCACAGGTAGTAGCCCCGCACGTCCGCGCCGTCCGCGATGGCCCGGCGCACCGCCGAGAGGTGGCCGTGCAGGTAGGCGATGCGCTCGGGGTCGTGCACCCGGCCGTCGGAGTCGGGCTTGTCGTCGTAGGCCGCGCCGTTCTCGGTGATGTAGAGCGGCAGGCCCGGCGCCAAGCGGCTGTAGCGCATGATCAGCTCGTGCAGCCCGGACGGGTCGATCGACCAGCCCATCTCGGTGCGCTCACCCGGCGTCTGGTGGAAGGCCACGTCCTCCGCGCCCGGCCACGGCGAGTGGTCGCTCGCCCCGTGCCCGTCGGCGCGCGCGTTGCGGGAGTCCGCGTCTGCGGCGGAGACCAGCGAGGGCGTGTAGTAGTTGAGGCCGAGGGCGTCCAGTGGCTGGCGGATCGCCGCGAGGTCGCCGTCGCGCACGTGGGACCAGTCGGTCAGCGACGCCGTCGCCCGGAGCAGGGTCTCCGGGTAGGCGCCCTGCAGGATCGGCCCGTGGAAGACGCCGTTGGCCAGGTCGTCGATCCGCCGGGCCGCGGCCACGTCGCCCGGCTGCTGGGAGAGCGGGCGCACGACCGCGGAGTTGAGGCTGAGGGCCACCGAGTTGCGGGCCGGCATCACGGAGCGCAGGGCGGTCGCGCCCAGGCCGTGCGCGAGGTTCAGGTGGTGCGCGGCGCGCAGCGAGGCCACCGGGTCGGTGCGGCCGGGGGCGTGCACCCCGGAGGCGTAGCCGAGGAAGGCGCTGCACCAGGGCTCGTTGAGGGTGATCCACTGCTCGACGCGGTCGCCGAGGGCGGCGCCGACGATCTCCGCGTACTCGGCGAACCGGTACGCCGTCTCGCGCTCGGGCCAGCCGCCCGCGTCCTCCAGCTCCTGGGGCAGGTCCCAGTGGTAGAGGGTGACGGCCGGCTTGATGCCGGCGGCCAGCAGCTCGTCCACCAGGCGGCGGTAGAAGTCCAGGCCGCGCTGGACGGCCGGGCCGCGCCCGGTGGGCTGCACCCGGGACCAGGAGACGGAGAAGCGGTAGGCGCCCAGGCCCAGCTGGGCCATCAGGGCCACGTCGTCGCGGTAGCGGTGGTAGTGGTCGACAGCGATGTCACCGGTGTCACCAGCGGCGGTCTTGCCCGGCGTGTGGCTGAAGGTGTCCCAGATGGAGGGCGTGCGGCCGTCCTCGCGCACCGCCCCCTCGATCTGGTACGCCGAGGTGGCGGCGCCCCAGAGGAAGGCGGGCGGGAAGGTGACCGGGGTCTCCGGCGTTGCGGACTCAGGCATGGAAGCGCTCCCAGAGTGGCCGCCGGTCCGCGGGGGACCGGCGATCCGGTCGTCAGACCGGCGGGTGGAGTGGTCGAAGGGGAGGGGAGAGAGGGAGGGGGCGGGACCGCGTCGGCCCCGTGGACGGCGGCGCGGCGGCGTCAGCCCTTCACGGCGCCCTGCATGATGCCGCCCACGATCTGCTTGCCGAAGATCGCGAAGACCAGCAGCAGCGGCAGCGTGCCGAGCAGCGCGCCCGCCATGATCAGGGACTGGTCGGGGGTGTAGCCGCGGCCCAGGCCCGCGACCGCGACCTGCACGGTCGGGCTGCCGTTCTGGGTGAGCACGAGGAACGGCCACAGGAAGTCGTTCCACGCCTGCACGAACATCAGCATGCCGAGGACGGCCATCGCGGGCCGCGCCGTCGGGAACACCACGTGCCACACCACGCGCCAACTGCTCGCGCCGTCCACGCGCGCCGCCTCGATGATCTCGTCCGGCAGCGCCTGGAGCAGGTACTGCCGCATGAAGAACACGCCGAACGCGCTCACCAGCGAGGGCAGGATCACCGCCTGGAGCTGGTCGCTCCAGTCCAGCTTCGCGACCATCATGTACAGCGGGATGATGCTCAGCTGCGGCGGCACCATCATGGTGCCGATCACGACCAGCATCGCCGCGTTGCGCCCCTTGAAGCGCAGTTTGGCGAAGGCGAACCCGGCGATCGTGGAGAGCACCACGATGGTCACCGCCGAGATGCCGGCCACGATGGTGGTGTTGAGGAACGCCTCGCCCAGGTTCGCGTCCTCCCAGGCCACTTCGAGCTTGTCGAAGAGGTTCCCGCCGAACCAGAACGGCGGCGGTGTCTGCGCGAGCCGCTGGTTGTCGCGGGAGGCGGCGATCGCCGTCCAGATCAGCGGGAAGAGCGAGCCGAGGGTGAACAGCGCCAGGATCACGTAGGCGATCGGTCCGGCGTGCAGCTGGCCGCCCGCCCGCGCCGCCTTGGCGCGCCGGGTCCGCCGGGTCGCCGGCGGCGCCGGTTCGGGCGCCGGTCCGGCCGGGGGTGGGGTCAAGGTCGTCGTCACGGCCGGTTCTCCTTAACTACTGGCGCGCAGCCGGCGCGAGATGACGTAGTTGGCGATGCCGATCACGATGAGGATCAGGAACATCGTCCAGGCGATCGCGGAGGCGCGGCCCAGGTGCTGGTTCACCCAGCCCTGCTCGTACAGGTACAGGCCGAGGGTCTGGAACTGGTGCTGGGAGCCGCCGGACGCGCCCTTGTTGGCGTCGAAGAGCAGCGGTTCGCCGAAGACCTGCGAGGCGCCGATGGTGGACACGACGACCGTGAAGAGGATCGTCGGCCGCAGCGAGGGCAGTGTGACGTGCAGGAACTGCCGCCAGCGGCTCGCGCCGTCCAGCGCCGCCGACTCGTAGAGGTCCTGCGGGATGGCCTGCATCGCGGCCAGGTAGATCAGCGCGTTGTAGCCGGTCCAGCGCCAGATGACGATCGTGGAGACCGCGATCTGGGAGGGCCACTTGTCGTTCTGCCAGTCGATCTTGTCCAGGCCGACCAGGTCCAGGAACCAGTTGATCATGCCGTAGTCGCGGCCGAAGAGCAGCGCGAAGACCAGCGAGGCGGCGGCGATCGAGGTGGCGTACGGCGCCAGCATCATGACCCGGTAGAAGGTCGAGGCGCGCAGCTTGTAGTTGAGGATGTGCGCGAGGCCCATCGCCATCAGCAGCTGCGGGACGGTGGAGATGACGCCGATGGACAGGGTGTTCTTCGCCGCGTTCCAGAAGAAGTCGTCGTCGAAGATCCGCGTGTAGTTGCGCATCCCGACCCACGTCATGTCGGTCGGCGAGGTCAGCTCCACCTGGTGCAGCGAGGCCCACCCGGTGTACAGCAGCGGGAAGAGGCCGAAGGCGAGGAAGAGCAGGAAGAAGGGCGACACGAACGCGTACGGGCTGAACTTCATGTCGCGCTGCCACCGGCGCGAGAGCCGCGCCCGCCGCTTCGCCGCCTCGACGTCCGCGCCCGCCGCGTGGCGGCCCGGGGCCGCGCCCCCCTTGGCGGGGGGCGCGGCGGTGTCGTGCTCGGTTGCCATCCCGGTCACTTGTCCAGGTTGTTGTCGATGGTCTTGGTGGCCGTCTTCCACGCCTCCTCGGGCGACTTGCCCTGGCTGACGAGGATGACGCCGTTGTCCGACAGGCCCTGCTGGACGATCTGGTCCTTCGGGCCGATCGTCTGCACCGGGCTGTCGGTGGCGGCCTTGGCGAAGATCTCGCCGATCGGGGCGTCACCGGTCATCTCGTTCTTGGCGTTCTTCACCTCGGGGGTGAGGTACGCCTTGGGCGCGCTCGGGAAGGAGCCCTGCACCGCGAAGAGCTTGGCCTGCTGCTCGGGGGCGGTCAGCCAGGCGGCGAGCTTGGCGGCCTCCTCGGTGTGCTTGCCGGACTTGGGCACGGTCAGGAAGGACCCGCCCCAGTTGCCGGCCTTGGGCGCGGCGGCCACGTCCCACTTGCCGGCCGCGTCCGGCTTCGACTTGCCCTTGATGTAGCCGAGCATCCACGGCGGGCAGGACATCGCGGCGAACTTGCCGTTGGCGATGGTGGTGTCCCAGGCCGGCTGGAACTGCGTCTGGTTGCCGGTGATCTTCTCCTCGGCGGCCTTCGCGGTGAGGTCGAAGGCGGCCTTGATGGCCGGGTTGGTCTTGTAGACGACCTCGCCGGAGGCGTCGTAGAAGCGCTCCTTCTCGCTGCTGACGATGGCGTTCAGCAGGCCGCCGGGGGAGTCGAGGAAGGTGGTGCCCTTGGGCGCCTTCTTCTTGTACGTCTCGCCCGCCTGGACCAGCTTGCTCCAGTCGCCCGCCCACAGCTTGCCGACCTCGGTGCGGTCGGTGGGCAGGCCGGCCTGCTCGAAGAGGTCCTTGCGGTAGCAGATGGCCATCGGGCCGACGTCGGTGCCCAGGCCGATGGTCTGCTTGTCCTTGGTCGTGGCCTGCTGCCACTTCCAGTCCAGGAAGTCCATCTCCTTGCCGTACTTCGACAGGTCGAGCAGCTTGGCCGACTGGGTCTGCACGACCTCGGCGATGTTGCCGACCTCGACGCCCTGGATGTCCTGGAGGCCGCTGTTGGTGGTCAGGTGGTTGACCAGCGCCGGGTAGTAGTTCTCGTTGCGCTCGACGACCGTCTGCTGGATGTCGATGTCCGGGTGGAGCTTCTCGTACTCCTTGTAGAGCCCGGCCTCCTCGAAGCCGAAGGCGCCGAAGAGCCCGAGGCTGATCTTGGTCTTGCCGCCGCCCGAGCCGTTGTCGTTCGACGAGCCGCCGTCGTCGCCGTCGTCGGCGCAGCCGGCCAGCAGCGCGGCGCCCAGCGACACGACGGCCGCGAGGGCCGTGGCCCTGCGGGCGGTTCGACTGCGTGCTGCTCGCATTGCGTCCTCCTGTTGCCCTGACGTGCCGACCCCCCGGCCAACTCCATGGTTGGGCCCACTGCTTGGTGCTCGCGTTCATCGCTGCGGCTCGGGCGGGGAACGTGCGGGATGTGTAGAAACCCAGTGGTGTGGGAGCGCTCCCACATGTGATGTGTTGAAGAGTCCCGGCTCCCGGCGGGGGTGTCAAGGGAAGTGACGTGTGCAAGCGCCTTCAGTTATCGGCCTGTTAACTAACCCGCCCGGTGGGCCGTACCGGCATCCCGCGCCCGGCGTGCGACCGCCCTGGGGCGGTCATTACACCGGACCGGCCTGTTAAATTCCAGGCCAGCCGCAAAGAGTGCGGGGCGTTCGACGGGAGGCGGGGCCGATGGCGAGCCACACAGCGCGCGGGCGGAGCGGTGGCCGGCCCACCCTGGAGGAGGTCGCGGCGCGAGCGGGTGTCGGGCGCGGCACGGTCTCCCGGGTGATCAACGGCTCGCCCCGGGTCAGCGACGCGACGCGGGCGGCCGTCGAGGCGGCGGTGGCGGAGCTGGGGTACGTCCCCAACACCGCGGCCCGTGCGCTGGCCGCCAACCGGACCGACGCCATCGCCCTGGTCGTCCCCGAGCCGGAGACCCGGTTCTTCGCGGAGCCGTACTTCTCGGACATGCTCCGGGGTGTCGGCGCCGAACTGTCCGACACCCAGATGCAGCTGCTGCTGATCTTCGCCGGCAGCGACCGGGAGCGGCAGCGCCTCGCCCAGTACCTGGCCGCGCACCGGGTGGACGGCGTGCTCCTCGTCTCCGTGCACGCCGACGACCCGCTGCCCGACCTGCTCGCCCAGCTGGAGATCCCGGCGGTGATCAGCGGCCCGCGCTCGGCGGCGGAGTCGCTGGCGTCGGTGGACTCCGACAACTACGGCGGCGCCCGCTCGGCCGTCGAGCACCTGCTCTCCCGGGGCCGCCGCCACATCGCCCACATCACCGGCCGCCTCGACGTCTACGGCGCCCAGCGCCGAGTCGCCGGCTACCGCGACGCGCTGCGTGACGCGGGGCAGGACGGGGCCGAGGACCTGATCGAGCCGGGCGACTTCACCGAGGAGGGCGGCCGGCGCGCGATGGCGGAGCTGCTGCGCCGCCGCCCCGACGTCGACGCCGTCTTCGCCGCCTCCGACGTCACCGCGGCCGGCGCCCGCCAGGCCCTGCGCGAGGCGGGGCGCCGCATCCCGGACGACGTGGCACTGGTCGGCTACGACGACTCGGCCATCGCCCGCCACATGGAGCCCTCGCTGACCAGCGTGCGCCAGCCGATAGAGGAGATGGGCCGCGCGATGATCGACCTCCTCCTCACCGAGATCGCGGACCGCCGTCCGGCGGTGTCGCGGGGTCTTGAGCGGCAGCAGGTGGTGCTGGCGACGGAGCTGGTGGAGCGGGCGTCGTCCTGAGGGGACGACGAGGCTACCCGGGCTCCCCGAAGCGCACGGCGAGGAGGATCGGCTGCGGCTCCTCGCCGAGGCGGCCGAGCGTCTCCGTATGCCGGGTGCCGCTGCTCCCGGACATCACGGAGGGCGCGCCTGATTCCGCCCCACGTCCGGCCCCGAGCGGCCTGTCCGGCTTGATCCCGCCCGCGTCGCCGTGCGAACTCCGCCCGCGCCGAGGCGAATCCGCGGCTTTCTCGGCCGGCGGACAGCTCAGCCTCGGTCTGTCCTGCCTGCCTGGTCGGCCTGGGCGGTGAGGAAGTCGCGGTACCAGGCGATGGTGGCGTCGAGGGTGTCGTCCAGGGGGACGGGGGAGACGCCGAAGGTCTCCTGGATGGCGGTGGAGTCCATCACCTGCGGCTCCGTGTGCTGGTAGAACAGCTCGGCGTAGGAGTCCACGAAGACCTGGTCGAACGGGCCGAACGGGACCGGCTCCGTCTTCACCGTGAGGCGCAGGGGCTCTCCCACGCGCTTCTCGACGGCCTCGAGCACCTCCCGGGTGGTGCGTGCCGGCGCGGTCGGCAGGTGCCAGACGCGTCCGTCGCCCTCCGGCCGTTCGCCCAGCGTGGCGAGCCCGGCGGCCACCGCGCGGATGTCGGTGTAGCTGTGCGGCAGGTCGATGTCGCCCAGCGCGTACACCTCGCCGCCCGTGAGCGCCCCGGGGAAGACGCCGCCGCCGAGGGTGGAGTTGACGACCCGGGGACCGACGAAGTCGGCCGAGCGGCCCAGGACGACCCGGACCCGGCCGTCCTCGTGCGCGGCCAGGTACCTCTCGTCGAGGGACGCCCGCATGCGGCCCTTGGCGCCGGTCGCCCGCCACGGAGTGGCCTCGGTCATGACCTCGCCGTGCGTCTCGCCGTACGGGTAGAGCGTGTCGAGGACGACCAGGCGGGCGCCCTCCGCCGCGACGGCGCCGAGAACGGCGTCCTGGATGCGGGGCATCACCTCCGTCTGGAGGTGATAGGCGACGTTGACGCAGTGGTAGACGACGGCGGCCCCCCGCACGGCGTCCCGGGCGCCCTCGGGCGTACCGACATCGGCCTGGTGATGGCTCACTCCCGGCAGCGCGGTCCCGGCCGGTCGCCGGTCGACCGTGCGGACCTCGTGCCCGCGACGAGCCAGCTCTTCGGCCAGCGTGGTGCCGGCCGGTCCCGTACCGAGTACTACATGCATGACGTACCTCCTCGATCGGGGAACGCCGTACGTGACGCCCCACTGCTTCAGTTATACCCTATAACTAAAGAGAGGGTCTATAGCGCTTCTGTCATGCCGAGGATCCGCAGGAACGCCGTAGCCGCCGGTGTGCTGCCCTCGCGGCTCCGGATGACGTACTCGACGCGCGCCGGTGCGTCGGTGATCTCGATGGTCGTGACGCCGGTCAGCCGGGCCACGTAGGCGGCGGGCAGCATCGCCACGCCGAGGCCCTGGCCGACCAGGCGGGCCAGGAAGTCGGCGTTGGTCACACCACCGAGTTGCTGCCCGTCGGCCTGCTCACCCCGCTCAGCGAGGACCTGGACATCTCGGTCGGCACCGCCGGACTCATGGTCACCGCGCAGGGCGTCGCGGCGGGCCTCGGCGTGCCGTTCATCGTGGCCTGGACCCGGCGCGTGGACCGGCGGCGGCTGCTGTCGACGCTGCTCGCGGTGCTCGCGGCGGGCAACCTCGTCACCGCCCTCTCGCCCAACTACCCCCTGATCCTCCTGACCCGCCTCGGCATGGGCTTCGCCAGCGGCGTCTTCTGGGCCATCGGGGTCGGCATGGCGATGCGCGTCGTCCCCGAGCGCCACGCGAACCGGGCCGCCGCCGTGGTGATGTCCGGCATCTCCGCCGCCACCGTCCTCGGCATCCCACTGGGCACCCTGGTCGAGGCCCACTCGGACTGGCGCACCACCTTCGGCGTCTGGGCGGGCCTGAGCGTGCTGGTGTTCCTCGCGGTCGCGCTGCTCATCCCCGCGCTGCCCTCGCAGAACGCGGTGTCGGTCAGGGAGGTCTTCGGCCTGCCGGTGACCGACGCGGGCCTGCGCGCGGTCCTGTGCGTCGTGGTCCTCTTCGTCCTCGGCCACTTCGGGGCGTACACCTTCGTCCGCCCCTACCTGGAGGACACCGCCGCCGCCTCCGCCGGCTTCGTCACCCTCGTGCTGATCGTCTTCGGCGTCGGCGGGGCGGTCGGGAACCTCGTCGCCGGCTTCACGGTCGACCGGAGCCCGCGCCGGACCTTCGTGGTCGGAGCCGTCGGCCTGCTGGCCGCGCTGCTCCTGCTCCGCGCGGTGGGCGGCGGGGCGGTCGTCGCGCTGGTCCTGTGGGAGCTGTCCTTCGGCGCCGTCCAACTGGCCCAGGTCAACATGACGCCGGCCGCCGCACCCGACACCTTCGAGGCGGCCATGTCCCTCAACACCATGGCCTACAACACCTCGATCGCCCTCGGTGCCCTCTTCGGCGGCCTGTTCGCCGACCACCTCGGCGTCACCCGGATCGTGTGGTTCGGGGTGGCCCTGATCGGCGCGTCGCTGCTGCTGCGGCTCGCCACCGGGCGCCGGCGGCCTCTCGGGGCGGGCCGGCTCGTCACCCGGTCTAGGTGTATTGATCACGAGCGTTGTTGACACGCGTGGGTGCTTGATCATGGCGAAGACCTCCGGTGTGGTGGAGCTGTCTAGGACTGCACCGCACGGAGGTCTTCATGTCCCACCGTAATGCCCGGCTGACCGTTCACGGCAGGCGGCTGCTCGTCGAGCGTGTCCGCCGCGGCCGCCCCGTCGCGCACGTCGCCGCCGAGATGGGCATCTCACGCGCCACGGCCCACAAGTGGGTCCGCCGCTGGCGGTCCGAGGGCGAGTCCGGCCTCGCCGACCGCTCCAGCAGGCCAGGAACGACCCCGCACCGCACTCCGGCCACCGTCGAGGCCCGGGTCTGTCACGAACGACAGGCCCGCAAACTCGGTCCCGCACGGCTCGGACCCGTCCTTGGCCTGCCTGCCTCGACCGTGCACCGAATCCTGGTCCGTCACGGCCTGAACCGTCTCGCCCACCTGGACCGGCCCACCGGACAGCTCATCCGCCGCTACGAACGCGACCGGCCCGGCGAGCTGCTCCACGTGGACGTCAAAAAGCTCGGCCGCATCCCCGACGGCGGCGGCCACAAGGTGCTGGGCCGCCAGGCCGGCCGCGCCCG
>NZ_JBIDAQ010000009.1:0-297440 GCF_043202555.1 Streptomyces sp. NPDC048182 | reverse complement strand
GGCAGCGGCTCGGAGGTGGTGACCAGCTCCCGCAGCGGGTGCCGGGCCAGGACCGCGTCCACCTGCGGCGTCAACGCCGCCGCCAGCCGGGAGGCGGCCGGGCGGCTCTCGTCGCGCAGGGCGTCCACGGCGGCCAGCAGGGGGCGCCGGTCCGCGCTGCGGGGGACGTCGGCGGCGGCCCGCTCGTAGAGCCGCGCGCCCTCCTCCAGGACGAGTTCGGTGTCGATGCCCGCCGGGATCTTGATGCCCGCGTGGTGCCGCCAGGTGGTGACCGGGTCGCCCCACGCCTCCACCCGGTACGACCAGAGCCCCGGCTCGCCGCCGGTGACCGTCGCGCCCCAGCGGTCGGTGCCGGGGGCCAGCAGGCGCATCGGCGTCCAGGGTCCCGCCTTGCCCTGAGGGCTCGTCAGGACCACGTTGGCGGCGACCGCGTCGTGGCCCTCGCGGAACACGGTGGCCGATATCTCGAACGTCTCGCCGGTGACGGCCTTGGCCGGCCGCCGGCCGCCCTGCACGACGGGGCGGACGTCCAGGACGGGTATCCGGCCGACGGCCGTGGCGCCCCGGGCGGGCGCGGCCGGCGGACCGGCGTCCTTCTTGGACGTCTTCTTGGACGCCTGCGCGCGGGTGCCGCGTGCGGGACGTGCTGACGAGTGGTGCGTGGCGGGCATGACCGCTCCTGTCCGCGTCAACTAGTGCGGGCGGATGACTCTTGGGGAGGTGGGTCCCGCGGGTCTACCTGTGGGGTGTACCGCAGGAGCCTTCCCACACTCCTCGGGTGGGCAATCCGGAACTCCGTTGACTACTCGCGCGTACGTCGACTTAGCCCGCCCCGTCGGCACGCCTTCCCGGAAGCCGCCCCCGCAATCAACTTAACCCGGCCAGTTCCGGATCGTGGACCGATCTTCGTATCGGGCCGGTGAACTCTGCGGAGCGTCTCCGCACGGGGGATGTCCCGACGCCGGTAACGTCGTGCGGGACGGGGTGACGTGCGCCTCGTCCACTCGTCCTACCGAACCGACGCGTTGAGGTGGAATGTGAAGGCGATCCGTCGACTGACCGTCCGTCCCGTCCTCCCCGACCCCCTGCGACCACTCAGCGACCTGGCGCGCAACCTGCGCTGGTCCTGGCACGCGGAGACCCGTGACCTGTTCCAGTCCGTCGACCCCGAGTGCTGGGCCGCCTGCGGGCGCGACCCGGTGCGGCTGCTCGGCACCGTGCCGCCGGCCCGGCTGGCCGAACTGGCCGAGGACCGCCGCTTCCTGCGCCGGCTGACCGCCGCCGCCGACGACCTGGACTACTACCTGACCGGCGACCGCTGGTACCAGGCGCAGAGCGCCCGGCTGCCCGCCGCCGTCGCCTACTTCTCCCCCGAGTTCGGCATCACCGCCGCCCTGCCCCAGTACTCCGGCGGACTCGGCATCCTGGCCGGCGACCACCTGAAGGCCGCCAGCGACCTGGGCGCGCCGCTGATCGGCGTCGGCCTGCTCTACCGGCACGGCTACTTCCGCCAGACCCTCTCCCGGGACGGCTGGCAGCAGGAGCACTACCCGGTCCTCGACCCGCACGAACTGCCGCTCACCCTGCTGAAGGAGGCCGACGGCACCCCCGCCCACGTGGCCCTCGCGCTGCCCGGCGGCCGGGAGCTGCGGGCCCGGATCTGGCTGGCCCAGGTCGGCCGGGTGCCGCTGCTGCTGATGGACTCCGACGTCGAGGAGAACGACCCCGGCGAACGCGGCGTCACCGACCGGCTCTACGGCGGCGGCGGCGAGCACCGGCTGCTCCAGGAGATGCTGCTCGGCATAGGGGGTGTCCGCGCGGTGCGCGCCTACTGCCGGCTCACCGGGCACCCCGAGCCGGAGGTCTTCCACACCAACGAGGGCCACGCCGGCTTCCTCGGCCTGGAACGCATCGCGGAACTCACCGACCAGGGCCTTGAGTTCGACCCGGCCCTGGAGGCGGTGCGGTCCGGCACCGTCTTCACCACGCACACCCCCGTGCCGGCCGGCATCGACCGCTTCGACCGCGAGCTGGTCGCCCGGCACTTCGGGCCGGACGCGGAACTCCCGCGCGTGGACGTGGAGCGCATCCTGCGCCTCGGCCGGGAGACCTACCCCGGCGGCGAGGACAACCTGTTCAACATGGCCGTGATGGGCCTCCGCCTCGCCCAGCGCGCCAACGGCGTCTCCCTGCTGCACGGCGGGGTCAGCCGCGAGATGTTCGCCGGGCTGTGGCCGGGCTTCGACGCCGAGGAGGTGCCGATCACCTCCGTCACCAACGGCGTGCACGCGCCGACCTGGGTCGCCCCCGAGGTGCTCCGGCTCGGCGCCCGGCAGTTCGGCGTGCAGCGCACCGAGGACGCGCTGACCACCGGCGCCTCCGAGCGCTGGGACGCGGTCGCCGACATCCCCGACCAGGAGGTCTGGGAGCTGCGCCGCACCCTGCGCGAGCAGCTGGTGACCGAGGTGCGCGAGCGGCTGCGGGCCTCCTGGCGCCAGCGCGGCGCCGGCACGGCCGAACTGGGCTGGATCGACGGCGTCCTCGACCCGGACGTGCTGACCATCGGGTTCGCCCGGCGGGTGCCGTCGTACAAGCGGCTGACCCTGATGCTGCGCGACCCGGACCGGTTGCGGGAGCTGCTGCTGCACCCGGAGCGACCCGTCCAGATCGTGGTGGCCGGCAAGGCCCACCCGGCGGACGACGGCGGCAAGCGCCTGGTGCAGGAGCTGGTGCGGTTCGCGGACGACCCGCGGGTGCGGCACCGGATCGTGTTCCTGCCGGACTACGGCATGGCGATGGCGCAGAAGCTCTACCCGGGCTGCGACATCTGGCTGAACAACCCGCTGCGCCCGCTGGAGGCGTGCGGCACCTCCGGCATGAAGGCGGCGCTCAACGGCTGCCTCAACCTGTCGGTGCTCGACGGCTGGTGGGACGAGTGGTTCCGCCCCGACTTCGGCTGGGCCATCCCCACCGCCGACGGCGACGGCACCGACCCCGACCGGCGCGACGCCATAGAGGCCGGGGCGCTGTACGACCTGCTGGAGCAGCGGGTCGCCCCGCGCTTCTACGAGCGGGGCGGCAGCGGGCTGCCCGACCGGTGGATCGAGATGGTCCGCCAGACGCTCAGCCTGCTCGGCCCGAAGGTGCTGGCCGGGCGGATGGTGCGCGAGTACGTCGAGCGGCTGTACACCCCGGCGGCCGAGGCGGCCCGCGCGATGGACCCGGACGCCGCCCGGGCGCTCGCGGAGTGGAAGAGCCGGGTGCGGGCGGCCTGGCCGGGGGTGAGCGTCGACCATGTGGAGACGTCCGCCGCGACGGCCCAGGCCGAGCTGGGCACCTCGCTCTCGCTGCGAGTGCGGGTGCGCCTCGGGGACCTCGCGCCCGAGGACGTCGAGGTGCAGGCGGTCTCCGGGCGGGTGGACTCCGAGGACCGGATCACCGACGCCGCGACGGTGCCGCTGAAGCCGGCCGGCGGGCCCGACCTGGAGGGCCGCTGGGCCTACGAGGGTCCGCTCGCCCTCGACCGCACCGGGCCGTTCGGCTACACGGTCCGCATCCTGCCGGCCCACGGCCTGCTGGCCTCACCGGCGGAGGTGGGCCTGGTGGCGGTGCCGTCCGACGAGCTGCTCCAGGCGGCGGGCCTGCACCTGCGCTGACCGCCGGCCCGCCCGGCGGCGACGGGGCTCAGTCCTCCTCGTCGCCGCCGGACAGGCGGCGCAGCACCGTGCCGCAGCGGCGGGCGTAGGCGTGCTGGAAGGCGCGGGCCGCGGGGCCGCCGGCCTTCGCGTACCACTTCGCCGGGCGGCTGAAGGCGGACACGGTCAGCCAGACCGTGCCGTCCCCGGTGCGGTCCACCACGAACGCCTCCTCGCCGGACTCCGGGTGCCCGGGCAGCGTCCCGTACGCCCAGCCGGCGCGGCGGCCCTCCGCCACCGTCCAGACCACCCGGCAGGGCGCCTTGATCAGGCCGGCCAGGGTGACCGTGACGTCGACGCCGGGCGCGGCGCGGTCGGCGCCGCCCGCGTCGATCCCGACGCCCATCTCCCGGTGCATCTCCCAGGTCAGCACGGCCTCGGCGGCCCGGCGGAAGACCTCCTCGCCCTCGCCGATGCGGGTGCGGACCCGCATCGCGCGGAAGCCGGGCGGGCAGTGGCCCTGCTCCCGGGTGGCGCCGACGTCGTCGTACGTGAAGGACATGGGCACCAAGAGTAGGGCGGCCCCCGGGAACAGTCCGTTCCCGGGGGCCGCCCGCATGCCGGTGTCGCGTCAGTTGACGTTGATCGCGGTCCAGGCCGCGGCGACCGTCTTGTACTCGGTGCTGGTGGAGCCGTACAGCGCCGAGGCCGCGTTCAGGGTCGCCGTGCGGGCGGCCTTGTAGTTGGTCGTCGACGTCATGTACGTGGTCAGCGCCTTGTACCAGATCTGCAGCGCCTTGGCGCGGCCGATGCCGGTGACCGTGGAGCCGTTGTAGGTCGGCGAGTTGTAGCTCACCCCGTTGACGGTCCGGGCCCCGCTGCCCTCGGAGAGCAGGAAGAAGAAGTGGTTGGCCGGGCCGGAGGAGTAGTGGACGTCCACGCCGCCGATGCCGGAGGACCAGTAGTCCTTGGACGCGCCGTCCTTGCTCGGCTTGTCCATGTACCGCAGCGGCGTCCCGTTGCCGTTGATGTTGATCTTCTCGCCGATGAGGTAGTCACCGGGGTCGGCGGCGGTGTTGGCGTAGAACTCCACGCCGGTGCCGAAGATGTCGGACGTGGCCTCGTTCAGGCCGCCGGACTCGCCGCTGTAGTTGAGCTTCGCGGTGGCCGCGGTGACGCCGTGGCTCATCTCGTGCCCCGCCACGTCCAGCGCGGTCAGCGGGTGGTTGTTGCCCGAGCCGTCGCCATAGGTCATGCAGAAGCAGCTGTCCTGCCAGAAGGCGTTGACGTAGTTGTTGCCGTAGTGCACCCGGCTGTAGGCGGCCTTGCCGTCGTTCTTGATGCCGCTGCGCCCGAAGGTGTTCTTGTAGAAGTCCCAGGTGACCTGCGCGCCGTAGGCGGCGTCCACCGCGGCGGTCTGGTCGGTGGCGGAGCTGGAGGCGGTGCCGGTGCCCCAGACGTCGTCCGCGTCGGTGAACAGGGTGCCGGTGCCCGAGGTGCCGTGCGCCAGGTTGTACGTCTTGTGGCCGCCCCGGCCGGTGTCGTACAGCTGGTAGGTCGAGCCCGACTTGGTGGTGCCGAGGGTGACCGTGCCGGAGTACAGGCTCTTGCCGGTGCCGGTCTCGACGCCCTGCCACTCGTGCAGCTTGGCGCCGGTGGCGGCGTCGGTGACGACGTGCAGCTCGCTGGGGGTGCCGTCGTCCTGGAGGCCGCCGACGACGGTCTCGTAGGCGAGGACGGGCTTGCCGTCGGCCGCCCAGACCACCTTGCGGGCGGAGTCGGCCGCGGTCTTGTCCGACCCGGCGGCCTTCGCGGCGCTCAGGGCCTGCTGCTCGGCCTTCTTCGCGGCGACCTTCGGGGTGGTGGTGGCCACCTTGATGCTCGCCGTCACGGCTCTGGTGACGCCCTGGGTGGCGCCGGCCTTGTTCTGGTGCACGACGAGGTCGCCGCCGAGGACGGGCAGTCCGGCGTAGGTGCGCTCGTAGCGGGTGTGCGTGCTGCCGTCGACGTCGCGGACGAGGTCCTTGACGACCAGCTTCTCCTGCGCGCCGAGACCTATCTCCTGGGCGGTGGAGGCCGCGGCGCCCTGCTGCTCCTGGATCAGCGCGGTGCGCGCCGAGTCCGAGAGGAGGAGGGGCGCGGCGCCGGGCAGCGGGCGCGGCCCGGCGGTGGCGCTGCCGGCGGTCAGGCCGGTGGTGAGCAGGGCGCCGGCGGCGACGGCGGTGGCGACGGCCAGCGTGGTGCGCTTGTGGCGCGAGAACAGGGGGGACACACAAGCTCCTTCGGTGGGGGTCCGGTCGGCTGGGGTGTCCGGCCGGAGTTTGAGCGAAGTTGTGCGGCGGGTGACGGAAGAGTGGCACCAGGGGCGCGTACATGTCATCAGGGGTGATCGACGTTGGCCGAAAGTCGACGCTCCGGTGAATGTTGCGGGCGCGTGAACCGGCGTGACCTCGGCAAAAGCGCAACCAGGCGGCCGTATGGGCTTGGCAAAGAACCGCCCCGGGCGTGGGGAGGGCGCCGGCCCGGGGAACGGATCCACCGGGACGGCGCCCTGACCGAGGGGCCCGCGCGGGCCTTACGGGAACGTCAGCTTGAAGGAGTTGATGTACCCGGTGTCCTGGGCCGCCTGGTCCTGCACCTTGAGCTTCCAGG
This sequence comes from Streptomyces sp. NPDC048182, assembly GCF_043202555.1. Lineage (NCBI taxonomy): Bacteria > Bacillati > Actinomycetota > Actinomycetes > Kitasatosporales > Streptomycetaceae > Streptomyces > Streptomyces sp. NPDC048182. The sequence continues at coordinate 291,153 of NZ_JBIDAQ010000009.1, read as the reverse complement.
TGCCGTTGGCGACTTCGGAGGAGGCGTTCACCGTGAACGTCTGGACCACGTTGTCCGCCGAGTCCGAGGAGCTGAAGTTCTTCAGCCGGTACGAGGTCCCGCTCGGGCCGACCAGGTCGACCACCAGGTCACCGCGCCAGGTGTGCACGATGTCCACGCCGACCTGGAGGTTGGACGGGGCGTTGCCGGTGCGGCCGGTGACGGTGACCGAGGAGGTGACCGCCGCGCCGTTGTCCGGGATGGCCACGTCGGCGGTGTTCTCGAAGGAGGTGCCGCCGCCCCCGCCGCCCGAGCGGGCGCCGACCGCGATGGCCGCGAACGCGTCCTGCACCGCCTTGTACTCGGTGCTCGTGGTGCCGTACAGCTCACCGGCGGCCGCGAGGGCGCCGGTGCGGGCCCCGGCGTAGTTGGTGGTCGAGGTGAACTTCGTGCTCAGCGCGCGGAACCAGATCTTCTCCGCCTTGGCGCGGCCGATGCCGGTGACCGGCAGCCCGTCCGCGGTGGGCGAGTTGTAGGTGACACCGTTGATGACCTTGGTGCCGCTGCCCTCGCTCAGCAGGTAGAAGAAGTGGTTGGCCGGCCCGGACGAGTAGTGCACGTCGATCGAGCCGATGCCGGAGTACCAGTTGTCCTTGGACGCGCCGTCCTTGCTCGGCTTGTCCATGTAGCGCAGCGGTGTCCCGTTGCCGTTGATGTTGATCTTCTCGCCGATGAGGTAGTCACCGACGTCGGAGGAGTTGTTCGCGTAGAACTCGACCGCCGTGCCGAAGATGTCGGACGTGGCCTCGTTGAGGCCGCCGGACTCGCCGCTGTAGTTGAGCCCCGCGGTGTTGGAGGTGACGCCGTGCGTCATCTCGTGCCCGGCCACGTCGATGGCGGTCAGCGGGTGGGTGTTGCCCGAGCCGTCGCCGTAGGTCATGCAGAAGCAGGAGTCGTCCCAGAAGGCGTTGACGTAGTTGTTGCCGTAGTGGACGCGGGAGTAGGCGCCCACCCCGTCGCCGCGGATGCCGGTGCGGCCCTGGACGTTCTTGTAGTAGTCCCAGGTCAGCGCGGCGCCGTAGTGGGCGTCGGCGGCGGCGGTCTCCAGGTTGGACGGGCTGCCGTTGCCCCACACGTCGTCGGGACCGGAGAAGAGCGTCCCGGTGCCGGAGGTGCCGTGGTTGAGGTTGTACGTCTTGTGGTTGCCGCGGGTGGTGTCGGTCAGCGTGTACGTCGACCCCGACTGCGCGGTGCCGAGCGTCACCGTGCCGCTGTACATGGTGTTGCCGGTGCCGTTCTCGATGCCCTGGTACTGGAAGAGCTTGGCACCGGTGGCGGCGTCGGTGACGACGTGCAGCTCGTTGGGGGTGCCGTCCTCCTGGAGGCCGCCCACCACCGTCTCGTACGCCAGGACCGGCTTGCCGCTCGCGGCCCAGACCACCTTGCGGGCGCGGTCGGCGGCCGGCTTCGCGGCGCCGGCGGCCTTCGCGGCCGTCAGGGCCTGTGCCTGCGCCTTGGCGGCGGAGATCGCCGGGGTGAGGGTGGCCGGGGCGATCCGCTGCGAGGTGGCCTTCACGACGCCCTCGGTCCGCGTGCCGTCGGTGGTGACGACCAGGTCGCCGCCGAGGACGGGCAGGCCGTCGTAGGTCCGCTCGTAGCGGGTGTGCAGGGTGCCGTCGGCGTCCTTGACGACGTCCCGCACGACCAGCTTCTCCTTGGCCCCGAGGCCGAGGTCGCGGGCGGTGTCGGCCGTGCCGGCGTTCGCGTCGGCGATCAGCCCGGCGCGCTGGGCCGGGGTGAGCTGCACCGACTGGGCGCCGGGCACGGGGGAGGCGGCGGGCGCGGCGGTGGCGGCGCCGGACTGGACCGCCGTGGCGATCAGCGCGGCGACCCCGGCCAGGGCGACGGCCGCGGCCTTGTGGGTGTGGGGGGTGCGTCTGTGGGGAGAACTGCTGCTCAACACTGACTCCTTCTGCGCGGTCGCGGGTTGCGCGACCAGGGGAGACCGGGCGGCGGGTGGGCCGGCCGGGCACTACGGGCGGTACGCAGAGAACAGGTGCTGGATGTGCTGTGAGCCGGCCGCCGCACGGCACCTTTGGGGAACCTGTGGGGACGCTGTGAAGCGGCCGTGGGAAGAGTGGCAGGCGGCGGCCGGTCCTGTCAGGAGCGCGTCAGGAAGTTGGCCGGAAACGGTTCGTTGTCCGGGCGTTCAGGTCCGATATACGGAGCGGCCGTCTTCGCCGATCCGGGGCCGGCCGCCGACCGTCCGGTCAGTCGGCGACCGGTCCCGCCGACGGCCCGCGGGCGGCCCCGGCGGGCGGTGCTCCACCGTGCCACGAGCGCCACAGCGCCGCGTAGGCCCCGGCCGCTTCCACCAGCTCCTCATGGGTGCCGAGTTCGGTCAGCCGGCCGTCCTCCATCACCGCCACCCGGTCCGCGTCGGTCGCCGTGTGCAGCCGGTGCGCGACGGCGACGACCGTGCGGCCGGCCAGCACGGCGGCCAGCGCGCGCTCGGTGTGCCGGGCGGTCGCCGGGTCGAGCAGGGCGGTCGCCTCGTCCAGCACCAGGGTGTGCGGATCGGCCAGCACCACCCGGGCCAGGGCGAGCTGCTGGGCCTGCGAGCCGTCGGTGGCGAGGCCGTCCCGGCCGCCCAGCGCGGTGCCGAGCCCGTCCGGCAGCTCCCGCACCCACGCGTCGGCGCCGACGGCCGCCAGCGCGGCCAACAACGCCTCGTCGGCGGCGGCCGGTTCGGCGATGAGCAGGTTGTCGCGGACCGTGCCGAGGAAGACGTGGTGCTCCTGGGTCACCAGCACCACCTGGCGGCGCAGCCGCTCCGGGCCGAGCGCCGTCACCGGCACCCCGCCCACCGTCACCGAGCCCGCCGTCGGCGCGTCCACGCCCGCGAGGAGCCGGCTCAGCGTGGTCTTGCCGGCGCCCGAGGGGCCGACCACCGCAAGCCGCTCGCCCGGCCGCACCGTCAGGTCCACCCCGCGCAGCACCTCGCCGCCCCGGTCGTAGGCGTAGCGCGCCCCGGACACCTCGATCCGGTCGTCCACCGGCGCCGCCGACTCCCCGCCCGCCCCGCGCGGGGCGCCGGCCAGCCCCTCCACCCGGGCGAAGGAGGCGCTGCCGCTCTGCACCTGCTCGACCTGCATCAGCACCTCGTCCAGCGGCCCGACGAGCTGCTGGAGGTAGACCGCGCCGGTCACCACCGCGCCCACGCTCATGGCGCCGTGGGTGTGCAGCGCCCCGCCCACCAGCAGCACGCCGGCCACCGGGACGACGTAGGAGAAGTCCACCACCGGGAAGAACTCGCTGCGCAGCCGCAGCGTGCGCAGCCGGGTGCGCAGCGAGGCGTCCAGGGCCGCGCGGCTCGCGGCGACGCGCCGGGCGCCGAGCCCGAACGCCTCCACCGTGCGGGCCCCCGCCGCCGTGGCCGCCAGGACCTCCGCGACGCCCGAGGTGGCCGCGCCCTCGGCGAGGTAGGCGTCGCGGGCCCGGCGCAGGTAGCGGCGCACCGCCCAGGCGACGGGGGTGAGGCCCAGCAGCCCGATCGCGCCGAACCGCCAGTCCAGGGCGCATACCGCGCCGGCCAGGAAGAGGGCCTGCACGCCGTCCACCAGGAGCACCGGGCCCGCGTCGCGCAGCGTGGTGCCCACGGTCGTCACGTCGGCGGTGCCCCGGGTCGTCAGGTCCCCGGTGCCGGCCCGCTCCACCACCGACGCGGGCAGCGCGAGGGCCCGCTCCACGAACCGCTCCCGCACCCGGGCCAGCGTCCGCTCGCCGAACCGGTGCCCCGCGTACCGGCCCCAGCGGGCCAGCAGCAGCTGGGCCAGCGCGCACAGCAGGATGCCGAACGCCAGCCGGTCCACGGCGCCGGCCCCGCCCCCGGCCCGCACCTCGTCCACGATCCGCCCGAGCAGCCACGGGCCGGCCAGCCCGAAGAGCGCGGCCAGCGCGTTCAGCGCCAACACCAGCGCGAAGGCCCGCCCGTCGGCCCGTACCAGCCGCCCCGCCGCCCGGCGCACCTCCGCCCGCCCGGCGACCGGCAGCGCGTCCGGCGCCGTCATCGCGCCGCCCCTTCCCGCACGTCGGTGTCGGCGTCCCGCGCGACCAGGGCCCGGTACCCCGGCTCGGCGCCGAGGAGTTCGCGGTGCGTGCCGGTCGCCGCCACCTTGCCGTCGACCAGGTGGTGCACGACGTCCGCGCGGTCCAGGACCAGCGGGGAGGTGCCGGTCAGCACCGTCGTGCGGCCGGCCCGGGCGGCGCGCAGCCGGTCGGCGACCAGCGCCTCGGTGTGCGCGTCGAGCGCCGAGGTCGGCTCCGCCGCGAGCAGCACCTCGGGGCCGGCCAGCACCGCCCGGGCCAGCCGCACCCGCTGGCGCTGCCCGCCGGACAGGCTGCGCCCCTGCGCGGTGACCGGGGTGTCCAGGCCGTCGGGCAGCCCCCGTACGACGTCCTCGGCGGCGGCGGCCCGCACCGCCTGACCGAGCGGCGCCCCGTCCGCGCCGCCCAGCACCTCGCGCAGCGGCCCCGCGAACAGGTCGGCCTCCGGGTCGGCGACCAGGATCCGCTCCCGCACCCGGGGCAGCGGCACCGCGTCGAGCCGGACGCCGCCCCACGTCACGTCGGAGGGCGCGTACCGCCCGAGCCGGTCCAGGACCGCCGCCGCGTCCGCGGGCCGGGCGCCGGCCAGCACCGTCAGCCGGCCCGGCAGCACCCGCACGCCCGACTCCGGGTCGTACAGCGCCGACGGCTCGGCGGGCGGCTCCAGGGCGCCTGCGGGGTCCTCGGGCGCGATCCGCAGGAAGGCCACCACACGCCGGGCGGCCACCAGGCCCCGGCTGCACTGGTGGCCCCCTTCGATGAAGAACGCCACCGGCCAGTTCAGGGCGATGACATAGCCGTACACCGACACCAGCTCGCCCACGCTGATCCGCCCCTCGGCGGCCAGTCGCGCCGCCAGCCAGGTCACCACCGCCAGGAAGAGCATCGGCAGCCCGACCCCGAGCGCCTGGATCCAGCTGGTCACCGCCCCCACCCGGTACCCCTGCTCCCGCAGCCGCCCCGAGTCCCGGCGGAAGGCGTCCGCGACCAGGCCCTTGCCGCCCAGGCCGCCGAGGACCCGGAGCCCGCCCGCCAGGTCGCCGATCCGCTCGGTCAGCACGCCCTGCAACTCCCGGTACTCCGCCTCCCGGCCCTGCAACCGCCCCATCAGCGGCCCCACCACGACCGCGAGCGCCGGCACCCCGAGCAGCACCACCACCGCGAGGCGCACCGACACCGACAGCATCAGCCCCGCCACGGTGGTGTACGCGACGACCGCGCCGACGCCGGGGCCCACCACGGTCAGCGCGGTGCTGATGGCCTGCACGTCGCCGACCCCGATGGTGACGACCTCCCCGGCGCCCGCCCGCCGCGGCAGCACCGCCCCCAGCCGCACCGCGTGGTCGAGGACGACCTTCACCGTGCGGAAGTTGGCGTCGAGGCGGGCCCGGGTCATGGTGCGGTGCCGCATCAGGCCGAGCCAGGCGTTGACCGCGCCCGCCGCCACCAGCGCGCCGGTCCAGCCGGCCAGCGCCCCGAGGTCGCCGGTGGTCAGCCCCTCGTCGACCGCCCGCGACATCAGGTACGGCGTCGCCGCGAGCAGCACCATCCAGGCGCTGGCCAGCAGCGCGCCGGCCGCGCAGCGCCGCCACTGCCGCCGCACCAGCCACCAGAGGTAACCGAGGCCGCCACGCTCGTCGGGCGTGCCGGGGTCCTCGTAGGCGTCGATCACCCGCGTCTCCTCCGTCTCAGGCCAGGCTGTCCCGCCAGGCGCGGTGCAGGTCGGCGAACCGGCCCGTGCCGGCGATCAGTTCGGCCGGTGCGCCGTCCTCCACGATCCGGCCGCCGGCCATCACAAGGACCCGGTCGGCGATCTCCACCGTCGACAGGCGGTGCGCGATGACCACCGCCGTACGCCCCTTCAGCACCGTCGCCATCGCCCGCTGCACCGCCCGCTCCCCGGGCACGTCGAGGGAGCTGGTCGCCTCGTCCAGGATCAGCACCGCCGGGTCGGCGAGCAGCGCCCGCGCGAACGCGACCAGTTGGCGCTGTCCGGCGGAGATCCGGCCGCCCCGCTTGCGGACGTCGGTGTCGTAGCCGTCGGGCAGCGCGGCGATGAAGTCGTGGGCGCCGATGGCCCGCGCGGCGGCCTCGATCTCCTCGCGGGTCGCCTCCGGGCGGCCGATGGCGATGTTGTCGGCGACCGTGCCGGAGAACAGGAACGCCTCCTGCGTCACCATCACCACCCCGCGCCGCAGTTCGGGCACGGCGAGGTCGCGCAGGTCGGTGCCGTCGAGCAGCACCCGGCCCTCCGTGGGGTCGTAGAACCGGGCGAGCAGCTTGGCCAGCGTCGACTTGCCGGCGCCGGTCGCGCCGACCACCGCGACGGTCTGGCCGGCCGGGAGGGTCAGGTCGAAGCGGGGGAGCACCTCGCCGCCGGTGCGGTAGGCGAAGCGGACCGCGTCGAAGACGACCTCGCGGCCGGGCAGCGCGGTGGCCGGCGGGGGCAGTTCGCGCGCGGCGGCCGGCTCGGGCACGGACGGCGTCTGGGCCAGCAGCCCGGCGATCTTCTCCAGGGAGGCCGCCGCCGACTGGTAGGAGTTCAGGAACATCGCAAGGCGGTCGATCGGGTCGTACAGCCGGCGCAGGTACAGCACCGACGCGGCCAGCACACCGAGCGCCAGGGTGCCGTCGGCGACCCGGTAGGCGCCCCACAGCACGATGCCGGCCACGGCGGTGTTGGCGATCAGCCGGGAGCCGACCACGTAACGGGCCATCTCCAGGAGCGCGTCGCCGTTGCTGCGCTCGTGCACCCGGTTGACCCCGGCGAACGCCTCGTCGTTCGCGGCCTCCCGGCGGAAGGCGCGCACCGGGCGGATGCCGTTCATCGTCTCCACGAACCGCACGATCACCGAGGCGATCGCCGTGGACCGCTCCCGGTACGCCCGCCCGGCCCGCCGCCGGTAGGCCCGCACCAGCGCGTACAGCGGCCCGAAGGAGGCCACCGCCACCGCGCCGAGGCCGAGGTCCAGCCAGAGCAGCATCGCCGAGATGTACGCGAAGGACAGCACGACCGTGAGCAGCTCCTGGAGCCCCTCGCTGAGCAGCTCGCGCAGCGACTCCACGTCGGTGGTGGCGCGGGAGATGAGCCGGCCCGAGGTGTAGCGCTCGTGGAAGTCGACGCTCAGCGCCTGGGCGTGCCGGAAGATCTGGCCGCGCAGGTCGAGCAGCACGTCCTGGTTGACCCGGGCGGAGGCGACGGTGAAGGCGTACTGGAGGCCGCCGCCGGCCAGCGCGCACAGCAGGTAGCCGGCGCCGACCGCGATCAGCGGGCCGTGGTCGCCGTCGCGCAGCGCGGGCACCGCGCGGTCGATGGCGTACGCCACGAGCAGCGGCCCGACCTGCACGGCCGCCTGCTGGAGGAGCAGCAGGACGGCGGTGAGCACGACCCGGCCCCGCATCGGCGCGAGGAGGGAGCGCAGCAGGGCGCCGGTGGCGCCGGGCGGGCTGGGGAGGAGGTCCTGGTCGAAGACGTCGTCCGGGGCGGGGGTCCCGGGGCCTCGGCCGGGCGGCCGGTCCCGTTCGTCGTCGGGGGCGGCGGGGGCGGACGTGGTGGCCGTCATCGGGCGTCCTCCTTCACGGGCTCGTCCGGTGTCCGCCCCGACATCAGATGGGCGTACTCCGCGTTGGTGCGCAGGAGTTCCTGGTGCGTGCCGACCGCCGTGACGCGGCCGCCGGAGAGCAGGGCCACCCGGTCGGCGAGCAGCACCGTGGAGGGGCGGTGGGCCACGATCAGGGCGGTGGTGTCCGCGAGGACCCGGCGCAGCGCGGCCTCCACCGCGGCCTCCGTATGCACGTCAAGGGCGGACAGCGGGTCGTCCAGGACGAGGAACCTCGGGGCGCCGACCACCGCCCGGGCCAGCGCGAGGCGCTGCCGCTGGCCGCCGGAGAGGCTGAGGCCCTGCTCGCCGACCTGGGTGCGGGCGCCCTCGGGCAGCGCGTCGACGAAGCCGGCCTGCGCGACGGCCAGCGCCCGGGCCAGCTCGTCCTCGCCGGCGTCGGGACCCGCGCCCATCAGGACGTTCTCGCCGACCTCCGCCGAGAACAGCGTCGGCTCCTCGAAGGCCACGGCCACCAGGGCACGCAGCTCCTCGCGGGGCAGGGCGGTGACATCGATGCCGTCCAGGGTGATCCGGCCCCCGGTCACCTCGTGCAGCCGGGGCACCAGCGCGGTCAGCGTGGTCTTGCCGCTGCCGGTGGCGCCGACCAGGGCCACCGACTCGCCGGTGCGGATGTGCAGGTCGACGTGGTCGAGGAGGGGCGGGGAGTCCGGGGGAGCGTCGGGGTAGCGGAACCGGACGCCGTGGAAGCGCAGCCCGTCGCCGTCCGGGGCCGGGCGGGGCGGCGGGGTGGTGCCCCCGGCGTCCTCCGGCTCGGCGTCGAGGACCTCGAAGTACCGCTCGGTGGCCGTCGCGGCCTCCTGGCTCATCGCCAGCAGGAAGCCGATGGACTCCACCGGCCAGCGCAGCGCGAGCGCCGTGGACAGGAAGGCGACCAGCGTGCCCGCCGACAGCTGACCGTCGGCCACCCGCACCGCGCCGACCACCAGGGCGGCGCCGACGGCCAGTTCGGGCAGGGTGACGATGACCGTCCAGATCGCCGCGAGCAGCCGCGCCTTGCGCAGCTCCGTGCCGCGCAGGGTGCGCGAGAGGTCGGCGAAGGCGCGGGCCTGGCTGCGGTGACGCCCGAAGCCCTTGACGACGCGGATGCCGAGGACGCTCTCCTCCACCACCGTGGTCAGGTCGCCGACCTGGTCCTGCGCCCGGCGCGCCGCCGCCGAGTACTTCTTCTCGAACAGCGCGCAGGTGATCACCACCGGCACGGCGGGGCCCAGCACCACCAGGCCGAGGGTGACGTCCTGGACCAGCATGATGCCGACGCCGACCAGGATGGTCACCCCGTTGACCAGCAGGAACGTCAGCGGGAAGGCGAGGAACATCCGCAGCAGCATCAGGTCCGTCGTGCCCCGGCTCAGCAACTGGCCGGAGGCCCACCGGTCGTGGAAGGCGACCGGCAGCCGCTGGAGGTGCCGGTAGAGGTCCGCCCGCATCGACGCCTCGACGTGCGACAGCGGCCGGGCCACCAGCCACCGGCGCAGCCCGAACAGCAGCGCCTCCGCGACGCCGAGCAGCAGCAGGTACAGCGCCCCGAGCCACACCCCCGCCGGGTCCCCGTCCGCCACCGGCCCGTCGACCAGCCACTTCAGCACGAGCGGGATGACCAGCCCGATGCAGGACGCCAGGACGGCGGTGGCGGCGGCGGTCAGGAACCGGGCCCGCACCGGCCGCACGTACGGCCACAGCCGCAGCAGGGTGCGGACGGCGGAGCGGCCCTCGGGGGGTGTGGGTGTAGTGGACATCGGCAGCGAGCCTACGGTCCGCCGCCCGCGCCGCCCACCGAGTTTCGGCCGGACCCTGCTCCGCCGCTGGTCCTACGACCTGCGCGTTCGGCCGCCCGGACGACGCCGGACGCCGCCCGGTCGTAGCGGCGCATCAACCGATCGGACGATGCCGGCGCGAGCGCGTCGGCCGATGCGCCGGCGCCCCGGCCACCGGGAGTCTTGAGCCATGCCAACCACGTCAGCCACCCCCGTCATCGAAGTCAGCGGACTGCGCAAGTCCTACGGCGGCCGGCCCGTCGTCGACGGGGTGTCCTTCGCCGTCGAGGAGGGCGAGATCTTCGGCGTCCTCGGCCCCAACGGCGCGGGCAAGACCACCACCGTCGAGTGCGTCGAGGGGCTGCGCGTCCCCGACGCCGGGCGGGTCCGGGTCACCGGGCTCGACCCGGTCGCCGACCACGAGGAGGTCACCCGCGTCCTCGGCGCCCAGCTCCAGCAGAGCGAGCTGCAGGCCAAGCTCACCGTCCGAGAGGCCCTGGAGCTGTACGCCTCCTTCTACCCGCGCCCCGCCGACTGGCGCCCCCTGGCCGAACGGCTCGGCCTGACCGGCAGGCTGACCACCCGGTTCGCCAAGCTGTCCGGCGGCCAGAAGCAGCGCCTGTTCATCGCGCTCGCCCTGATCGGCAACCCCCGGGTGGTGGTCCTGGACGAGCTGACCACCGGGCTCGACCCGCGCGCCCGCCGCGACACCTGGCAGCTCATCGAGGACGTCCGGGCGGGCGGGGTCACGGTGCTGCTCGTCACGCACTTCATGGAGGAGGCGCAGCGGCTCTGCGACCGGATCGCCGTGATCGACCGGGGCCGGGTCGCCGCCCTGGACACCCCCGAGGGCCTGATCCGCCGCTCGGCGGGCGCCACCGTCATCACCTTCACGCCGTCCGCGCCGCTGGACGGCACCGAGCTGAGCGCCCTGCCCGAACTGGCGTCGGTGGCGCACAAGGAGGGCCGGCTCACGCTGTCCGGCACCGACGCGACCGTGACCGCGCTCCTCTCGCTGCTGGCCCGCCGGCACATCACCGCCCACCAGCTCCGCGTCACCGACGCCACGCTGGACGACGCCTTCCTCGACCTGACGCAGACCGACCTCACGGAGACCGCTTCATGAGCGCCAGTACCAGTACCCGTGCCAGTGCCACCGCCTTCGACCCCGCCGTCCTGCGCACCGAGGCCCGCCTCTTCCGCCGCGAGCCCGGCGCGATCTTCTGGATCGTGCTGTTCCCCACCCTGCTGCTGGTGATCCTCGGCTCGATCCCGTCCTTCCGGGAGCACGACGACTCCCTCGGCGGCCTCCGCCTGGTCGACACCTACGTGCCGGTCGCCGTGCTGCTCGGCATGATCCTCGGCGGCATCCAGAGCATGCCGCAGGTCCTCACCGGCTACCGCGAACGCGGCATCCTGCGCCGGATGTCCACCACCCCGGTCCGCCCCGCCGCCCTGCTCGCCGCGCACATGGTGGTCTTCGCGGGCGCCGCTCTCGCCTCGGCGGTGCTCGCCCTCGCCGTCGGCCGGCTCGCCTTCGGCGTGCGGCTGCCCGAGCAGGGCGCTGGCTACGCGCTCGCCCTGCTGCTCGCCGTGGCCGTCGCCCTCGCCCTCGGCGCGGTGGTCTCGGCGCTGTCCCGCACCACGAAGGTGGCCGGCGCGGTCGGCAGCGCGGTGCTCTTCCCGATGATGTTCTGCGCCGGCCTGTGGGTGCCCGTGCAGGCCATGCCCGACGTGCTCGCCCGGATCACCGGCTACACCCCGTTCGGCGCCGCCGCCCAGGCCCTCGGCCGGGCCGCCGCGGGGGACTGGCCGGGCTGGACGCACCTGGCCGTGCTCGCCGCCTGGACGGTGCTGCTGACCGCCGGGGCCGCGCGCTGGTTCCGCTGGGAGTGAGCGGTACGTGCCGGAGACTGGACGCATGACCGACACCGACGTGGCCCGCACCCCCTGGAAGCCGGGCCGGGCCACCTTCGACGACTGGGGGCCCTGGGCCCTGCTCGGCGTGGGCGTGCTGACGTCGGCCGGCTCCGCGGCGGTGGTCGGCATGACCCGGACCGAGATCTGGGTGGCGCTCGCCCTGGTGGTCGTCGCCGTGGTCCTGGAGGCGGTGCGGGCGCGGCGCAAGCCCGGGTGGCCGCCGCGTGGGCGGGCGAACGCCTGCCACTACCTCCTGCGCTGGGCGCTCGCCTTCGTCCTCACCTGGCTCAATCCCTTCTTCGCCTTCTACGCCGTCGCCGGCTACTACACGGCGGGCCGGCTGCCCCGCCGCCTGGTGCTGCCCGGCCTGTGCCTGACCGCGATCACCATGGCGGGCAGCGAGATCGGCGGCATGCCGCCGCGCGGCCTGGTGCTGTGGTGCGGCTTCGTCGTGGTGCTCGCCGCCAACGTCGGCCTGGTCGGCGTGTTCACCCGGTTCGCCGAGCAGGAGCAGCTGCGGGCCGTCGAGCAGGACGCCACCATCGCCGAACTGGAGCGCACCAACACCGCCCTGCAGCAGGCCCTCGACGAGAACGCCGCCCTGCAGGCCCAGCTCCTCGTGCAGGCCCGCGAGGCCGGGGTCGCCGACGAGCGCCGGCGCCTGGCGGCCGAGATCCACGACACCCTCGCCCAGGGGCTGACCGGCATCATCGCCCAGCTCCAGGTCGTCGCCAACGCCCCCGACCTGGACATCGCCCGCACCCATCTGGAGCGGGCCGCCACCCTCGCCCGGCACAGCCTGGGCGAGGCCCGCCGCTCCGTGCACAACCTCGCCCCCGTCGCCCTGACGGACACCGGCCTGCCGGAGGCGCTGCGCCGTACCGTCGCCGAGTGGGGCGAACGCACCGGCGTGCGGGCCGACTTCACCGTCACCGGCACCGCCGAGCAGCTGCACGACGAGGTGTCGGCGACGCTGCTGCGGATCGCCCAGGAGTCCCTCTCCAACACCGCCCGGCACGCCCGCGCCACCCGCGTCGGGGTCACCCTCTCCTTCATGGGCGACGAGGTCAGCCTCGACACCCGCGACGACGGCACCGGCTTCGACCCGGTCGCCGTCCCCGCCCGCACCCGCGCCGGCGGCTTCGGCCTGGACGGCATGCGGGCCCGCGCCGAGCGCATCGCCGGCTCCCTCACCGTCGAGTCCGAGCCCGGCGGCGGCACGGCGGTCTCGGCTCGCGTACCTTTGGTGCGCCATGACGGATGACGCCCTGCCCGACGGACCCGCGACCGACCCCGCGCCCATCACCCTGCTCATCGTGGACGACCACCCCGTCGTCCGCGACGGCCTGCGCGGCATGTTCGAGTCCGCGCCCGGCTTCACCGTCCTCGGCGAGGCGGCGGACGGCGTGGCCGCGGTGGAGCGGGCCCTCGCGCTCGACCCGGACGTGATCCTCATGGACCTGCGCATGCCGGGCGGCCCGGGCGTGGACGCCATCCGCGAGCTGGCCCGGCGCGGCGCCCGCGCCCGGGTGCTGGTGCTGACCACGTACGACACGGACACCGACACGCTGCCCGCGATCGAGGCCGGCGCCACCGGCTACCTGCTCAAGGACGCCCCGCGCGACGAGCTGTTCACCGCCGTCCGCGCCGCCGCCGAGGGCCGTACGGTGCTCTCCCCGGCCGTCGCCTCCCGGCTGGTCTCGGCCGTACGCGCCCCCGCCGCCGCCAACGACCAGCTTTCCACCCGCGAGCGGGAGGTGCTCGCCCTGGTCGCCCGGGGCACCTCCAACCGGGAGATCGCCCGCGAGCTGTTCGTCAGCGAGGCCACCGTCAAGACCCACCTCACCCACCTGTACGCCAAGCTCGGCGTCAACGACCGCGCCGCGGCGGTGGCCGTGGGCTACGACCGCGGCATCCTCGGCTGACCCCCTAGCTGCTGACCCCCTAGCTGCTGACCCGCAGCAGCAGCACCGTCCGCGCCGGCACGGTGATCGGCGCCCCGGCCCGGTGCACGGTCCCCGGCGCCGTCGCCTGCTCCTCCCCGCCGGTGTCCACCACCACCTCGTACTCCCGCGCCCACGGCGCACCCGGCAGCGCGAACTCGGCAGGCCGGTCCCCGGCGTGCAGGACGGCCAGGAAGCTGTCGTCGACGATCGGCGCCCCCCGTTCGTCCCGCCCCGGGATGTCCCGCCCGGAGAGGTACATGCCGAGCGTGGCGGCCGGCGCGTACCAGTCCCGCTCGGTCATCTCCGTGCCCCGCGCGGTGAACCAGGCCAGGTCGCGCAGCCCGTCCGCGGAGTGCGGGCGGCCGGAGAAGAAGGCCCGGCGGCGCAGCACCGGGTGCCGGTGGCGCAGCGCGATGAGCCGCCCGGTCAGCTCGCACAACTGGCGCCAGCCCGGGTCGTCCAGCAGGCTCCAGTCCACCCAGCTGATCTCGTTGTCCTGGCAGTAGGCGTTGTTGCTGCCCCGCTGGGTGCGGCCCATCTCGTCACCGGCGACCAGCATCGGCACGCCGGTCGACAGCAGCAGGGTGGTGAGCAGGTTGCGCAACTGCCGCCGCCGCAGGGCCAGCACATCCGCGTCGTCGGTCTCGCCCTCGACCCCGCAGTTCCAGGACCGGTTGTCGTCACTGCCGTCCCGATTCCCCTCCCCATTGGCCTCGTTGTGCTTGCGCCCGTAGCTGACCAGGTCGCGCAGGGTGAAGCCGTCGTGCGCGGTGACGAAGTTGACCGACGCCTGCGGGCGGCGCCCGCCCCAGGCGTACAGGTCGCTGGAGCCGGACAGCCGGTAGCCCATCTCCCGCACGTCCGGCAGCGCGTGCCGCCAGAAGTCCCGTACGGCGTCGCGGTAGCGGTCGTTCCACTCCGTCCACAGCGGCGGGAAGGCGCCCACCTGGTAGCCGCCGGAGCCCACGTCCCAGGGCTCGGCGATCAGCTTGACCCGGCGCAGCACCGGGTCCTGGGCGATCACCGCGAGGAACGGCGAGAGCATGTCGACGTCGTGCATGGAGCGGGCGAGCGCCGCCGCCAGGTCGAAGCGGAAGCCGTCCACGCCCATCTCGGTGACCCAGTACCGCAGCGAGTCGGTGATCAGGCGCAGCACGTGCGGCTGCACCACGCTCAGGGTGTTGCCGCAGCCGGTGTAGTCGGCGTACCGGCGGGCGTCCGGCTGGAGGCGGTAGTAGCCGCGGTTGTCGATGCCCTTCAGGGAGAGCATCGGGCCCAGCTCGCCGGCCTCCGCGGTGTGGTTGTAGACCACGTCGAGGATGACCTCGATGCCGGCCGCGTGCAGCGCGCGCACCATCCGCTTGAACTCGCCGACCTGCCCGCCGGTGGTGCCGCTGGCCGCGTAGCCGGCGTGCGGGGCGAAGTAGCCGATGGAGTTGTAGCCCCAGTAGTTCTTCAGGCCGCGCCGCAGCAGGTGGTCCTCGTGCGCGAACTGGTGCACCGGCAGCAGCTCCACGGCCGTCACGCCGAGCCGCGTCAGGTGCTCGATCGCCGCCGGGTGGGCGAGGCCCGCGTAGGTGCCGCGCAGCTCCTCGGGTATGCCGGGGTGCAGCTTGGTGAAGCCGCGCACGTGCAGCTCGTAGATGACCGAGTCCGCCCACGGCGTCTTGGGCCGGTGGTCGTCCGACCAGTCGTCGTCGTCGTGGACGACCACGCCCTTGGGCACGAAGGGCGCCGAGTCCCGGTCGTCGCGCACGGTGTCCGCCACGTGCTGCTCCGGCCAGTCCCGCACATGCCCGTACACCTCGGGGGGCAGCGCGAAGTCGCCGTCCACCGCGCGGGCGTACGGGTCGAGCAGCAGCTTCGCCGGGTTCCACCGGGCGCCGGTCCACGGGTCCCAGCGGCCGCGCACCCGGAAGCCGTAGCGCTGCCCGGGGCCGACGCCCGGCACGAAGCCGTGCCAGATCTCGTGCGTCAGCTCGGTCAGCCGCCGCCGGCTCTCCGTGCCCCGCTCGTCGAAGAGGCACAGCTCGACGGCCTCGGCCCCGCCCGCCCACAGGGCGAAGTTGGTGCCCGCCTCGCCCACCGGGCCGTCCCGGTACCGGGCGCCGAGCGGCACCGCCGTACCCGGCCACGCGGGCGCGGCGGGCGGGGGCGCGGCGCGGCGCCGCCCACCCGTCACCACGGCGGGGCGCCCGTCCTCGGCGGCCTGCTCACCGGCCACCGCCTCCTGCTCGGCTGCGCTGGACACCTGTCAGCCTCCTGCGGCTCGTGGAACTCCCTGACCTGCCTGGAAGTGCCTGAAGAAGGGCGCACGGCGTCCCGGCCGCCGCTCCCCCTCGCCTGCTCCTCCCCAGAGTTCTGCCCAGAGCGCGGCTCGCACTCACGTTTCCCCAGGGCGGATGGGTCGTTGTGGAGGGATGTGAGGCACGTACATGGGCGCGCACGGCGCGCGGGCGCCGCACTGGCCGCCGCACTGACATGGGCCGGACTCCTCGCCGGGGCCGCCGGCTGCGACGCGGTCGGCTCCGGGGGCGGCGGCGGGATCAGCGGGGTGTTCGGCGCGCCGCGCACCGCCGAGGACGTCATCCGCGTCACGCCGGACGACGGCAGCCGGGCGGTCCCGCCGGGGCGGGCGCTCTCGGTGAAGGTGGCCGACGGGCACCTGGAGTCGGTGCGGGTGGTCCGCTCGCAGGACGCCCGGGAGACCGAGGTGGCCGGACGGGTCACGGAGGACGGCCGGCGCTGGGAGCCCGCCGAGGCGCGCCTCGCGCTCGCCGCCAAGTACACGGTCGACGCCGTCGCCGTGGACGGCCGCGGGCGCCGCTCCGCCCGGCACACCACCTTCACCACCTACGTCCCCGCCGAGCGCTTCATCGGCTACGTCGCCCCCGAGGACCGCTCCGTCGTCGGCACCGGCATGATCGTCTCCCTCGCCTTCAGCCGGGAGATCACCGACCGGGCCGCCGTCGAGCGCGCCGTCTCCGTCACCGCCGAGCCCGCCACCGAGATCCGCCCGCACTGGTTCGGCAAGGACCGCGTCGACTTCCGGCCGAAGGCGTACTGGAAGCCCGGCACCAAGGTGACCGTCGCCCTGCACCTGCGGGACGTGCAGGCCGCGCCCGGGGTGTACGGGCTCCAGGACAAGACCGTCTCCTTCACCGTCGGCCGCAGCCAGGTCTCCCTCGTCGACGCGGCCGAGCGCACCATGGAGGTCCGCCGGGACGGCTCCCTGCTGGCCACCGTGCCGATCACCGCGGGGGCGCCGGCGACACCGACGTACAACGGCAAGATGGTGATCACCGAGCTGCTCGACGTCACCCGCATGAACAGCCGGACGGTCGGGTTCGGCGGCGAGTACGACATCCCGGACGTCCCGCACGCCATCCGCCTCACCGACACCGGCACGTTCCTGCACGGCAACTACTGGGCGCCGGTCGACACCTTCGGCCGGGCCAACGTGAGCCACGGGTGTGTGGGGCTCCGTGACGTGAAGGGTGGGGGCGCGCATACGCCGGCCGGGTGGTTCTTCGACCGGAGTCTGGTCGGGGACGTGGTCGAGGTCGTCAACAGCAACGACAAGACGGTGGCGCCGGACAACGGGCTGAGCGGCTGGAACATGGACTGGAAGCGGTGGAAGGCGGGCAGTGCAGTGCGCTGATTCGTCGTCGGGTGCGGGAGCGCTGTGGCTTGTCGCGCAGTTCCCCGCGCCCCTGAAAAGCGGCCGTTGGCGCCGACGCCCGTCTTTTAGGGGCGCGGGGAACTGCGCGAGCAACCACGACGCACCCGCACCCGACCCCGCACCGTCAACTCGGTACGGAACGGTGACAATTCCGCCGCACCCAGCCCCCCTGGCCTGCGGTTACGATGCGCCAGTGCGCACGTTGGCGCACGGGGGCGGGGGCCCGGGCGGGCCCGGACAGGGGAGAGGTCTTGAACGTGCGACCGATATCGGGGGCGTCGGTGAAGCGGGCCAGGCGCATGGTGCCGGCCCTGGTGCTGGGGGCCGCGCTGTTGGCGACAGCCGCATGCGGCGGCGGGGACTCGGACGCGGGGTCAGGCGACGGCGGCAAGGACGGCAAGGGCGGCGCCACCGCGCAGAGCGCCCGCTCCGCCGCGACCGTCACCGTCGCGCCCGCCGACGGCGCCAAGGCCGTCGACACCAGCGGCGCCCTCAAGGTCGGCGCCGCGGGGGGCAAGCTGACCGAGGTCACCGTCAAGGACGCCGAGGGCGCGGCGGTCGACGGGAAGATATCCGGGGACGGCGCCTCCTGGACGCCGTCCTCCCACCTGGCCGCCGACACCGCCTACACGGTGCACGCGGTCGCCAAGGACTCCGAGGGCCGCAGCGCGGCGAAGGACTCCCGCTTCACCACGCTCAAGCCGGAGTCCACCTTCACCGGCACCTTCACCCCCGAGGACGGCTCCACGGTCGGCGTCGGGATGCCGTTCTCGCTCCGCTTCTCGCGGGGCATCACCAACCCGGCCGACGTCGCGAAGTCCGTCCGCGTCAAGACCGAGCCGGCCGTGGAGGTCGCCGGCCACTGGTTCGGCAACGACCGGCTCGACTTCCGCCCGGAGAAGTACTGGAAGCCCGGCACCAAGGTGACCGTCGACCTCGACCTCGACGGCGTCGAGGGCCGCGACGGGGTCTACGGCAAGCAGCACAAGACCGTCTCCTTCACCATCGGCCGCAGCCAGGTCTCCACCGTCGACGCCAAGAAGCTCACCATGAGCGTCGTCCGGGACGACAAGCCGCTGAAGACCGTCAAGGTCACCACCGGCGGCCCGGGCTACGAGACCTGGAACGGCCAGATGGTCATCACCCAGAAGTTCACCGAGACCCGGATGAACGGCGAGACGGTCGGCTACGGCGGCGAGTACGACATCAAGGACGTCCCGCACGCCATGCGCCTGTCCGACTCCGGCACCTTCATCCACGGCAACTACTGGGGCGGCGACGCCTTCGGCAACCGCAACGTCAGCCACGGCTGCGTCGGTCTGCGCGACGTCAAGGGCGGCTGGGACAAGGACGTCACCGCCGCCTGGTTCTTCAGGAACTCCATGATCGGCGACGTCGTCGTGGTGAAGAACTCGCACGACGAGATCATCGCCCCCGACAACGGCCTCAACGGCTGGAACATGTCCTGGGAGAAGTGGAAGGCGTGACGCCGACGGGCCGCCGGCGGGTTAGCGCGCGTTAACCTGCCGGCATGACCGTACACCTCGAAGTCGCGGACGGCGTCGGCGTACTGCGCCTGGACCGCCCGCCCATGAACGCCCTCGACACCGCCACGCAGGACCGGCTGAAGGAACTCGCCGCGGAGGTCACCCGGCGCGCCGACGTGCGCGCCGTGGTGATCCACGGCGGGGAGAAGGTGTTCGCGGCGGGCGCGGACATCAAGGAGATGCAGGCCATGGACCACGCGGCCATGGTGCTGCGGGCCCGCGACCTCCAGGACGCCTTCACCGCCGTCGCCCGCATCCCCAAGCCGGTCGTCGCCGCCGTCACCGGCTACGCGCTGGGCGGCGGCTGCGAGCTGGCGCTGTGCGCCGACTTCCGGATCGCCGGCGAGAACGCCAAGCTGGGCCAGCCCGAGATCCTGCTCGGCCTGATCCCCGGCGCCGGCGGCACCCAGCGGCTGTCCCGGCTGATCGGCCCCTCCCGGGCCAAGGACCTCATCTTCACCGGCCGGCAGGTCCGCGCCGACGAGGCGCTCGCGCTCGGCCTGGTGGACCGGGTGGTGCCGGCCGCCGAGGTCTACGAGCAGGCCCACGCCTGGGCCGCCGCGCTCGCCAAGGGCCCGGCCCTCGCGCTGCGCGCCGCCAAGGAGGCCGTCGACACCGGCCTGGAGACCGATCTGGAGACCGGCCTCGCCGTGGAACGCACCTGGTTCGCCGGGCTGTTCGCCACCGAGGACCGGGAGCGCGGGATGCGCAGCTTCGTCGAGGAGGGGCCGGGCAAGGCCGAGTTCCGCTGAGCCTTGTCCCTTTGAGGCGTGAGGCGTGGTCCTTCGGCCAGGCACCGGCGTATTCCGGCGGAACGCCCACCAAGCCGGTGCCGGGCGGCCATGATGGGAGCATGGCGGGGCTGGAGGGTTCGGAGCAGCCGCGGGGAGCCGGCCGCGCGGCCGCCGCGGCGCGCTGGTCGCCGGCGGTCGAGGACGCGTACGGGCTCAAGGCGATGGAGCTGTTCGGCAACCCGGCGGAGCAGGAGGTCGAGTTACCCTCCTGCCCCGAGTCCGCGGCCATCGCCCGCCGCCTGGCCCAGGTCGTGGCCCTGCGCCACTGGGACCTGGGGTCCAAGGCCACCGAGGACACCGTCCTGCTCGTCTCCGAACTGGTCGGCAACGCCGTCCGCCACACCGGGGCCCGGATCGTCGGCCTCCACCTGCGCCGCCGCCCCGGCTGGATCCGGGTCGAGGTCCGCGATCCCTCCCGGGGCCTGCCCTGCCTGCTGCCGGTCCGGCCCACCGACCTCAGCGGCCGGGGCCTCTTCCTCGTCGACAAGCTCTCCGACCGGTGGGGCGTCGACCTGCTGCCGCGCGGCAAGACGACCTGGTTCGAGCTGCGCACCGCCGACCGCTGACGCCCTACGTGTGCAGCAGCGCCTCCGACCCGACCGGCACGTAACCGGCCGCCTGGAACGCCCGCAGGCTGCGCGCGTTGTCCGCCGCCACCTGCGCCCACACCGGCTCGCCCCCGGACAGCCGCCGCGCCGCGTGCACCAGCCGCCGTCCGAGCCCCCGGCCCCCCGCCTCGGCCGCCACCTCCACGGCGACCTCGAGCCGCCCGCCGACCCCGCGCCCCAGCACCAGCAGCCCGCCCTCGGCCCGCCACACCCGCACCTCGTCGCGCCGCCCGCCGGCCCGCACCACGCGCGGATGGCCCGGGTCGGCGACCTCCCGCAGCGCCGGATCCGGCCCGCCCGGCAGCGGGGCCGCGGTCAGCAGCACGTCGATCGTGTCGGTGCGCCGCCCCGTGCGCGCCAGCAGCGCGGCGAGGAACCGGGCGTTCATCGCCGCAGCCAGCGGGTCGCACCCCGCGGCCTCCAGGATGTCCCGCAGTGTCGTTGCCACCGACGCCCCCCGGTTCCCTCGGTTCCCGTACCCCCACTCTCCCCCATCGGCGGTCGCCGCACCGCGGGCCGGCGCGGGCGGTTAACCTGACCTGCGACAGCGGCGGGCAGACAGCAGCGCCGGAGCACGAGAGCGAGGGGCGGACCGGTGGCGGACATCGAGGAAGCACGCAAGCAGTTCGAGCGGATCGACACGGACGGTGACGGCTTCATCACCGCCGCCGAGTTCAAGTCCGCGCTGGCCCAGGGCGGCGACTGGAACGTCACCGAGACGGTGGCCGAGGCGATCATCGCCAGCCGCGACCTGAACGGCGACAAGCTGCTGTCGTTCGACGAGTTCTGGGCGCACATCGACAAGTGACCGGGCCGCCCCGGCGCCGGGGCGGAACAATCCCGGGGCGGGCCCGGTTGACGCCCTCCGTGGACGCGCACGCTCCCGCGTGCGTCCCGGATCACGGAGGGCACGTCATGAAGATCGGCATCATCGGTGCGGGCAACATCGGCGGCAACCTCACCCGGCGGCTGACCGCCCTCGGGCACGACGTCTCGGTCGCCAACTCCCGCGGCCCCGAGACCCTCGCCGCGCTGGCCGACGAGACCGGCGCGACGCCGGTGCGCGCCGAGGACGCGGCGCGCGGCGCCGAGGTCGTCGTGGTCACCGTCCCGCTCAAGGCGGTCCCCGATCTCCCCGCCGGCCTGTTCGACGGCGCGGCCGAGGGCGTCGCGGTCATCGACACCGGCAACTACTACCCCCAGCGCGACGGCCGGATCGCCGGCATCGAGGACGAGGGCCTGACCGAGAGCCGCTGGACCGAGGGCCGTCTGGGCCACCCGGTGATCAAGGCGTTCAACGGCACCTACGCCCAGGACATCCTCGACCGCC
Organism: Streptomyces sp. NPDC048182; assembly: GCF_043202555.1. Lineage (NCBI taxonomy): Bacteria > Bacillati > Actinomycetota > Actinomycetes > Kitasatosporales > Streptomycetaceae > Streptomyces > Streptomyces sp. NPDC048182. The sequence continues at coordinate 269,863 of NZ_JBIDAQ010000009.1, read as the reverse complement.
CCCGCCCGGCCGGCGCCCCCGACCGCATGGCGCTCCCGGTGGCCGGCGACGACGCGGCGGCCAAGGCCCGGGTCCGCGCCCTCATCGACGAACTGGGCTTCGACACCGTTGACACGGGCGGCCTCGACGACTCCTGGCGCCAGCAGCCCGACACCCCGGTCTACGGCCTGCGCGCCTCCGCGGCCGAGGTCACCGAGGCCCTGGCCAAGGCGTCCCCGGACCGCCCGGCGGGTTTCCGGGGCTGAGCCTCAGGGGGTCGCCCAGTCGCGCAGCGCGGCGGTGCTCGCGAAGTTCGCCACGTCCTTGTCCAGCGGGTCGTCGGTGTACTGGTGGAAGCGCCAGGACGCCTGGATGCGGGGCTTGCCGGCGGTCACGTAGTCGGCGATCCAGAGGCCGTCACCGGCGTAGGACGTGGTGTCCACGTTCAGCCAGAAGTCGCGGTTGCAGTACAGCAGCACCCGGTTGTGCGGGCGCAGCGCCTTCACCTTGCGGATGAAGGAGTCCTTCTCCGCGTTGCTCGCCCGGGTGCCCTCGCCGGTCGTCTCCCAGTCGACGGCGAGGATGTCCCCGGCCCGCTCGGGGGCCTTGGAGACGAAGTACTCCGCCTGGGCGGTGAGGTTGCCCGGCCAGAGGAAGTGGTAGAAGCCGACGACGAGTTTGGCGTCGCGGGCGCGCTTCGTCTGGGCGGCGAGCCTGGGGTTGACGTACGAACGCCCCTCCGTCGCCTTGACGAAGACGAAGGAGAGGCCGTCCGTGGCGTAGGACGAGGACTGGTACGAACTGACGTCGATGCCACGCAGCATGGAGACTCCCTGCGGTGGTGCCGTGGGGCCGGGTGCCCCGAGGGTGACTCCTGTTATGCCCGCGCTGCGGGCGCCGTACGCCGCGTCAGCCGATCCGCAGGTTCCGGGCGAGCACGGACGCGTCGTAGGCGTTGACGCCGAACACCCCGGAGGCGTACGTGGTGTCCGTCGCGTCGATCACCGGGTCGGCGCCGTCGCCCAGCCACACCCGCAGGCGGGAGCCGTCGGCGCGCACCCTCAGGTGGTATGTGCGGCCCTCCACGACGGGCGTCCGGTACACCGCGATGTCCCGTCCCGGGCGCCACAGTTTGAGCACGCCGGAGGTGTCCAGGGTCGCGGTGTAGCCGGCTCCGGAGGCTGTGGCGCGGAAGGTGAGGCCGCCGGCAGTGCCGTTGACGACCTGGAGGTCGCCCTCGTAGGCGAAGTCCGTGCCGGCGCGGTCGCCGAGGTAGAAGCCGTCCCCGGCGGAACGCCCGTGCAGCCCCTCCGGGGCGCTGGTCCAGCTGCCGCCGCGTGGGGTCCAGCGGCCCGCGGGGAAGCCGGCGAACTCCTCGTCGCCGAGGTACAGGTTCTGCACGGTGGCGGTGCCGCCGAAGACGTTCGCGCCGAACAGCCCCTCGCGGTAGGCGTCGTCGGTGGCGTCGATCAGCGGGTCGGCGCCGTGGTCCAGCCAGACCCGGATGCGGGTGCCCTCGGTGCGCACCTTCAGGTGGTGGGTCTCCCCGGCCGCCAGCGGCACGTTCCGGACGGCGATCTCCCGTCCCGGGCGCCAGAGTTTGAGTACGCCGCTGGTGTCCAGGGTCGCGGTGTAGCCGGCCCCGGTGGCGTCGGCGCGGAAGGTGAGGCCGGCGGCCCGCGCGGTCTCCAGGGTGACGTCGCCCTGGTAGACGGCGTCGGCACCGCTTTGGGCGCTGAGGTAGAAGCCGTCGCCGCCGGAGGTGCCGCGCTTGCCGCCGGTCACGTCGGTCCAGGCGCCGCGCGGGGCCCGCCAGGGTCCCTGGAGGTTGCTCAGCAGCGTGGACTCGCCCCGGCCCCAGCTGGTGGCCAGCGTGGTCAGCCGGGCCTGGGTGAGGGGGACCGTGCCGCCCTCGGCGAAGGTGGTCAGGCCGAGGCTGTCGGCGGAGGAGTCGAAGTTGACGTTGCGGGTGTACGAGTACCGCCCGCCGTCGGCGAAGACCTCCAGCTGGCCCCGGTCGACGAGGGCGGTGAGGGAGATCTTCCCGTCCCGCGGCTTCAGCGGCTGTCCGTCCAGGGTCTGCGCGGCCCGGTCGTAGACGAGGGTGTGGTCCGCCCGGCCGTCCGGGCCGGTGTGCAGGCCGAAGCCGAAGCGGGTGGCGGTGGCCCGGCCGACGTCGAAGGTGGCCGTCAGCCGGTAGGCGTCCGCCTTGACGCTCGCGAAGGGGTCGGCCGCCCCGCCGCCGACGACCTTGTCCCGCACGGTGCGGCCACCGGCCGCCAGGGAGTCGAGACCGGGCACCGGGGTGCGGGTGACGCGCGGCCCGTCGGGCGTGCCCACCAGCTTCAGCTCGGCCGGGAAGGAGGCGTTGCCGGTCCAGACGCTGCCGCGGTTGCCGGCCTGCCACGCCATCTGCACGATCCGGCCCCCGGGGTCGCCGGTGAACGTCTGGGCGGCGTAGAAGTCGCTGCCCGACCCGAAGTCCATCTTCTGCGGCTGGGCCATGTCGGTGCGGAAGGTGGTGCCGTCGAAGTCGCCGACCACGTACTGGTCGGAGGCGCTGGTCAGCACCCAGCGCTGCCTGCCGTCCAGTTGGAGCGGGAACATGTCGGGGCACTCGAAGAGCCAGGACGCCTGGTAGCGGCTGGCGTAGGTCCACTCGCGCAGGTTGGGCGAGGTGTAGAAGTGGACCCCGTTGCCGCTCTTGTCCGACCACACCACCAGGGTCCAGCGCTTGCGGGCGGTGTCCCAGAAGACCTTGGGGTCGCGGCTCTGCTCGGGAATGGTGATGACCTTGCGGCCGTGGTCGTAGGACTGGAAGGTCTTCCCGTTGTCGTTGCTGTAGTGGACGCTGACGCCGTCGGTGTTGGAGAACACCACGATCGGGTCGTACCCGCCGGTCTTCAGCCCCGAGGTGTTGTCCTTGTCGACCACGCCGCCGCCCGAGAACAGCGTGCCGGGGTTGACGTCCGGCTCCAGGGCGATCGGCTTCTGGGTCCAGTGCACCAGGTCGGGGCTGGTGGCGTGGCCCCAGTGCATGGTGTCCCACTCCAGGCCGTGCGGGTTGTGCTGGTAGAAGAAGTGGTACTCGCCGTTGGCGTACACCAGACCGTTGGGGTCGTTCATCCAGCCCGAGCGCGAGCTGAAGTGGAACTGGCCGCGGTAGGGCTCGCTGTAGGAGGTCGGGGGATAGGGGAACTCCGGATACTCGGCCGGTGTCCCGGCGGACGCGGTGCCCGACGGCAGGAGCGCCATCAGGGTCGCGACGAGGGCGACGACCAGCGCCCCGGCTCTTGCGCGCATGGGGGACCCACTCTCTGTGCGCGGATGCGGCTCGGCATGTCGGCGGGAATGTCAGCGTTGTCACATGACAACGCTGACATCTCGACGGGGAGAGATGATGGGCCCCTGCCCGGATGGCGTCAATGTCTTGCGCAGAATCAACCGCACCCGGGCACCCGCCAGTTGGCGCCCCGCAGCCACTCGGCACCCGCGTTGCCGAAGTGTTACCAGCTCCGGGCATTGACGTGTCCGCTCACACGCCCCCATCATCGTTGCCCGTCGGGATGTCAACGTTGACATTCCCGCCCGGCAAGGCGCCCGTTTCGTGCCCGATCCCCTCTGCGAGGAGCCCCCTTCATGTCTCAGGCAAGGCGCACCGCGCGCCCCGTCCCCGTCACCCTGGTGGCCGCCTGCGCGGCCGGTGTCCTGCTGCTCACCTCCTGCGGCGAGGGGGCGAAGGGCTCGTCCGGCGGCGACGGATCCGTCAAGGTCGGCCTCATCACCAAGACCGACACCAACCCCTTCTTCGTCAAGATGAAGGAGGGCGCCGAGCGCGCCGCGAAGAAGAACGGCGTCGAACTGTCCAGCGCGGCGGGCAAGTTCGACGGTGACAACGAAGGACAGGTCACGGCCCTGGAGAACATGGTCGCCGCCGGGGTGGACGGCATCCTGATCACCCCGAACGACTCCAAGGCGATCGTGCCCGCGATCCAGCGGGCCCGGGACAAGGGCGTGGTGGTCATCGCCCTGGACACCCCCACCGAGCCGCAGGACGCCTCCGACGCCCTCTTCGCCACCGACAACCTCAAGGCCGGCGAGCTGATCGGCCAGTACGCCAAGGCCAGGCACGGGGACAAGCCGGCCAAGATCGCGCTGCTCAACCTCGCCCCCGGCGTCTCGGTGGGCCAACTCCGCCGCGACGGCTTCCTCAAGGGCTACGGCATCAAGGAGAACGACCCGCAGGTCGTCTGCGCCCAGGACACCGGCGGCGACCAGGCCAAGGGCCAGACGGCGATGGAGAACTGCCTCCAGAAGGAGCCCGGCATCGACATCGTCTACAGCATCAACGAGCCGGCCGGCATGGGCGCCTACACCGCGCTGAAGGCCAAGGGCCGCGCGGGCGACGTCATGGTGGTCTCCGTCGACGGCGGCTGCGCGGGCGTCAAGGCCGTCAAGGCCGGTCAGCTGGCCGCCACTTCGCAGCAGTACCCGCTGCTCATGGCGAGCAAGGGCGTGGAGGCCGTGGTCGCGCACGTGAAGCAGGACAAGAAGGTCTCCGGCTACACCGACACCGGCGTCAACCTCGTCACCGACCGGCCGGCCGGCGGGGTGAGTGCCAAGGACACGGCGTACGGGCTGGACAACTGCTGGGGCTGACGGCCCCGGCACGGCCCTCCCGAACCACCGGATCGCCTCTCACCGCATCCGATCGCCCCCTCGGATCGCCCCCGACCGCCCCCGACCGCCCCCGACCGCCCCCGACCGCCTCCGACAGCAAGGAGCCCCCCGACGTGAGCACCACCGCCAGGCCGGCGTCCTCGGCGCCGCCGCCCACGGCACCCCCCGCCTCCTCGACCCCCTTCGGCTGGCGGTCGATCGTCACCCACTCCGTCGCCGGACCGCTGGCCGCCCTGCTGCTGGCCGGCGTCTTCTTCGCCACCCAGAGCGAGCAGTTCCTCTCCGGCGGCAACCTCTCCCTGGTCATGCAGCAGGTGATGGTGGTCGGCACCCTCGCCCTCGGGCAGACCCTCGTCATCCTCATCGCCGGCATCGACCTGTCCTGCGGCATGATCATGGCCTTCGGCAGCATCGTGATGGCCAAGCTCGCCACCGACAGCGGCCTGCCGCCGCTGCTCGCGATCCTGGCCGGGCTCGCGGTGTGCGCGCTGCTCGGCCTCGCCAACGGCGCCCTCGTCACCTTCGTCCGGCTGCCGCCGTTCATCGTCACGCTCGGCATGCTCAACGTCGCCTTCGCGCTGACCCACATCCTCTCCGACGACCAGACGATCACCGCGCTGCCCGGTGAACTCACCGCGCTGGGCGAGACGTTCCCGCTCGGCCACACCGACGTCACCTACGGCTCGGTGCTCACCCTGGCCCTGTTCGCCGTCTTCGCCTACCTCCTCGGCTGCACCGCCTGGGGCCGGCACACCTACGCCCTCGGCAACAGCCCGGAGGTGGCCCGGCTGACCGGCATCCGGGTGGACCGGCTGCGGCTCGGCATCTTCACCCTGGCCGGTCTCGTCTACGGCATCGCCGCGCTGCTCCTGGTCTCCCGCACCGGCGTCGGCGACCCCAAGGCCGGCACCGACGACAACCTCAACTCCATCACCGCGGTCGTGCTCGGCGGCACCAGCCTCTTCGGCGGCCGGGGCCTGGTCGTCGGCACCCTGATCGGCGCCCTGATCGTCGGGGTGTTCCGCAACGGGCTCCAGCTGATGGGCGTCGGCTCGATCTACCAGACCCTGATCACCGGCGTCCTGGTGATCCTCGCGGTGTCCGTGGACCAGATCTCCCGCAGGAAGGCGGCCCGATGAGCGACGACAGCGCAGCGACGACCGTGCGGAAGGAGGCCGCGGAGCAGCCCACCCCCGTGCTGCGCGCCCGCGGCCTGGTCAAGCGGTACGGCCACGTCACCGCCCTGGACGGCTCGGACTTCGACCTCCTGCCCGGCGAGGTCCTCGCGGTCGTCGGCGACAACGGCGCCGGCAAGTCCAGCCTGATCAAGGCGCTCACCGGGGCCCTGCAACCGGACGAGGGCACCATCGAGCTGGACGGCGAGCAGGTCCGCTTCCGCGACCCGCTGGACGCCCGGCGGCGCGGCATCGAGACGGTCTACCAGGACCTCGCGGTGGCCGCCTCGATGGACATCGCCGCCAACATGTTCCTCGGTCGGGAGGTGCGCCGCCCGGGCCTGCTCGGCAGCGTCTTCCGGATGCTGGACACCAAGCGGATGCGGGCCGAGTCCGCCGCGCACATGGCCGACCTGAAGATCGGCCTTCGCTCGCTGACCCAGCCCGTGGAGTCCCTCTCCGGCGGCCAGCGCCAGGGGGTGGCGGTGGCCCGTGCGGTGGCCTGGTCGCGGCACGTGGTGGTGATGGACGAGCCGACCGCCGCGCTCGGCGTGAAGGAGTCCGGGCAGGTGCTCGACCTGATCCGCAAGGTGCGCGAGCGGGGCCTGCCGACGGTGCTGATCAGCCACAACATGCCGCAGGTCTTCGAGATCGCCGACCGCATCCACGTGCAGCGCCTGGGCCGCCGGGTGGCCCAACTGTGCCCGGCCGACCACACCATGGCCGAGGTGGTGGCGATCATGACCGGGGCGTTGGAGGTGTCCGAGGCCGACGGGGGTACTGTCGTAGCCGACTCTCGCGCCGCGGACGCCGCCGGTGTGCGGTCGACCTGACACCTGGGAAGAGAAGGCTGACGGCATGTCCCCCTCCAACCGGCGGCTCACCCTGTCCGACGTCGCCGAACGGGTGGGGGTGAGCGCCAAGACCGTGTCGCGCGTGCTCAACGGCGAGGGGCCGGTGTCCGAGCAGACCCGGGACCGGGTGCTCGCCGTCACGCGCGAGCTGGGCTTCCACCCGGACCTCATGGCGCGCACGATGCGCATCGGCTCCCGGGACTCCACCATCGGCCTGGTGGTGCCGGAGATCGGCAACCCGTTCTTCGGCGCGGTGGCCGGCGGGATCGAGGAGGTCACCCGGGAGCGGGGGCTCACCCTGATCATGGGGTCCTCGGAGGAGTCGGTGGAGCGGGAGCGCTCGCTGATCGCGACCTTCCTGGCCCGCCGGGTCAGCGTGCTCATGGTGGTGCCGGCGGTCGGCGGAGACCACCGCTTCCTGCGCCGCGAACGCGCCGGCGGCCTGCCGCTGGTCTTCGTCGACCGCCCCGCCGCCGGTCTGACGACGGACTGCGTGGTCAGCGCCAACCGCACCGGCGGCGCCCTGGGCACCGCCCACCTCATCGCGCGCGGCCACCGGCGGATCGCCTTCCTCGGCGACGGCCCGGCCATCCTGTTCACCCGCCGGGAGCGCTTCCGCGGCTACCGCGACGCCCTGGAGGAGGCCGGCCTGCCCTACCGCCCCGAACTGCTGGCCGAGGGCCACGACCCGGAGGCGGCGGCCGACGCCATGCGGCGCCTGCTCGCGCTGGACGAGCCGCCGACCGCGGTGCTCACCGGCAACAACTTCGCCACCGTGGGCGTGGTCAAGGCCCTCGCCCAGAGCGGCCGCCGGGACGTGGCGCTGGTCGGCTTCGACGACCCGATGCTCGCCGACGTCCTCCAGCCGGGCCTCACCGTCGTCGCCCAGGACCCCGCCGCCATCGGCGGCACCGCGGCCCGCCTCGCCCTGGCCCGCCTGGACGGCACCCGCACCGCGGCCCGCCGGGAGACCATCCCGGTACGGCTCATCCCCCGAGGCTCGGGCGAGGTGCCGCCGCCGGCGTAGGGGAGCGGGGTCAGCTCGCCGCGTTCAGCAGGTCCAAGGCGCTCTGCTGGCAGCCGTACGCGCTCGTGCCGGGGCCGCCGGCCCAGTGCGGGCCGTACTGGTCGAGGGGGTTGCGGTCCCTGGCGTGGGCCGAGTCGGCCCAGCTTCGCAGTCGGGCGGTGTACGGGTGGTCGGTGAGCTGCGCGTTCAGCCGGCCCAGGCCGCGCACGTAGGCGCCCTTGAAGCTGGGGCCGTCCCCGGTGCAGCCGTCGCCCTCGCCGGGTTCGCGCAGTACGCCGCCCGTTTCGAGGTGCACGGTGCTGGCGTCGGCGAGGCCGCGGGCGGTGGTGAGCAGGCTCGCGTCGCCGGTGGCGCGGTGCAGTTCGGTGAGGCCGCCGAGGACGACGCCCTGGTTGTACGTCCAGGTGGGCTGGCCGTTGTTGGCGCAGGCGTCGGTCAGACCGTCGTTGATCATCCGGTCGCCGTTGATCATGCCGCTGCCGCGGAACCAGGTCCACTCGCTCTGCGCGCGGCTCAGCCAGGTGGTGTCCCCGGAGATCCGGTTGTGCAGGGCGGCGGACAGCCACAGGAACAGCTCGTTGGTGATGGCGTTCTTGTAGTTGCCGTTGCTGTTCCAGCGCACCCCGCCCCCGCAGGTGGCGTTCCAGTTGGCCCACATGTGCTCGGCGTCGGCCTTGGCGGTGTCCAGGTAGCGGGCGTCGCCGGTCAGGTCGTAGGCGGCGATCCAGGCGAGGCCCCACCAACCGGTGTCGTCCAGGTACTCGTTGGTGAAGTTCCCGCCCTGGGCGCGCAGGTTCTTGTCGTAGGTGTCGGCGACGGCGTAGCGGTAACTGCCCATCCCGGTCAGCCGGATGTTGTCGATGACCGCCGTCAACGCGTTCGCCGCCGTCCACCAGCCGTTGCCGCCGAACAGCTTGGTGGTGCGGTCGTACGACATCATCAGCGCGGTCGCCGCCGCGGTGCGCCGCTCGCCGGCGTTCCAGGTGGTCCGCGCCCAGGGCGTGCAGGCGATGGCGCCGCCGACCTGCCCGCAGGCGCGGAGCGCGCCGACGCCCTGGGTGTTCCAGTCGTCCACGTTGTACAGCTGCGTACGCCAGCCGCCGCTGCCGGCCGGCACGGTGGTGGCGCCCAGCTTGCTGCCGGCCGCCCAGGTCAGCCCGCCGTCCATCGACCGGTCCAGCCACACCTGGTCGCCGGCGCCGCCGCCGTCGACGGACGCCCAGCCCATGGCGTCGGCGTCGTCGAAGTGCAGCACGACGGACCGGTTCTGCAGCGTCGCCCGCACGGGCTCCCGGTCCTGCGGGGACAGCGCGGGGTCGCGGGCGTCGCAGTACTTGTTGCAGATCGCCGCCCGGGCCGCCTGCGGGGCGGCCGTCGCGGCGTGCGGGGAGAAGGCGGCGGATAACGTTGTCAGCGCGAGCGCGAGCACCGCCGCGCGACTCGACGTCCTGGTACGCATGCGGGCTCCTCGGCTCCTGGTTCGGACCAACTGCCGGATCGCGACGCAAGCTAGCCACCGGCCGGGGGGTCGTCAACCTCCGTGGAACTGCGGGACGACGAGGTACAGCCCGTACAGGGCCGCCACGACGCAGGCCGTGAAGCACAGGACGGCTGCGGTGCGGGTGGCGGTGTGGTGCTCCTCGGGGTCCCGGGCGGGGCCGGCGAGGAGGGTGACGCCGAGGGTGAAGACGACGACCAGGGCGACGGTCGCGCCCACGCCCACCAGGGCGACGGAGCCGAGGGCGGTCCAGTCCAGGTCCATCGGTGCTGCCTCCTAGGGGAGTTCGGGTGGGTTCAGGCGGCGGCCGGCTCGGCGGGCGCCGGGCGGACGCTGACGCGGTGCTCGTCGTTGACGTTGCCGGAGTGGACGGCGTTGCGGCGGGCCAGCAGGACGAGGGCCGCCGTGACGGCCGCGGCGGCGAGGAGGACCAGGACCGTGCCCGGCGTCCCGCCCCGCACCACCGCCAGCGCGGCCAACCCGCCGACCGCCGCCGCGGCGGGCAGCGTCACGCACCAGGCGAGCAGCATCCGGCCCGCGGTGCCCCAGCGGATCTCCGCCGTGCGCCGCCCGAGGCCCGCGCCGACGACCCCGCCGGAGCAGACGTGGGTGGTGGAGAGCGCGAAGCCGAGGTGGGCGGAGGCCAGGATCACCGAGGTCGCCGCGGTCTCGGCGGCGAAGCCCTGCGGCGGCTTGATGTCGGTCAGCCCCCGGCCCATGGTGCGGATGATGCGCCAGCCGCCCAGATAGGTGCCGAGCGCGATCGCCAGCCCCGCCGAGCCGATCACCCACACCGGCGGGCCGCTGCCGTGCGGCAGGGCGCCGGACGCGACCAGGGTCAGGGTGATGACGCCCATCGTCTTCTGGGCGTCGTTGGTGCCGTGGGCGAGGGACACCAGCGAGGCGGAGGCGATCTGCCCGGCGCGGAAGCCGCGGCCGACCCGCTCGGCCCCCGCGTCGCCCCGCGCCCGCCCGGCGATGCGATAGGCCAGGTAGGTGGCGCACAGCGCCGCGAGGCCGGCGATCAGCGGCGAGGCCAGCGCCGGTATCAGGATCTTCTCCAGCACCTTGGAGAAGTGCACGCCCTCCACCCCCGCCCCGACCCACACGGCGCCGATCAGCCCGCCGAACAGGGCGTGCGAGGAACTCGACGGCAGGCCGAGCAGCCAGGTGGCGAGGTTCCAGAGGATGGCGCCGACGAGGCCGGCGAGCACCATGCCCGGCGTGACCAGCGAGTCGTCGACGATCCCGTCGGAGATCGTCTTCGCCACCTCGGTGGAGAGGAAGGCGCCGGCCAGGTTCAGGGCTCCGCTGACCAGGACGGCGGTCCTCGGCCGCAGCGCGCCGGTCGCGATCGAGGTGGCCATGGCGTTGGCCGTGTCGTGGAAGCCGTTGGTGAAGTCGAAGGCGAGCGCCGCGACGACGACCGCCACGACGAGAAACGTCACGTGTTCCATGCGACGCGCGTTCCCCGTACGGGGCGGTGCGTGGGGAACGGGACGGTGAAGTCTGGGCGGATTTCTCCCCGTGAACGAGACCCCCAGCCGCCACGGCACCCCTTTTGTCCACCGGAGGGGGCAAAATGCAGGGAGAACGGCAGGGAGGGCGAGCGAACGATGGGATCCGGCGCGGGAATCATCACCGTCCTGGTGATCGTCGTCCTGCTCGCCCTCGCGCTGCTGTCGTACGGCGTGGGCCGGAGGCAGTCGCCCAGGGCGGGCTGGTGGTTCGCCGCCCTCGCCGTGGGGCTGCCCGGCGTGCTGCTGGCCGGCTGGCTCGTCGCCGTCCACGGCGGCTCGGACCGGCCCGACCCCGGCCGAGTCGCGACCCCCTCCTACCGGCCGGGAACCGCCGCCCACGACAGGTACCGGCAGGCCCGCGCCCGGGCCGCGGAGCTGACCGAGCGGGGCGAGGGGCCCGGGTCCGGCATGGCGGACGACGTCTACCGCTGGTGCACGGCCCACGTGAGGCCCGAGCCGAAGGACGGCGCCGAGCTGGCGCGTGCCACCACGGAGGGGTGTGTCGCCGGCGCCCGGTGAAGGTGCCCCTACCCGGTTCGCCCCCGGTTGCGTCACCCTGAGGGGACAACCCCTTTGCGACAGGGAGGCGGCCATGGCCTGGCAGACGGACGAGTACGGCGAGTCCCACGAGGGGTGGGTCGGCGCCGTCCTGCCCGACGGCGCCGAGCCGGAGCAGGTGTACATCGACGTCGGCAGCGGCACGAACGGCTGCTCGACGAGGGAGTGGTGGGCGTACACGGGCCGGTGGGGCCGGCCGCGGGCCGCCGGCTACCGGGCGGCGTGCGCGTGCGGCTGGCGCGGCGCGAGCCATGCCGTCGACTGGGCGGCGATCGGCGAGGACGGCCTGGACGACCTGGACCTGGTTCCCCCGTACAACGAGTGGGCCGACCACATCGACGCCGTCGACCGCCAGACCGTACCGCTCCCCGACGAACTCGCCGAGACGATGAGCCGCCTGGCCACCCAGCTCACCCTCCTCGCCGACCAGGCGCCCGTCGCGGCCCTGCGCGCGGTGGGCGAACTCGAGCGCCTCACCCACGGCATCGCCCGCGACGCCGCCCACGCCGCCGAGGCCGACGAACTGCCCACCGACGCGATCAGCAAGGCCCTCGGCCTCAGCCCCGCCGCCACCCGCTCCCGCCTCCTCGGCTACCGGCTCCGCGGCTGACCCCGACCCGACAGGAACTCCCGCGCACCGCGCAGCCTGGTGCGCAGCCCCCGCTGCTGGCCCGGCTGTCGAGGCGCACGTCGAGGGCCCCGGGGAAGGGGCTGCCGGCGCGCAGGCCAGCCGGCAGCCGGGCGGCGTCCAGGCCGTCGCGGGCGGCGACCAGCATCCCGAGCCGGTGCCGGCTCACGGCGTCCGCCCCGGCGAGATGGCGGACGCCCGCCGCGTCACCGAACGCCAGCTCCAGCAGGGCCGCGGCCAGGTCGGAGACGTGCACGGGACACCGGACGTCGTCGGTGAACAGGGTGCCGCGGCGGGTGCCGGCGGCGAGTTCGTGCACCAGCCGCTCGTGGACCGAGCGGCCGTGGCCGACGATCAGCGACGTGCGCGCGACGACGGCTTCCGGCAGCACGAGCCGGACACCGGTCTCCGCGGCGGCCTTCGCGGCGCCGTAGGGCGTGACCGGGTCGGGGAGGCTGGTCTCGTCGTAGGTGACGCCGGCCCCGGAGAACACCGCGTCGCTGGACACATGGACCAGGCGCGCCCGGCGGGCCGCGGCCAGTGCGATCCGTACCGGCCCCTCGGCCGTCGTGACCCAGTCGTCCTTGCCACCGGTCACGTTGATCACGACCTCGGGGTCCGCCTCGGCCAGGACCACGTCCAGGCGGCCCGGGTCCCGCAGGTCGAGCGCGTGCCACTCGGCGGCCGGCCCGGCGCCGGGTGCGGTCGCGTATGTCGCCGCCACCCGATGCCCGGCCGCCGTCACCTGCCGGACCAGCTCGGTCCCCAGGAAGCCGCTCCCGCCGACGATCAGAACGGTCATGCACGACACGCTAGCCCGGCCCACCGGCCTCCGGCACCCGGGGAGCAGCCTGAGAAGACCGTGCTGCCGGGCGGCCCCGGACCGGGCGCGCGTCCGCGCCTCGGAAGCGAGAGGCTCCAGGAGAGACCGACATGCGATTCCGCTGCGCCGTGCTCGACGACTTCCAGAACGTGGCGAGCGCGTACGCCGACTGGCACCCCGGTCCGGGTCCTCGGCTGACGTCCCGGACTCAGTCGGTCCGGTCGGCGGCGGGGCCGTCCGAGCGGTGGAAGGTCAGATCCGAGAAGGTGTGTCCCTGGAACACCGGCCCGTGCACCGTGCCGCCGCTGATGCTGTTGTGCACCGAGTCTCCGGCGCCCGGGGCGAACCTCGAAACGAGGTCGCGGAGTTCGTCGGCCGCGCCGGGGTCCTGTCGGAGCAGGCCGCGCAGCCGGAGCCGTACCATCGCCGTGATGTCGGCGACCAGGGCCTCCTCGTCGTCGGTCCCGGCCGCCGCGAGGAGGGCCTCCCGCGCCCGGTCCAGTTCCCCGTCCGCGGCGGCCGGGTCGCCGCCGCGTGAGAACAGCGCCACGAAACGCTGCTTCGCCTGCCCCCACGCGTCGGTGACCATGAGGCCGACCGCCGTCGTCGCCCCGCTTGCCACGAGTGTCGCCAACTCCGCTTCCACAGCGCTCCCTTGTCTGTCGGACGCACATCGGTGTGCCGGTCGGTCCCCCGGTCGTCCACCGTAGGCCGGTGGCCGCCGACCGGCCACCGTGAGGTGATATCGGCGGAGTTGGCCGGAGTAGTAAGTTGGGGTCCTGGTGGCAGGGTCTGACGAGGGGCGGCCGGGTGGGCGAGCGCAGAGACGGGACAGCGGCCGTGACGCACAACTCCGTCGCCGGGAACGCGGTCATCACCGGCCCACTCGTCATGGCCGGCCGGGTGGAGTCGTTGACGCTGCCCGCGGCCCCGCCGTCCGCGACGCCCCGGCAGGTCCCCTCGCCCAGCGCGCTGTTCGTCAACCGGGAGAGCGAACTCGCCCGCCTGCAAGCCACCGAGACCGAGCGGCGGGCGGACCGCACCCCGGGCATCGTCGTGGTCTCCGGCCTCGGGGGAGTGGGCAAGACGCAGCTGGTGGCCCAGTGGGTCGCCAGGGCGCTCCGGCACTCCTACCCGGGTGGCCACCTCTACGCGGACCTGGCGGAGATCCGACGGCACGGCGCGGTCGACGTCGGCGGTGTCGTCGCCGGCTTCCTGCGCTCCCTGGGGGTGCACCCGGAGTTCATCCCGGCAGGGCTGGGGGAGCGCACCGCGCTCTTCCGGAGCGTCACCGCCGGGCACGACACCCTCGTCGTCGCGGACAACGTCCGCCAGGCGGCCGAGGTCCGGCCGCTCGTCCCGGCCGCCGGACTGCTCGTGGTCACCAGCCGCACCAGCCTGCCCGCCCTCCGGATGGACGGCGCGGTGCACATCACCCTCGACCCGCTCGGGGAACGGGCCGGGGTCGAGTTCGTCCGCAGCTGGCGGGTCGCGGAGGCGGACGGCGCCGCCGAGGCGCTGGTCCGGCTCTGCGGCGGCCTGCCCCTGTCGCTGCGGGCGGTCGGCGAGTGGCTCGCCCGGTGCCCGCACCTGAACCTGGCCGACGCGGTGCGCAGGCTCGGCGCCCGCGGCTTACCGCACATGGAGGACGGGACCCTGTCCGTGAACGCCGCCCTGGACCTGGCCTACGCGAGCCTTCCGGACCCCACGCGCAAGCTGTACCGGCTGTTCGGCGTGCTGCCCGGGACCACGGTGACCGGCGCCCTCGCGGCGGCGGCGGGAGTGCCGGACTGGGACGACGCGGCGGGCGACCTGCTCACCGCGCACCTGGCCGTCATCGCCGCCTCCGCCGACCGGCCGCGTCGCCTCCGGCTGCACGACGTGGTCCTGGCGCACGCCCGCGAGACGGCGCGGGCACTCCCGGACGCGGAGCGCGCCGCCGGCCTGCGCGCCGGGGCCGAGTTCTATGCGGCCGTCGCCGCCCACGCCGACGTGTTCGTCCTCGGCCCGGGCCGCTTCCGCCTCCAGGCGCCACCCGCGCGGTCCCTGGCGGACCTCTGCGCGCAGGAGACGCCGTTCACCGACCGTGCCGAGGCGCTGGAGTGGCTCGACGCCGAGCGCGGCAACCTGCTGGCCGTGCTGCGGGCCGCCGCCGACGAGCGCTGGTACGACCTCGTGTGGCGGATGTGCGAGTCGCTGTGGGCGCTGTACCACAGCCGCAAGCACCACGCGGACTCCATCGAGGCCCACGCCCTGGGCATCGAGGCGGCGCAGTGGACCGGGCGCCCGGACGTCGAGGTCCGGATGCGCAACCAGCGGGCCCGCGCGTACTACGAGACCGGCGCCCACGACGAGGCCCGGCGGGAGCTGGCCGCCGCCGAGGAACTGCTCGGCACGGTCGACGACGCCCGGCTGAGCGGCATGATCTGGGAGACGCAGGGCCTGGTCGCCCTGGCCGGGGAACGGCACGAAGACGCCCACGAGCTGTTCACCCGGGCCCTGGAGGCCAACTCCGCCACCGGCGACCGGCACGGCGTCGTGGTGCAGACGTACAACGTCGGCCAGGCCCTGCTCGCCGCCGAGCGCCGGCAGGAGGCGTACGACGTGCTGGAGGCGGCCCGGGTGACGGCGACCGACACCGGTGACGACACGATGCTCCCGCGCATCGGCGTCGTGCAGGCCCGGGCGCTGCAGGGCCTCGGCCGGCCGGAGGCAGCGACGGAGACGGCGATACGCGCGGCGGAGCAGGCGGCCGCCATGAGGCTGCACGCCAAGCTCGACCAGGCGCTGGCCGTGTTGTCCGAGCTCTCCGCGAGCACCCGGGACGCCCGGCTGCGCGCGGCGTGCGACGCGAAGCTGCGGCAACTGCGCCGGGACGCCGGGGTGCGGCCCCAGGACGACTGAGGCGGCCGACGACCGGGCCTGCGTACCCTGTCCTGCTCCGTATCCCCATCCCTGACGCTCCGGAGAGACTGTGCCCCTGCCGCGTCGCCGCCGCCCCTCGCGCACCCGGCCACGTTGGAACACCTGGGCGCCCGCCGAGGCGACGGTCCTGGGCGTCGCCCGCACGCTCACCTCCGCCACCCGCGTGCTCGACGTGCTCGGCCTGCTGCGCCCCGAGGACGGCATCGACAAGTACTGCACTGTCAACCCCGGTTCGGCCTTCGCCGACGGGCTGCCCGAGTACCTGGACTCCGTGGGCGTGACCGTGCTGACGTGGAAGGAGGCGACCCGGCGCCGCTTCGACCTGGCCGTCGCCTGCGCCGTGCACCCGTCGATGCGCCGGCTGCGCGCCCCGCTGATGGTGCTGCCGCACGGCGCCGGCTACAACCGCCTGGTCACCGAGTCGACCGGGGACCTGACCTCGCCCGCCGGGCTCTCCCGCAGGGAACTGGTCCACCGCGGCAAGGTGGTGCCCGCCGCCATCGGCCTGTCCCACCACGACCAGCTCACCCGGCTGTTCCAGGCGTGCCCCGAGGCCGTCCCCCGGGCCGAGGTGCTCGGCGACTGGTGCTTCCAGCGCATCATGGCGAGCCGGCAGCTGCGCGACCGGTACCGCGCCCAGCTCGGCATCGCCGACGGCCGTCGCCTCGTGGTGGTCCACTCCACGTGGAGCGAGCACTCGCTGCTCGGCCGGCACCCGCGCCTCCCCCTGGACCTCGTCACCTCCCTCCCCTCGGACGAGTTCGCGGTGGCCACCGTCTTCCACCCCAATGTGTGGGCCCGGCACACGCCGCTCGCCGTCCTGGAACGCCTGGGACGGGCGATGGACGCGGGGCTACTGGTGATCCCGCCCCAGGAGGGCTGGCGGGCCGCCGTAGTGGCCGGCGACTGGGTGATCGGCGACCACGGCAGCACCACGTTCTACTCGGCCGCCGCGGACCGGATGACGCTCCTGGCCACGGCCGGACTGGAGGAGCTGGACCCCTCCTCACCCGCGGCGGCGTTCGGCCGGACCGCCCCGCGGCTCGACCCCGCCGGCGACCTGCACGCCCAACTGCTGCGCGCCGAACAGGACCACGACCCCGGCCTGCTGCGGCCCATCGTCGACAGTCAGCTCGCCGACATCGACAAGTCGGGGGAGCTCACCCGACGCCGTCTGTACGCCTTCCTGGAACACAAGGGCGTACGCCCGCCCGAGGAACCGCCCGACCCGAGCCCGGTCCCCGACCCGGAGCCGGTACGCAGGCGGCCACCGACCGCCTACGAGGTGGCCGGCACCGTCCTGGCCGACGGCACGGTCGACGTACGGCGCTGGCCGCTGGTGCCGGGCCACCAGGGCGGCGAGCGCGGCTTCTACGCCGTCGCCGTCGAGACGGCCCACACGGTGTGGCAGCAGAGCGCCGACGTCGTCGCCCGCACGGTCCCCGTCGCCGAACCGCCCCCGCCCGAGTGGTGCCTCGGCGAGGCCGCGCGAAGCCCCGGCGCCGCCGTCCTGGTCGCCCGGATCGACGAGGTGTCCGCCGTCCTCCGGCTGCACGGCACGCTGCTCGAAGCCCGCACGACCCGCCACTGGGGCACCCCGCAGCCGGCCCTCGACCCCCTGCTCCTCGGCGCGGCCGTCAACCTGTGGCTGACGGACGCCGGCCCCGGCGCCCGCCTCCCCCGGGGCCTGACGATCCGCACCGGCCGCCGCCGCATCGAGGTCCGCTTCACGAGCCCGGCCGACGGCGGGGGCGGGCCGGAGTGAGGCGAACCGCCCGCCCGGGCGGCTACCAGACCTGTTGCGCCGCCTGCCACTGGTTCAGGATGCCGTCCCAGTCGTGCGCCGCCACCGTCGTCGTGCTGTCGCCCCAGACCGGTTCGGCGGGCCGCTGCCACTGCCAGTGATGCCAGACGTGCCCCGGTTCCGCCGACGCCGGCCCCGCCACGGGGCTGCTCTGTACCGAAGGGGCCGCCGTCTCGGCACCGCGGCGGTGACGGCCCGGCTGGGCGCCGCCGACGGCCGGTGGGCGCAGCCGCCCTTCGAGCGACAACTGGTGCGCGCGAGCGGCCAGCACCTGGAGATCCAGGCCGAGTTCGGCGGCCACGACCGCGGGATCGACCTGCGTCTGCCACGCGCCCACCAGCACCGCGTCCATCGCCGGCGACCACTGCGGCTGCGGCTCCTGCCCGAGGACCGGCCCCGGCGCCGGCTGCGGCACGGGGGCAGCCTCCTCGACGGGCACCTGAACCTGACCGGCCGCGCCGCCCTCTGTCCCGTCCGGCCCGGCCGACACCTCCGCGGCCTCGCACGCCTCGGCGAGCAGCACCTCCGCCCGGGCCCGCGCGGAGTCCTTGCCCACCGCGCGCCGGGCGGCCCGGACCTCGCGCTCGGTCAGCCCCATCATCTGCGCCACCGCGTCGTCGTCACCGACCGTCACGGCGAAGGCGGCAAGCGTCAGAGAGCGCTCCGCCTGGGCGTCGTCGAGCACCGTCCGGGACATCCGAACGCGCTCGTCCATTCCGCAGAACGCTTCCGCCAGCACCGCATGCCGTGTCCACAACTCCCGGGGTTCCATGATCGACCCAACGCCTTCCCCCACGTTGAGCACCGGGGCGCCCCCGCGAACCACCCCTGAGTGGGCGAAAGTGTGCCGAACGAGTGATCGCGGCCCCTCTGCCACGCCGGTACACCTGGTCACGCGGCCGGGCCCCGTGGTCTCAGGCGTCGCCGGCGAGGAAGCCCGTCACCGCGGCAACGATGGCCTCGGGCTGCTCGTCGGGGATGAAGTGTCCGGCGTCGGGCACGACGAGTCCGGTGGTGTCGTGGGCCCAGGGGCTGAGGGAGGCGGCCATGTCCGGAACGGAGCCGTGACTGCTGGAGATACCGAGGACCGGCACGGTCAGCTGCCGCCCCTCGAGCGCCTCGCGGTTCATGCGCGCCGACTCCGCGGCGTCTCGGTAGTACGCGAGGAAGGCGCGCAGGCCGCCGTCGACGGCGACGGCCGCCGCGTAGTGGTCGATCTCGGCCTCGTCGAACGTGTCGGCAGCCAGGGCCTTCGCCTTCAGGAACCAGCCGACATACTCGCGTTCGCGGCCGGCGAGCAGCGTCTCGGGCAGGTCGGGCACGGTGTGGAACGCGAAATGCCAGGTCTTCCACGCCTGATCCGGGTCGGTGGGAACCGCCTCCGGGAGAGTGATGCCGGGGATCCCGGCATCGAGCAGAGCGACCCCGCGCAGGTGCCTCTCGAAGTCGAGGGCGAGGGAGAAGGCGACCCAGGCGCCGATGTCGTGGGCGACCAGGGAGTAGGTCGGCACCCCGAGAGCCTTCACCGCGGTGTGGACGCGCGCGGCGACCGCGTGCGTGTCGTAGCCGCTCTCCGGACGCTCGGAATGGCCCTGCCCCGGCAGGTCGACCGCGATGACGCGGAACCGGCGGGCGAGGCCGGGCATCACCTTCCGCCACGCCCACCAGGTCTGCGGGAACCCGGCGAGCAGGACGAGGGCCGGGCCGCTCGACCGTCCGCCTTCGACCGCGTGCAGGCGGACACCGTCCGCGTCGACCCAGCGGTGGGTGAAGTCGGCCACGTGCCGCAGGGGCAGGTCGCGGACGGGGTTGCTTTCCGGGCGGTACGGGGTCATGGCCACGCTCGGAGGCTAACACATCTTGAACTGATTGGTTCAAGATAGGATGGGTGCGCAGCACGGTCCGGACCATCGACGCATCGGCAAGGGAATGCCACGTGGCAGGCAAGAAGCAGTTCGACATGGACGCGGCGCTCGACGCCGCGATGATCCAGTTCTGGCGCGACGGCTACGCCGACACCTCTGTGGACGATCTGTCCCGGGCAACCGGCCTGAACCGCAGCTCCATCTACTCCTCGCTCGGCGACAAGGACACGCTCTTCCTGCGCTGCCTGGATCTCTACGCCGCGCGCTACGGCGAGAAGTACGACGCCGCCCTGTCGTGCGCGGCCTCGGAACCCGTTGCCGCGGTTCGGGCGTTCTTCGACGTCACCCTCGAGCGCATCGCCGATCCCGAACTACCCGACGGATGCCTGATCGCCCAGTCGGCCATGGCGGTACCCGTGCTGAGTCCGAGCGTCGCGGCGCACGCGAAGCAGGCGCTCGGCCGGCAGCACTCGCGCCTGCGCGCCGCGCTGAAGGCCGGCCGGCTGACCGACCAGGGCGCCGAGGCCTTCGCTCTGCACGCGGCGGCTGTGAACCAGTCGCTCGCCGTCATGAGCAGGGCCGGGGCCGGCCCGGCGCAGCTCAGGGCCATCGTGGGGGTGACGGTCGATGCGCTGTCGCGGGCTTCGCGTCCGTGACGGGAGCGGACGTGGTGGCCGGCACCCGTTCAGCACTCGATGATGTTCACCGCCAGCCCGCCCCGGGCCGTCTCCTTGTACTTGACCGACATGTCCGCGCCGGTGTCCTTCATCGTCTTGATGACCTTGTCCAGGGACACCTTGTGCGAGCCGTCGCCGCGCATGGCCATGCGGGCCGCCGTGACGGCCTTCACCGCGGCCATGCCGTTGCGTTCGATGCAGGGGATCTGGACGAGGCCGCCGACCGGGTCGCAGGTGAGGCCGAGGTTGTGTTCCATGCCGATCTCCGCCGCGTTCTCGACCTGCTCGGGCGAGCCGCCCAGAACCTCGGCGAGGGCGCCCGCCGCCATCGAGCAGGCGGAGCCGACCTCGCCCTGGCAGCCGACCTCGGCTCCGGAGATGGAGGCGTTCTCCTTGAAGAGCATGCCGATGGCGCCCGCGGCGAGGAGGAAGCGGACCACGCCCTCCTCGTCGGCGCCGGGCACGAAGTTGACGTAGTAGTGCAGGACCGCCGGGATGATGCCGGCGGCGCCGTTGGTGGGGGCGGTGACGACCCGGCCGCCGGCGGCGTTCTCCTCGTTCACGGCCATCGCGTAGAGGGTGATCCACTCCATGGCCAGGGCCAGCGGGTCGCCCTCGGAGCGGAGCTTGCGCGCGGTGTTGGCGGCGCGGCGGCGGACCTTGAGGCCGCCCGGCAGGATGCCCTCCTGGGACATGCCGCGGGAGACGCAGGCGCGCATGACCTGCCAGATCTCCAGCAGACCGGCGCGGATCTCGTCCTCGGTGCGCCAGGCGCGTTCGTTCTCCAGCATCAGGGCGGAGATGGAGAGGCCGGTCTCGCGGGTCAGGCGGAGCAGCCCGTCGCCGGTGCGGAAGGGGTACTTCAGCACCGTGTCGTCCAGCACGATGCGGTCCGCGCCCACCGCGTCCTCGTCCACGACGAAGCCGCCGCCGACCGAGTAGTACGTCTTGGAGAGGAGGTCCGCGCCGTCGGCGTCGCGGGCCCACAGGGTCATGCCGTTGGCGTGGTACGGCAGCGCCTTGCGGCGGTGCAGGACCATGTCGTCGTCGTAGGAGAAGGCGATCTCGTGCTCGCCGAGGAGGTTGATGCGGCCGGCGGAGCGGATCGCCTCGACCCGGTCGTCCGCCGACTCCACGTCCACCGTGCGGGGCGAGTCGCCCTCCAGGCCGAGCAGCACCGCCTTGGGCGTGCCGTGGCCGTGCCCGGTGGCGCCGAGGGAGCCGTACAGCTCGGCGTGGACGGAGGCCACGGAGCCGAGCAGCTCCTCGTTGCGCAGGCGGCTCGCGAACATGCGGGCCGCGCGCATCGGGCCGACCGTGTGCGAGCTGGAGGGGCCGATGCCGATCGAGAACAGGTCGAAGACCGAGATGGCCACGGGACGGACTCCTCAATACGGGGGTGGTGCAGAGGGGGGTGGGGGCGGGGTGCCGCGTCCGCTTGTGGCGGGTGCGGCACCCCGCCCGTTACCGGTCTGGTTACTTGCCCAGGCCCGGGTAGAGCGGGTGCTTCGCGGCCAGGGCCTTCACCCGGGCCGCCAGTGCCTCGGCGTCGTACGACGGCTTCAGCGCCTCGGCGATCACGTCGGCGACCTCGGCGAAGTCCTCGGCGGTGAAGCCGCGGGTCGCCAGGGCCGGCGTGCCGATGCGCAGCCCGGAGGTCACCATCGGCGGCCGCGGGTCGTTCGGCACGGCGTTGCGGTTGACCGTGATGCCGACCTCGTGGAGCCGGTCCTCGGCCTGCTGGCCGTCCAGCTCCGAGTCGCGCAGGTCGACCAGGACCAGGTGGACGTCCGTGCCGCCGCTGAGGACGGAGACGCCCGCCGCCTTCGCGTCGTCCCGCACCAGGCGCTCGGCCAGGACGCGGGCGCCTTCCAGCGTACGACGCTGGCGGTCGCGGAAGTCCTCGGAGGCGGCCACCTTGAAGGCGACGGCCTTCGCGGCGACCACGTGCTCCAGCGGGCCACCCTGCTGACCGGGGAAGACGGCGGAGTTGATCTTTTTGGCCAGTTCGGCCGTGGAGAGGATCACACCGCCGCGCGGGCCGCCGAGCGTCTTGTGCGTGGTGGTGGTCACCACGTGCGCGTGCTCGACCGGGTTCGGGTGCAGGCCCGCCGCGACCAGGCCGGCGAAGTGCGCCATGTCGACCATGAGGTACGCGCCGACCTCGTCCGCGATCCGGCGGAACTCGGCGAAGTCCAGCTTTCGCGGGTAGGCCGACCAGCCCGCCACGATCAGCTTGGGCCGGCTCTCCTTGGCCAGGCGCTCCACCTCGGCCATGTCGACCCGGCCGTCGTCGCCCACGTGGTAGGCGACGACGTCGTACAGCTTGCCGGAGAAGTTGATCTTCATGCCGTGGGTCAGGTGGCCGCCGTGGGCCAGGTTCAGGCCCATGATCGTGTCGCCCGGCTTCAGCAGCGCGAACATCGCCGCCGCGTTGGCCTGGGCGCCCGAGTGCGGCTGCACGTTGGCGTGCTCGGCGCCGAACAGCTCCTTGACCCGGTCGATGGCGATCTGCTCGACCACGTCGACGTGCTCGCAGCCGCCGTAGTAGCGGCGGCCCGGGTAGCCCTCGGCGTACTTGTTGGTCAGGACCGAGCCCTGGGCCTCCATCACCGCGACCGGCGCGAAGTTCTCGGAGGCGATCATCTCCAGGGTGGACTGCTGGCGCACCAGCTCCGCGTCGACGGCGGCGGCGACGTCCGGGTCCAGCTCGTGCAGGGGGGTGTTCAGGACGGACATGTGGCTACGACTCCTCAGCCGGCGGTGAAGGCGGTGTACTCGTCGGCGGTGAGCAGGTCGCCCGGCTCCTCCGCGACGCGCACCTTGAACAGCCAGCCGCCCTCGAAGGGCGCGGAGTTCACCAGCGACGGGTCGTCGACGACGTCCTGGTTGACGGCCGTGACCTCGCCGCCGACGGGGGAGTAGAGGTCGGAGACCGACTTGGTCGACTCCAGCTCGCCGCAGGTCTCGCCGGCGGAGACGGTGTCACCGACCTCGGGGAGCTGGACGAAGACCACGTCGCCGAGCGCGTTGGCCGCGTGCTCCGTGATGCCGACCGTCGAGACGCCGTCCTCGGCGGCCGACAGCCACTCGTGCTCCTTGCTGTAGCGCAGCTGCGCGGGGGTGCTCATGTCCTGGATTCTCCTGTACGCGGGGGTGTGCTGGGGGAAGGGGGGAGGGCGGTCACCGCAGGTGAGTGCGGGGTCACGGCGACGGACGCCGGTTACTTCTGCCGCTTGTAGAAGGGCAGCGCCACGACCTCGTACGGCTCGTGGGTGCCCCGGATGTCCACGCCCACCCCGGTCGTGCCCGGAGCCGCGTGCTCGGCGTCGACGTAGGCCATGGCGATCGGCTTGCCGAGCGTCGGCGACGGCGCGCCGGAGGTGACCTCGCCCACCACCTCGCCGCCGGCGACGACGGAGAACCCGGCGCGCGGGACCCGCCGGCCCTCGGCCACCAGGCCGACCAGGACGCGGGGCGGGGTCTGCTCGGCCTTCGCGGCGGCCTCGGTGAGCGCCGCACGGCCGACGAAGTCATCGTCCTTCTCGAACTTCACCACCCGGCCGAGCCCGGCGTCGAAGGGCGTCAGGGAGGTGGTCAGCTCGTGCCCGTACAGCGGCATGCCGGCCTCCAGGCGCAGCGTGTCCCGGCAGGACAGGCCGCACGGCACGAGCCCGGCGCTCTCGCCGGCCTTGGTCAGCGCCTGCCACAGCTCCACGGCGTGCTCCGGCTTCACGAACAGCTCGAAGCCGTCCTCGCCGGTGTAGCCGGTGCGGGCGATCAGCGCCGGGACGCCGGCGACGGTGCCGGGGAGCCCGGCGTAGTACTTCAGCCCGGCCAGGTCCGCGTCGGTGAGCGAGGCGAGGATGCCGGGGGACTGCGGGCCCTGCACGGCGAGCAGCGCATAGGCGTCGCGGTCGTCGCGGACCTCGGCGTCGAAGCCGGCGGCGCGCTCGGTCAGCGCGTCGAGGACGGTCTGGGCGTTGGAGGCGTTGGCGACGACCATGTAGTCGGTCTCGCCCAGCCGGTAGACGATCAGGTCGTCCAGGATGCCGCCGTCGGCCTGGCAGATCATGGTGTAGCGGGCGCGGCCGACGCCGACCGAGCCGATGTTGCCGACCAGGGCGAAGTTCAGCAGGGCGGCGGCGTCAGGTCCGGTGACGGTGATCTCGCCCATGTGGGAGAGGTCGAAGAGACCGGCCCGGGTGCGCACCGCCACGTGCTCGTCGCGCTCGGAGCCGTAGCGCAGCGGCATGTCCCAGCCGGCGAAGTCGGTCATCGTCGCGCCCAGCGAGCGGTGCAGCGCGTCGAGCGCGGTGCGGCGCGGCTCGGTGGGGGTGGATGCGGTACTGCTCATCGGTCGGTCGTCTCCCAGGGCAGGGGGCAGGCGGGCGAGGTGGATCCTCCCCATCTGTCATCGGAACCTGAGAGGTTCGCCATGACCACCGCGCGGCGGCGGTCAGGACTTGCACCTTGGGTGGGACCGCCGGGGCGGCCCGCTTTTCAGATGTGCCTCGCCCGCGCGGTAACGGGGGCCTGAGAGATTCAAGGGAGGGACTTGCTCCTTCGGCGCCCCGGGCGGCCCGTCTGGGGCGGCCCGGGAACTCTCCCGCGCGGATTCAAGCGGCCGGTATGCAGTTGGCGCCGCCATCATCGCACGCCCGGCCGGATCGCGGCAGAGGGTGATCTGTGACCGGCCTGTGGCGGAAAGCGCATGGATTCGCGAGACCGGCGCATTACCGTCTCTTTACACTCGGCGGGGAGGGGCACTCACGAACCGCCCCAGGGGGAGGACGACGACGGTGAACCGAACCAGCGCCTACGCCACGACCACCGGCCTCGCCCTGCCCGGACAGGGCGCCGCCCGCACCGCACCCGTCGTACGCGATCTGCGCGAGCGGGCGGGGCGCGGACCGCGGGCCCTGCTCTTCGGCCCCCGTGACCTGGTCGTCGTCACCGGGCTGCCGGGGAGCGGCAAGTCGACGCTGATGCGGCGGGCGGTGCGGGGGGCGCGGGTGGACTCCCAGGACGCCCGGGACCGCTGGGCCGCGCGTCTGCCCCGCTTCCTGCCGTACGCGCTCTACCGGCCGCTGGTCCGTCTCGCCCACTACGCCGGGCTGCGGCGGGCGCTGCGCTCGGGGGAGGGGGTGGTCGTGCACGACTGCGGCACGCAGGCGTGGGTGCGGGGGTGGCTGGCCCGGGAGGCCCGCCGCCGGGGCGGCACGCTCCATCTGGTGCTGCTCGATGTCGGCCCCGACCAGGCGCTCGCCGGCCAGCGCGTGCGGGGCCGCGGGGTCAGCCGCTACGCCTTCCACCGCCACCGCGCCTCCAGCACCCGCCTGCTCCGCACGATCACCGACGGCACCCTCCCCACGGGCTGCGCCTCAGCAGTCCTCCTGGACCGCCCAGCAGCAGACGCCCTACACCGCATCGCCTTCACGTCCTGAGTCGGGCGCACGCGCGGGGCGGTGTCGATGACAGCCGGCGTGACTGCACGCCCTCAGGGGCGCGGGGAACTGCGCGACCAGCCACGACGCGCCCGCACCCCGGGATCATTGCGCAACCCGGCACTACAGGGGGGCGTGGCGCAGCCCGGCGCGACGGGGTGCCGCTGCGCCCACCCGTGCCGCCCCAGCGGCACGACTGCCCGCAGCTACGCGGGCGGGGTGGGCGGGTGCGGCACGACTGCCCGCAGCTAGGTGCCCTAGGGGCGCGGGGAACTGCGCGACCAGCCACGACGTGGCCGCACCCGACGGCGCACCCCCGACCGGCTAGCCTTTCAGCCACGGCACAAGCGGCGGCACGCGAAGAGGTAGGCACATGGACATCCCCGCGGGCTTCCCCGCGCAGACGCACCCCCACCACAACCACAGCGGCTGGCCCGGCAACGAGCTGGAGGAGGTCCTCTCCGCCTCCCTCGGCGTCCCCGGCGCGGAGGCCCGGATCATGGAGGTGCTCGGCCGCAGCGCCCTCTGGATACCCCTGCCCAACGGCGGCGGCCCCGACAGCACCCCCCTCGACCTCCCCACCCTCGAACTCGCCGGCCAGGGCTACGTGCCGGTGTTCAGCTCCGAGGAGCAGCTGCGCAGGGCCACCGGCCCCCACATGCCGTACACCGTCGCCCCCGCCGCCGAGTTCGCCCGCGGCCTGCCCCCGCAGGTCGGCATCGCCGTCAACCCCGACGGCGTCGTCGGTGTACCGCTCCCCCCGCCCGCCGTGGCCGAGCTGTGCCGGGCCGGCCGCACCCCGCTGGACGGCCCCGCCGCCGGCGGCCGGGTCCGGCTGTACGAACCGGACTGGCAGGACGACCCCGTGGAGTTCCTCGCCGCGGCCGGCGCCGAGTTCGCGGCCACCGGAGCCGTCCGCACCGCCCGCCGCTGCCTGGCCGAGATCGAGACGGCCGACCCGGTGCTCTTCGTCGGCGTGGAGCTGGCCCACTGGGAGGGCGACGCCCAGGCCCTCCCCATGGACGCCCTCGCCCGCGCCCTCGGCCGGATCCCGCCGCCGTGGCAGGTCCACCTCGTCCTCCTGGAGGCCGCCCACGACCCGGTCTGCGACTTCCTGCGCGAACGGGTCCGCCCCTTCTGGACCGCCCCGCCCGGCCCGCCGCACGGCGCACCGCACGGCCTGCCGCCCGTGGCGCAATAAGCTGGTTGCCCAGCCTGGTTCCGCAGCCAGGGGACGATTCGCGAAGGGTCGGTAAAAGGTGAGCGCGAGCGGTACCGCCGCGACCGGGCAGGTCGAGCACATGCTGCGCCAGGTGACGCCCGGGCGCTACGACGCCTACGAGGCCCTGCTCCGCGCCCTCGCCAACCCCACCACCGGCCAGGTCTGGATGCTGCTGTGGCACGGCCGGGCCGGCTCCCCGGACGCCCAGTACGGCGCCATGGACGTCGGCGGCCACGCCTACGCGCCCTGCGTCACCTCCGCCCAGGAGCTGTCGGCCAGCGGCTGGAACCGGTCGTACGAGGTCGTCGACGGCCTGGAGGTGGCCCGCGCCCTCTTCCCCGGCCACCACGGCCTCTGGCTCAACCCGCACGCGCACGGTGGCGGCCTCGGCATCCCCTGGCTCGACCTGCGCCGCATCGCCTCCGGCCTGGACCGCCAGCCCGCCGGCCCCCTCCGGCTCTCCGAACCGGCCATCGAGATCCCGCAGTTCTACGCCCTGCTCGCGCAGAGCGCCCACCGCACCCCGCCGGTCCGCGCGCTGCGCCGCGCCTGGGTGCAGCCGGCCCTCGGCGCGCCGTACCTCGCCATCGGCCTGGACGTCTACGACGCCTCCCCGCCGGCCGTGGAGGCGGTGCGCGCGATGATGCGGCAGGCGCTCGCCGCGGTGCCGGACGGACTGCCGGTCTCCACGGTGGCGACCAGCGACACCCACGACCCGGTCGCGATGTGGCTGCGTGCCAACGCCCGCCCCTTCTACGACCGCGAGGCCCACGCCGCCGCCCCCGCGCAGGCCCCGATGGGCGGTTTCCCCCAGCCGGGCGGCATGTACTGATCCCGCCGGGCGGCCTGCGCCCCGCACACGCCAACTGCCCCCGGTCCGCGGGCGAATTGTCCGGATGACGTACCCGCTCCGGCGAGCCCGACGGCCCTCGCGCTGCTGACCGTGACCGACCGCCCACGTCCGGTGGGAATCCCCCGGCGTTCGGATAACGGAACCCCCTAGGCGGTGTCACAGTTGCGCATACTTTCCCCGCCGACCCTGGCGCGTGATCACCGGCGCACTGAAGACTCGCCGAGGGGAAAGCCATCGACCGTTTGAGCGGGTGCCCGTCAGGTGCACCGGGAGCCGGTCGGGCACCGCGATCGCGTCAATTCGCTCTCGCCACACAGCAGTCAAGGAAACACGCCGCCACAGCGGCGGACAGAGGCCGGTCACCGCCGGCCAGAGGGGTCGGGTCACCGTGACCGCACCGATCGAGACCACCGGGGCGAAAGCCGAGGCACAGCCCGAGGCTGTTCTCGCCGGCTCCGACAAGGGGCCGATCGAGGGCCGTTCCCTGGGGCGGATCGCCTGGACCCGCTTCAAGAAGGACAAGGTGGCCGTGGCCGGCGGGGTCATCGTGATCCTGCTGCTCCTGCTCGCGATCCTCTCCCGGCCCATCCAGGCGATCTTCGACCTGGACCCCAACGCCTTCAACCAGGACCTGATCGACCCGAACACCTCCCTCCCCAAGGGCTCGTTCGGCGGCATGAGCTGGGACCACCCGCTCGGCGTGGAGCCGAAGTTCGGCCGCGACATCGCCACCCGCGTCCTGGAGGGCTCCTGGGTCTCCCTGGTCGTCGCCTTCGGCGCCACGATCCTGTCGAACACGATCGGCGCCG
This sequence comes from Streptomyces sp. NPDC048182, assembly GCF_043202555.1. NCBI lineage: Bacteria > Bacillati > Actinomycetota > Actinomycetes > Kitasatosporales > Streptomycetaceae > Streptomyces > Streptomyces sp. NPDC048182. The sequence continues at coordinate 241,519 of NZ_JBIDAQ010000009.1, read as the reverse complement.
TCCTCGGCGTGGTGGCCGGCTACTACGGCGGGCGCGTCGACACGGTCATCAGCCGCCTGATGGACACCTTCCTGGCCTTCCCCCTCCTGCTCTTCGCGATCGCCATCTCGGCGACCCTGCAGGGCGGCGCCTTCGGCCTGGAGGGCCTGCCGCTGCACATCACCGTGCTGATCTTCGTCATCGGCTTCTTCAACTGGCCCTACCTGGGACGCATCGTCCGGGGCCAGACGCTGGCCCTGCGCGAGCGGGAGTTCGTCGACGCCTCCCGGGGGATGGGCGCCAAGGGGCCGTACATCCTCTTCCGGGAGCTGCTGCCCAACCTGGTGGGCCCGATCATCGTCTACTCGACGCTGCTGATCCCGACCAACATCCTCTTCGAGGCGTCCCTGAGCTTCCTCGGCGTCGGCATCCAGCCCCCGCAGGCATCGTGGGGCGGCATGATCAACCAGGCGAAGGGCTTCTACCAGGTCGACCCCGAGTTCATGATCGTGCCGGGTCTCGCCATCTTCGTGACCGTCCTCGCGTTCAACCTGCTCGGCGACGGTCTCCGCGACGCTCTCGACCCGCGCAGCCGCTGACCCGCGGCCGCCCTGAGAGTCCCACAGATTTGCCAACAATGGAGGGGAAGCAGACCATCATGCGAAGGTCAGCTCTGGCCGCTGTCGCGGCCATCGGCAGTGCGAGCCTGCTGCTTTCGGCTTGCAGCAAGGCCGATGACAGCTCGGACAACAACGGAAACAAGTCGGCAGAGGCCAACGCAGCGACCAAGGGTGTCGTCAACGCCTCCACCCAGGAGGGTGGGACGGTCACGTACGAGTACTCGGACGTGCCGGACTCCTTCGACCCCGGCAACACGTACTACGCGTACATGTACAACCTCAGCCGGCTGTACGCCCGTCCGCTGATGACCTTCAAGCCCGGCGCGGGCGAGGAGGGCAACACGCTGGTCCCGGACCTCGCGGCCAGCAAGGGCGTGCCGAGCGACGGCGGCAAGACCTGGACGTACAAGCTGCGTGCGGGGCTGAAGTACGAGGACGGCACGCCGATCACGGCGAAGGACGTCAAGTACGCGGTCGAGCGCTCCAACTTCGCGCGTGACGTGCTCTCCCTCGGCCCGAACTACTTCCAGCAGTTCCTGAAGGACGGCGCCAAGTACAAGGGCCCGTACAAGGACAAGAGCGCCACGGGTCTGAAGGCCATCGAGACGCCCGACGACACGACGATCGCCTTCCACCTGAGCCGGCCCTTCCAGGAGTTCGACTACCTGGTGGCGACGCCGCAGACGGCCCCGGTGCCCCAGGCCAAGGACAAGGGCATCGACTACGTCAAGAGCATCGTCTCCTCGGGCTCGTACAAGTTCCAGAGCTACGAGGAGGGCAAGCAGGCCGTCCTCGTCCGCAACGAGAACTGGGACGCGAAGACGGACCCGCTGCGCAAGCAGCTCCCAGAGAAGATCGTCGTCAAGCTGAAGGTCAACTCCGAGACGATCGACCAGGACGTCCAGGCGGGCACCGCGATCGACCTCGGCGGCACCGGCGTCCAGGCCGCGACCCAGGCCAAGGTCGTCAACGACACCAAGCTGAAGGCCAACACCGACAACACCTACGGTGGCCGCCTCGTCTACGCCGCGATCAACACCCAGGTCGCCCCGTTCGACAAGGTCGAGTGCCGCAAGGCCGTCGAGTACGCCATCGACAAGACCTCGGTGCAGACCGCCCTCGGCGGCCCGATCCGCGGTGACATCGCCAGCACCGTCCTGCCGCCGGACATCCCCGGCTACCAGAAGTCGGACGCGTACGCCACCGACGGCAACAAGGGCGACGTCGCCAAGGCCAAGGAGCAGCTGAAGGCCTGCGGCACGTCGAGCATCAAGACCAACATCTCGGCGCGCAGCGACCGTCAGCAGGAGATCGACGCGGCCACCGCGATCATCGCCGCGCTGAAGAAGGTCGGCATCGACGCCACGCTGAAGCAGTACCCGTCGGGCAAGTACTTCACCGACTACGCGGGTGTGCCGTCCTTCGACAAGAAGCAGAAGATCGGCCTGCACATGATGCAGTGGGGTGCCGACTGGCCGTCCGGCTACGGCTTCCTGCAGCAGATCCTCAACGGTGAGGCCATCGGCGGGTCCGGCAACACCAACCTGTCGTACATCGACGACAAGCAGATGAACGACCTGCTCGGCAAGGCCATCGCCACCCAGGACGACACCGAGCGCAACGCGCTGTACGGCCAGATCGACAAGCGCGCCATGGACCTGGCCACCGTCGTCCCGCTGACCTACTTCAAGGTCCTGCTGTACCGCCCGACCACCTTCACCAACCTGGTGTCCACGGCGGCCTTCAGCGGTCAGTACGACTACCTCAACATCGGCACGACCAAGAAGTAGCCCCGGAAGGCAGGTGAAGGCTTTGGTGCCCGCGGACTTCGCGGTCCGCGGGTACCGGCGCCGGTCCCCGTGATCTCGTACATCCTCCGCCGGACGTTCGCGGCAGTGATCCTGCTGCTGGTCGTCACCGCGGTCACCTTCGCGATCTTCTTCCTGCTGCCACGGTTGGCAGGTCAGACCGCCGACCAGCTCGCGCAGCAGTACATCGGGAAGAGCCCGACGAAGGCCGACATCATCGCGGTCAAGCAGAACCTCGGCCTGGACCAGCCCCTTTACGTCCAGTACTGGCACTTCATCAAGGGGATCGTCGCCGGCGCCACCTACGATCTGGGCCCCACGACGACGCACTGCTCCGCGCCGTGCTTCGGGTACTCCTTCAAGAACCACGTCGAGGTGTGGCCGCAGCTCACCTCGCGCCTCCCGGTCACGCTGTCGCTGGCGGGCGGGGCCGCCGTGCTGTGGCTGGTCTCCGGCGTCCTGATCGGCGTGATCTCGGCGCTCAAGCCCCGCAGCTTCTTCGACCGCGCCTTCATGGGCGTCGCGCTCGCCGGCGTCTCGCTGCCCATGTTCTTCACCGGCAACCTCGCGCTGCTGCTCTTCACCTTCCAGTGGCCGATCTTCGGCCGCACCTATGTGCCGTTCACCGAGAACCCGGGGCAGTGGGCCAACACGCTCTTCCCGGCCTGGTGCTCGCTCGCACTGCTCTACTCCGCCATCTACGCGCGGCTCACCCGCTCGGGCATGCTGGAGACGATGAACGAGGACTTCATCCGCACGGCCCGCGCCAAGGGCCTGCGCGAGCACAAGGTCGTCGCCCGGCACGGGCTGCGGGCCGCGCTGACGCCGATCATCACGGTGTTCGGCATGGACCTCGGCCTGCTGCTCGGCGGCGCCGTGATCACCGAGACCGTCTTCTCGCTGCCCGGCATCGGGCAGTACGCGGTGCAGGGCATCACGGACAACGACCTGCCCCCGATCCTCGGGGTGACCCTGATCGCCGCCTTCTTCGTCGTCATCGCCAACTTGTTGGTGGACCTGCTCTACGCCGCCGCCGACCCTCGCGTGAGGCTCTCGTGACCGAACTCTCCAAGACCGAGACAGCTGTGGGAGAGCCCACGAAGGCGCCGTCGGACCCGTCCGACGCGTTCCTCTCGGTCCGCGACCTCAAAGTGCACTTCCCCACCGACGACGGCCTGGTCAAGTCCGTCGACGGGCTGAGCTTCCAGGTGGAGAAGGGCAAGACCCTCTGCATCGTGGGCGAGTCGGGCTCCGGCAAGTCCGTCACCTCGCTGGCGATCATGGGCCTGCACCGGCTCGGCGCCCGCGGCAAGAACGTGCGGATGTCCGGCGAGATCTGGCTGGGCGGCAAGGAGCTGATCTCCGCCCAGCCGGACGAGGTGCGCCGGCTGCGTGGGCGCGAGATGGCGATGATCTTCCAGGACCCGCTGTCCGCGATGCACCCGTACTACACCGTCGGCAGCCAGATCATCGAGGCGCACCGGGTCCACCACGACGTCAGCAAGAAGGCCGCGCGCAAGCGGGCCATCGAGATGCTCGACCGGGTCGGCATCCCCGAGCCCGACAAGCGGGTCGACAACTACCCGCACGAGTTCTCCGGCGGTATGCGCCAGCGCGCGATGATCGCCATGTCGCTGGTCAACAACCCCGAACTGCTCATCGCGGACGAGCCGACGACCGCCCTCGACGTCACCGTCCAGGCGCAGATCCTCGACCTCGTCCGGGACCTGCAGAAGGAGTTCGGCTCCGCGGTCGTCCTCATCACCCACGACCTCGGGGTGGTCGCCGAGATCGCCGACGACGTCCTGGTGATGTACGGCGGCCGGTGCGTCGAGCGCGGCACGGTCGGCGACGTCTTCGAACGCCCGCAGCACCCCTACACCTGGGGCCTGCTCGGCTCGATGCCCCGCCTGGACCGGGAGACCACCGACCGGCTCATCCCGGTCAAGGGCCAGCCGCCGAGCCTCATCAACGTGCCCTCGGGCTGCGCCTTCCACCCCCGCTGCCCGTACGCCGACCTCCCCAAGGGGAACGTCACCCGTACCGTGCGCCCCGAGCTGCAGCCCATCGGTGGCGGGCACTTCACCGCCTGCCACCTCTCCCCGGAGGACCGCACGCGGATCTGGACCGAAGAGATTGCGCCGAACCTGTGAGTGAGACGAAGAAGACGGACGCGCCGCCGATCCCCGCCCAGGCGACCGCTTCCGGGGCGTCGGACGTGCTGCTCAAGGTCGAGGGCCTGCAGAAGCACTTCCCGATCCGCAAGGGCGTCCTCAGGCGTCAGGCCGGCGCCGTCAAGGCCGTCGACGGCATCGACTTCGAGGTCCGCAAGGGCGAGACCCTCGGCGTGGTCGGCGAGTCGGGCTGCGGCAAGTCGACCATGGGCCGGGTCATCACCCGGCTCCAGGACCCGACCGGCGGCTCGATCCACTTCGAGGGCCAGGACATCACGCGGCTGAGCACGGCCGGGATGCGTCCGCTGCGGCGCAACATCCAGATGATCTTCCAGGACCCGTACGGCTCCCTGAACCCGCGCCACACCATCGGCGGCATCGTCTCGGCGCCGTTCCGGCTGCAGGGCGTGGAGCCCGAGGGCGGGGTGAAGAAGGAGGTCCAGCGGCTCCTGGAGCTGGTGGGCCTGAGCCCCGAGCACTACAACCGCTACCCGCACGAGTTCTCCGGCGGCCAGCGCCAGCGCATCGGCATCGCCCGCGCGCTCGCGCTCAACCCGAAGCTGGTCGTGGCCGACGAGCCGGTCTCCGCGCTCGACGTGTCGATCCAGGCCCAGGTCGTCAACCTGCTCGACGACCTCCAGCGGGAGCTGGGCCTGACGTACGTGATCATCGCGCACGACCTGTCCGTCGTCCGGCACGTCTCGGACCGGATCGCGGTGATGTACCTCGGCAAGATCGTGGAGCTGGCCGACCGCGACAAGCTCTACAAGTCGCCGATGCACCCGTACACCAAGGCGCTGCTCTCCGCGGTGCCGATCCCGGACCCGTCGCGCAAGGGCGCCAAGAGCGAGCGCATCCTGCTCAAGGGCGACGTGCCCTCGCCGATCTCGCCGCCGACCGGCTGCCGCTTCCACACCCGGTGCTGGAAGGCCACGGAGATCTGCCGGACCACCGAGCCGCCGCTCCTGGAGCTGCGCCCCGGCCAGCAGGCCGCCTGCCACCACCCGGAGGACTTCGCGGACCAGGCGCCGCAGGACGTGGTCCTGCTGACCGCCGCGAAGGAGGCGGCCGAGCTGGTGGCCGACGAGGTGATCGCCGCGTCCGCGGAGACCTCGGCGGCGGTGGCCGCGGAGGTCGAGGCCGGCACGATCGAGCTGGGCCACGACCACGACGGCGACGCCGCCAAGGGCGACGCGGGCGAGGGCGTCACGGCCGGGGCCGAGGCCGCCGAGGCCGACCCCGCCGCGGGCGACACGGCCGCCCGCGCCGAGGCCGAGGTGGCCGAGCCGCGTCCGGTGAAGACCGAGGCCGCGGCCCCGGTCCTGCCGGACACGAAGGCGTCCCCGGCCCCGGAGCGGGGTTCCGACGCCCCCGGCGAGGAGACGAAGTAGCCCCGCACCCCTCGTAGGGCTCAGCCCCCGTCCTGCCGCGCGACCGCGCTGCGGGGCGGGGGCTCTCCCGCGGGCGAGAATGACGGCGTGTACCAGGAACTCTTCACACCCTCCGTCCAGCACACGCTCGACCTGATCGGCATCTTCGTCTTCGCCATCTCCGGCGCGCTGCTGGCCGTGCGCAAGAACTTCGACGTCTTCGGCATCGCCGTCCTCGCCGAGGTCACCGCGCTGGGCGGCGGGCTCTTCCGGGACCTGGTCATCGGCGCGGTGCCGCCCGCCGCCTTCACCGACCTCGGGTACTTCGTGACGCCGCTGGCCGCCGCGCTGCTCGTGGTCTTCCTGCACCCGCACGTGGAGCGGCTCCAGACCGGCGTGAACATCTTCGACGCGGCCGGCCTCGGCCTGTTCTGCGTCACCGGCACCACCAAGGCGTACGGCTACGGCCTCGGCCTGACCGCCTCCGCCTGCCTGGGCCTGGCCACCGCGGTCGGCGGCGGGGTGCTGCGCGACGTGCTCGCCAACGAGGTGCCCTCGCTGCTGCGCTGGGACCGCGACCTGTACGCCGTCCCGGCCATCGTCGGCGCCGCGATGGTCGCCCTGTGCATCCGCCAGGACGCGCTGACGCCCTTCACCAGCGGCGTCGCGGTGGTCACCGCGTTCGTCCTGCGGCTGCTGGCGATGCGTTTCCACTGGCGGGCCCCGCGGGCCTGGAACCGGCGGTCGACGGCGGTGGAGGGGGAGGGCGAGTGACGGGGTGCACGGCTCTGGACGGCAGCGCGAGTCGCGCTTGAGGTAAGGGTCGTAACGTAATTGCGACCACTACCACTACCGCTGCCGCAAGGAGTCGATCGCATGAGTGATCTCGTCCGTCTGCCGGGTGAGGGACGCAGACTGGTCACGAAGGCCCAGGAAGTGACCTTCAAGGCCACCGGCGCGCAGGGCTCCTCCGCCTCCGTCTTCGAGGTGGTGGTGCCGCCGGGGTTCGACACCGGCGGCCACTACCACGAGCGGTCGGAGGAGTTCTTCTACATCCTCGAAGGCGAGCTGGAGCTGCTCGCCTTCGAGCCGGCCGAACGCACCGACGACTGGCTGGACTGGGAGTCCGTCGACGGGGACCGGGTCGTCCGCGCCCCCGCGGGCAGCAGCATGTTCGTGCCGCCGAACACCCCGCACGCGTTCCGCAACGCCACCGGGGAACCGGTGCGCATGCTGTTCCAGAGCAACCCCTCTCCCGAGCACGAGCACTACTTCGAGGAGATCGCGGAGATCTGGTCCGCCGGCGACTCGGTGGACCCGGAAGCGGTCCGACGCATGCGGAGCCGTTACGACGTCCGGCAGATCACTCCGATGCGCTTCGAGCCGCCGGCCGCCGCCGCTCCGGGAGCGAACGCCTCCTGACCGTCCGCCCCCGCCGAGTGGCCCGCGTGCTCAGGGCGCGGCCACGAGGCGGGGCACGTCCGCCAGGACAGTGCTCGCGTCACCCGCCGGGACACCGCCCTGCGCGATCTCCCCGGACCCCCCGCCCCGGCCACCGAGAAGGGCCTTCACCAGCGCCCCGGCGTCCCGGCCCGCCTCCCGCGCCGCGCGGTTGACGGCCAGCACGAAGGCACCGCCCTCGGTGGCCACGGCCACCACGCCCGGGCGGGTGTCCTCGAACCGGTCGCGGACGGCCAGGGCCAGGGCGCGCGCGTCCTGGGCCTGGCCGTCGAGGGTGGTGGTCACCACGAGGGTGCCCCGGACGTCGACGGCCCCGGCGGCCAGTTCGCCGGCGCGGACCGCGGTGGCCGCGGCCCTGAGGCGGGCGTTCTCCCGGTCGGCGGCCTTGAGCCGGTCCAGGAGCCCGGTGATCCGCTCGGGCAGCTCGGCGCGGGGCGCGCCCAGCTGTTCGGCGATCCGGTGCGCCAGGTCGCGCTCGCGGGCGAGGTACCCGAACCCCTCGATGCCGACGGCGGCCTCCAGCCTGCGCATGCCGGCGCCGACCGAGGACTCGGCGGTGAGGGCCACGGTGCCGATCTGCGAGGCGTGTTCGACGTGCGTGCCGCCGCACAGCTCGCGCGACCAGGCCCCGCCGATCTCGACGACGCGGACCTTCTCGCCGTAGCTCTCGTCGAAGAGGGCGAGCGCGCCCAGCTCCCTGGCCTCCGGCAGCGTCATCCAGCGCACCCCGACCGGCAGGTCGCGGCGCAGGGCGCGGTTGGCGGCCTCCTCGATGTCACCGCGTGCGGCGGGGGAGAGGGCGCCGCGCCAGGGGAAGTCGAGGCGGAGGTGGCCGGGGCGGTTGTACGAGCCGGACTGCAGGGCGGTGGGGCCGAGGACCTCGCGGAGCGCGGCGTGCAGGACGTGGGTGCCGGAGTGGGCCTGGCGGGCGCCGAGCCGCCATTCGGGATCCACGGCGGCCACCACCGCGTCGCCGGCGGCGAGTTCGCCGGAGAGGACCCGCACCCGGTGGACGACCAGGCCGGGCAGCGGGCGCTGCACGTCGACGACCTCGGCCTCGCCCGAGGCGCCGGAGATCCGGCCGGCGTCCGCCTCCTGGCCGCCGGACTCGGCGTAGAACGGGGAGCGGTCGAGGACGACGGTGGCCAGCGCGCCCTCCCGGGCGACCGGGACGGCCCCCTCGGCGCCGAGCACGGCGAGGACGGTCGACTCCGTGGTCAGCGTGTCCCAGGCCCGCCACTCCGTCGGGCCGTGCGCGTCCAGGACGCTCCGCAGGGCGGCGGTGTCGCCGGAGCCGCCGGACTTGCGGGCCCGGGCGTCGGCGCGGGCCCTCTCGCGCTGCTCCTCCATGAGCGCGGTGAAGCCCGCGCGGTCGACCTCGACGCCCTGCTCCGCGGCCATCTCCAGGGTGAGGTCGATGGGGAAGCCGTAGGTGTCGTGGAGCAGGAACGCCTGCGCGCCGGGCAGCGCCAGGCCGCCCGCCTCCTTGACCTTGCCGACGGCGGTGTCCAGGACGGTGGTGCCCTGCCGCAGGGTGGACCGGAAGGCGTCCTCCTCGCCCCGCGCCCGGTCCAGGATCCGCGCGTACCCCTCCGCCACCTCGGGGTAGCTGGGCGCCATGCAGTCCCGCGCCACGGCCAGGAGGTCGCCGAGGACCGGGTCCTGGGTGCCGAGCTGGCGCATGGAGCGCACGGCGCGGCGGATGATGCGGCGCAGCACGTAGCCCCGGCCCTCGTTGCCGGGCGTGGTGCCGTCGGCGAGCAGCATCAGCGCGGTGCGGACGTGGTCGGCGACGACCCGCAGCCGGACGTCGGCCGTCGCGTCGGCGCCGTAGCGGGCGCCGGCCAGCTCGGCGGCGCGGTCCAGGACGGGGCGGGTCTCGTCGATCTCGTAGAGGTTGTCCACGCCCTGGAGGAGGGTGGCCATGCGCTCCAGGCCCATGCCGGTGTCGATGTTGCGGCGCGGTAGCTCACCGAGGATCGGATAGCCCGTCTTGCCGGTCCCCTCCCCGCGCTCGTACTGCATGAAGACCAGGTTCCAGAACTCCATGTAGCGGTCCTCGTCCACCGCCGGGCCGCCCGCCCGGCCGAGGGCGGGGCCGCGGTCGTAGTACAGCTCCGAGCAGGGGCCGCACGGGCCGGGGACGCCCATGGACCAGAAGTTGTCCTCGTCGCCCCGGGCCACGATCCGCTCGTCGGGCAGGCCGGCCACCGCGCGCCACAGGGCGCGGGCCTCGTCGTCGGAGTGGTGCACGGTCACCCAGATCCGGTCCGGGTCGAGGCCGTACCCGCCCTCGGCCCGCGACCCGGTCGACAGCTCCCAGGCGAAGGCGATGGCCTCCTCCTTGAAGTAGTCGCCGAGCGAGAAGTTGCCGTTCATCTGGAAGAACGAGCCGTGCCGGGTGGTCCTGCCGACCTCCTCGATGTCCAGGGTGCGCACGCACTTCTGCACGCTGGTGGCCCGCGGCCAGGGCGGCTCCTGCTCGCCCGTCAGGTACGGCTTGAACGGCACCATGCCCGCGTTGACGAAGAGCAGGGTCGGGTCGGGGGTGGGCAGCGGGGCGCTGGGCACCACGGTGTGGCCGCGCTCGGCGAAGAAGTCCAGGAAGCGGGTGCGGATGTCGGCAGTGCGCATGGGGCGGTGCTCCACGATCGAGGGGGTCACAGGGAGGGGGTCACGCGGGGCGGGCCCGCACCGCTGGGGTCGGCAGCGGGGTCAGGGAGGCGTACTCCAGGGGCGCCGACGGGTCGATCGACACGTTCAGCGGCGCGGGGGCGGCTCCGGAGCGCACCAGCAGGTCGCCCACCGCCGCGATCATGGCGCCGTTGTCCGTGCACAGCGTCATCGGCGGCACCCGCAGCTCGATGCCCGCGGCCCGGCAGCGCTCCTCGGCGAGCGCCCGCACCCGGGAGTTGGCCGCGACGCCCCCGACCACGATCAGCGTCCGTACGTCGTGGTCGCGGCAGGCTCGCAGCGCCTTGCGGGTCAGCACGTCCGCGACCGCCTCCTGGAGCGCGGCGGCGCCGTCGGCGACCGACGGCTCGGCACCGCGCAGCCGGTGCTGCTCGACCCAGCGGGCGGCGGCCGTCTTGAGGCCGGAGAAGGAGAAGGCGTAGGGGTCGTCGCCGGCCTTGGTCAGGGGGCGCGGGAAGGCCACCGCGGCCGGGTCCCCGGCGCGGGCGGCGCGGTCGATGGCCGGGCCGCCCGGGTAGGGGAGGCCGAGGATGCGGGCGACCTTGTCGAAGCACTCGCCGGCCGCGTCGTCGAGGGTGTCGCCCAGGTGCCGGATCGGCTCGCGCACCAGGTCCCGCACGAGCAGCAGCGAGGTGTGGCCGCCGGAGACGATGAGGACGACGCACGGCTCGGGCAGCGGACCGTGCGCCAGGGTGTCGGCGGCGACGTGCCCGGCGAGGTGGTGCACCCCGTACAGCGGAACGCCCGCCGCGTAGGCGAGGGTCTTCGCCCCCGCCAGGCCGACCTGGAGGGCACCGGACAGACCGGGACCGGTGGTGACGGCCACCGCGTCCAGCTGCCCGAGCCGCAGCCCGGCCTCGGCGAGGGCCTGCCGCACGACCGGCGTGAACGCCTGGAGGTGCGCGCGGGAGGCGATCTCCGGCACCACGCCGCCGAAGCGGGCGTGCTCGTCCATGCTCGACGCCACCACGTGGGCCAGCAGCTTCCCGTCCCGCACGACACCCGCGCCGGTCTCGTCGCACGACGACTCGATCCCCAGCACCACCGGCCCGCTCACCGCGACCTCCTTCTGCCTCCATTGTGCACTTGCAATATATGTGCAATAAGACCCAGGGTGCCGCGCGCCCGCCGGAGGAGGGCGGGAGGGGAGAAAGCTACCGCTTAGTAGCGTCCTGGGGTACCGTGCTGCCATGCCAGAAGCAGCCTCCGCGGACATCCGGGCCACCATCGGCGACAGCGAGTTCGACCGGGACACCGCCGTCACCCGGCGCGCCCCCGGCGTCTACGACATCGACCTGTCCGCCGGCTGGACCATCATCAGCGCCGTCAACGGCGGCTACCTGCTGGCCGTCCTCGGCCGCGCCCTCGCGGACGCGCTCCCGCACGCCGACCCCTTCACCGTCTCGGCGCACTACCTCACCGCCTCCCAGCCGGGGCCGGCGGTCGTCCGCACCGAGACGGTCCGCACCGGCCGCTCCCTCTCCACCGGCCAGGCCTCGCTCTTCCAGTACGACGAGCACGGCGCCGAGGTCGAGCGCATCCGCGTCCTCGCCTCCTACGGCGACCTGGACGCGCTGCCCGACGACGTCCGCACCTCGGCCAAGCCGCCCGCCTTCCCGCCCCCGGAGCAGTGCTTCGGCCCCGAGGACGGTCCCGCGCCGGTGGACGGCAGCTCGGCCATCACCGAGCGGCTCAGGCTGAAGCTGGACCCCGCCACCCTCGGCTGGGCGCTCGGCGAGCCGTCCGGCAGGGGGGAGATGCGGGCCTGGTTCGGGCTCGCCGACGGCCGCGACGCCGACCCGCTCTCGCTGCTGCTCGCGGTGGACGCGCTGCCGCCGACCGCCTTCGAGCTGGGCATCAAGGGCTGGGTGCCGACGGTGGAGCTGACCGTGCACGTGCGGTGCCGCCCGGCCCCTGGGCCGCTGCGGGTCGCCATCACCACCCGCAACCTGGCCGGCGGCTTCCTGGAGGAGGACGCCGAGGTCTGGGACAGCGCCGACCGCCTGGTGGCCCAGTCCCGTCAGCTGGCCCGGGTCCGGCTCGCCTGACTCAGCCCTCCCGGTCCCCGCCGCGCGGGTCGGGGTCGGGGTCCAGCCAGTGCCGGCGCCCCGCGCTGATCAGCCGCATCCGGCGCCGCGCGGTCTCGCCGGCCCGGCGCATGCCCTCCTCCGGTGCCTCCGGCGCGGCCTCGTACGCCTCCAGGAACAGGTCGGCGGTGCTCAGCATCTGGTCGACGTAGAGGCCGGCCAGCATCAGCAGGTCCGCCTCGCTCCAGCCCGCCGCCTCGGGGTCCTTGGCCAGCTCGGCCCGCACCTCCTCGGCGAACCGGGCCAGTTGGCGCCGTATCGCCTCGCGCACCGGCTGCACCCCGCCGTGCCGCTCCCGGGCGATGAAGCGGACGTGGGCCGGGTACCGGGACACATGGCCCTCGATCAACTCGACGGCGCGCGCGATCCGTTCGGCGCTGTCCTCGCCCGGGGAGACCGTCGCCCCGATCATCGGGTGCAGACTGCCAAGCGCCTCCTCGACCAGCGCCACCCCGAGGTCCGCGATGGAGCGGAAGTGCCGGTAGAAGGCGGTCGGGGCGACGCCGACGGCGCGGGTGACCTCGCGCAGCCCCAGGCTGCTCAGGCTCTGCTCCTGGAGCAGTTCGAGCGCCGCGTCCAGGAGCGCCTGACGGGTCTTCTGCTTCTGGGCCTGCCGGACGCCGAGGGTGTGACTCATGCCATGCAGTCAACAACTGTTCTCCGAGATCGGCCACCCATGAGACGCGCTAGACTGGGCAGTCAGTAAACAACTGTACCTACAAGCGTTCACCGACTCCTGGGGGGTCCGGATCATGCTGGTCCTCGTCTTCGCCCTGCTGCTCTTCGGCGTCGTGCTCGGCACCGTCGCCCACGCGCCGCTCGGCGTCTCCGTCGCGCTCGGCCTGGTGATCGCGGTCTGGCTCGCCGTCTTCGCGCTCCGCGAGCGCCACGGCCGCCGCCGCGGCACCTCCGCCCACTGACCCACGCGTCGTCCGTAAGTCCACAAGTCCATAAGTCCAGAAGGGAGATCATCATGCAGCTCACCGCTCCGGCCGGTCGTCGCACCGGCATCCGGGACACCAACGGCATGGCCGTCGCCTCGTTCGTCCTGGGTCTGCTCGGCCTGCTCGTGCTCAACCTCTTCCTCGGCCCCGTCGCCATCGCGCTGGCCGTCGTCGCCCTGTGGCGCGGCACCGGCCGCCCCCGCCGGGCCTACCTCGGCCTCGCCCTGGGCATCGCCGACCTGGTGGTCCTCGCGTGCGTCATGGGCACCGACAGCACCCTCTCGTGGAGCCTGTGAGCCGGCCCGCCGGCCCCGCGCGCCCCGTGGCCTGAGGCCGCCCCGACGGGCCCCGTAGAATCGGGCCCACCATGGCTTACCTCGACCACGCCGCGACCACCCCGATGCTCCCCGAGGCGGTCGAGGCGCTCACCGCGCACCTGGGCGTCACCGGGAACGCCTCCTCCCTGCACGCGTCCGGCCGACGCGCGCGCCGCACGGTCGAGGAGGCCCGCGAGACCCTCGCCGAGGCGCTCGGCGCCCGCCCCAGCGAGGTCGTCCTGACCTCCGGCGGCACCGAGGCGGACAACCTCGCCGTCAAGGGCCTGTACTGGGCCCGCCGGGACGCCGACCCGGCCCGTACCCGGGTCCTGGCCAGCCCCGTCGAGCACCACGCCGTCCTGGACGCCGTCGACTGGCTCGGCGCGCACGAGGGCGCCACCGTGGAGTACCTGCCGGTCGACGCGTACGGCCGCGTCCACCCCGAGGCGCTGCGCGAGGCCATCGCGCGCAACCCGGCCGACGTCGCCCTCGCCACCGTGATGTGGGCCAACAACGAGATCGGCACCGTCATGCCGGTGCGCGAACTGGCCGACGTCGCCGCCGAGTTCGACGTGCCGCTGCACGCCGACGCGGTGCAGGCCCTCGGCCAGCTGCCGGTCGACTTCGCCGCCTCCGGGCTGGCCGCGATGACCGTCTCCGGGCACAAGATCGGCGGCCCGTACGGCATCGGCGCGCTGCTGCTCGGCCGCGAGTACACCCCGGTGCCCGTCCTGCACGGCGGCGGCCAGGAGCGGCACGTGCGCTCCGGCACCCTGGACGTCCCCGCCGTCGCCTCCTTCGCGGTCGCCGGGCGGCTGGCCGCCGAGCAGCGCGCGTGGTTCGCCCGCGAGATCGGCGCCCTGCGCGACGACCTGGTCGACGCGGTCCGCGCCGCCGTCCCCGACGCCCTGCTCGGCGGCGACCCGGCCCCCGGCGGCCGGCTCCCGGCCAACGCGCACTTCACCTTCCCCGGCTGCGAGGGCGACTCCCTGCTGCTCCTGCTCGACGCGCAGGGCATCGAGTGCTCCACCGGCTCCGCCTGCACCGCCGGCGTCGCCCAGCCCAGCCACGTCCTGCTCGCCACCGGCACCGACCCCGATCTCGCCCGCGGCACCCTGCGCTTCTCCCTCGGCCACACCTCCACGGAGGCCGACGTCGAGGCCCTGGCCAAGGCCATCGGCCCGGCGGTGGAGCGGGCCCGGGCGGCGGGGCTGAGCTGAGGATGCCGCTCAGGCGCGCCCGCTGGAGGTCGACGGGGCCGCCGACGGGCGGCTGGTGGCCGCGCGGCGGACCAGGCGCAGGTAGCGGTCCCAGTCCCAGTGCGGCCCCGGGTCGGTGTGGTCGGTGCCCGGCACCTCGACGTGGCCGATGATGTGCTTACGGTCGACGGGTATGCCGTACCGGCCGCATATCGCCGCGGTCAGCCGCGCGGAGGCCGCGTACATCGCGTCGGTGAAGTCCTGGGGCCGGTCCACGAAGCCCTCGTGCTCGATGCCGACACTGCGCTCGTTGTACTCCCGGTTGCCCGCGTGGAACGCCACGTCCAGCTCGCGGATCATCTGCGTGACGTGCCCGTCCTGGCCCACGATGTAGTGCGCGGCGGCCCGGTGGCCGGGGTCCTGGAACGCCTTCACCGCGCTGCTGAAACTGCCCTGCGTGACATGGACGACGACCATGTCGATGCCGTAGTCGTCCGGCCGGTCCGCGCGCCGCCAGTTCGCGTCCGAGGCCGACACCCAGCGCGCGCCCGCGTAGTCGACGACGCCCGCCTCGCGCGGTTTCTCCACGCCGGGCGTGCGCCACCACAGCCGGGCCAGCTCGTCGCGGGCGAGCACCGCGGTGCCCGTCGCCGCCACGGCGCCGCCCACCAGCAGCGCCCGCCGCCCGATGCGCCGATCGGCGTCCTTTGCCTCCATGTGTGCGTGAACGCATACTCACGGGCTCCGGTTCCCGCGTCCCCGTACCCTGGAAGGGTTATGACTGACTCCCCGCAGCGCACCCGTCCCCTCCGCGTCCTCGCCGCCATGTCGGGCGGCGTCGACTCCGCCGTCGCCGCCGCCCGCGCCGCCGAGGCGGGGCACGACGTGACCGGCGTCCACCTGGCGCTCTCCGCCAACCCGCAGTCCTTCCGCACCGGCGCCCGTGGCTGCTGCACCATCGAGGACTCCCGGGACGCCCGCCGCGCCGCCGACGTCATCGGCATCCCGTTCTACGTCTGGGACCTCGCCGAGCGCTTCCGCGAGGACGTCGTCGAGGACTTCGTCGCCGAGTACGAGGCCGGGCGCACCCCGAACCCGTGCCTGCGCTGCAACGAGAAGATCAAGTTCGCCGCGCTGCTCGACAAGGCCCTGGCGCTGGGCTTCGACGCGGTCTGCACCGGCCACTACGCGCAGGTGGTCACTCGCGCGGACGGCGTCCGCGAGCTGCACCGCGCCTCCGACATGGCCAAGGACCAGTCGTACGTGCTCGGCGTCCTGGACGACCGCCAGCTGGCGCACGCCATGTTCCCGCTGGGCGACACGGTGACCACCAAGGACGAGATCCGCGCCGAGGCCGAGCGCCGGGGCCTCGCGGTGGCCAAGAAGCCCGACTCGCACGACATCTGCTTCATCGCCGACGGCGACACCCAGGGCTTCCTCGCGAACCGCCTCGGCCGCGCCGAGGGCGACATCCTGGACGAGGCCGGGCAGCGCGTCGGCACCCACGAGGGCGCGTACGGCTTCACCATCGGCCAGCGCAAGGGCCTCAGGATCGGCACCCCGGCGCCCGACGGCAAGCCGCGCTACGTGCTGGACATCTCGCCGGTCGACAACACGGTCACCGTCGGCCCCGCCGCCGCCCTCGACGTCACCGCGCTGCGCGCGATCAAGCCTCGCTGGTGCGGCGCCGCCCCCGCCGGAGCGGGCACCTACACGGCCCAGCTCCGGGCGCACGGCGGCGAGACCGAGGTGCGCGCCGAGCACGTCGACGGCGCCCTGTCGGTCACCTTCGCCGAGCCGGTGCGCGGGGTCGCCCCCGGCCAGGCGATCGTGCTGTACGACGGCACGCGCGTGGTGGGTTCGGCGACGATCGCGTCCACCACGCGCGCGACGGCGTCGGTCTAGCGGTCCCTCGCGGGGCGCCTCACGCCACCTCCACCTCGTAGAAGCAGAGGTGGTCCTTGATCTCGGCCACCTCCGGCTTCGGGTCCGGGTACGCCCAGACGGCGTCCGGCGCGTCCGGCAGCGACCAGTAGGACGCGTCGCCCTTGAAGGGGCAGTGCGTGGTGGTCGCCGACGGGGTCAGCAGGTCCACGCGCACGTCGATGGGCGGTAGGTAGTACCGGTCGGGGCAGCCGGTCTCCTTCAGGACCAGCGCCTCGTCGCTCTCGGCGAGAACCTGCCCGTCGCGCACCACGCGCACGTGCCGGTCGCTCGGCTCCACGGTGATCTGGTGCCCTGTGCTCACGATCGATCGTCCTCCTCGTGCGGTCGGCCTCTGTCGGTACAGCGTGCCCGGGAGCGCGCTTCTTCCCCGCGAGGCGGGGCCGTGCGGACCGGGTCGTACGGTGGGAGCCATGAACATCTGCGTCTTCCTCTCCGCCGCCGACCTCGACGACCGCTACACCCGCCCCGCCCGGCAGTTCGCCGAGCTGCTCGGCAAGGGCGGCCACACGCTGGTGTGGGGCGGCTCGGACGTCGGCCTGATGAAGGTCGTCGCCGACGGCGTCCAGGAGTCCGGCGGGCGGCTCATGGGGGTGTCGGTGAAGTTCCTCGCCGCCACCGCCCGCGACGGCGTGGACGAGATGGTCGTCGCCGAGGACCTCGCCGAGCGCAAGCGGCTGCTCCTGGAGAGGGCCGACGCCGTGGTCATCATGGTCGGCGGCACCGGCACACTGGACGAGGCGACGGAGATCCTGGAGCTGAAGAAGCACGGGCACACCGACAAGCCGGTGGTGCTGCTCAACACGGCCGGCTTCTACGACGGCCTCAAGGAGCAGTTCCGCCGCATGGAGGACGAGGGCTTCCTGCCCCGCCCCCTCACCGAGCTGGTCTTCTTCGCCGAGGAGCCGGTCGGCGCGCTCGCCCACCTGGAGGAGAGCCAGGGCGTGGCCTGACCTCGGAGGGCGTGCCGGCGGGTGCGAGCATGGCGGGCATGGCTACTCATGTGATCACCGGTGCCGGCTCCGGCATCGGCGCGGCCGTCGCCCGCCGGCTGCACGAGCGCGGCGACGACGTCGTGCTGCACGCGCGCGACGCGGGCCGCGCCAAGGAGCTGGCGGCCGGCCTGCCCGGCGCCCGCACCCTGGTCGGCGACCTCGCCGACCCCGACAAGCTCTCCTGGGCGCTGTCCCACCAGAGCCTGCCCGACCGGGTCGACTCGCTGCTGCACATCGCCGGCGTGGTCGACCTCGGCCCGGTCGGCGACCTCACCCCCAAGACCTGGCGCCACCAGCTGAACGTCAACCTGATCGCCCCGGCCGAGCTGACCCGCCTGCTGCTGCCCCAGCTGCGCGTCGCCCAGGGGCACGTCGTCTTCGTCAACTCCGGCGCGGGCCTCTCCGCCGGGCCCGACTGGGCCGCGTACGCCGCCTCCAAGCACGGCCTCAAGGCCCTCGCCGACTCCCTCCGCCAGGAGGAGCACGGCAACGGGGTCCGGGTCACGTCCGTCTACCCCGGCCGCACGGCCAGCCCCATGCAGGAGAAGGTCCACCGCCAGGAGGGCAAGGAGTACGACCCGCGCCGCTGGATCGACCCGGAGTCGGTGGCGACGGCGCTTTTGATGGCCCTGGACCTGCCCAGGGATGCCGAGGTGAACGACCTGACGGTCCGCCCTGGTCAGTGAAGGGGCGCGTTGGCGCAGCCCGGCGCGGCGGGGTGCCTCCCCCAAGCTCTTCGAGCAGGGGGGACCCCCAGCGCCCACCCGTGCCGCCCCAGCGGCACGACTGCCCGCAGCTGGGGAGTGGGCGGGACTGTATGCCCTAGGGGCGCGGGGAACTGCGCGACCAGCCACGACGCACTCGCACCCGACTACGCTTCCGGTGTGAGTGAGATCGGTACCCCAGCCCAAGACCTTCCCCGCTTCGGCGCAGCCACCGGCATCGGGTCCCTGCCCGGGCAGAACGCCAGGGAGGCCGTCAAGGCGGCCGTCGGCAGCCTTGAGGACTTCCCGTTCCTGCCCGAGCTCCCCGCCCGCGGCCCCGGCGCCGACATGATCGGCCGCACCGCCGGGATGCTGGTCGAGCTGTACGCCCGCGTGGAGCCCAGCGGCTGGCGCCTCGGCGACCGCCCGGGCCGGGACACCAAGCGGGCCAGGTCCTGGCTGGGGGAGGACCTGGACGCCCTGGAGGAGTTCACCCAGGGCTACCAGGGCCCCCTCAAGGTCCAGGCCGTCGGCCCCTGGACGCTCGCCGCCGCCCTGGAGCTGCGCGGCGGCGAGGCCGTCCTCTCCGACGCCGGCGCCTGCCGCGACCTGGCCGCCTCCCTCGCCGAGGGCCTGCGCCAGCACCTCGCCGAGGTCGCCCGAAGGGTGCCCGGCGCCCGCCTCGTGCTCCAGCTGGACGAGCCGTCGCTCACCGCCGTGCTGCGCGGCCAGATCCGCAGCGCCAGCGGCTACCGCACCCACCGCGCCGTGGACCGCCAGGTCGTCGAGGCGGCGCTGCGCGACGTCGCCGGGGTGCACGGCACCGGCCCGGTCGTGGTCCACTCGTGCGCGCCGGACGTGCCGTTCGCCCTGCTGCGCCGGGCCGGCGTCGCGGGCGTCTCCTTCGACTTCTCCCTGCTCACCGAGCGTGACGACGAGGTGCTCGGCGAGGCGGTGGAAGGCGGCACCCGGCTGTTCGCCGGTGTCGTGCCGGGCACGGACGGTCCGTTGTCAGACCCTGCCGGTAGCGTCATGGGTGTCAGGACGCTGTGGCGCAGGCTGGGGCTGTCTCCGGAGCTTCTCGCGGAGGCCGTCACGGTCACCCCGGCGTGCGGGCTCGCGGGCGCGTCCCCCGAGTACGCGCGGCGGGCGCTCGCCCACTGCGTCCGGGCGGCGAGATCCCTCGCGGACGACCCAGAGTAACGGGAGGACCATACGGTGGCCGGCGACAAGCAGGCGGAGACGACGAGCGTGCCCGCCGAGGCGCGCGAGAAGCACGTGCAGCTCGCTGAGCAGATCGAGGAGCACCGCTTCCGGTACTACGTACGGGACGCCCCGGTCGTCAGCGACGCCGAGTTCGACCGGCTGCTGCGCACCCTGGAGGAGCTGGAGGAGCAGTATCCGGAGCTGCGCACCCCGGACTCCCCGACCCAGAAGGTCTCCGGTTCCTACGAGACGGAGTTCACCGCCGTCGCGCACCGCACCCGGATGCTCTCGCTGGACAACACGTTCAACGACGACGAGCTGGCCGCCTGGGTCGAGCGCCTCCACAAGGAGCTGGGCACCCAGCAGTTCCACCTGCTGTGCGAGCTGAAGGTCGACGGCCTCGCCGTCAACCTCACCTATGAGCGCGGCCGGCTGGTCCGCGCGGCCACCCGCGGTGACGGCCGCACCGGCGAGGACATCACCCCCAACGTCCGCACCATCGCCGACATCCCCGAGCGGCTGACCGGCGACAAGGTCCCCGACCTGGTGGAGATCCGCGGCGAGGTCTTCTTCCCGATGGAGAAGTTCGAGGAGCTGAACGCCCGTCTGGTCGCGGCCGGCGACAAGCCGTTCGCCAACCCGCGCAACGCGGCGGCCGGTTCGCTGCGCCAGAAGGACCCCCGGGTCACCGCGGGGCGTCCGCTGCACATGGTGGTGCACGGCATCGGCGCCCTGGAGGGGTATCAGGGCATCACCCGCCTCTCCGAGGCGTACGACCTGCTGAGCACCTGGGGCCTGCCCACCTCCCCGCACAACCGGGTCGTGGACGACCTCACGGGCGTCGGCGAGTTCATCCGGTACTTCGGCGAGCACCGCCACTCCGTGGCCCATGAGATCGACGGCGTGGTCGTCAAGCTGGACGAGATCCGCCTCCAGGGCCGGCTCGGCTCCACCGCCCGCGCCCCGCGCTGGGCGATCGCGTACAAGTACGCGCCGGAGGAGGTCAACACCAAGCTCATCGACATCAAGGTCGGCGTCGGCCGGACCGGCCGGGTCACCCCCTTCGCCCAGGTCGAGCCGGTCACCGTGGCCGGCAGCGAGGTCGAGTTCGCCACCCTGCACAACCAGGAGGTCGTCAAGTCCAAGGGCGTCCTCATCGGCGACACGGTGGTGCTGCGCAAGGCCGGGGACGTCATCCCGGAGATCCTCGGGCCGGTCGCCGACCTGCGCGACGGCAGCGAGCGGGAGTTCGTCATGCCGACGAAGTGCCCCGAGTGCGGCACCCCGCTGCGCGCCATGAAGGAGGGCGACATCGACCTCCGCTGCCCCAACGCCCGCACCTGCCCGGCCCAGTTGCGCGAGCGCGTCGCCTACCTCGCCGGGCGGCAGTGCCTGGACATCGACCACTTCGGCGGCGTGGCCGCCGCCGCCCTCACCCAGCCGCTGGAGCCGGCCGACCCGCCGATGGTCGACGAGGGCGACCTCTTCGGCCTCACCGTGGAGAAGCTGCTGCCCATCCGGGCGTACGTCCTCGACCCGGACAGCGGGCTGCCCAAGCGCGACCCGAAGACCGGCGAGGAGAAGATCGTCACCGTCTTCGCCAACCAGAAGGGCGAGCCGAAGAAGAACACCCTCGCGCTCTTGGAGCGCATCGAGGAGGCCAAGTCCCGCCCCCTGGCCCGGTTCCTCAACGGCCTGTCCATCCGGCATGTCGGGCCGGTCGCCGCGCAGGCGCTGGCCCGTGAGTTCCCCTCGATCGAGCGCATCGAGCAGGCGAGCGAGGAGGAGTTGGCGAACACCGAGGGCGTCGGACCGATCATCGCCGCCTCCCTCAAGGAGTGGTTCGCCGAGGACTGGCACCGCGAGATCGTCCGGAAATGGAAGGCGGCCGGAGTCCCGCTGGAGGACGCCTCGACCGGCGACGACGAGGGGCCGCGCCCGCTGGCGGGGCTGACCGTCGTCGTCACCGGAACCCTGGAGGACTTCACCCGGGACGAGGCCAAGGACGCCCTGCAGAGCAGAGGTGCCAAGGTCACGGGCTCGGTGTCCAAGAAGACGTCCTTCGTCGTGGCCGGCGACAACCCCGGCTCCAAGTACGACAAGGCGGTGCAGGCCAAGGTCCCGGTGCTGGACGAGGACGGGTTCCGCGTCCTGCTCGACCAGGGCCCCGACGCGGCGGCGGGCGTGGCGCTTTCGGCTGAGTAAGGGCGGTTGAAGGGGCCCCGAACGGCGCATACCAGATGCATACGGGTGGCCGGGTCGCATTCGGGCAACCGTCGGCGACCGCTGCCCCTACCAGCCTTCAGCGGCCTACTGTTGAGATGTGCGCCCGCCGCGACGTCGCGGCCGGGCGTCCCCCTGCCGGTTCCTGGACGGGGGAGGCTCTCCACCGCGGAGCCGTATGAGGGTTGTCCGGCGTCGGGCCGCGCGGTGTGCGCACCGCCGGCTGTGAGAGGGACGGGAATGGAACCGACCGAGAGCGCCGCCGCGGCCGCACGGCTGCGCCTGCGCCGCCTGGCGGGGGCCTGGCACGAGTCCCGGTGGCCCGCGCAGCGCGGCAGCGCGCCGGCCGGGGCACGGCGTTCCGCCGCGGACACCGGCGCCGCCGTGCCGTCCGGCAGCCAGATGGGCGGCCGGCTGTCCGACGCCGACACCGACGCCGAACGGCAGCTGTCCTGGCCCGCGTTGCCCGCGGCCGTCGTCGCCGCGGCCGGCTTCGTGCTGGGCGCCGGCTTCTACCACGCCTTCACCGGCGGCCACCCCCTCTTCCCATCGGGCACCGCCGGCTGGTCCCTCGCCCTGCTCACCGGGATCGTCGTCGGCCACCTGGTGATGCTGGGCCGCTCCCGCTGGTGGGGCGGCACCGGCTCGGGCGCGGCCCTCACCCTCGCCGTCCTGCTGCTCTACGGCTGGGTGCCGGCCGGCCTGGTCAGCCTGACCGTCGTGGTCCTGGTCGGCGTCGCCCGCCGGGGCCGCTGGCGGCAGGGCGTCCTGCACGGCGCGGTGGACGTCCTCGGCATCGCCGCCGGCGCGCTGCTGCTCGCCGCCCTGGGCAGCGCGCCGTCCGTGGAGACGCCCTGGGACCCGGCCGGCTGGACGGTGTCCGCGCTGCCCAAGGTGGTGCTGGCCGCGGTCGCCTACCTCGCCGTCACCCGCGCCCTGCTCTGGTACCTCCAGGCGCCGCGGGCCGGCCTGCCCACCGTCGCCCGCACCGCCCTGGTCCGCCAGGGCCTGGTGGCCGTCGCACTGCTCGGCATCGCCCCGCTGGTGTGCGTGGTCGCCGTCGCCAAGCCGCTGCTGCTGCCGCTGTTCGCCATCCCGCTCATCGCCCTCGACTCCACGCTGTGGATCGCCCGCGCCCGCGCCGAGGAGCAGCTGCGCGACCCGCTCACCGGGCTGCCCAACCGGCAGTGGCTCCTGGAGCGGACCTGGACCGCGCTGGACGACGCCGAGCGGATCGGCGCCCGTTCCGCCCTCATGCTGATCGACCTCGACCGCTTCCGGTCGGTCAACGACACGCTGGGGCACCTGGCCGGCGACCGGCTGCTGCTCCAGACCGCCGACCGGCTGCGCCTCGCGCTGCCCCGCGGCGCGGAGGCCGCCCGTCTGGGCGGCGACGAGTTCGCCGTCTTACTGCCCGTCGCCGACTCGACCACGTCGGCGACCCGGATCGCCCGCGGCCTCGTCGCCGCGCTCAGCTCCCCGCTGGACCTGGACGGGCTCACCCTCGTCCTGGAGGCCAGCGCGGGAGTCGCCGTCTTCCCGGACCACGCCCTCGACGCGGAGGGCCTGCTGCGCCGGGCGGACGTCGCGATGTACCAGGCGAAGCGGGACCGTACAGGCGTCGAGGTCTACGAGTCCAAGCGGGACTCCAACACCCCCGACCGGCTCGGCCTCCTCGGCGACCTGCGCCGCGCCCTGGACGCGCACGAGGTGCAGCTGCACTACCAGCCCAAGGTCCGCTTCGACGGCCAGGTGGCCGGCCTGGAGGCGCTGGTGCGCTGGGTGCACCCGGAGCGGGGCAAGGTGCCGCCGGACGAGTTCATAGCGATCGCCGAGTCCTCCGGCCTGATGCCCCACCTCACCGAGTACGTGCTGGAGACGGCACTCGCCCAGGTCGCCCGCTGGCGCGCGCAGGGGCTCTTCGTGCCGGTCGCGGTGAACGTCTCGCCGCGCGACGTCCACACCCCCGGATTCGCCGGCTCGGTCGCCGCGCGGCTGGCCCGGCACGGGGTCCCCGCGGGGGCGCTCCAGCTGGAGATCACCGAGCACGTCCTCCTGGAGGACCCGCAGCGGGCCGCCGACACCCTCGCCGGGCTCACCGGGCACGGCGTGAAGATGTCCCTGGACGACTTCGGCACGGGGTACTCCTCCCTCGTCCACCTGCGCCGGCTCCCGGTCAGCGAGCTGAAGATCGACCGCTCCTTCGTGGCCCGGCTCGCGATCGACGCGGAGGACGCGTCGATCGTCCGCTGCACGGTGGACCTCGCCCACTCCCTCGGCCTCCTCGTCGTCGCCGAGGGCGTCGAGGACGACGAGACCTGGGAGCGCCTGCGCGACCTCGGCTGCGACGCGGTCCAGGGCTGGCTGGTGGCCGCGGCGATGCCGGCCGACGAGGCCACGGCGTGGCTCCTCGCCCGAGGCGCCCGAGGCTGGCAACGCCCCACAGCGGCGCTGCCCGCTGCCGCGGACGACCAGGGCCGCGTGATCTGAGGGCCCCCTCGGGCGCGTACGCGTCTGCGGGAACGCCGTGGCTGGTCGCGCAGTTCCCCGCGCCCCTTGGGTGGGATGGTGGTACCGACCGTCGTCAGGTGCAGGTGCGTCGTGGGCATTCGCGCAGTTCCCCGCGCCCCTGGGTGGGATGGTGGTGCCGATCGTTTTCAGGTGCCGGCCCGTCGTGGCTGGTCGCGCAGTTCCCCGCGCCCCTGAGGGCGTCCACAGCACGTCCCCAAGGGGCGCGGGGAACTGCGCGCCAAGCCACAACGCACCCGCACCGGCGCACGACCGCCACCACCCACCCACCCCTCCAGGGGCGCGGGGAACTGCGCGAATGCCCACGACGCACCTGCACCCGACCACGAGCGTCACCACCCACCCACCCTCCAGGGGCGCGGGGAACTGCGCGAACGGCCACGGCGTACCCGCGGCCGCCGTGCGACGGAAGGCCCCCGCCCGGTGGGCGAAGCACAGGTGGGCCGCCGCGACCCATAGGATTGGTCCCGGACCAACACACTCACGACCCCAGAGGAACGCCGCATGCCTGGCATCACGCGCGAGGAGGTCGCCCACCTCGCCCGGCTGGCGCGTCTGGAGCTGAAGCCCGAAGAGCTCGAGCACTTCGCGGGACAGCTGGACGACATCATCGGCGCGGTCGCCCGCGTCAGCGAGGTCGCCGACCAAGACGTACCGCCGACCTCGCACCCGCTCCCGCTGACGAACGTCATGCGGGCCGACGAGGTCCGTCCGTCGCTCACGCCCGAGCAGGCGCTCTCCGGCGCCCCGGCCCAGGAGCAGCAGCGTTTCAAGGTGCCGCAGATCCTGGGGGAGGAGTAACCGCCATGAGCGACGCCATCACCGAGCTCGACGCCGTCATCAAGCTCACCGCGGCCGAGATCGCCGCGAAGATCGCCTCCGGCGAGCTGACCGCCGTCGAGGTCACCGAGGCCCACCTCGCCCGCATCGAGGCCGTCGACGAGAAGGTGCACGCCTTCCTGCACGTCGACCGCGAGGGCGCCCTCGCCCAGGCCCGCGCCGTGGACGCCAAGCGCGAGCGCGGCGAGAAGCTCGGCCCGCTGGCCGGCGTGCCTCTCGCGCTGAAGGACATCTTCACCACCGAGGGCGTGCCCACGACCGTCGGCTCGAAGATCCTGGAGGGCTGGATCCCGCCGTACGACGCCACGGTCACCCGGAAGCTGAAGGCCGCCGACGTCGTCATCCTCGGCAAGACCAACATGGACGAGTTCGCGATGGGCTCCTCCACCGAGAACAGCGCCTACGGCCCCACCGGCAACCCCTGGGACCTCACCCGGATCCCCGGCGGCTCCGGCGGCGGCTCCTCGGCCGCGCTGGCCGCCTTCCAGGCGCCGCTGGCCATCGGCACCGACACCGGCGGCTCCATCCGCCAGCCCGCGGCCGTCACCGGCACGGTCGGCGTGAAGCCGACGTACGGCGGCGTGTCCCGCTACGGCATGGTGGCCTTCTCCTCCTCCCTCGACCAGGGCGGCCCCTGCGCCCGCACGGTCCTGGACGCGGCCCTGCTGCACGAGGTGATCGCCGGCCACGACCCGCTGGACTCCACCTCGGTGGACGCCCCGGTCCCGGCCGTCGTCGAGGCCGCCCGCAACGGCAGCGTCGAGGGCATGCGCGTCGGCGTCGTCAAGCAGTTCCGCGGCGAGGGCTACCAGGCCGGCGTCGTGCAGCGCTTCGACGAGTCGGTGGCGCTGCTCAAGGAGCTGGGCGCCGAGATCGTGGAGCTGGACTGCCCGTCCTTCGACCTCGCGCTCTCCGCGTACTACCTGATCGCGCCCTCCGAGTGCTCCTCCAACCTCGCCCGCTTCGACGGCCTGCGCTACGGCCGCCGCACCGGCGACGACGGCGGCCACTCCGCCGAGGAGGTCACCTCCCTGACCCGCGAGGCCGGCTTCGGCCCCGAGGTCAAGCGCCGCATCATGCTGGGCACGTACGCCCTGTCCAGCGGGTACTACGACGCCTACTACGGCAGCGCGCAGAAGGTCCGCACCCTGATCAAGCAGGAGTTCGAGCGGGCCTTCGAGCAGGTCGACGTGATCGTCTCCCCGACGACCCCGACCACCGCCTTCCCGATCGGCGAGCGCGCCGACGACCCGATGGCGATGTACCTCGCCGACCTGTGCACCATCCCCACCAACCTGGCGGGCAACGCGGCCATGTCGCTGCCCTGCGGCCTCGCGCCGGAGGACAACCTGCCGGTCGGTCTCCAGATCATCGCCCCCGCCATGCAGGACGACCGCCTGTACAAGGTCGGTGCCGCCGTCGAGGCCGCCTTCGTGGAACAGTGGGGCCACCCGCTCCTAGAGGAGGCTCCGTCGCTGTGAGCAAGGCACTGTCGAAGGCCAAGGGCTTCAAGAAGTCCAAGTCCGGCCTGTACCTGTCCATGGCCACCACCGCGTTCGGTGCGGTCAGCATCGCCAAGCAGGCCCGGCTGGCCCGCGCCGAGAGCGACACGCTCCGCCTGATCGACGCCGCCGTGTCCGCCGCCGCCGTCGCCACCGGCCTCGCGATCCTCTACCGCGAGCTGAAGCGCCTCGGCGACGACGACGTCCTGCTGGGCTGAGAGGGAATCCCCACCGTGACCACCACGACCGACCTGGTGTCGTACGAGGACGCGCTGGCGTCGTACGACCCCGTCATGGGCCTCGAGGTCCATGTCGAACTCGGCACCAGGACGAAGATGTTCTGCGGCTGCTCCACCGCGCTCGGCGCCGGTGCGAACAGCCAGACCTGCCCCGTCTGCCTCGGCCTGCCCGGCGCGCTCCCGGTCGTCAACGCGACCGGCGTCGAGTCCGCGATCAAGATCGGCCTCGCGCTGAACTGCTCGATCGCCGAGTGGTGCCGCTTCGCCCGGAAGAACTACTTCTATCCGGACATGCCGAAGAACTTCCAGACCTCCCAGTACGACGAGCCGATCGCCTTCGACGGCTACCTCGACGTGCAGCTGGAGGACGGCGAGACCTTCCGCGTGGAGATCGAGCGCGCCCACATGGAGGAGGACACCGGCAAGTCGACGCACGTCGGCGGCGCCACCGGCCGCATCCACGGCGCGTCCCACTCCCTGCTGGACTACAACCGCGCCGGCATCCCGCTGATCGAGATCGTCACCAAGCCGATCGAGGGCGCCGGCGAGCGCGCCCCCGAGGTGGCCAAGGCGTACGTCCGCGAGCTGCGCGAGGTCATCCGGGCGCTCGGCGTCTCCGACGCCCGCATGGAGATGGGCCAGATGCGCTGCGACGTGAACCTGTCGCTGCGCCCGCACGGCCGGGAGAAGTTCGGCACCCGCAGCGAGACGAAGAACGTCAACTCGCTGCGCTCCGTCGAGCGCGCCGCCCGCTTCGAGATCCAGCGGCACGCGGCCGTCCTCGACGGCGGCGGCACGATCATCCAGGAGACCCGCCACTTCCACGAGGACACCGGGTCGACGACCTCGGGCCGCGTGAAGGAGGAGGCCGAGGACTACCGGTACTTCCCGGAGCCGGACCTGGTGCCGGTCGCCCCGTCCCGCGAGTGGGTCGAGGGGATCCGCGCCGCGCTGCCGGAGCTGCCGCTGGCCCGCCGCACCCGTCTGCTGGCGGAGTGGGGCATCTCGGCCACCGACATGCAGTCGATCACCAACGCCGGTGCCCTCGACCTGATCGTCGCCACCATCGGCGCCGGCGCCGACGCCGCCGCCGCCCGCAAGTGGTGGATGGGCGAGCTGGCCCGCAGCGCCAACGAGTCCGGCACCGCCCTGGACGAGCTGGCGATCACGCCGGTGCAGGTGGCCCGGGTCGCCGAGCTGGTCGCCAAGGGCGAGCTGAACGACAAGCTGGCCCGCCAGGTCATCGAGGGCGTCCTGGCCGGCGAGGGCACCCCGGACGAGGTCGTAGACAAGCGCGGCCTGAAGGTCGTCTCCGACGAGGGCGCCCTCACCACGGCCGTGGACGAGGCCATCGCCGGCAACCCGGGCATCGCGGACAAGATCCGCGGCGGCAAGGTGGCCGCGGCCGGCGCCCTGGTCGGCGCGGTCATGAAGGCGACCCGCGGCCAGGCGGACGCGGCCCGCGTCAAGGAGCTGATCCTCCAGCGGCTCGGGGTCTCCGAGGGCTGATCACCTTCTGGGAGGGGGCGCACCGGCATCGGCGCGCCCCCTCTTTCTGTGCCGTGATTTCTGTGCCGTGACCTGTTTGCTGCGAACCCTTTGCTGTGAAGCGGCACACGAATCCCGCAAACGATCACCTTTGCCTGCAAGAGTGTCTGCGCAGCACCAAACAACCCACAAACAGACACCGGGAGCACGTTGGTGGCAGCCCTGGCCCGCTGGTGTGTCGCACGCCGTCTCGTCGTCGTCCTGCTCTGGCTCCTCGCCCTCGGTGGCACGGCCACCGCCGCCGCCCTCGCCGGCTCCGCCTACTCCAACGACTACGGCGTCCCCGACACCGGCTCCGACCGCGCCGCCCGGCTCCTGGCGACCGGCTTCCCCGGCCTGCGCGGCGACGCCGACACGGTCGTCTGGCGCACCACCGAGGGCACCGTCCGCGCCCCGGACGTCGAGCAGACCATGACCCGCGCCCTGGACAGCATCGCGGACCTGCCCGGCGTCGCCTCGGTCACCGGCCCGTACGACGAACCCGACTCCGAGCTGATCAGCGAGGACTCCCGCACCGCCTACGCCGTCGTCACCTTCGCCGCCGAGACACCGGACGTCGATCCCGCCGAGGCGCGGGCCGTGGTCCGCACGGCCGAGGCCGCCGCGGGCGACGGCCTCCGCGTCGAGCTGGGCGGCGGCGCCGTCGCCCTCACCCAGGCGCCCGGCGGCCACCTCGCCGAGGTCGTCGGGGTGAGCGTGGCCGCCGTCGTGCTGTTCCTCGCCTTCGGCTCCCTGGCCGCCTCGCTGCTGCCCATCGCCACCGCGCTGGTCTCCGTCGGCACCGCCTACGCCGGCATCACCCTGCTCGGCCACGCCATGACCGTCGCCGACTTCGCGCCGATGCTGGGCACCCTCATCGGGCTCGGCGTCGGCATCGACTACGCCCTGTTCATCGTCACCCGGCACCGGCGCGGCCTGAAGCAGGGCCTCACCGTCCCCGAGGCCGCCGAGCGGGCCGTCGCCACCACCGGGCGGGCCGTCGTCTTCGCGGGTGCGACGGTGTGCATCGCCCTGCTCGGCATGCTCATCCTGCGGCTCAGCTTCCTGAACGGCGTCGCCGTCGCGGCCTCGCTGACCGTCGTCCTCACCGTCGCCGCCTCCGTCACGCTGCTGCCCGCCCTGCTGGCGTACATCGGCCCGCGCGCCCTGACCCGGGGCGAACGGCGCCGGCTCGCCGCGCACGGGCCGCGCCCCGAGCTGCCCACCGGGTTCGCCGCCCGCTGGTCGGCCCTCGTGGAGCGCCGCCCGAAGCTGCTCGGCGCCCTCGCCCTGGC
This sequence comes from Streptomyces sp. NPDC048182, assembly GCF_043202555.1. Taxonomy (NCBI): domain Bacteria; kingdom Bacillati; phylum Actinomycetota; class Actinomycetes; order Kitasatosporales; family Streptomycetaceae; genus Streptomyces; species Streptomyces sp. NPDC048182. The sequence goes on along the minus strand of NZ_JBIDAQ010000009.1, from coordinate 211,862 downwards.
CGTCGTCACCGTCCTCGCGCTGCCCACCCTGTCGCTGCGCCTGGGCACCTCCGACCAGGGCAACGACCCGCGCGGCAGCACCACCCGCGCGGCCTACGAGCTGCTCGCCGAGGGCTTCGGACCCGGCGTCAACGGCCCGCTCACCCTGGTCACCAAGGTCCGCGACGCCGAGGACCGGCTCGCCCTGGACGGCCTGGGCGCCACCCTGCGCACCACCGAGGGCGTCTCCTCGGTCACCCCGGTGACCTACGACGCCGGCGGCGACGCGGGCTACCTGGCCGTCGTCCCCGAGTCGGCGCCCCAGTCCGAGGCCACCAGCGACCTGGTCCACCGGCTGCGCACCGAGGCGCTGCCGCGCGCCGAGGCCGGCACCTCGCTCGACGTGCACGTGGGCGGGGTGACGGCCGGGCACGACGACTTCGCCGGGGTCATCGTCGGCAAGCTGCCGCTCTTCGTCGGCGTGGTGGTGGGCCTGGGCTGCCTGCTGCTCCTGCTGGCCTTCCGCTCGGTCGGCATCCCGCTCAAGGCCGCCGCGATGAACGTCTTCGCGGTGGCCGCGTCCTTCGGGATCGTCGTCGCCGTCTTCCAGTGGGGCTGGGGCAGCGACCTGCTCGGCCTGGGCAGCGCGGGGCCCATCGAGCCGTTCCTGCCGGTGATCATGGTCTCGGTGCTCTTCGGGCTCTCCATGGACTACCAGGTCTTCCTGGTCAGCCGGATGTACGAGGAGTGGCTGGAGACCGGCGACAACCGGCGGGCCGTGCGGGTCGGGCTCGCCGAGACCAGCCGGGTGATCAACTCGGCCGCGGTCATCATGATCTCGGTGTTCCTCGCCTTCGTGCTCAGCGGCGACCGGGTCATCGCCATGTTCGGCATCGCGCTCGCCGCCGCCGTCGCCCTGGACGCGTTCGTGCTGCGCACCCTCCTGGTGCCGGCCCTGATGCACCTGCTCGGCCGTGCCAACTGGTGGCTGCCGCGCCGCCTGGACGCGGCCCTGCCCCGGATCAGCATCGAACCGCCCGAGTGCCGCGCCGCCCATGAGAGGCTGGCCGCCGGCCCGGCCGCCGACGTGGCGGACGGGCTCGCGAGGGAGGAACGGCCGAGCGATGTACGCGATACGACTGGGTGACGACGGCGCCGAGCTGCGCCCCCTGGAGGTCTGGCACGCCGAGGAGTTCCTCGCCCACCTGGAGCGCGGCCGGGACTTCGTCAACCGGTACGTCCCCTTCGGCAGCAAGGCCGTCGACGCCGACTCCGCCCGCGACCTGCTGCGCACCTGGGCCGACCGGCGCGCCGCCGACACCGGCTCCCTGCACGGGCTGTGGCTGGACGGCACGCTGGTCGGCGGGGTGCTCTTCCCGGCCTTCGACGCCGCCACCGGCGTCTGCGAGATCGGCTGCTGGCTGGAGCCGGCCGGCACCGGCCGCGGCCTGGTCACCCGCGGCTGCCGGGTGCTGATCGACTGGGCGTTCCACCAGCGCGGCATGCACCGCGTGGAGTGGCACGCGGCACCCGAGAACATCCCCAGCGGCAAGGCCGCCCGGCGCCTGGGCTTCACCCACGAGGGCGTCCTGCGCGAGGTCTTCCCGCACCGGGGCGTGCGCCAGTCCGCCGACGTCTTCTCGCTGCTCGCCCCCGAGTGGCGCGCGGCCCCCGACGATCATTAAGCAACTTCTCAGACAGCGTCCGTACGGTGCGAGACATGGGAACGAAGACAGTGGACGAGAACGGCCTGCGGCACGACGAGGAGACGACGGACCGGACGGCGACGGACGAGACCGTCGCGACGGAACCCACGGCGGACGGGACCGCCGAGGCCGCTGAGGCCACCGAGGACGCCGCGCGGCCGGCCGGCCCGAGCGGTGTCGGGCAGGGCGCGGGCGCGGTCGTCTCCGCCGCCCTCGGCCTGGTCTCGCTGACCGGCGGCTGGATCGGCACCGTGGCCTCGGCCCGCCAGTCGCTCGTCGGCCAGCTGGAGACCTCCCAGTCCTCCAAGGTCGCCACCATGATCGAGAAGGGCTACGGCGACGCCTGGCACGCCACCGCCCTGTGGGCCGGCCTCTTCGCCCTGCTCGCCCTGGTCGTCGGCGTCGTCGTGCTGGCCCGGCCCGCCTTCGGGGCGCCCGGCCGGCCGCAGGCCGCGTGGATCAAGTCGGTCTCCTGGGCGGGCGTCGCGCTCGGCGTGATCGGCCTGCTCCTGGCCGTCCTGAAGTACACCGACGTCCTGCTGGGCCTGCCCGCCACGGGCTGATCCCGCCCCGCAGCCCCCTTCGCCTGAGGGGTCTTAGGCCGCCGCCGCTCCGCCGGCGCGCGTCCTAAGACCCCTCAGACGCGTCTAAGGCCCTCGTCACGCCGGAAGATGCGGCACTTACCCGATGTGGCGGACCCCCCACGGAGACGAAAGTAGAGGCATCGCAGCAAGCGATACCGACACCGGAAACGACCGAGGGACACACCATGTACGAGTTCGAACTCCAGCAGGTCCGCACCGCCGAACTGATCCGCCGGGCCGACGAGGAGCGCCTGGCCCGCGAGGCCGTCCGCGCCCGGCGGGCCGCCCGCCGCGAAGCCGCCGAGCGCACCGCGGAGACCGAGAGCCATAGCTCCCGCCTCCGGCGGCACCGGGTCGCCCGGCCCGCATGACGGCCGGGAGACGGGGGATCGGGGGACGGGGGGACGGTCACACGGCCGTCCCCCCGCTCACGTCGGGGCCCGCGCTCGCCCCGGGCCCCGCACCGATCACCGCGCCGCCGGTGAAAACCCCTGCCGCGTTGTCCGACCGGCGTGCGATGCTCGGCCGAATGGAGACCAGGTCCGTCAGTCCCGTGTTCATCGGCCGCGCCGGCGAACTGGACACGCTGCACGACGCGCTCGCCCGCGCCACGGGCGGCGGCGCCGTCGGGGCCGCCGGCCCGGCGGGGGAGCCGCAGGCGATGCTGCTCGGCGGCGAGGCCGGGGTCGGCAAGACCCGCCTCGTCGAGGAGTTCGCCGCCGCCGCCCGAAGCCGGGGCGCCGTCGTCGCGCTCGGCGGCTGCGTGGAGATCGGCGCCGACGGGCTGCCCTTCGCGCCCTTCTCCACCGCCCTGCGCGCCCTGCGCCGCGAACTCCCCGACGAGCTTGCGGAAGCCGCCGCCGGCCAGGAGGAGGAGCTGGCCCGCCTCCTGCCCGACCTCGCCGAGCACGCCCCGCGCACCGGCCCGGGCCGGCCCGACGAGGAGAGCACCGCCCGCCTCTTCGAGCTGACCGCCCGCCTCCTGGAGCGCGTCGCCGCCCGGCACACCGTGGTCCTCGCCCTGGAGGACCTGCACTGGGCGGACGCCTCCACCCGCCACCTGATCGCCTACCTCTTCCGCACCCTGCGCACCGGCCGCCTCGTCGTCCTGGCGACCTACCGCTCCGACGACATCCACCGCCGCCACCCGCTGCGCCCCCTGCTCGCCGAACTCGACCGGCTGCGCACCGTCCGCCGCCTCGAGATAGGCCGCTTCACCCGCGACGAGGTCTGCCGCCAGGTGGCCGGCATCCTCGACCGGGAGCCCGAGCCCGGCGAGATCGACGACATCTTCGAACGCTCCGACGGCAACGCCTTCTTCGTAGAGGAACTCGCCGTCGCGTCCCGCGGCGGCTGCTGCGCGGGCCTCAGCGACTCGCTGCGCGACCTGCTCCTGGTCCGCGTCGAGGCGCTGCCCGAGCGCGCCCAGACGGTCGCCCGGATCGTCGCCGAGGGCGGCTCCACCGTCGAGCACCGGCTGCTCGCCGCCGTCGCCCGGCTCTCCGAGGACGACCTGATCGAGGCGCTGCGCGCCGCCGTCGGCGCCAACCTGCTGCTCCCCGCGCCCGACGGCGACGGCTACCGCTTCCGCCACTCCCTGGTCCGCGAGGCCGTCGCCGACGACCTGCTGCCCGGCGAGCGCTCCCGCCTCAACCGCCGCTACGCCGAGGCCCTGGACGCCGACCCGACGCTGGTGCCCGCCGCCGAGCGCGTGATGCGCCTGGCCAGCTACTGGTACCACGCGCACGACCCGGCCAGGGCGCTGCCCGCCGTCCTCGACGCCTCCGTGGAGGCCCGCCGCCGGCACGCCTACGCCGAGCAACTCGGGCTCCTGGAGCGGGCCATGGAGCTGTGGGACACCGCCCCCGACGACGTGCGCGCCGCACTGCGCCCCGTCGACCACACCGAGGTCTACCCGCCCTGCGGCTGCGACCCCGCCACCACGCCCCTGCGCTATCTGGACCTGATGGCGGAGGCCGCCGTCGCCGGGCGGCTGTGCGGGGAGCGCGAGCGGGCCATGAAGATCACCAAGCGGGCGCTGCGCCTGCTGGAGGGCGAGGGGGAGCCCGGCCCCGACGGCGGCCCGGGCGGGCGCCACAAGGACCCCCAGCGGGCCGCCTGGTTCTGGACCCAGCGCTCCCTGCTGGTGCAGTCGCAGGGCCGCGGCGACGGCTGGCGCGAGCTGGGCATCGCGCAGGAACTCGTGCGCGGCCTCCCCCCGTCGGCGGTGCACGCCGAGGTGCTGGCCATGTCGGCCAACTGGTCCATGCTGCACAGCCCGGGTCCGGACGCCGTCGTCGCCGCCGAGCGCGCCGTGGAGTACGCGCGCATGGTGGGCGCCGAGGACATCGAGCTGAACGCCCGGCTCACCCTGGGCGGCCTGATGGTCGACGCCGGCCACGTCGAGGCGGGGCTCGCGGAGCTGTACCAGGTCAAGGAACGGGTGGCGGGACCGGGCCGGCCGGCCCTGGCGGCCCGCGCGCACGTCAACCTGCCCTCGACCCTGGAGGGCCTCGGCCGCTCCGAGGAGGCGGTCGGCATCCTCCGCGAGGGGATCGGCGTCACCCGGCGGATGGGGCTCCTGGAGTCCGAGGCCTGGGTGTGGGGCAACCTCTCCGAGTCGCTCATCTCGCTGGGCCGCTGGGACGAGGCGGTCGAGGCCGCGCTCGTCTCCGGAGCGCCCGGCCGCAGCGCCTCCCCGCGCGGCGGGGCCTGCCTCAAGCGCGCCGTCGTCGCCCTCGCCCGGGGCGACGACGCCGAGGCCGGCCGGCTGCTCGCCGAGGCCCGCGCCGCCTACGGCGCCCACGACCCGATGCCCCAGCAGCGGCTGCCGCTCGGCGCGCTGGAGATCGGCGTCGCCGCCGCCGAGGGCCGCCTCGACGCCGCCCGCGACGCCCTGCGCGCCGCCCTGGACACCGGCTTCCCGCCCGGCACCCAGCGCTACGGCTGGCCCCTGCTGCTGGCCGCCGCCGAGGCCGAGGCCGACGCGCGGGGGCTGCCGGACGCCGAGGAGGGCCGCGCCGAGACGCTCGCCCTGCTGGCCGGGGCGGTCAAGTCGCTGACCACCGGCGCCCCCGTCTGGCTCGCCCACGAGCTGTGGGTACGGGCCGAACTGCGCCGCGCCGAGGGCCTGGACACCCCGCACACCTGGTCGGAGGCGGTCACTGCCTTCGAGCGCCTGGAGCGGCCCTACGACCTGGCCCGGGTCCGGCACCGGCTGGCCGACGCGCTGCTCGCGACCGGCGGCGACGACGAGCGCGCCCGCGCCACCGAGCTGCTCCGCCTCGCGCACACCGTCGCCGGCCACCTCGGCGCCCGCCCGCTGGCCGAGGCGGTGACCCGGCTCGCCCAGCGGGCCCGGCTCACCCTCGGCCACGCCCCGGCGGAGCCGGCCGCCGTCACCGCCGACCCGGCGGGCGGCCTCGGCCTCACCAGCCGGGAGCGCGACGTGCTGCGCCTGGTCTCGGCCGGCCGCACCAACCGGCAGATAGCCGGGGAGCTGTTCATCTCGCCCAAGACGGCCAGCGTCCACGTCTCGAACATCCTGGCCAAGCTGGGCGTCGCGGGCCGCGGCGAGGCGGCGGCCCTGGCCCACCGCCTCGGCCTGTTCGCGGAGGGCGCGGCTAGCTGACCTTCACCTCCAGGATCCGGTCGTCACCGCTCTTCGGGTCGCCCCGCCCGTCCGTGTTGCTGGTGGTGACCCAGAGCCGGTCGTCGCCGGCCGCGACGACCGAGCGCAGCCGGCCGTACTCGCCCGCCAGGAAGGACTGCGGGTCGGCCGAGGCCGCCGTGCCGTTCAGCGGGATCCGCCACAGCCGCTCGCCGCGCAGGCCGGCCATCCACATCGACCCCTCGGCGTAGGCGACGCCGCTGGGGGACGCCTGGTCGGTGTGCCACTGGGCGACGGGGTCCTGGAAGTCGCCTCCGCCGCCCTTGCCCTCGGCCTCCGGCCAACCGTAGTTGCCGCCGGGCTTGATCGCGTTCAGCTCGTCCCAGGTGTCCTGGCCGAACTCGGCGGCGAACAGCCGCTGCTTGTCGTCCCAGGCCAGGCCCTGCACGTTGCGGTGGCCGTAGGAGTAGACGGGGGAGTCGGGGAACGGATTGCCCGGCGCCGGATCCCCGTCCGGGGTCAGACGCAGGATCTTGCCGCCGAGGGACTTGCGGTCCTGGGCCAGGCCCCGCTCGCCGCTCTCGCCGGTGCCCGCGTAGAGCAGCTTGTCCGGGCCGAAGGCGATCCGGCCGCCGTTGTGGATCATGCCCTTGGGGATGCCGCGGAACACCGTGTCCGGGGCGCCGAGCTGCTCGCCGGCCGGCCGGTCGGGGTCGTAGCGCAGGCGCACGATGCGGTTGTCGGAGGCGGAGGTGAAGTAGGCGTAGACCAGGTGGTCGGAGGCGTAGTCGGGGGAGAGCGCGAGCCCGAGCAGCCCGCCCTCGCCGGCCGGCGACACCCCGGACACCTCGCCCAGCTCGGTGGCGCGGCCGGTCTTCTCGTCGACCCGGGAGATCGTGCCCTCGTCGCGCGACCCGACCAGCAGCCCGCCGTCGGGCAGCGGGGCGAGCCCCCAGGGGCTCTTCAGTCCCTTCGCGACGGTCCGCGTCACCGTCGCCGTGCCCTTCGCGGGCGGGGTCGCGGCGGCCGAGGAGGACGGCGCCTGCGAGGCGGCCGTCGTCCGGCTCCCGGACGCCCCGGCCTTCCCGGGCTCGTCGTCACCGCCCCCGCCGGAACAGCCGGCCGTCAGCAGCAGGGCGGCGGCCAACACGGCCGGTACGGCTCGACGTTGCACGATGATCTTCCCTTCGCAGCGGCGGTCTCCCTTGTTGATACTCCGCCGACCCGTGCCGAGTTCCCGCTCCCGCCGACCCGAACCGATCGGGTGAAACAGGGGGCCTGTCCGCCCCTCAGTCCCACGACTCCCGAGCCGCAGGCAACCCGCTCAGCTCCGCGAGGTCCCCGTCGGTCAGGCCCAGGGACGTCGCCGCGGCGTTCTCGCTCACCCAGCGCTCCCGCTTGGTCCCCGGCACCGGGATCACCTGCCGCCCCTGGGCCAGCACCCACGCCAGAGCCACCTGGGCCGGCGTGACCTCGTCCCCGTGGCGGGCCGCGACGCGGCGGAGCCCGGCCACCACCGGCTGGTTCGCGGCCATCATCTCGGCCGTGAAGCGGGGGTGCCGGGCGCGCAGGTCCTCCGGTTCGAAGCCCTGCCCGGGCGTGAGGGTGCCGGTCAGGAAGCCGCTGCCGAGCGGCATCGCGGCGAGCAGGCCGATGCCCCGCGCCTCGCACCAGGGCAGCAGCGCCCGCAGCGCCTCGGGCGCCCACACCGACAGCTCGGCCTGGACCGCGCTCACCGGGAAGACCTGCTGCACCCGCTCCAGGCGACGGATCGTGTCCTCGTACGGCCGCGTCCCCGACCGCCGGGCCGGCCGCGGGCCCATCGCGCACAGCCCCAGCGCCCGGACCTTCCCGGCCCGCACCAGCTCCGCCATCGCCCCCCACGTCTCCTCGACGGGTATCTCGGGGTCGGCCCGGTGCAGCTGCCACAGGTCGATGACGTCGGTCTGGAGCCGCCGCAGCGAGGCGTCGCAGGCCCGGCGCACATACCCGGGGCGGCCGTTGGCCACGATGTGCTGGTCCCCGGCGAGCAGCCCGACCTTGGTCGACACGAAGGCGTCCGCGCGCCGCTCCTTCAGGGCCCGGCCGAGCAGCAGTTCGTTGGTGAACGGGCCGTACATGTCGGCGGTGTCGAGCAGGGACACCCCGAGGTCGAGGGCCCGGTGCACCGCCCGCAGCGACTCGTCCCCCCGCTGCCGCGAGGCGCTGTAGGCCCAGCTCATCGGCATGCACCCCAGTCCGACGGCCCCCACCGCGAGCCCCGCCGCGCCGATCGTCCTGCGCTCCACCTGCCCTGACCCTCCCTCGTCGGGCGACCAACCTAACCAATGCTCCCGCGAGCCTCTGACATAGCCTCCGACCATGACTTATGACGTGTGGCTGCCCCTCCCGCCGGACGAGGTCGCGGGCCTCCCCGAGGGCCCCGCCTACCGGTTCTGGGACGGCGCCGACGACTACCCCGCCGACCCGGCCGACTGCGCCTTCTACGTCGTCCCGTACATGAAGCCGGCCGGCCTCGCCGTCCGCCCGCTGCCCCGGATGACCTCCCTCCAGGTCGTCCAGACCCTCACCGCGGGCGTCGACAACGTCGAGCAGAGCCTCGGCGACCTGCCGGCCGGGGTCCGGCTGTGCAACGCCCGCGGCGTGCACGAGGCCAGCACCGCCGAGCTGGCCCTCACCCTGATCCTCGCCTCGCTGCGCGGCGTGCCCGACTTCGTGCGGGGCCAGGACCGGGGCGAGTGGCGCGGCGGCTTCCGGCCCGCGCTCGCCGACCGCTCCGTGCTGATCGTCGGCTACGGCTCCATCGGCGCCGCGATCGAGGACCGGCTCGTGCCGTTCGAGGTCGCGCCGGTCACGCGCGTCGCGCGCTCCGCGCGCACCACGGAGCGCGGTCCCGTGCACCCGCTCGGCGAACTCCCCGCGCTGCTCCCCGAGGCGGACGTCGTCGTGCTCTCCACCCCGCTCGACGCGAGCACCCGGCACCTGGCCGACGCCGCCTTCCTGGCCCGCATGAAGGACGGCGCGCTCCTGGTCAACGTCTCGCGCGGCCCCGTGGTCGACACCGACGCCCTGCTCGCCGAGCTGACGAGCGGCCGGCTCACCGCCGCCCTCGACGTCACCGACCCCGAACCCCTCCCGCCCGGCCACCCGTTGTGGCAGGCGCCCGGCGTGCTGGTCAGCCCGCACGTCGGCGGCCCCACGTCCGCGTTCCGACCCCGCGCCGAGCGGCTCCTGGTGGACCAGTTGGGCCGTTTCACCCGTGGCGAGGACCTGCGCAATGTGATCCTGACGACGGGCGCCTAGAGCCCGTTCCGGCACCCTCCGCAGCTCTCCCGATGCGGTGGGTATCCGCATATCCGCTGGTCGTCACGGAGCGTAGAGAAGCTATGTCCCTGCGTGACGAGTCTGGTGTATCGTCCGACAGGAAACGCGCCGCGCACGGGTACGGCGCCGGGGGCGCGACACGGACGTACTCAGACGGCGGGACGACACAGACGTACTCAGACGGTGATGGGGGGCGACGGGCGATGCACGGCCAATGGACGAACGACCCGACGCGGCGGAGCCGCCGCCGGCGACCCTGGCGCACGACGGGGTCCTGGCGCACGGCGATGTGCCGGCGCACGGCGAGGTCCCGGTGAGCCCGCCGGCCCCCGCCCCCACCCTGGACGGCGCGCTGCGCGGCCGGCCCGCGCCCGGACCGCCGGTGCCCCGCGCCCCGGCCGCCGCGGGCCCGCCCGCCCTGGTCCGCCAGCTCGTGCTGGCCCTGGTCTGCGCCGGGTACGGGGTGGGTTCCGCACTCGGCTGGGGCTCCGACCAGGTCGCCAACATCATGGGCGACTTCGGGCTGAGCGCCGCCGCCGGCGCCGCCGCCGTCTCCTGCTTCGCCTACGCCCGCACCCGCAGGGTCCGCTTTCGACCCGCCTGGCTGCTCTTCGCGCTCTCCTCGGCGATGGCGGCCCTCGGCAACCTGGTCTGGGGGTGGTACGAGGTCGTGCTGCGCGAGCCGGTGCCCAGCCCCAGCTACGCGGACGTGTTCTTCCTCTGCTTCGCCCCGCCCGCCATCGTCGGCCTCCTGGTCCTCGCCAAGCGGCCGGTCACCAAGGCCGGCTGGATCTGCCTCGCCCTGGACGCCTGGCTGATCGGCGGCTCGCTGGTCACCCTGGCCTGGAGCCTCGCGCTCGCCCAGGCCGCCAAGGCCGACGGCTCCAGCGTGACGCACGGCGCGCTGTCGGTGGCGTATCCGCTCTTGGACATCGCCCTGGTCAGCATGGTCCTCGCGCTGCACTTCCGGCGCTCGCCGATGGGGCGCTCCGCGGTCAACACGGCCATCGGCGCGCTCGCCCTGACGGTGATGTGCGACGCCCTGTTCACCTCGCCGCTGCTGCACAACAACTACCACTCGGGCCAGTTGCTCGACGCCGGCTGGTTCGCCGGCTCCCTGCTCCTCGCCTACGCCCCCTGGGCGGCCGTGCGGTACGCGCGCCCGGGCGACGAGGAGGCGCCCGGCGGGCACACCCTCGTGGTGCACGAGCATGTCCCGGGCCAGCGCGGCCCCGGCCACCCGCCGCCCGCCCCCGCGACCGCTGCCGCCCCCACCGCCCCGCAGGGCCCCGCGACCACCCCGCTGCCCGGCGCCGACCGGGGCCGCTATCCCACCGCCCGGCCCATCGCCGGCTCCCTGGCCGCGCTCACGCCCTATCTGGCCGCCGCCGTCTGCACCCTGGGCATCCTCTACAACGTGCTGCACGGCCGCAGCGTCGACCGCGTGGTCCTGCTGACCGGCGGCACCGTGGTGCTCGCCCTCGTCGTCCGCCAGGGCATCATGCTGCTCGACAACATCACCCTCACCCAGGAACTGGCCCAGAAGGAGAACCACTTCCGCTCCCTGGTCCAGGGTTCCAGCGACGTCATCATGATCGCCGCCCCCAACGGCGTGCTGCGCTACGTCTCCCCGGCCGCCGCCGGCGTCTACGGCCGCCCCGCCGAGGACCTGGTCGGCAGCGAACTGGCCGGCCTGATCCACCCGGAGGACCTCGGCTGCGTGGTGCACGAGGTGCGCCGCTTCCTCACCGCCGACCCCGCCGAGGAGCCGACCACCCGCATCGAGTGCCGCTTCCGCTCCGGCGGCCCGGGAGGCGGCGCGGGAGGCGGCGGGGCGGGCTGGCTCAACGTCGAGTCCACCGTCAACCGCCACCACGGCGGCCTCATCTTCAACAGCCGCGACGTCACCGAACGCGTCCGCCTCCAGGCCCAGCTCCAGCACAACGCGGAGCACGACCCGCTCACCGACCTGCCCAACCGCGCCCTGTTCACCCGGCGCGTCCAGCAGGCCCTCTCCGGGCGCCGCAGCACCGAGCGGGGCGCCGCGCTGCGCGGCACGGCCGTCCTCTTCATCGACCTGGACGGCTTCAAGGCGGTCAACGACACCATCGGCCACCAGGCCGGCGACGAACTCCTCGTCCAGGCCGCCCGCCGGCTCGCCGACGCCGTCCGCAAGGGCGACACCGCCTCCCGGCTCGGCGGCGACGAGTTCGCGGCCCTGATCGCAGGCGACGGCTCCCGGGACCGGACCGCCCGCGAGCGGGTCATCCTGGACCTCGCCGACCGGCTCCGCCTCACCCTCTCCCAGCCCTACCTGATCGACGGCAACGACGTCCGGGTCAACGCCTCCATCGGCGTCGCCTTCGCCGAACCCGGCCTCGGTGCGGGCGAGCTGCTGCGCAATGCCGACCTGGCGATGTACCGCGCCAAGGCGGCCGGCAAGGGCCGGGTGGAGCTGTACAAGCCGCAGATGCAGCAGGACGTGGTCCGCAAGGCCGAGCTGGCCACCCGGCTGCGGGCCGCCCTGCACGACGGCGAGTTCGCGCTGCTGCACCAGCCGGTGGTCTGCCTCACCGACGGCCGCGTCGCCTCGGTCTCCGCCCGCGCGCGCTGGCGCTCCTCCCAGGGGGTGCTCTTCACCCCCGCCGAGTTCCTCCGGGTCAGCGAGGACAGCGACAAGACCGCCGAGCTGGACCGGTGGGTCCTCCAGGAAGCCGTCCAGGCCGCCGCCGAGCGCGCGGCGGCCGGCCTCCCCGCGAGCGTGGCCGTCCGGCTCGGCGCCCGCCGCCTCCTGGACCGCTCCATGCCGCTCGGCTCGGTGGAGGCCCTGCTCACCCGGCACGGCCTGCCCGCGGGATCCCTCACCGTCGAGCTGGCCGACCTCGACCCCAAGGTCTCCCTGGACGAGCTGGAGCGCCGCCTCAACGCGCTCAGACGGGCCGGCGTCCGCATCGCCCTGGACGGCTTCGGCAGCGGCTACGCGGCGATCACCGCCCTGCGCCGGCTCCCTGTCGACGTGCTGCGGCTGGAGCGCGGCCTGGTCGAGGGCGTCGTGGAGTCGGCGCGGCTGCACAAGATCACCAGCGGGCTGCTGCGCATCGCCACCGACCTGGGCCTGACCTCGGTGGCCGACGGGGTCGACCTGCCCGAGCAGGTCGTCGCCCTGCGCGCGATGGGCTGCACCCACGGCCAGGGCAACGCCTTCTCCGGGCCGCTGGACGAGTACCGGCTGCGCCGGGCGCTGGCCATCGGCCGGTACTCGGTGCCGCACGGTCCGGTCGAACCGGCGTTCGCCGGAACGGTCGGCTCGGCCGGGGTGTACACGGTGCTCGGCGGTGCCGCCCTGCGTTCACATAATGAGACCCCCGTCCCACCCACTTGACAGTGGGTGCGCGCCGGGGGGAGGGTCAGTGCCATGCGCACCCGAATTCTCGTACTTGGACAGCGCGTCGGCTGAAGCCGGTGACCTCCGGGCCCACCCCCGGAGACCGGCGACCCACCTCCGACGCGCTCCCCTCGCTTGCCTACCGGCACGAGGGGTTTTTTGTTGCACAGGCACCCCCTGAGCGACCCCCATGCACCGCCCGAAACCTCGCAAAAACCCTCAGCATCGAGAAGAGAATGCCGATGACCGAGCAGGCCACCGGGGCCCCCATGCCGCAGCCGCGGCCCCGATCCGGAGGACAGCCCGTCCCCGAGCACGTCACGGGCGCCAAGTCCCTCATCCGCTCGCTCGAGGAGGTCGGGGTCGACACCGTATTCGGCATTCCCGGGGGCACGATCCTCCCCGCGTACGACCCGATGATGGACTCCAGCCGGGTGCGCCACGTGCTCGTCCGCCACGAGCAGGGAGCCGGCCACGCGGCCACCGGCTACGCGCAGGCGACCGGCAAGGTCGGCGTCTGCATGGCGACCTCGGGACCGGGCGCCACCAACCTGGTCACCCCGATCGCCGACGCCAACATGGACTCGGTGCCGCTGGTCGCCATCACCGGCCAGGTCGTCACCAAGGCCATCGGCACGGACGCCTTCCAGGAGGCGGACATCGTCGGCATCTCGATGCCGATCACCAAGCACAGCTTCCTGGTCACCAAGGCCGAGGACATCCCGAAGACGATCGCGCAGGCGTTCCACATCGCCTCGACCGGCCGCCCCGGCCCGGTCCTCGTCGACATCCCGAAGGACGTGCTGCAGGCGCAGACGACCTTCTCCTGGCCCCCGGTCATGGACCTGCCCGGCTACCGCCCGGTCACCAAGCCGCACGCCAAGCAGATCCGCGAGGCCGCCAAGCTGATCACCGCGGCCAAGCGCCCCGTCCTCTACGTCGGCGGCGGCGTCCTCAAGGCGCAGGCCACCGCCGAGCTGAAGGTCCTCGCCGAACTCACCGGAGCGCCCGTCACCACCACCCTGATGGCGCTCGGCGCATTCCCCGACAGCCACCCGCTGCACGTGGGAATGCCGGGCATGCACGGTGCGGTCACCGCCGTCACCGCGCTGCAGAAGGCCGACCTGATCGTCGCCCTCGGCGCCCGCTTCGACGACCGGGTCACCGGCAAGCTGGACAGCTTCGCCCCGTTCGCCAAGATCGTGCACGCCGACATCGACCCGGCGGAGATCGGCAAGAACCGCGCCGCCGACGTGCCGATCGTCGGCGACGCCCGCGAGGTCGTCGCCGACCTCGTCCAGGCCGTCCAGAAGGAGTACGAGGAGGGCCGACGCGGCGACTACACCGCCTGGTGGCGGGACCTCTCCCGCTGGCGCGACACCTACCCGCTCGGCTACGAGCAGCCGTCCGACGGCTCGCTCGCCCCGCAGCAGGTCATCGAGCGCATCGGCCAACTCGCGCCGGAGGGCACGATCTTCGCCGCCGGCGTCGGCCAGCACCAGATGTGGGCCGCGCACTTCGTGCAGTACGAGAAGCCCGCCACCTGGCTCAACTCCGGCGGCGCCGGAACCATGGGCTACGCGGTGCCGGCCGCCATGGGCGCCAAGGCCGGCATGCCCGAGCGCGCGGTGTGGGCCATCGACGGCGACGGCTGCTTCCAGATGACCAACCAGGAACTGACCACCTGCGCCCTGAACAACATCCCCATCAAGGTCGCCATCATCAACAACGGCGCCCTCGGGATGGTCCGCCAGTGGCAGACCCTCTTCTACAACCAGCGCTACTCCAACACCGTGCTGCACAGCGGCCCCGAGGCCGACGGCAAGCAGCCCAGCGCCGGCACCCGCGTCCCCGACTTCGTCAAGCTGTCGGAGGCCATGGGCTGCTACGCGATCCGCTGCGAGGACCCCGCCGACCTCGACAAGGTCATCGAGGAGGCGAACGCGGTCAACGACCGCCCGGTCGTCATCGACTTCATCGTCCACGAGGACGCGATGGTCTGGCCGATGGTCGCCGCTGGCACCTCCAACGACGAGATCCTGGCCGCCCGGGACGTCCGCCCCGACTTCGGCGACAGCGAAGACGACTGAGCGAGAGAGAGCCTTCGAGATCATGTCCAAGCACACGCTCTCCGTCCTGGTGGAGAACACCCCAGGCATCCTCGCCCGGATCGCCGCCCTGTTCTCCCGCCGCGGCTTCAACATCGACTCCCTCGCGGTCGGCGTCACCGAGCACCCCGACATCTCCCGCATCACCATCGTCGTGAGCGTCGAGGAGTTCCCGCTGGAGCAGGTGACCAAGCAGCTCAACAAGCTGGTCAACGTGCTCAAGATCGTGGAGCTCGAGCCCTCCCAGGCGGTCCAGCGCGAACTCGTCCTGGTGAAGGTGCGCGCCGACAACGAGACGCGCTCGCAGATCGTCGAGATCGTCCAGCTCTTCCGCGCCAAGACCGTCGACGTCTCCCCGGACGCCGTCACCATCGAGGCCACCGGCAGCGGCGAGAAGCTCACCGCGATGCTCAAGATGCTGGAGCCGTACGGCATCAAGGAGCTGGTGCAGTCCGGCACCATCGCCATAGGGCGCGGCGCCCGCTCGATCACCGACCGCTCGCTGCGCGCCCTGGACCGCTCCGCCTGACCCGCCCGCATTCCGAGACCCCCGAACCTCCCCTCCCCCCACCGGCATACGGTGGGACGCGACACCAGCACACAAGGAGAACCGAAGTGGCCGAGCTGTTCTACGACGCCGACGCCGACCTGTCCATCATCCAGGGCCGCAAGGTCGCGGTCATCGGCTACGGCAGCCAGGGCCACGCCCACGCCCTGTCGCTGCGCGACTCCGGTGTCGACGTCCGCGTCGGCCTGCACGAGGGCTCCAAGTCCAAGGCCAAGGCCGAGGAGCAGGGCCTGCGCGTGGTCACCCCCTCGGAGGCCGCCGCCGAGGCCGACGTCATCATGATCCTCGTCCCGGACCCCCTCCAGGCCCAGGTCTACGAGGAGCACATCGCCGGCAACCTGAAGGACGGCGACGCGCTGTTCTTCGGCCACGGCCTCAACATCCGCTACGGCTTCATCAAGCCCCCGGCCGGCGTCGACGTCTGCATGGTCGCCCCCAAGGGCCCGGGCCACCTGGTGCGCCGCCAGTACGAGGAGGGCCGCGGCGTCCCGTGCATCGCGGCCGTCGAGCAGGACGCCAGCGGCAACGCCTTCGCGCTCGCCCTGTCCTACGCCAAGGGCATCGGCGGCACCCGGGCCGGCGTCATCAAGACGACCTTCACCGAGGAGACCGAGACCGACCTCTTCGGCGAGCAGGCCGTGCTCTGCGGCGGCACCGCCGCGCTGGTCAAGGCGGGCTTCGAGACCCTGACCGAGGCCGGCTACCAGCCGGAGATCGCCTACTTCGAGTGCCTGCACGAGCTGAAGCTCATCGTGGACCTCATGTACGAGGGCGGCCTGGAGAAGATGCGCTGGTCGATCTCCGAGACCGCCGAGTGGGGCGACTACGTCACCGGCCCGCGGATCATCACCGACGCCACCAAGGCCGAGATGAAGAAGGTCCTCGCCGAGATCCAGGACGGCACCTTCGCCAAGAACTGGATGGACGAGTACCACGGCGGTCTGAAGAAGTACAACGAGTACAAGCAGCAGGACTCCGAGCACCTCCTGGAGACCACCGGCAAGAAGCTGCGCAAGCTGATGAGCTGGGTCGACGAAGAGGCGTGAGCCGCTCGACGGGGGCCGGGGCGTGATCGCCCCGGCCCCCGTCGTCCACAGGTTGTCCATACCGTCCAGCCACGGACGGGTGATCCTTCCGCTCAGGCGCATGACGTGCCCCACCGCGCCACTAGACTGCTGCACAACACGCGTCAGGCCCACAGCGTCGTGCGTCTTCCGCGGCTAGCCCCTCCACCGCCTGCGGCCGTCGGGACGGCCGTCCGCATCGCACCTGTGAGGACTCACGTGAGCTCGAAACCTGTCGTACTCATTGCTGAAGAGCTGTCGCCCGCCACCGTCGACGCGCTCGGCCCGGACTTCGAGATCCGGCAGTGCAACGGCGCGGACCGCGCCGAACTGCTCCCCGCCATCGCCGACGTCGACGCGATCCTGGTCCGCTCCGCCACCAAGGTGGACGCCGAGGCCATCGCCGCGGCCCGCAGGCTGAAGGTCGTCGCACGAGCCGGCGTCGGCCTGGACAACGTGGACGTCTCCGCCGCCACCAAGGCCGGCGTGA
The DNA here is from genome assembly GCF_043202555.1 of Streptomyces sp. NPDC048182. Taxonomy (NCBI): domain Bacteria; kingdom Bacillati; phylum Actinomycetota; class Actinomycetes; order Kitasatosporales; family Streptomycetaceae; genus Streptomyces; species Streptomyces sp. NPDC048182. Next base: position 195,044 of record NZ_JBIDAQ010000009.1, on the reverse strand, counting down.
TGGTCGTCAACGCCCCGACCTCCAACATCGTCACCGCCGCCGAGCTGGCCTGCGGCCTGCTGATCGCCACCGCGCGCAACATCCCGCAGGCCAACGCCGCGCTGAAGAACGGCGAGTGGAAGCGCAGCAAGTACACCGGCGTCGAGCTGGCCGAGAAGACCCTCGGCGTGGTCGGCCTCGGCCGCATCGGCGCCCTCGTCGCGCAGCGCATGTCCGCCTTCGGCATGAAGGTCGTCGCCTACGACCCCTATGTACAGCCCGCCCGGGCCGCGCAGATGGGCGTGAAGGTGCTGACCCTGGACGAACTGCTCGAGGTCTCCGACTTCATCACCGTCCACCTCCCCAAGACCCCCGAGACCCTCGGCCTCATCGGCGACGAGGCGCTGCGCAAGGTCAAGCCCAGCGTGCGCATCGTCAACGCCGCGCGCGGCGGCATCGTCGACGAGGAGGCGCTGTACTCGGCGCTCAAGGAGGGCCGCGTCGCCGGCGCCGGGCTGGATGTGTACGCCAAGGAGCCGTGCACCGACTCCCCGCTCTTCGAGTTCGACCAGGTCGTCGCCACCCCGCACCTGGGCGCCTCCACCGACGAGGCCCAGGAGAAGGCCGGCATCGCCGTCGCCAAGTCGGTCCGCCTCGCGCTCGCCGGCGAGCTGGTCCCGGACGCGGTGAACGTCCAGGGCGGCGTGATCGCCGAGGACGTCAAGCCCGGCCTGCCCCTCGCCGAGCGCCTCGGCCGCATCTTCACCGCGCTGGCCGGCGAGGTCGCCGTCCGCCTGGATGTCGAGGTGTACGGCGAGATCACCCAGCACGACGTGAAGGTCCTGGAGCTGTCCGCCCTCAAGGGCGTCTTCGAGGACGTGGTCGCCGAGACCGTCTCCTACGTCAACGCCCCGCTGTTCGCGCAGGAGCGCGGCGTCGAGGTGCGGCTGACCACCAGCTCGGAGTCGCCCGAGCACCGCAACGTGGTCACGGTCCGCGGCACCCTCGCCGACGGCCAGGAGGTCTCCGTCTCCGGCACCCTGGCAGGCCCCAAGCACCTCCAGAAGCTGGTCGCCGTCGGCGAGTACGACGTGGACCTGGCCCTCGCCGACCACATGCTGGTCCTGCGCTACGAGGACCGCCCCGGCGTCGTCGGCACCGTCGGCCGCGTCATCGGCGAGGCCGGCATCAACATCGCCGGCATGCAGGTCGCCCGCGCCACGGTCGGCGGCGAGGCCCTCGCGGTGCTCACGGTGGACGACACCGTGCCGACCAACGTCGTCGCCGAGGTAGCCGCCGAGATCGGCGCCACGTCGGCGCGGTCGGTCAACCTGGTCTGACCCGGTTCGGCAACGCGAACGCCGGCCGGCCCGAGGACACCCTCGGACCGGCCGGCGTTCCGCGTGTCCGAGGGCCCTACTCCGTCGCCCCGACCCGGCGCAGCGCCACCCCGGCGCCCAGCGCGGCCAGCAGCAGGATCACCGTGCCCGCGATCGCCGCCGCGTGCATCCCGCCGGTGAACGCCTCCCGTGCCGCGTCCAGCAGTTCGTTCCCGGTGCCGCCGGGCAGCCGGGCCGCGCTCTCCAGCGCCCCGCCCAGCGTCTCGCGGGCCTCGGCCGGCGCGCCGGCCGGCATGCCGTGCCGGTAGACGGCGGTGCCGATGGAGCCGAGGACCGCCATGCCGAGCGCCCCGCCGAACTCGGCGCTGGTCTCCAGGAGCGAGGAGGCCGTCCCGGCCCGCTCCACCGGCGCGCTCGTCATGGCCAGGTCGGTCAGCTGGGAGATCACCACCACCGCTCCGGCGGCCAGCACCCCGGCCGCGGCCAGCGCGAGCCACAGCGCGTCGGTGCCGGTGAGGATCAGCATCGCGTAGCCGGCGGCGGAGATCGCGAACCCGGCGGCGACGACGTACCCGCGGTGGGCGCCCCGCGCCACGATCACCCCGGTCACCGGGGCGGCCACGCCGATCAGCACCGACGGCAGCAGGCTCCACAGCGCGGCCTCCAGCGGCGCCTTGCCGAGCACCGACTGCAGGTACTGGGTGGTGAAGATGGCCGAGCCCAGCATGGCGAACGAACAGACCAGGTTGAGCACGAGCGCCGGCGTGAAGCCGTGCCCCCGCAGCAGGGCCGGCGGGATCATCGGGGCGGCGCCGGTGCGCTGCCGGTGCACGAAGAGGGCGCCGAAGAGCAGACCGACCGTCACCGAGACGACGTACAGCGGGTGCCAGCCCTCGGAGGGGATCTCCTTCAGGCCGTAGACGACCGGCAGCACGGCGGCCATGGACAGCGGGACGGATCGCCAGTCGAAGCGGCCCGGGTGCGCGCTCTTCGACTCCGGCAGCAGCCACGGGCCGCACACCAGCAGGAGCAGCATCGCCGGCAGGTTGACCAGGAAGACCGAACCCCACCAGAAGTGCTCGACCAGCACGCCGCTCATCACCGAGCCGAGCGCGATGCCGCCGGTCATCACGCCGGACCAGAGCCCGATGGCCTTCGCGCGCTGCCCCGGGTCGGTGAACATCGTGCGCAGCAGGGCCATGGTCGACGGCATCAGGGTGGCGCCGCCGATGCCGAGGATCGCGCGGGCCGCGATGAGGGTCTCGGCGCTGTTCGCGTAGGCGGCGAGGACCGAGGCGGCGCCGAAGGCGGTGGCGCCCATCAGGAGCAGCTTGCGGCGCCCGATCCGGTCGCCGAGCGCGCCCATCGTCATCAGCAGGCCGGCCAGGACGAAGCCGTAGATGTCGAAGATCCACAGCTGCTGGGTGCCGCTCGGGCGGAGGTCGGCGCTGATCGCGGGGGCCGCGAAGTAGAGGACGGAGACGTCCATCGAGACCAGCAGCAGCGGGAGCATCAGCACGCCCATCGCGGTCCACTCGCGGCGTCCGGCGCGGGCGGTCGGGGGTGGGGGAGCGGTCGGGGTGGTGCTCGTCAGGTTCGCCATGCGAGGAATGTACGCACGTATTAAACGCCTGTCTAGTACGCGCGTGTAAGTCATGCGTATGGGACGACCGTATGGATCGCGGAGTACGCTGAACGGCATGGGACATCGTGAGGATCTGCTCGAAGGCGCCAAGCGCTGCCTGCTGGCGAAGGGGTTCGTGCGCACCACCGCGCGGGAGATCGTCAAGGAGTCGGGCACCAACCTGGCGTCGATCGGCTACCACTACGGCTCCAAGGACGCTCTGCTGGCGCAGGCGTACGTGGCGCTGATCGAGAACGTCTTCGACGAGCCGCTCGGCGAGCCGGCCAAGGAACTGCGCGGTGCGCCGGGCTCCCTGGAGCGGTTCGGTGAGGTGTGGGGGAGCGTCATCGGCACGATGCGGGGGCCGGACTCGCTGTGGCGGCTGAGCATGGAGATCGTCGCCATGGGCGATCTGCTCCCGGAGGTGCGCGACCACCTCGCGAAGGCCCAGCGGGAGGGTTCGCGCGGGTTCGTGTCCCTGATGACCGGGGTGCCCGAGGAGGAGGTCACGGAGGAGTCGGTGGACACCCTCGGCGCCTTCTACACCACCCTCATGATGGGTCTCATGGCCCAGTGGACCTTCGACCCGAAGACCGCCACCGAGGCCGCCCAGCTCACCGAGGGCCTGCGCCAGGTGGTCGAGGGGATCAGGGCGACAGACGGGCCCGCTTGAGCGCCATGTGCAGCAGCAGCCGGTCCTCGCCGTCGTCCAGGTCCAGGCCGGTGAGCTGCTCGATGCGGGAGAGCCGGTAGTAGAGCGTCTGGCGGTGGATGCCCAGCTCGGCGGCGGCCCGGGCGGCCTGGCCCGCGCGGTCCAGGTAGACCTCGGCGGTGCGGGCCAGCTCGCGGTGGGCGGGTTCGAGCAGCGCCCGTACGGCCGGGTCGCCGGCGGCGTCGGGGGGCAGCGCGGTCAGCAGGCGGAACGGCCCGATGCCGGACCACTCGGCCACCGGCCCGAACCGCCCCTCGCCGCGGGCGGCCCGGGCCGCGGCCGTCGCCTCGCGCCAGGCGTCCCCCAGCTCGGCGAGGCCGGTCCGCGGCGCGGAGATCCCGGCCGCCACCCCGCCCCCGGCCTCGCCGCGCAGCCGCTCCAGGAGCCGCGCCGCCGCCGTCGTCGCCGGGGTGAGGACGCCCGCCGAGCGCAGGCGGACCAGCAGGGCCAGCGTCCAGGGCCGGGGCGTGCCCGATTCCCAGGGCAGCAGGCACAGGGCGGTCGCCCCCGGCACCGTACGGACGGACGGGGCGTCGTCCGGGCCCGTGGCCGGCCAGGGCGCGACGCACACCACCGTGTGCGGCCCGTCGCCGCGGGCGCCGAGCGCGGTGCGCAGCTCGGCCACCGCCATGTCCCGCTGCCAGTCCCGCTCGGCGGTGAGCACCGCGCGCAGCTCCCGGCTCAGGTCGGCGCCGTGCTGCGCCTCGTCGGCGAGCAGCGCCCCGATCCGCGCGGTGACCTCCATCGCCGCCGCGAGCTGCGGCTCGGTCGGCCCCGGGTCGGTGTCCAGCAGCCAGACGTAGCCGAGCACCACGCCCCGGTGGCGCACCGGCAGGCAGGTCCGCCCCCGGTACACGCCCGCCTCGGTGGCCGCCGGGACGTGCACGGGCCCGGTGGCGCGGGTGATGCCGAAGGACTCGAACCAGGACCGCACGGCCGCCGTCGAGCGCCGGGTCAGGATCGAGCGGGTGCGCACGGGGTCCAGGGCGGTGGGGTCCAGGTCGCCCTCGCTGTCGTAGGCGCCGAAGGCGATCAGCTCGAACTCGCGGTTCTCCAGCGTCGCCGGGGCGCCGAGCAGCTCCGAGACCTCGTCCACCAGCTCCTGGTACTCACCCCTGGAATCGGACGTCACCCGGACAATTCTGCCGCATCCCGGTGCGCTCTTCATACACATGTCTGAGATCTGCGGCACGGATGCGTGACAGCTGTCGATGGCCGACGATCGGGGGGCGTCCCTAGATTGCAGGCTGGTTGCCCGTGCCGTTCCAGTCGTCCTGTAAGTGGAGGTGCCCCGTGCTGGGTCCCGTGATTCTCGCCGCCTCGCGCAGCGACCGGATGCGCCGGCTGGTCTCCGCCGCGCCGATGACCAAGCAGGTCGTCGACCGCTTCATCCCCGGCGAGGGCGTGGACGAGGTGCTGCCGATCATCCAGGGCCTCACCGACCAGGGCCTGGAACTGACGATGGACGTCGTCGGCGAGGACATCACCACCCCCGCGCAGGCCGAGGCCGCCCGCGACGCCTACCTGGAGCTGATCGACCGGCTCAAGCCGCTGGACCTCGGCACCCGCGCCGAGATGTCCGTGAAGCTCTCCATGTTCGGCCAGGCCCTGGACGGCGGCCACGAGCTGGCCCTCAAGAACGTCCGCCCGGTCGTGGAGGCCGCCGCCGAGATCGGCACCACCGTCACCCTGGACGCCGAGGACCACACCACCCTGGACTCGATGTTCGCCATCCACGAGGAGCTGCGCCGCGACGTGCCGCAGACCGGCTGCGTCATCCAGGCCTACCTCTTCCGCACCGAGGCCGACGCGCGCCGCCTCGCCGACAGCGGCAGTCGCGTACGGTTGGTGAAGGGCGCCTACAAGGAGCCCGCCGAGGTCGCCCACCAGCAGCGCCACGAGATCGACAAGGCGTATGTGCGCATCCTGCGGATCCTCATGGCGGGCGAGGGCTATCCGATGGTCGGGTCCCACGACCCGCGCCTGATCGCCATCGCACAGGAGCTGGCCGCCGCCGCCGGACGCAAGCTCGACGAGTACGAGTTCCAGATGCTGTACGGCATCCGGGGCGAGGAGCACCTGCGCCTGGCCCGCGAGGGCCACCGCATGCGCGTGTACACCGCCTACGGCACCGACTGGTACGGCTACTTCATGCGCCGTCTCGCGGAGAAGCCGGCCAACCTCCGGTTCTTCGTCAGGAGCATGGTCAGCCATGGCTGATGCAAGGAGCCCGCACCGCGGCCTCGGCCGGGGGTCCGGGGGTTGTCCCCCGGGAAGGCACAGTATGCGCAGGCTCGCGGAGAAGCCGGCCAACCTCCGGTTCTTCGTCCGCAGCATGGTCACCAAGGGCTGACCCGCCCCACCGCTCGCACACCCGCTCACGTACAAGGAGCCACGGATCCCATGGACGCTGTGACCCAGGTCCCCACCCCCGTCAACGAGCCGGTGCACGGCTACGCCCCCGGTTCGCCCGAGCGCGCCCGCCTGGAGGCCAAGCTCAAGGAGCTGGCCGACAACCCGCTCGACCTGACCTGCACCATCGGCGGCGAGCGGCGGATGGGCGGCGGCGAGCGCTTCGACGTCGTGCAGCCGCACAACCACAAGGCCCGCCTGGGCACGTACGCCAACGCCACGCAGGCCGACGCGCAGGACGCGATCGACGCGGCCCTCGCCGCCGCCCCCGCCTGGCGCGCGATGGCCTTCGACGACCGCGCCGCGATCATCCTGCGCGCCGCCGAGCTGCTGGCCGGGCCCTGGCGCGAGACCATCGCCGCCTCCACCATGCTCGGCCAGTCCAAGACGGCCCAGCAGGCCGAGATCGACAGCCCCTGCGAGCTGGTCGACTTCTGGCGCTTCAACGTCCACTACGCGCGCGGCATCCTCGCCGAGCAGCCCCCGGCCAACTCGCCGGGCGTGTGGAACCGCCTGGACCACCGCCCGCTGGAGGGCTTCGTCTACGCGATCACGCCGTTCAACTTCAGCGCCATCGCCGCCAACCTGCCCACCGCCCCGGCCCTGATGGGCAACGTGGTGGTCTGGAAGCCGTCCCCGACCCAGACCCACGCCGCCGTGCTGCTGATGCAGCTCCTGGAGGAGGCCGGGCTGCCCAAGGGCGTCATCAACCTGGTCACCGGCGACGGCATCGAGGTCTCCAAGGTGGCGCTCGAGCACCGGGACCTGGCCGGCATCCACTTCACCGGCTCGACCAGGACCTTCCAGCACCTGTGGAAGACGGTCGGCAACAACATCGAGAAGTACCGCACCTACCCGCGCCTGGTCGGCGAGACCGGCGGCAAGGACTTCCTGGTCGCCCACCCGAGCGCCGACCGCGCCGTGCTGAAGACCGCGCTGACCCGCGGCGCCTTCGAGTACCAGGGCCAGAAGTGCAGCGCCACCTCGCGCGCCTACCTCCCCGCGTCGATCTGGAACGACGGTTTCAAGGAGGACTTCGCCGCCGAGGTCGACTACCTCACCATGGGCGACGTCACCGACCTCTCCAACTTCGTCGGCGCCGTCATCGACGAGCGGTCCTTCGCCAAGAACAAGGCCGCCATCGACCGCGCCAAGGAGGACCCGACCTGCGAGATCGTCGCGGGCGGCTCCTACGACGACTCGGTGGGCTACTTCGTCCGCCCGACCGTCATCGCCTGCACCGACCCGGAGAACGAGGTCTTCCGCACCGAGTACTTCGGCCCGATCCTCGCCGTCCTGGTCTACGAGGACGACACGTACGACGAGATGCTGACCCAGATGGAGTCCGTCTCCGACTACGCGCTCACCGGGTCGGTCGTCGCGGGCGACCGCGCCGCCGCCGCGTACACCATGGACAAGCTGCGCTACGCGGCCGGCAACTTCTACATCAACGACAAGTCGACCGGCGCCGTCGTCGGCCAGCAGCCCTTCGGCGGCGGCCGGGCCTCCGGCACCAACGACAAGGCCGGCGCCCCGCAGAACCTGATGCGCTGGACGCTGACCCGCGCCATCAAGGAGACCCTGGTCGCCCCGACCGACTACGGCTACCCGCACATGGGCTGACCGCTGCCCTTGTATCCCCGCACCGGCCGCCACCGGTGCGGGGATACTCGCATCATGACCAGCCGCCTGCGTCTAGCCCACACCGCCGACCTCGACCCGGCCGCCCTGCGCTCCGTCCGCGCCCTGCTGGACGGGGCCTTCGACGGGGACTTCTCCGACGAGGACTGGAACCACGGGCTCGGCGGGACGCACGTCCTCGTCTCCGACGCCCGCGGGCTCGCCGCGCACGGCTCCGTCGTCATGCGCCGGGTGCGGTGCGCGGGCCGCTGGCTGCGCACCGGGTACGTCGAGGCCGTCGCCGTGCGCGCCGACGTGCGCCGGACCGGGCTCGGCGGGCGGGTCATGGCCGAGCTGGAGCGGATCATCGACGGCGGCTACGAGCTGGGCGCGCTGTCCGCCAGCGACGAGGGCGCCCTGCTCTACGCCGCCCGGGGCTGGGAGCGCTGGGGCGGCGAGGTGCACGTGCTGTCGCCCGAGCGCGGCGTCGTACGGCTGCCCGAGGAGGAGGGCGACTTCTTCGTACGGAACCTGCCGCCCGACCACGGGTCCGCGCTGGTCCTCGACTGGCGGGACGGCGACGTGACCTGACGGCCGGGGGGTCCCGGGCGTCGCCGTCTCAGATAGTAGGAAGCCCAAGTAATTGTGCAGACAGGTGGGCGAGGCTCCCTTAGCTTGGTAGGAGCCGAACGAATCGCTGATCCAGCGAACGGCGGTCGAGAGCCGGGCTCCGCGCAGGCGACCCCTGTGGCCCATGGCTCCCCGCCCCTTCCGGTGTCGCGCACACTTCCTCGCCCGTACTCCCCGCTTGCCTCGAAGGAGTCGATCCCCCATGGCCGAGACGACCGTCCGCCGCCGAGTCCGCCACGCCTCCGCTTCCAGTGACTCCGACCGCAAGAACGCCGCGGCCGCCCTCCAGCGCGCCCTCGACCGCCGGGACAACGGCGGCGTGACCGGGCACTGAGCGGTCCCCTCCGCCGGCCTGTCCGCATGCCGGACGGGCCGTGTCATCTCTTGGGACGAGCGGTAGGGTGCCGCACATGTCGGCTAGTTCTCGCAGCATCGATCTCGCAGTGATCCCCGGTGACGGCATCGGCCGGGAGGTCGTGGCCGAAGGGCTCAAGGTCCTCTCCGCCGTGCTTCCGCAGGACGTGAAGCTGGAGACCCAGGAGTTCGACTTCGGCGCCCGGCGCTACCAGGCCACCGGGGAGACCCTCACCGACGCCGACCTGGCCGCGCTCAAGGGCCACGACGCGATCCTGCTCGGCGCGATCGGCGACCCGTCGGTGCCCTCGGGCGTCCTGGAGCGCGGGTTCCTGCTCAAGCTCCGCTTCGCCTTCGACCACCACGTCAACCTCCGCCCCAGCAAGCTGCTGCCCGGCGTCGCCACCCCGCTGGCCGGCCAGCCGGAGATCGACTTCGTCGTGGTCCGCGAGGGCACCGAGGGCCCGTACACCGGCAACGGCGGCAGCATCCGCACCGGCACGGAGCACGAGGTCGCCACCGAGGTCTCCGTCAACACCGCCTACGGGGTGGAGCGCGTCGTCCGCGACGCCTTCGCCCGCGCCCAGGCCCGCCCGCGCAAGAAGCTCACGCTGGTCCACAAGAACAACGTGCTGACCTTCGCCGGCCACCTGTGGACGAACATCTTCAACAAGGTGGCCGAGGAGTTCCCCGAGGTCACCACCGAGTACATCCACGTCGACGCGGCGACGATCTACCTCGTCACCCAGCCCGAGCGCTTCGACGTCATCGTCACCGACAACCTCTTCGGCGACATCATCACCGACCTCGCCGCCGCCGTCTCCGGCGGCATCGGGGTCGCCGCCAGCGGGAACATCAACCCCTCCGGCGACTTCCCGTCCATGTTCGAGCCGGTGCACGGCTCGGCCCCGGACATCGCGGGCCAGGGCAAGGCCGACCCCACCGCCACCGTGCTGTCCGTCGCCCTGCTCCTGCGCCACCTCGGCTACGAGGGCGAGGCCGACCGCATCGACGCGGCCGTCGCCGCCGACCTGACCGAGCGGGCCGCGCTCGGCGAGCGGAGCACCGCGCGGATCGGCGACGCGCTGGCCGCGCGAGTAGCCGGCTGACCCGGCGCACCTTCTGTACGACGTACACGACGTACACGACGTACGCGAGCCGCCGGGTCACCCCACCCGGCGGCTTCCGCGTGTCTACGCCGGGTGCCACCATCGACCCTGGGCCGCCCTCCCGCCCGGGTCCGCGCGATAATCGAACGCGGAGCCGCGGTATGAGGGAAAGCTCGGACGTCCTAGCACTGGCGACAGGCGGTGCGGGCGCCCGGCGCGGCCCGTCACTACACAACCTGGTGAGGACAAGCACCCATGACGACGCCCACGATCGAGCTCAAGCCCTCCGCCCATCCGCTGGCCGCCGCGGAGCGCGAGGCGATCCTGGCCAATCCGGGATTCGGCCGCCACTTCACCGACCACATGGTGACGATCAAGTGGACCGAGGGCCGCGGCTGGCACGACGCGCAGCTCGTCCCCTACGGCCCGATCTCCCTGGACCCCTCCACCCACGTCCTGCACTACGGCCAGGAGATCTTCGAGGGCCTGAAGGCCTACCGCCAGCCGGACGACTCGATCGCGCTCTTCCGCCCCGAGGCCAACGCCCGCCGCTTCCGCAACTCCGCCCGCCGCATGGCCATGGCCGAGCTGCCCGAGGAGCTGTTCATCTCCGCGCTGGACGCGCTGCTCACCCAGGACGCGGACTGGGTGCCGGCGCACGGCGGCGAGGCGTCGCTCTACCTGCGCCCCTTCATGTTCGCCTCGGAGGCCGCGCTCGGCGTCCACCCGGCCAACGAGTACCTCTTCATGCTGATCGCCTCCCCGTCCGGCGCGTACTTCGCGGGCGGGGTCAAGCCGGTCACCATCTGGGTCTCCGAGGACCACGTCCGCGCGGTCCCGGGCGGCACGGGTGACGCCAAGACCGGCGGCAACTACGCGGCCTCCCTGCTCCCGCAGGCCGAGGCCGCGGCAAACGGCTGCGACCAGGTCGTCTACCTCGACGCGGTGACCCGCACGAAGGTCGAGGAGAGCGGCAGCATGAACGTCGCCTTCGTCTACGGCGACCGCATCGTCACCCCGTCGCTGACCGGCTCGATCCTGGAGGGCATCACCCGGGACTCGCTCCTCCAGGTCGCCCGGGACGCGGGTTACACGGCCGAGGAGGGCACGATCACCCTCGACCAGTGGCGTGCCGACGCGGCGTCCGGTGCCCTGACGGAGGTCTTCGCCTGCGGCACGGCGGCGGTCGTCACGCCGATCGGCCACGTGAAGACCCGGTCGGACAGCTGGACCCACGGCACGGGTGACCCCGGCCCGGTCACCCTGGCCCTCCGCGAGGCCCTCCTGGGCGTCCAGCGCGGCCTGACCCCGGACCAGCACGGCTGGATGCACAAGATCGGCTGAGCATCGCGGGTTGCCTGCGGGCGCGCCGTGGCTGGTCGCGCAGTTCCCCGCGCCCCTAGGGCATGCAGTCCCGCCTGCGCCGTAGCTGCGGCACTCCTTCCGCCCCAGCTGCGGTCAGTCGTGCCGCACCCGCCCACCCACCCGCGCCGCTGCGGGCAGTCGTGCCGCACCCGCCCACCCCGCCCGCGTAGCTGCGGGCAGTCGTGCCGCTGGGGCGGCACGGGTGGGCGCAGCGGCACCCCGTTGCGCCGGGCTGCGCCACGCCCCCCCCCACGTGCCGGGTTGCGCATTGATCGGGGGTGCGGGTGCGTCGTGGCTGGTCGCGCAGTTCCCCGCGCCCCTAGGGCATGCAGTCACGCCAGTGCCATGCCCCCCGGAACGCCCTAGTCGGACACGCGCAGGGCCGCCCTGGACTCCACCTCGGCGGCCCTACCCCGCTCCCCACCCGGCGTCAGCGCCAGATACACCACGCCACCGACCAGCCCGGACAGCAGGAAGCTGCAATCCACACCCCCGGTCAGGGACAGCAGCGGGCCCGAGTACGACGGCAGCGACACCGCCAGCAGCCCCGTCACCGCGCCGGCCGCCCACGCCACCGCCGCCGGCACGTTCCAGCCACCCCGGTACCAGTACACCCCGCCCCGCGCCCGCCGGTTGAACACCTGGAGGGCGTCCGCGTCGTACACCCCCCGACACCGCACGAACCCGATCAGCGTGATCACCGCCCACGGCGTCCCGATCGCCGTCAGCAGCAGCACGAAGGACGTCATCGCGGACTGGGCCTCCCAGGCAAAGTGCCCCGCGAAGACGCACGCCGTGGCGACGACCGCGACCGTCACCGTGGCCCGCGCCCGCGAGGCACGGGGCAGGATCGCGTCCAGGTCGAGGCCCATCGAGTACAGCATCAGCCCGGCGTTCCCCACCGACCCCGCCGACGCCGCGAGCAGCAGCGGCACCAGGTACCAGCCCGGCGAGGCAGCCACCAGCGGCCCGGCATAGTCGAGCGCCCCCCGCGCCGCGTACGCCGTGAACGTGCCGAAGAGCTGCGGCACCAGCAGCCCGAGCAGCAGCCCCAGCCAGGTCGCGTGCAGCACCCGGCGCGAGGCGAAGCGGGCGGGGGAGATGTAGCGGGTGTAGTCGCCGAGGAGGGTGATGAAGGCGATGGGCCCGGACAGCCCCGCAGCCACGGCCGCCAGCAGCCAGGTCGGCCAGAAGCCGCCCAGCAGATACCCGCCCGCTGAGGGCAGCGCGGCGGTGGTGAAGTCGGGGGCGTAGGCGATCACCCCGAGGACCAGCAGCGCCGTCATCCCGAAGGCCAGCACCCGGGACATCGCGAGCAGCACCCGGTACCCGTAGACCGCGCCGGCCACCGTCGCCGCCGCCAGCAGCCCGTAGACCACCCCGTACGCCACCCCGTCCTGCGGCAGCCCGATCAGCCGCCCCAGCGCCCCGACCATCACGTCCCCGCCGATCCACACGGTCAGCGCGGTGTACCCGAGGGCCAGCAGCAGCCCGACCACCGAGCCGACCAGGCGGCCGCGCACCCCGAACTGGGCGCCTGACGAGGTGGACAGGTTGGTCGCGGTGCGCAGCGAGATCAGCGCCAGCGGGGCGGTGAACAGGGTGCCGATCACCGTGCCGGCGAGGACCGCGCTGACCGAGCCCCACCAGTCGAGGCCGAAGGACGGCGGCAGCCAGCCGAAGACGATCACCCCCAGGCAGAGGTTGGACCCCAGCAGGATCGACACCAGGTCCCGGGGCCCGCTGGTGCGCTCGGCCTCCGGGATGGTGTCGACTCCGCGCTGTTCGATCGGCATGGCTGGTCTCCTTCGACGGCCGCCTGGGACTGAGGACCAAAGCTTTAGAGCGACGTTCAATGTGACGCGCGACGTCTCATCCGTCAATCTTTCCCTGCATGCGGATGTCTGTTTAGAGTGGTGTTCTAATTATCGGATGGCAAGGAGGTGCCGCGACGTGAGACTGACCCCCACGGAACGTGACCGGCTGCTGCTCTTCGGAGCCGCGGAACTGGCCCGCGCCCGCCGCTCCCGGGGCCTCAGGCTGAACGTCCCCGAGGCCACGGCGCTCATCGCGGACACCGTCTGCGAGGCCGCCCGGGACGGCGCGCGCCTCGCGGAGGCCATCGAGCGGGCCCGCTCGGTGCTCGGCCCGGACGACGTGCTGCCCGGCGTCGCGGACGTGGTCACCGAGGTGCACGTGGAAGCGGTCTTCGACGACGGCTCCCGGCTCGCGGTCGTCTCCGACCCGATCGCGGGCGGCGCCCTCGGCGAGGCGGCACCCGGCGCCCTACTGCCAGGCCCCGACCACGCCGAGCCGGAGGCCGCGGTGCGGCTGCCGGTCACCAACACCGCCACCGTGCCGGTCTCCGTCACCTCCCACTTCCACTTCTTCGAGGCCAACCCGCGCCTCGACTTCGACCGCGAACGCGCCTACGGCATGCGCCTGGCCGTCCCCGCCGGCTCCTCCGTGCGCTTCGGCCCCGGCGAGAGCGCCGAGGTCGGCCTGGTGCCCATCGGCGGCCTGCGCGTCGCCATCGGCTTCGCCGGCCTGGTCGATGGCCCGCTGGACGTCCCGGGCGCCAAGGAGGAGGCCCTGCGCCGGGCCGCCGCCTGCGGCTACCTGGGCACCGACCCGAAGGCCCCGAAAGACACCCCCACGGCCCCCACGGAAGGAGGCGACCGATGAGCCGCTCCAAGGGACGCGAGATCAGCGAGTCGATCCACGTCGACCCGCACGCCTACGCCGCCACCCACGGCCCCCGCGCCGGCGACCGGGTCCGCCTCGGCGACTCGGGGCTCACCATCCGCGTCGAGTCCGACTCCCAGCTCTACGGCGAGGAGTTCCTGGCCGGCTTCGGCAAGACCGCCCGCGACGGGCTGCACCTCAAGGCCGCCGCCGTGCGCGAGACCTGCGACGTCGTGATCAGCAACGTCGTCGTGATCGACGCCGTGCAGGGCATCCGCAAGGTGTCCATCGGCATCCGCGAGGGCCGCATCCACGCCGTCGGCCGGGCCGGCAACCCCGACACCCTGGACGGCGTGGACGTCGTCGTCGGCACCGGCACGTCCATCGTGTCCGGCGAGGGCCTCATCGCCACCGCCGGGGCCGTGGACACCCACGTCCACCTGCTCTCCCCGCGCATCATGGAGGCGTCCCTCGCCTCCGGCGTCACCACCATCATCGGCCAGGAGTTCGGCCCGGTCTGGGGCGTCGGCGTCAACTCGCCCTGGGCGCTGCGCCACGCCTTCAACGCCTTCGACGCCTGGCCGGTCAACATCGGCTTCCTCGGCCGGGGTTCGTCCTCGCACGACGCCCCCCTCATCGAGGCCCTCGCCGAGGGCGGCGCCAGCGGCTTCAAGGTCCATGAGGACATGGGCGCCCACACCCGCGCCCTCGACACCGCCCTGCGCGTCGCCGAGGAGCACGACGTCCAGGTCGCCCTGCACAGCGACGGCCTCAACGAGTGCCTCTCCGTGGAGGACACCCTCCGTGTCCTGGAGGGCCGCACCATCCACGCCTTCCACATCGAGGGCTGCGGCGGCGGACACGTCCCCAACGTGCTGAAGATGGCCGGCGTCCCCAACGTCATCGGCTCCTCCACCAACCCCACCCTGCCCTTCGGCCGGGACGCGGTCGCCGAGCACTACGGCATGATCGTCTCCGTCCACGACCTGAAGACCGACCTGCCCGGCGACGCCGCCATGGCCCGCGACCGCATCCGCGCCGGCACGATGGGCGCCGAGGACGTGTTGCACGACCTGGGCGCCATCGGCATCACCTCCTCCGACGCCCAGGGCATGGGCCGGGCCGGCGAGACGGTGCGCCGCACCTTCGCGATGGCCGGCAAGATGAAGGGCGAGCTGGGCCCCCTGGCGGGCGACGGCGCCGGCGACGACAACGCCCGCGTCCTGCGCTACATGGCCAAGCTGACCATCAACCCGGCCATCGCCCACGGCCTCTCCCACGAGGTCGGCTCGATCGAGGCCGGCAAGCTCGCCGACATCGTGCTGTGGCGCCCGGAGTACTTCGGCGCCAAGCCGCAGCTCGTCCTCAAGTCCGGCTTCCCGGCGTACGGCGTGGTCGGCGACCCGAACGCGGCCACCGACACCTGCGAACCCCTCGTGCTGGGCCCGCAGTTCGGGGCGTACGGCGCGACGGCCGCCGACATCTCCGTCGCCTTCGTCGCCCAGGCCGCGCTCGACCAGGGCAACGACACCATGCCCACCCGGCGCCGCCGCGTCGCCGTGCGCGGCACCCGGGGCATCGGCCCGGCCGACCTGCGGCTCAACGCCCGCGTCGGCGCGGTCGACGTCGACCAGCGCACCGGCCTGGTCACCCTCGACGGCGACCCGCTGCGCTCGGAACCGGCCGACTCGGTCTCGCTGAACCGCCTCTACTTCCTGTGACCCCCGCCGAACCACTCGCTAGGACCGACATGACCACTCCCGCCGCCGACGGCTTCCGCATGCCCCCCGAGTGGGCCCCGCACGAGCGCACCTGGATGGCCTGGCCCGGCCCCAACCCGACCTTCGACGACCCCGAGGACCTCGCCGCCTCCCGCATCGCCTGGGCGGCCGTCGCCCGCGCGGTGCGCCGGTTCGAGCCGGTGACCGTGGTGTGCGGGCCGGGCCAGGCGGCCGAGGCGCGCGCCCTGCTCGGCGAGGGCGTCGAGACCGTCGAGCGCGAGCTGGACGACGCCTGGATGCGGGACATCGGCCCGACCTTCCTCACCGACGGCCGGGGCGGCCTCGCCGCCGTCGACTGGACGTTCAACGGCTGGGGCGCCCAGAGCTGGGCCCGCTGGGACCACGACGCGAAGATCGGCGCGTACGTCGCCGACCTGGCCGGCGCCCTGACCTACACCTCGGCGCTGGTCAACGAGGGCGGCGGCATCCACGTCGACGGCGAGGGCACGGTGCTGCTCACCGAGACCGTGCAGCTCGGCCCCGAGCGCAACCCGGGCTGGACCAAGGAGCGCGTCGAGGCCGAGGTGCACGCCCACCTCGGCACCTCCAAGGCGATCTGGCTGCCCCGCGGCCTGACCTCGGACTACCCGCCCTACGGCTTCGGCACCCTCGGCCACGTCGACATCGTCGCCGCCTTCGCCGCGCCCGGCGTGGTCGTCGCCCACCACCAGCCCGACCCGGCCCACCCCGACCACGAGGTCACCAAGGAGGCCATCGGCATCCTGCGCGCCGCCACCGACGCGCACGGGCGCCCCCTCGAGGTCGTGGAGGTCCCCGCCCCGACCGTCCTGGAGGCGGACGGCCACTGGGCCGACTACTCCTACATCAACCACTACCTCTGCAACGGCGGCGTCGTGCTCTGCGGCTTCGACGACCCGCGCGACGAGGTCGCGGCCGGCATCTTCCGCCGCCTGCATCCGGGCCGGACGGTGACCCTGGTGGACGCGCGTACGATCTTCGCGGGTGGCGGCGGCATCCACTGCATCACCCAGCAGCAGCCGAAGATCTAGCACGACCAACGAGGAGCGGGAGCGAACGACGATGGCCGGTGGTGGTGGAGGACGCAGACCGGCCCCGCCGCGCGAGGACGTGCTCGCCACCGCCATGGAGATGATCGCCGAACGCGGTCTGGAGCAGCTCACCATGGCGGCGCTCGGCCGCGAGGTCGGCATGAGCAGCGGCCACCTCCTCTACTACTTCGGCAGCAAGGACGAACTCCTGCTCCGCACCCTGGAGTGGAGCGAGGGCCGCCTCGGCGTCGAGCGCGGCCGGCTGCTCGCCCGCGCGGGCACCTGCCGCGCCCGCCTCGACGCCTACGTCGACCTCTACGTCCCCGAACGCCCCGGCGACCCGCACTGGACGCTGTGGCTGGAGGTCTGGAACCGCTCGCAGAACGCCGACGACACCGGACGCGACCGCCAGGTGGCCATCGAGAGCGCCTGGCACCGCGACCTGGTCGCGCTGCTCGCCGAGGGCGTCTCACGCGGGGAGTTCCGCCGGGTCGACCCGGACCGGTTCGGCGCCAAGCTGCGCGCCCTGCTCGACGGCTTCGCCATCCACGTGGCCATCGGCCTGCGCGGCACCGACCGCGAGCAGATCCTCGGCCACGTCGGGGAGTTCCTCACCGAGGGTCTGTACGCGCGGGACTGAGCGTCACCGGCTCGCATTCTGAGACGCACCCTCCGCGGCCGTTGGTCTGTGCCAGACTGCTGGCGTGCTCTCGCTCGCCATGATTATCGGCAGCAGGCGCGCCGGTCCGCAGTGACCGCCACGTACGACCAGGTACGGGCGGACACCGTCGTCCTCGACCCGCGCGCAGACCTCTCGCACCCGCGAGGGGTTTTTCGCTTTTCCGGCCCACCCCCAGCCGGGAAGGGAGCGCACGGGATCATAGACGGACGGTGGAGCCGGTCATTCCGGTTAGACCGAGATCCCCAACAGGAGCTGTGAAGATCATGACCGCACCCAGTGAGCCCACCGAACCGGACGACTCCTTCCACGTCTTCGACACCACCCTGCGCGACGGCGCGCAGCGCGAGGGCATCAACCTCACCGTCGCGGACAAGCTGACCATCGCGCGGCACCTGGACGACTTCGGGGTGGGCTTCATCGAGGGCGGCTGGCCCGGCGCCAACCCCCGGGACACCGAGTTCTTCGCCCGCGCCCGGCAGGAGATCGACTTCCGGCACGCCAAGCTCGTCGCCTTCGGCGCCACCCGCCGCGCCGGGGCCACCGCCGCCGAGGACCACCAGGTCAGGGCGCTCCTGGAGTCCGGCGCCGAGGTCATCACCCTGGTCGCCAAGTCCCACGACCGGCACGTCGAGCTGGCCCTGCGCACCACCCTGGACGAGAACCTCGCCATGGTCCGCGACACGGTCGAGCACCTGCGCGCCCAGGGCCGCCGGGTCTTCGTGGACTGCGAGCACTTCTTCGACGGCTACCGCGCCAACCCGGAGTACGCCAAGGCCGTCGTCCGCACCGCCGCCGAGGCCGGCGCCGACGTCGTGATCCTCTGCGACACCAACGGGGGCATGCTCCCCGCCCAGATCCACGCCGTCGTCGCCACCGTGCTCGCCGACACCGGCGCCCGGCTCGGCATCCACGCCCAGGACGACACCGGCTGCGCGGTCGCCAACACCCTCGCCGCCGTCGACGCGGGCGCCACCCACGTGCAGTGCACCGCCAACGGCTACGGCGAGCGGGTCGGCAACGCCAACCTCTTCCCGGTGGTCGCCGCCCTGGAGCTGAAGTACGGCAAGCAGGTGCTCCCCGAGGGCAAACTGCGCGAGACGACCCGCATCTCGCACGCCATCGCCGAGGTCGTCAACCTCACCCCCTCCACCCACCAGCCCTACGTCGGCGTCTCCGCCTTCGCGCACAAGGCCGGGCTGCACGCCTCCGCGATCAAGGTCGACCCGGACCTGTACCAGCACATCGACCCCGAGCTGGTCGGCAACACCATGCGGATGCTCGTCTCCGACATGGCCGGGCGCGCCTCCATCGAGCTGAAGGGCAAGGAGCTGGGCATCGACCTCGGCGACGACCGCGAGCTGGTCGGCCGGGTCGTCGCGCGGGTCAAGGAGCGCGAGCTCGAGGGCTACACCTACGAGGCGGCCGACGCCTCCTTCGAACTGCTGCTGCGCGCCGAGGCCGAGGGCCGCCCGCTGAAGTACTTCGAGGTCGAGTCCTGGCGCGCGATCGT
Source organism: Streptomyces sp. NPDC048182 (assembly GCF_043202555.1). Taxonomy (NCBI): domain Bacteria; kingdom Bacillati; phylum Actinomycetota; class Actinomycetes; order Kitasatosporales; family Streptomycetaceae; genus Streptomyces; species Streptomyces sp. NPDC048182. The sequence continues at coordinate 176,231 of NZ_JBIDAQ010000009.1, read as the reverse complement.
GGAGGACCGCCCCGACGGCACCCACGCCAACGAGGCCACGGTGAAGCTGTGGGCCAAGGGCGAGCGCATCGTCGCCACCGCCGAGGGCAACGGCCCGGTCAACGCCCTGGACCGGGCGCTGCGCGTCGGGCTCGGCACGATCTACCCGCCGCTCGCCGGCTTCGAGCTGGTCGACTACAAGGTGCGCATCCTGGAGGGCAAGCACGGCACCCAGTCCACGACCCGCGTCCTGATCTCCACCACCGACGGGACGGGGGAGTGGTCGACGGTGGGCGTCGCGGAGAACGTCATCGCGGCCTCCTGGCAGGCCCTGGAGGACGCGTACACCTACGGCCTGCTGCGCGCGGGGGTCGCCCCGGCCGCCTGATGCCTGCTTTAGGGGCTTTCGGGTACCTTCGAACATATGAAGGGCCACGCGCTCGTCCTCATCCGCCTCCTGCTCGTGCCGGTCGTCGCCGCACTGGCGGTCCTGACGACCGGCGTGCCGGGCGCCCAGGCGGCCACCGACGTGTCGACCATCGGCCGGGCCCTGCGCGAGAGCCCGGTCTACGTCGACCCGGCCGCCACGGACATCCTGTCCAAGGCGGACGCGGACGCGCTCGCCGACAAGATCAAGGACGCGGACAAGCCGGTCTTCGTGGCGGTCCTGCCGGCCGACCAGCCGACGGCGAACCTCTTCAACCAACTCCGCACGTCCACCGGCATCACCGGCCTGTACGGCGTCCGCCTCGGCGACCGCTTCGACGCGCGGGCCGACAGCGTGGTGCTGAGCAGGCAGGGCGTGGGCAACCTGGTCGGGACGGTGCAGGGCGCGGGCGACCCCAAGGCCCAGCTCAACGACTTCGTGGACGACGCCCTGCGCAGCGTGCGCGGCTCGGCGCCGTCCTCCTGGGGCTCCGACGGGGGATCCGGTGTCTCCACCGGCGCCCTGATCACGGCCGGCGCGGTGGTGGTCGCCGGGGGCGCCGGGGTCTACGCGGTGAGCCGCCGCAGCCGGCGCCGCCGCGAGGAGGAGCAGCGGGCGGCCCTGGAGCGGCTGCGCGTGGTGGTGGACGAGGACATCACGGCCTTCGGCGAGGAGCTGGACCGCCTCGACTTCCACCCCGCCGAGCCGGGCGCCGACGACGCGATGCGCGCCGACTACGAGCGCGCCCTGGACGCCTACGACCAGGCGAAGCGCTTCATGGCCGACGCCCGCCGCCCCGAGGACGTGCGCGGCGTCACCGAGGCCCTGGAGGACGGCCGCTTCTCCCTCGCCCAGCTGGCAGCCCGCCGCGAGGGCCGTCCGCTCCCGGAGCGGCGCCCGCCCTGCTTCTTCGACCCCCGGCACGGCCCCTCGGTCGCCGACGCGTCCTGGACGCCCCCGGGCGGCGCCGCCCGCGAGGTGCCCGTCTGCGCCGCCGACCAGACCCGGCTCGCCGACGGCCTCGACCCCGCGGTCCGCGAGGTCGACACCGACCAGGGCCGCCGCCCGTACTGGGACGCGGGCCCGGCCTACGGCCCCTGGGCGGGCGGCTACTTCGGCGGCGGCATCCTGCCCGGCCTGCTCCTCGGCACGATGCTGGGCGGCATGATGTCCGGCCCCGCCTACGGCGCCTCCTACGGCTCCGGCTACGGCGACTTCGGAGGCTTCGACGGCGGCGACGTCTCCGGCGGCAACTTCGACCCCGGGGACTTCGGGGGCGGGTTCGGGGGAGGCGACTTCGGGGGTGGCGGCGGGGGAGGGGACTTCGGGGGCGGGTTCTAGACCTCGCCGAGGAAGCGGCGCCAGGTGGAGGGGGCCACGGTGAGGACCGGGCCGATGGGGGCGGCCTTGGAGTCACGGATGTGGATGGCGGCGGGGTGGGTGGAGACCTCTACGCAGTTGCCGCCCTCGGAGCTGCTGTAGCTGGACTTGCGCCAGTCGTAGGTGACTTCGAGGCAGTCGCCTCCCTCGCTGCCGCTGTAGCTGGACTTGAACCACGCGGTCGTCATGTCTCTCCTAGCAGTTCGTGCAAGAGGCGGACGCTCTCGGCGGGCGGGAGCGCCTGTGACCGCAGCATTCCATACTTGTGGTGATAGACGCTGACCTCTTCAGGATCATCTTCCAGGAAACTCGCCCTCTGCACTTCCAGGTAGACCAGCCGTTCGTGTTCGGGGGTTTCCAGCAGGACCACGGGACCATCCAGGCATGCGTGTGGGGTCCGCTCCATGGGCATGACCTGGAAGCTCATATTCGTCGGCTCGGTGTACTCCAGGATGCGCCGGAACTGCTCGCGCATCACCTCGAGGCTGCCCACCTGCCGCCGCAGGATGCTCTCTTCGAGGACGAAGTGCCCGACGGGCGGTCGCTCACGCTGCCAGATCAACTGCCGTTCCATGCGGGCGTCCACCCACTGCTCGGCCGTCTCGTCGCCCATCGCCGGATACCGGTAGTCGAATACGGCGCGGCAGTAGTCCCTGGTCTGGAGCAGTCCCGGCACCGCAAGACTCTGGTACGCCAGGATTCCGACTGCCTCCTGCTCGTGATCCACCAGCCCCTGCGCGAACTGCACGATCCGCTCCCGCACGGGCAGGCGGGTGACGAAGGCCGACAACGCCCCGCCCGTGTTCAGCAGCTCGTCGAACTGCTCGGCCCGGTCCGGCTGGAGGGGCATCCTGCCCTGCTCGATGGAGCGAATGGTGTCGACGTGGAGGTGGGCCAGCTCGGCGAACTGCTCCTGGGTCAGCCGGGCCCGCTTGCGGTAGAAGGCGACTAACGCCCCCACCGCCTGCCACGTACCGAGCTTCCGGTTCTTGGGTGTTGAGTTCATGCGCGTTGCCTACCCGTGTGTGGGGGCGAAGGGGTCGTAGTGAGGTCGTAGTAATGAGAACTACGACCTCACTCACAGGCCCAGGGTAGTGACGCACGGTGACACTCGTCTCATGAACGCAGAACTCTTCTACCTCCGTGAACGCAAGTCGGTACGCCAGGCCCGGACGTTCGTCGGGAAGACCCTGGACGCCTGGTCCCTGACCGAGCGGCGCGACGACGTACTGCTCTGTGTGAGCGAGCTGGCGACGAACGCGCTGCTGCACGGCGTCCCCCCGGGCCGGGGCTACCTCGTCCGCCTCGCCCTGCACGCAGACGGCGTCCTGCGGATGGAGGTGCACGACAGCGGCCCGGGCGAACTGCGGACGCCGGAGCCGTCGGAGGACGACGAGGGCGGCCGGGGCCTCCTGCTGGTCGCCGCCCTGTCGGACAAGTGGGGGGTGGGGGAGCGCAACCCCGGCAAGATCGTGTGGTGCGAGTTCGCGCCGCCGCCCCGATGAGTCACGGGCAGCCGGGCGGTCTATCCCTAAGACGAAGGGAGCACACCATGCGCAAGATCATCGTCTGTACGTTCCTGACCCTGGACGGCGTCATGCAGGCGCCCGGCAATCCGGAAGAGGACCCGGAGAGCAGCTTCACGCACGGCGGCTGGCAGAAGCCGGTGTCCGACGACGAGGCGGGCGCGGCCATCGCCGGCTGGTACGAGACCTCCGACGCGATGCTGCTCGGCCGCAAGACGTACGAGATCTTCGCCTCGTACTGGCCGACCGCCGATCCGGGGAACCCGTTCACCGACCGGATGAACAGCATGCACAAGTACGTGGCGTCCCGGACCCTGACCTCGGTCGACTGGCAGAACTCCACGTTGCTGGAGGGCGACGCGGTCGAGGCCGTACGGGAGCTGAAGGCGGCCGAGGGCGGCGACATCCAGGTGGTGGGCAGCGGCGACCTCGCCCAGACCCTGATGCGGCACGACCTCGTGGACGAGTACCGCCTGACCATCCACCCGGTCATCATCGGCACCGGCAAGCACCTGTTCGCCGACGGCGCGATCCCCACCGCCCTGGACCCGGTCAGCATCGAGACGACGAAGAGCGGCACGACCGTCGCCGTCTACCGCACGACCGGCAAGCCCACCTACGACAGCTACTAGGCGATCATGGCGAGCTGACCTCCCCCCTCCCTCGTGCAAGCCTGGCTGCACGGTATCGCCGCCGATCCGTCAGCCGCCCGACGGTGCGCGGCTCTGGAGGCGGTGGGCGACGCGGAGCACGGCCGGTGCCGCGAGCCAGCACAGGGAGGCACCGGTGCTGGTGGTCAGGAAGGAGACGGGGACGGACACCGCGAACACCGCGGCCAGGCAGAGGCTGCGCACCCGGTTCTGGGCGAACACCCGGGGTGGTTCCTCGGTGCGGTACAGAAGCGCGTGCTGGATCTCCCGGATGATCAGCGCGAACGACGCCGAGGCCAGGACCTGCACGATCGCGTACAGGCTGAACCGGGGCGCGAAGGCGCCCTCCGCGGTGATCACTCGGGTCGCGAACGGCATCAGGACCTGCATGAACAGCCATGCCAGGGTGAGGCCGGTCAGTCGGGTGCTCAGCGAGCGGACGTAGCGGAAGACCTCGTGGTGGGCCCGCCAGTGGGCGGCGATCACCACGAAGCTGATCGCGAAGGCCAGGTACTCCCTGCCGTGGTGTGCCACCGACCTCAGCATGGCGTCGGTGGTCTCCCCCGAGGGGACGGGGAGGTCGAGCGCCAGCAGGGTGAGCGCGATCGGGATCGCCGCGTCGACGAAGGCGGTGAGCCGGTCGGCGGCGACCGCCCGTACTTCTGCGGGCTCGGCTTCGGTCACGTCGTCGGGCGTGCGGCTGGTACGGATCACCATCATGGGGAACGGCTCCCGCGGGTTCAGGCGGCGACGGCCTCGGCGGGCCTGGGCGTGGCCGCCAGGCGCCGGGACCGCACGGCGAGGATGATCATGACGGCCGGGATCAGGATGTCGGTGGCGAGGACTCCGCCGGTGTTGCCGGGGGCGTGGTCGCCGTTCGCGAACCACTGGTAGAGGTGGCCGGCGACGGCCCCCCACAGGAACATCGCGCCGCCGACCCCGATGGTGACGCGCTCGCGTGCGGAGGCCGAGGCGGCCCGGAAGCCGAGGAGGGCCATCCCGAGGTTGGCGAAGGCGATCTCGAACATGAAGGGCGTGCGCTCGAAGCCGATCGCCGTGGCCATGGTGTCCGGGGCGCCGAGAAACGCGACCGTCATCCACAGGCTGCCGCAGCCGAAGGCGCCGATCGCCCACCAGCGCTGCCAGGTCTCCAGCGCCTCCTGGGGAGACCTGGCGTGACGGGTCCGCAGGTAGGCCCCGGCGGCCGGGACGGCTATCCAGACCAGGGGGAACGCGGACTGAGCGACGTACGAGAGATTGTCCATGCAGTGAGTCTTGCATGGTTAACATTAACCAGTCAACAGTCAGGTACAGTGGAGCCGTGGACGAAGGACTCGCAGACGTGCTGCACCGCGTGGTCATGCTGCTGGGCGAGGCGGCCCGGCGGCGTACGGGGAATCCCGGCGGCCTGACCTACAGCCAGATACGGCTCCTGGGCACGCTGGAGGAGGTCGAGCCGGCCACGCAGCATCGCCTCGCCCAGGCGCTGTCGGTGTCCGACCCGGCGGTCAGCCGGGCGCTGCGGCCCCTCGAATCGGACGGGCTCGTGCGGATCACCGTGGACCCCGGCCACGCCCGGCGGCGGCTGGTCCGGCTCACCGAGGCCGGCCGGGAGGCGTTCCACGCCATGGGGAAGCCGCTCGACGACGAGTTCCGTGCCGCGCTCGTCGCGGCCGGCTTCCCCTACGAGCGCTACCTCGCGGACACGCAGCGGCTGGCCGAGCTGCTCACGGGCGACACGGGCGACACGGGCGACTGAGCGCGCGGCCCGCCCGGGAGACCGCGAGCGCACTCCGCCCGGCTGCGAGTCCCCTGCGGATGGGCCGGTCGTGGGGTACGGGACCTTGGTCCCGTGTGGAGTGATCGCGAGCGGATATGTGTATGTCGCAGCCCCGGGGGAGCCCCCGTAGGGCCCTCCACCGCATCACCTACAACAAAGGACGCACACCGTGGGCATCATCGCCTGGATTCTCATCGGCCTCATCGCGGGCGCCATCGCCAAGGCGCTCATGCCGGGCAAGGACCCGGGCGGCTGCCTCGTCACGATGCTCATCGGCATCGTCGGTGGTCTGCTCGGCGGCTGGCTCGGCAAGGTGATCTTCGGCGTTCACTCCATCAACGGCTTCTTCCACCTCTCGACGTGGATCGCCGCGATCGTCGGCTCGGTGATCGTTCTCCTGCTGTACCGCGTCATCACCGGCCGACGTTCGCACTGACCGCGCTCAGCATCGGCACCCCGCCCGTCGGCGGCTCCCGCGCGCTGAGGTCGCGGGAGCCGCCGACTTCTGGTTCCCTACCGGCGTCGCCGGGATCTGACGACGAGCAGGACAGTCAAGGGCCCGACCACGAGACCGAGGACGGCACCGATCACTGCCATGGTGAGAACGCTCACTTCTGCGCCTTTGCCTTCACTGTCGGGACTACTTGAGTGTCTGGGTCAACGTGGACGTGACGGCTCCCCCGGCCACACCGGCAGCTGAACCCCCGGCCGCCCCGATGGCACAGCCGCCGAGCGCGCCGACCGTCGTGCCTCCCGGACCGGCCGCCGATCCGACGATCCCAGCGGTGACGGCCCCGCCGACGCACCCGGTCACGGCACCGCCCACGGCGCCGATGAGGGTGTCGATGCCCAGGTCGGAGAAGCTGAAGAGCCCCGAGGGGTCGGAGCGGTTGACGGGATCGCCTTCGGCGTACAGGTAGAGGTTCTTCTCCTGGCCCGACGGGTCGGGCTGGGTGAAGCGGCCCAGGGCGGGGTCGTAGTAGCGGGCGCCCATCTTGTAGAGGCCGGTGGGGTCGCTGTAGGCGCCGGAGTAGCGGTACGGCTGGGACACCGACTCGGTGGGAGCGGTGCGGGCCGTGCCGGTCGGAGCGTAGGCGTAGGTGTGGGTGCGGGTGCCCGCGCTGTCGACCAGGCCGAGGACGTTGCCGGTGGCGTCGGTGAGGTAGTAGTAGCTCTTCCCGCTCCGGGTCATGGAGTTGAGGGTGCCCTCGGGCTCGCGGACGAAGCCGGTGTCGACCGCTCCGCTGGTGGTGGAGGCGAGGCCGAGCTGGGTGTGGTGGAACCAGGTGTCGCCGAGCTTGGTGCGCTCGTCGTTGGTCGTTCCGGCGTGCTTGCCCTGGTAGGTGGTGCCGCCCGCGGTGATGCCGGCGAGCTGGTTGTAGTCCGTCCAGGACTCACCGGTGCGGGCGTCCGCGCCGACGGGTGCGGCGGCGGTCTCGTTGCCGGCTTTGTCGTAGGACCAGCCGCTGGTGGACCCGGACCTGGAGGTCAGCTCGGAGGCGTCGTCGTAGCCGTAGGTCGGTGTCGCGGGGCAGGTGGCCGCGCTGGTGTCCAGGTGGGTGAGGTTGCCCGCCTTGTCGAAGCAGTAGAGCCAGGACGCGGTGCGCGTGCCGCCGGAGTTGGTCTCCTTGGCGTAGGAGAGGCGGGAGGCGCTGTCGTAGGTGTACGCGGCCTTGGCGCCGGTGGCGTTGTCGGTGCGGGTGTTGATCTTCGTGCCGGGCTTGCCCGCGGCCGTGGTGTAGGTGTAGCCGAGGTCGATGAGCGTGGTGCTGCCGTTGGTGGCCTTGACGGCGGTCGGCTTGCCGTCCTTGTCGAGGGTGACCTTGTGCACCGTGTTGCCGGGGTAGGTCGTCTGGGTGCGCTTGTCGTTGCTGTTGTAGCTGTAGGTGGTGGTGCGCCCGGCGGGGTCCTTCAGAGCGGTGAGACGTCCGGCGGCGTCGTAGGTGTAGTCGCTGGTGCCCATCGGGTCGGTGTAGGTGTCCAGGTCACCGGCCGCGGTGTAGGCCAGGGTGGCCTCCGAGTCGTCCTGGATGGAGCGGAAGATCTCGCGGGAGAGAGTGTCGTACTCGTAGTACGTCTCGCCGGTGGCGTCCTTGCGCCAGGTCTGGTTGCCGTCGTCGTCGTAGGCGTACTGGACGGTGTCGTTGGTCGAGGAGACCTTGGTGACGCGGTCGCGGTCGTCGTAGACGTAGACGGTCTGGATGCCGCGGCCGTCCTTGACGACATCGGGGCGGCCCGCGTAGTCGTACGTGATCGTGGTCCTGCCCTGCGGGGCGGGCGGGGCGATCGTGATCAGGTTGCCCTTGGCGTCGTAGGTGAACGACGTCTTCTTGCCCCGGGCGTCGGTGACCGAGCACTTCTGGCCCTTGAACCCGCCGCAGGTGGGGGAGTCCGGGTTGTAGTCGGTGGAGACGGTGCCCCCGCCGGTGCCGGTCACGGCGACGGACGTCGTGTTGCCGACCGCGTCGTAGGTGTAGTCGGTCTTGCTGTCCTCCGGGCTGGCGTACGTGCCGGGCACGTCCATGCCCGCCTTGGTCAGCCAGCCGGTCAGCTGGGCGGTGGCGCCGGTGGGCAGCTTCTGGGAGATCGGGTTGTTCCGTGCGTCCCAGCCGTAGGTGGTGGTGTTGCCCGGCGTGGAGCCCGACCCCATGGCGTCCACCGCGGTGGTGGCCTGGTGGGCCTGGTAGGTGGTGGTGCGGGAATGGCCGAGCGGGTCGGTGACCTTGGTGACCTCGGCGCCGGCGTTGTGCTCGTACTTGGTGGCGTCGCCCTCGGGATCGGTGACCGTGGTGGTGCCGGCCGCGGTGGCGGAGCCCGCGGTGTAGGCGTAGGTCCAGGTGGGACCGGTGGTGCCGTACACGGTGGCGGCGCGGACCATGGAGGTGACCCGGTTCGCGCTGTCGTAGGTGAAGTGCGTGACCCGGTGCTCCTGGGTGGAGATCGAGGTGATCCGGCCCGAGGAGTCGTAGCCGTAGGTGACGGTGGACAGGTCGGTGTCGGTGACCGTGTGCAGGCGGTCCTGGTCGTCCAGTTCGTAGGAGACCCGGCGTCCGGTGTGGTCGGTGGCGTGCCACCAGCCGCCGCCGTCGTTGGTGACGTCGACCCAGCGCCCGGACCGGGTCTCGGTGATCTTGAACCCGGCGCCCGCGCCGTGCGAGTCGACGCTGATCACCCCGCCGTTGCGGTCGGTGACCTTCGTCAGCGTGCCGGCGGAGGTGTAGGTGTCCTTGGTGCCGGACTTGCGGTCGGTCAGCGTGTAGGTGCCGTCGCCGTTCTTGGCCAGGTCGCGGGAGTAACCGTCCGGGGTGGTGTAGGTGCCGTCGCTCTTCTTGGTGAACGACGCCGCCGCGCCGGTGGAGTCGTACCAGACGACCTCCGAGGCGGACGAGGTGTCCAGGCGCCGCTCGTAGGTGAACCAGGCCCGCTGGGACATCGCCCCGGACGGCGCGTCCAGCGAGTTGTAGGTCCGCGCCAGCTGGAGCTTCTGGCCCACCCCGGCGATGTCGAAGTCGGTGCCGGCGAGCATCAGGTTGCCCGTCGAGTAGTCCACCCGGGCCACCAGCGAGTCGGTGATCCGCGTGTCGGCGATCCGGTGCCAGGGGACGTCGCCCTGCCCCTTCGGCACATACGTCGATGCCACCGCGGCCTGCGGCTCGGCGGCTGCCGACGAGGCGGTCCCGTTCTGCTTGCGGGCGAGCGCCGCGGCACCGGCGGCATCCCGCGCCCGGTCCGTGCGGTCCCGCTCCGCGCGCAGCCAGGCCGCCCGCTCTCCCGACGGCACGGCCGACGCCTCGGTGGCAGGCGCGCGGTTCACCCCCGACCGCACCTGCGGCCGCTCCAGCTTCCGGTCCTGCTTGCCCCAGACGGAACCCGAGGCCGTCCCCGGGCCGTCGGCCGCGGTCGCAGGAAGCGCCGCCACCCCCAGCGCCAGCACCACGGCCGTCGCGGTCAACGTGTGCCGTGCGGTCGTGCGGGCACGCCGACAAGGCGTGCCGAAGGCACGTGAAGACATCAACTTCCCCCCACAGGAAGACGATCCCAGCAGCCCCAGTAGCCACTGGGCTCGCACACGTTGACACAGAATCCACACATGCCGGCGCGGCCATACCCTCAAAGCCGGCCGGCATCCGTCGCGGAATCAGCCACGCCTCTTCGCGGACAAGGCTGTACGAAACGGGCGACAAAAGGTACTTGGCTCATGACTCGTGAGCGAACCGCACCCGCCAAGATGGCCAGATGTTCGAATCCCTTCGCCCGGCCCTGGAGACGAGGCCGGGCGACCGGGCGTCCGGGAAGGACTCAGCTCTTGACCGCCGAGATGTCGAACGTCAGCTTGATCTTGTCGGAGACCAGCACCCCGCCCGTCTCCAGCGCCGCGTTCCACGTCAGGCCCCACTCCGAGCGCTTGATCTCGGCCTTGCCCTCGAAGCCGACGCGCTCGTAGCCGAAGGGGTCCTTGGCGGCGCCGTTGAACTCCAGGTCGATGGTGAGCGGCTTGGTGGTGCCGAGGATGGTGAGGTCGCCGGTGACGCGGTAGTCCTCGCCGCCGGCCGACTCGACCTTCGTGGAGCGGAAGGTCATCGTCGGGAACTCCTCGATCTTGAAGAAGTCCGCACTGCGCAGGTGCCCGTCGCGGTCGGCGTTGCCCGTGTCGATGCTGTCCATCGTCACGTCGAGGGTGGCGGTGGACAGGGCCGGGTTGGCGCCGTCCAGGTGCAGCGCGCCGGTGAAGTCGTTGAAGCTGCCCTTGACGTTGGTGACCATCGCGTGGCGCGCGGTGAAGCCGATCGTGGTGTGGGCCGGGTCGATCGTGTAGTCGCCGGTCAGCGCGGTGAGGTCGGGGGTGGTGGTCATGGCGTCCTCCTGCGGTCGAGTGGGTTTCTGTTTAAGGTTCAACTACTCGAACGGATTCGACTGTAGGGCTATTCCGCCGCTCCTTCAATGGAACCCGCCGATCCCGCCGCATTCACCCGCACGACGACGCGTCCGGCACGGTTCCCCTCGGCGCGCGGGCGTGATAGACGGCATGGGCATGACCTCGCAGCGATCACCGCAGCAGCCCCCGTACCTCCCCCCGCACCGCCCCACCCGCCGCTCCGTCCTGCTGACGGCCGCCCTCGCCGCCACCCTCCCCCCACTCACCGGCACCCCGGCGCACGCCGCCGAAGACCCCTACGACACCCTCCGCCTCCGCTGGCTCGACCTCGCCCTCGGCACCGGCTACGACCCCGCCGCCGAGCCCTACGCCACCCGCCTCGCCGCCACCGGCGCCCAGGCCCGGGAGTTCCGGGCGTCGATGGCGCCGGCCGCCACCTCCCTCTGGCCCGGCCACCCCTTCGACCCGCCGGCCGGCGTCACCTTCAGCTACGGACGGCTGTGGGTGATGGCCCAGGCGTACGTGCAGCAGGGCACCGGGTCCACCGCCGACCCCGCCCTCCTCGCCGACATCCTGCGCGGCCTCGACCACCTCTCCGCCACCGTCTACCACCCCGGCACGACCCCGTACGGCAACTGGTGGGAATGGCAGATCGGCAGCCCCCGCCTGCTCACCGACCTCACCGCCGCCCTGTACGACCACCTCGGCGCCGACCGCGTCGCCGCCGCCTGCGCCGCCGTCGACCACTTCGTGCCCGACTCCGCCCTCGCCGACTACTCCGGCACCTCCACCGGCGCCAACCGCGTCGACCTGTGCCGTTCGGTCGCGATGCGCGGGGTGCTGGGCCGGAACCCGGAGAAGATCGCCCTGGCCCGCGACGCGCTGACGCCGGTCTTCCCGTACGTCACCCAGGGCGACGGCCTCTACGCCGACGGCTCCTTCGTCCAGCACACCTGGATCGCCTACTCGGGCACGTACGGCCAGGTCATGCTGGACGGCCTCGGCCGGCTGTTCACCCTGCTCTCCGGGTCGGAGTGGGAGGTCACCGACCCGGGCCGGCAGGTCATCCTGGACAGCGTCGAGCACGCCTACGCCCCGCTCATCCACGACGGCCTCGTCATGGACGCCGTCAACGGCCGCGCCATCAGCCGGGGTTACCTGCTCAGCGACGACCAGCACGTCATGCGCAGCGACCACTTCCACGGACAGCAGCTCATCGCGGCCGTCGCCGTCCTCGCGGGCGGCGCGAGCGAGGCCGAGCGCACCCGCTGGCACGCCATGATCAAGGGCTGGGTCGAGCGGGACACCGTCAGCCCCATCCTCACGGCACCCCAGTTCGGCACCGCCGACCTCGCCCGCCTGCACGCCATCGCCGACGCCCCCGGCACCCCCGCCGCCCCCGAACCCGTCGGGCACCGCCTCTTCGCCGCCATGGACCGCGCCGTGCACCGGCGTCCCGCCTTCACCGCCTCCCTCGCCATGGCCGGCGACCGCATCGCCCACTACGAGTGCGGCAACGGCGAGAACCCGCGCGGCTGGCACACCGGCGCCGGCCTGCTCTCCTGGTGGCCGAACGGCGCCCCCTCCGACCAGTACACCGACTGGTTCTGGCCCACCGTCGACTGGTACCGCCTGCCCGGCACCACCGTCTCCACCAAGCGCCTGCCCGACCGCGCCGGCGGCGAGTGGGGCGCCCCCAAGCCCGACGTGCGCTGGGTCGGCGGCGTCAGCGACGGCACGTACGCCGCCGTCGGCCAGCATCTCAAAGGGCTCGAATCCACCCTCCAGGCCCGCAAGTCCTGGTTCTTCCTGGACGACGCGGTGGTCTGCATGGGCGCCGGGATCACCTGCACGGACGGGGTCCCCGTCGAGACCGTCGTCGACAACCGCAACCTCGGCGAGGCAGGAACCCAGACCCTCACCCGGGGCCGCGGCTGGACCCACCTCGCGGGCCACGGGGGCTGGCTCACCGGCGACACCGAACCGCGCACCCTCCGCGAGGACCGCACCGGCGCCTGGTCCGACATCAACACCACCTCCACCACCGAGCGCCGCACCCGCCGCTGGCAGACCCTCTGGCTGGACCACGGCACCGACCCCACGGACGCCGGGTACGCGTACACCGTCATGCCCGGCGCCTCCCGCCGAGCCGTCGCCGAGCGCGCCGCCGACCGGCACTGGCTGACCGTCCTCGCCAACGACGCCCGCCGCCAGGCCGTCACCGTCCCCGCGCTCGGCCTCACCGCCGCGAACTTCTGGCAGGCCGGCACCGCGGGACCGCTCACCGCGACGGCGGGAGCGAGCGTGCTGGTCCGCCGCCGGGGGCGTACCGCTACCCTCTGGGTGAGCGAGCCGCCGCGCACCGGACAGCCGCTGGAGATCGTCTGGGACCACCCGGTGCGCCGGGTCCTGCGGGCCGCCGAGGGCGTCGAGGTGCTCGCCACCGGCCGCCGGTTGCGCCTGCGCGTCACTCCAGGGGTGGTATCCGCAGGCCACGAATGTGAGGTGGCTCTCACCTGACGCCTTTGTGTGACCCCTACAAGCCACGGCCCCCCTGAGCAGTCGAAACGGCTGCATCAGGGGAGGGTTCTGTATAGGGCTACCAGGAAAACGGGTCGGAGACTGTACGGAGTCGACGGCTCGCTTTCCTCGGCGGGCTTCGTAGAGTCGCTACATGACCGTTTTGGATGAGGCGCCGGGTGAGCCGACGGACGCGCGCGGGCGAGTGGCCGAACTGCACGGGATCCGTGCGCAGGCCCTGGCCGGACCGGGCGAGAAGGCCACCGCGGCGCAGCACGCCAAGGGCAAGCTGACCGCCCGCGAGCGCATCGAGCTGCTGCTGGACGCGGGCTCCTTCCACGAGGTCGAGCAGCTGCGCCGGCACCGGGCCACCGGGTTCGGCCTGGAGGCGAAGAAGCCGTACACCGACGGTGTCATCACCGGCTGGGGCACGGTGGAGGGCCGCACGGTCTTCGTCTACGCCCACGACTTCCGCATCTTCGGCGGCGCGCTGGGCGAGGCCCACGCCACGAAGATCCACAAGATCATGGACATGGCCATCGCGGCCGGCGCGCCGCTGGTCTCCCTCAACGACGGCGCCGGCGCCCGCATCCAGGAGGGCGTCTCCGCGCTGGCCGGCTACGGCGGCATCTTCCAGCGCAACACCAGGGCCTCCGGCGTCATCCCGCAGATCTCGGTGATGCTCGGCCCGTGCGCGGGCGGCGCGGCCTACAGCCCCGCCCTCACCGACTTCGTGTTCATGGTCCGCGAGACCTCGCAGATGTTCATCACCGGACCCGACGTCGTCAAGGCCGTCACCGGCGAGGAGATCACCCAGAACGGCCTGGGCGGCGCCGACGTGCACGCCGAGACCTCCGGCGTCTGCCACTTCGCCTACGACGACGAGGAGACCTGCCTCGCCGAGGTCCGCTACCTCCTCTGCCTGCTCCCGCAGAACAACCGGGAGAACCCCCCGCGCCAGGAGAGCGACGACCCGGCCGGCCGCCGCTCGGACGTCCTTTTGGACCTGGTCCCCGCCGACGGCAACCGCCCCTACGACATGACCGAGGTCATCGAGGAGATCGTCGACCACGGCGAGTACCTGGAGGTCCACGAGCGCTGGGCCCGCAACATCATCTGCGCGCTCGCCCGCCTGGACGGCCAGGTCGTCGGCATCATCGCCAACCAGCCGCAGGCCCTGGCCGGCGTCCTCGACATCGAGGCCAGCGAGAAGGCCGCCCGCTTCGTGCAGATGTGCGACGCCTTCAACATCCCGATCGTCACCCTCCTGGACGTCCCCGGCTTCCTGCCCGGCGTCGACCAGGAACACGGCGGCATCATCCGCCACGGCGCCAAGCTGCTCTACGCCTACTGCAACGCCACCGTGCCGCGCATCTCGCTGATCCTGCGCAAGGCGTACGGCGGCGCCTACATCGTCATGGACTCCCAGTCCATCGGCGCCGACCTCACCTACGCCTGGCCGACCAACGAGATCGCCGTGATGGGCGCCGAGGGCGCGGCGGGCGTCATCTTCCGCCGGCAGATCGCCGAGGCCGAGGACCCCGAGGCCATGCGGACCCGCATGGTCAAGGAGTACAAGGCCGAGCTGATGCACCCCTACTACGCCGCCGAGCGCGGCCTGGTGGACGACGTGATCGACCCCGCCGAGACCCGCGAGGTCCTCATCGGCTCGCTGGCGATGCTGCACAGCAAGCACGCCGACCTGCCCTCCCGCAAGCACGGCAACCCGCCCCAGTGACCTCTTCCAGGGAGACCCCCGCCATGAGCACACCCGACATCGACATCCGCGTCGAGAAGGGGCACGCGGGCCCCGAGGAGGTCGCGGCCATCACCGCCCTCCTGCTGGCCCGCGCCGCCGCCCGCCCCGCCGAGATCGCCCCGGCCGCCACCGGGCGCGTCCGGGCCGGCTGGCGGCGCCTGGAGCGCGAGCCCGGCTTCCGCGCCCCGCACAGCTGGCGCTGAGGCACGCAGAACACAGCGGAGCCCCGCACCGAACGGTGCGGGGCTCCTGTCGTCCGTGGGCCGGTCCTACCGCAGCCGCGCCATCAGCGCGTGCTCGACCAGCGTGATCAGCGCCGACTTCGCGTCCGCGCGATGCCGGGCGTCGGTGGTGATGATCGGGGTGTCCGGGCCGATCTGCAGTGCCTCGCGGACCTCGTCAGGGTTGTACGGCTGGTTGCCGTCGAAGCCGTTCAGGGCGATGACGAACGGCAGGCCGCTGTTCTCGAAGTAGTCGACGGCCGGGAAGCAGTCGGCGAGCCGCCGGGTGTCGACCAGGACGATCGCGCCGATGGCGCCGCGCACCAGGTCGTCCCACATGAACCAGAAGCGGTCCTGGCCCGGGGTGCCGAACAGGTACAGGATCAGGTCCTGGTCGAGGGTGATGCGGCCGAAGTCCATGGCGACCGTGGTGGTCGTCTTGTCCCCGGTGTGGGTGAGGTCGTCGATGCCCGCCGACGCGGACGTCATCACGGCCTCGGTGCGCAGTGGGTTGATCTCCGAGACGGCGCCGACGAACGTGGTCTTGCCCACGCCGAAGCCGCCGGCCACCACGATCTTCGCGGAAGTGGTGGAACGACTGGGAGTAACCGGCCCTCCGCTAGAGCTTGCGAAGTCCACTGAGCACCCTTTCGAGCAGTGTCACGTCTGGCTGGCCGCCGGCGTTCTCGTCGCCGCCGGGCTGATGGATCGCGACCAGTCCCGCCTCCGCCAAGTCGGCGACGAGGATCCTGGCCACGCCGAGGGGGATCGAGAGCAGGGCCGAGATCTCGGCCACCGACTTGATCTCCCGGCAGAGGTTGCAGATCCGCTGATGCTCGGGCAACTGGCCCTGCATCTGGTGCGGCTGCGCGGTCGTGTGCACCAGCGCCTCGATGGCGAGCTGGTAGCGGGGCCTGGTGCGGCCGCCCGTCATGGCGTACGGACGCACCAGGGGGTTGTTCGACGCCCCGGCGGGCGCCGCCTCGGGGGTGCGGCGCTGCGGCTGCACGGGCTGGATGCGCGGGGCCTGCGGCTGGTCGTACGGCGAAGGGCCGGGGCCCTGCGGCTGGTACGGCTGCCGGTGGTGGGGTACGGAGGGGTAGCCATACCGGTGTCCCGAGCCGTCGTTCTGGCCCTGACCGGGGCCGTACGACCAGTTGCCCGACGACGGACCGCCTGGGGGTGTTGCCACTTCTTCCTCCTCCGACTGTGCCTGGCATCCATCCCTGTGGAGCCGCGTCCCGAAACTTTACGGCTTAAGGACGCCAAAACGCACCGTCTGTCCTCTAGTTGAGAAGGCTCCCCTGGAGCTCGGCCCGCAAGTCCGGGGTCAGGACGGTGCCCGCGCGGTCCACCAGGAGGGCCATCTCGTACCCGATGAGGCCGATGTCCGCCTCCGGGTGGGCGAGAACCGCGAGCGACGAGCCGTCGGAGATGGACATGAGGAACAGGAATCCCCGCTCCATCTCCACAACCGTCTGGTTCACGTGGCCGCCCTCGAAGATGCGCGAGGCACCGGCGGTCAGCGAGGTTAGTCCCGAGGCGACGGCCGCGAGCTGGTCGGCGCGGTCGCGGGGGAAGCCCTCCGACATCGCCAGAAGGAGTCCGTCGGCGGAGACCACCACCGTGTGGGACACCCCCGGGGTGTTGTCCACGAAGTTGGTGATCAACCAGTTCAGGTTCTGTGCCGCCTGGCTCATCGGGCTCACACTAACGCTCCTGGTTGTAGGTGCTGTCAGGACCACGGTGTTCGTTCCTTGTGTCCTGGCCGTTCGATTCACTGCCTGCGTTGCGGCCCTGCTGCACGCCGCGCCGCAGGTTGCTCAGCCGGCCCCGGACGTCCTCCGGGGCACGGGAGACCTGTGGGCCCCCCTGGGGGGTGGTCTCGGCGGCGCCCTCGACCAGGTTGGCCCTGGGCACCCGCCGCGGCAGTCCGGAGGAGGTCACCCCGCCCGCCTTCGGCTTGCGCAGCGCCGAAGCCTGCTGCCAGCGCTCGTCGTTGGCCGACCGCCAGCTCTCGTCGCCGCCCGTCGCCGGCGCGGCCGGCGTGGCCGCCGGGGCCTGCCGGCCGGCCGCCGCCTCGGCCGGGCCGCTCGCGGTGGCTCCGCGGCGGGGGAGACCGGCGTCGGTCAGTCCGTGCCCGAAGCCTACGGGGTCCGGCGCGGGCACGTCAGCGGCCTGCGGGGATTCCGCTTCGGGGGCCTGGGCAGCGTACTGGCCCGGGTAGCCGTTGTGGTAGCCGTCCTGCTGGGGCCAGTCGTCCTGGTGACGCCGCTGCTCGAAGGGCGCGTAGCCGTCCTGAACACCGGCATCGGCCTGCTGCTGGGCGTTGTGGCCCGGCTCCGCGTACGCCGGTTCCGGGTAGCCGCCGCCGTTCGGCGCGTAGTACTGCCCGTCGTACGCCTGCTGCTGCGGGTCCTGGTACGCCTGCTGCTGGTGGTCGGCGTACGGCTGCTGCTGGTCGTAGCCCGTGGCCGGCTGCTCCGGATAGCCGCCGACCTGCCCGTAGGCCGGCTGCTGCCCGCTGAACGGGTCCTCGTAGCCGGGCACCTCGGTGCCGTCGGGGGCCGGGGCGTGCTGCTCGGGCTGCGCCTGGGACTCCAGGGCCGCGCGGCGCTCCTCGCGCATCAGCGAGCGGCCCACCGGGTCGAGGTCGCGGATGTCGTCGGGGACCTCGGGGGTGTAGCGGCTGTCGTCGAAGCCCAGTTCGGCGGCGGTGCGCATCGGCTGGCCGACCTGGGCGAAGTTCTCGCCCCGGAACTCCTGCTCCGGGATGATCTGCGAGACGGTGAACTCGTCGCGCTGCGCCTGCTGCTCGCCGCCACCGCCGTGGGTGATCGCGTCCGGCAGCATGACCAGCGAGGTGGTGCCCGCCTGCTCGCCCGAGGGGCGCAGCTGCACGCGGATGCCGTGCCGGTCGGACAGCCGGCCGACCACGAACAGGCCCATGCGCTGCGAGATCGCGGCGTCCACGGTCGGCGGGTTGGCCAGCTTGTGGTTGATGTCCGCGAAGTCCTCGGCGGTCAGGCCGATGCCCTTGTCGTGGATCTCGACCATCACACGGCCGTCGGGCAGCCGGGTCGCGGTGACGCGGACCTTGGTCTGCGGGGAGGAGAAGGTGGTGGCGTTCTCGAGGAGCTCGGCCAGCAGGTGCACGAGGTCGGTCACCGCGCGGCCGTGGATCTCGGCCTCGGGGACGCCGGACAGCTCGATGCGCTCGTACTGCTCCACCTCGGAGGAGGCGGCGCGCAGCACGTCCACCAGCGGGACCGGCTGGTCCCAGCGGCGCCCTGGCTCCTCGCCGGCGAGGACCAGCAGGTTCTCGCCGTTGCGGCGCATGCGGGTGGCCAGGTGGTCCAGGCGGAAGAGGTTCTCCAGCTGGTCCGGGTCGGCCTCGTTGTTCTCCAGGTCGGTGATCAGGCTCAGCTGGCCCTCGATCAGCGACTGGTTGCGGCGCGAGAGGTTGGTGAAGATCGCGTTGATGTTGCCCCGCAGCAGCGCCTGCTCGGCGGCGAGCCGGACGGCCTCGCGGTGTACCTGGTCGAAGGCGCGGGCGACCTCGCCGATCTCGTCGGTGGAGGCGATCGGGATCGGCGCCACCTTGGTGTCGACCCGGCCCGGGTCGGTGCGCGAGAGCTGGTCGACCAGCATCGGCAGCCGCTGCTCGGCGATGCCGAAGGCGGCGTTGCGCAGCTGGCGCATGGAGCGGCTCATCTGGCGGGCCACCATGCCGGCCAGCACGAAGGCGGCGAGCAGCGCGAGGACCACCGCGGCACCGGTGATGTAGGCGTCCTGCTCGGCGTCGTCGGCGATGCCGGCGGCCTCGTCCACGGCCCGGTCGGCCATGTCCGTCTCGATGCCCTGGTACGCGTCGAACTTGAGGGTGTTGACCGCCCACCAGTTCTCCGGCGTGATGCCCTGCCGGGCCAGCGCGGCGCGCGCGCTCGGGTCCGTGGAGTCCAGCTGGGCCAGCTCCGTGACCATCGTGGTCGGGTTCGAGGGCGGCGGCACGTAGTCCGGGTCCTTGCCCGCGGCCTCCTTGGCCGCCGCGGCGCCGTCGTCGCGCATCTTCTCCTGCGCGTCCTGCAGCGTGCGCGCGTCCCCCGCGGTGCCGCCGCCGAGGTACTCCTGGGTGGCGATGCCCTCCAGGTAGGCGTACGAGGACAGGGCGACGCGCTGGCTGGCCAGGTGGCCGGGCTCCGGGCCCGGCTTGACCAGCATGTGCATGCCGATGGAACGTTCCAGCGAGAGCGCCGACTTCATCAGCGAGATCGCGTAGACGGTGCGGCCGTAGGAGGTCACGTTGCCGGTGCCGAGACCCAGCTCGTTGGCGAACTCCATCAGCGGGTGGGCGACGCCGGTGTAGCCCTCCTCGGTCTCCACGCCCTTGAGCTTGGAGGTGTAGGCGGCCACGCGCAGCGTCTGGAGCTTGGGCTCGACCTGGCGGAACTGCTTGAGCCGGCGCTCCAGGCCGTCCTTGGCCGGCATCTGCGCGGCGGCGGCGTCGAAGGCGTCGGCGGCCTTGTCGGTGGCCTGGCGGGCCTGCACGACGCCGGAGTCCTTCTGGCCCTTGCCGCTCAGCAGCGGGGCGGCGGAGACGTCGCGCTCGGTGTAGAGGGCGTTGGCATAGCCGAGCGAGGCGCGCACCAGGCGCGCGGTGCTCTCGGCGTCCTCGGCGTCCTGCCAGGTGTCGACCGAGCTCTTCACCTGGAAGCCGCCCATGACGAGGCCGACGAGGACCGGGATGAGCAGAATGGCGTTGAGCCGGGTGGGCACCCGCCAGTTGCGCGGGGAGAGACGGCCGCCCGAAGGGGCGGGGGCCGGGGCTTCCTCGGCGGGCGCGGGGGCGGGCGCCGCCGCTGCGCGCGGCGGCGGGGTGAAGTTGCCCCGGGCCGATGGCTCGGGACTGTTCTTGCTTCGCCTCACTCGACCAACAACCTCTCGGCGGACGGCACCTCGACGCGTGCCGCTGTGTCTCAGAGCCCGGTTCGCCGTCGCATACGTCCTACTGGTGAGTACGTCTTCGACCATCGGGCAGTTCTGGCATTCCAGCACGGCTGCCTGCGCTCTTCCAAACAGTGGGACGCGGCGGAGCGGACACGTGTAAGGGTGAGATAAAACGGTCAAACGGCGCGAGCGGCGGCAAAAGGCGGGCCCCTCGTGCGCGCAGCGGCACCGGCCGACAGCGACGCGTGGCGGTACCGCTGGATTCCTTGTGCAGAAACGTTATGAACAGCGGAGCCGACCGTGTCCAAGGACACAGCCGGCTGCCGCGGGGGTTACGACAACTGCCGTACGACCCTGTCGACTTGACCTTGATCCACCAGGGCGTTCAGCGCAGCCGGGCCATCAGGGCGTGCTCGACCAGGGTGATCAGGGCGCTCTTGGCGTCCGCGCGGTGCCGGGCGTCGGTGGTGATGATCGGGGTGTCCGGGCCGATCTGGAGCGCCTCGCGCACCTCGTCGGGGGAGTAGGGCTGCTGGCCGTCGAAGCCGTTGAGCGCCACGACGAACGGCAGCCCGCTGTTCTCGAAGTAGTCCACCGCCGGGAAGCAGTCCGCGAGCCGGCGGGTGTCGCAGAGCACGACCGCGCCGATGGCGCCGCGCACCAGGTCGTCCCACATGAACCAGAAGCGGTCCTGCCCGGGCGTGCCGAACAGGTAGAGGATCAGGTCCTGGTCCAGGGTGATGCGGCCGAAGTCCATGGCGACCGTGGTGGTCGTCTTGTCCCCGGTGTGCGTGAGGTCGTCGATCCCGGCGCTGGCCGAGGTCATCACGGCCTCGGTGCGCAGCGGGTTGATCTCGGAGACGGCGCCGACGAACGTGGTCTTGCCCACGCCGAAGCCGCCCGCCACCACGATCTTCGCGGAGGTGGTCGCCCGACCTCCGTCAGAGCTTGCGAAGTCCACTGAGCACCCTTTCGAGCAGTGTCACGTCCGGTGCACCGCCGTTGTTCTCGTCGCCGCCCGGCTGGTGCACCGCGACGAGCCCGGCCTCGGCGAGGTCCGCGACCAGGATCCGGGCCACGCCCAGCGGCATGGCGAGCAGGGCGGAGACCTCCGCCACCGACTTCACCTCGCGGCACAGGTGGCAGATGCGCTGGTGCTCGGGGAGCAGCCCCATCAGCGCGGCCGGGTCGGCCGTCGTGCTGATCAGCGCCTCGATGGCGAGCTGGTAGCGCGGCCGGGTCCGGCCGCCGGTCATCGCGTACGGACGTACCAGCGGCTGGTCGCCCTCGTCCTCGTACGGCTCCGCGTACGGATCGGATGAGGCGGTGGGCGGGGTCATGGGTCCTCCGGGCGGGACAGCAGGTCGGTCAGAAGTGCCGTCGTGTGTGGCCGGTGGGGGTCTTGTGGCGGCCGGACGGTGATCTGGTGAGACGGGTGGTGCCGGGGCCGATCAGTGGAGCAGACTTCCTTGCAGTTCGGCGCGCAGGTCGGGCGTGAGCACCGCGCCCGCGCGGTCGACGAGGAGCGCCATCTCGTAGCCCACCAGGCCGATGTCGCACTCGGGGTGGGCGAGCACGGCCAGCGACGAGCCGTCGGAGACGGACATGAGGAAGAGGAAGCCGCGCTCCATCTCCACCACCGTCTGCGCCACGTCGCCGCCCTCGAAGATGCGTGAGGCGCCCGCGGTCAGCGAGGTCAGCCCCGAGGCGACCGCCGCGAGCTGGTCGGCGCGGTCGCGCGGGAACCCCTCCGACATCGCCAGGAGAAGGCCGTCCGCGGACACGACGACGGTGTGGGACACCCCCGGGGTGTTGTCCACGAAGTTCGTGATCAACCAGTTGAGGTTCTGTGCCGCCTGGCTCATCGGGCTCAACTAACGCTCCTGCTGGTGAGTGGGCCGCGGGTAGCTGCCGGTCTGGTTGGTACCGGCCTGACGGCCCTGTGCGATTCCCCGACGGAGATTGGTCAGCCGGCCGCGCACGTCGTCGGGCGCGCGCGAGACCTGCGGACCGCTCTGGTGCTCCTGCTGCTGGGCCGTGCCCGGGACCAGGTTGGCCCGGGGGACCCGGCGCGGCAGGCCGGAGGTGGTGATGCCGCCCGCGGCCGGCTGGCGGACCCGCTCCGCCTGCCGTACGAGGTCGTCGTTGGGCGAGCTGCGCCAGCCGGAGCCGGCGGGCGGCTCGGGGGCCGCCGGGGTCTGGGGCGCCGGGGTCCGGCGCGCCGGGGAGCCGTGGTCCGCCTGCGGCTGGTCCGGTCGCGGCTGGTCCGATCGCGGCTGGGCGGGCGCCGGTGCCTGGGCCTCGGCGCGCAGGCGGTCCCGGCGCTCGCCGTGGAACCAGTTCGTCTCCAGCGTGTCGTACAGCGGCGTGCGTCCGTCACCGGGGCCGGTGGCCGGGGGCAGCGCCCAGTTGTCGTCCGGGCGCTGGGCCTGGGCCGGCTCCTGGTGCGCCGGGCGCTGCTGCGGGACGGCGAAGCCGTTGCCGTTGCTGTGGCCGTGGTACTGCGGTCCCGGCTGGGAGGCCGGGGCCGGCTGGGGGCGCTCGAACTGGCCGGTGGCGGACGGGTCCTGGCGGCCGGGCAGGCCGGGGTGGCCCGGGGCGCCGCCGAAGTGCGCGGGCCCGCCGGGCCGGCCGGGCTGACCCTGCTGACCGTTCTGCTGCGGCTGCCGGCCCTGCTGGCCCGGTGCTCCTGCCTGGCCCGCCTGTCCGAAGACGTCGGAGCGGACGAAGGATCCGTTGCCCTGCTGCGGGGCGTACCGGCCCGGGCCCTGCGCGGCGTCCTGGCCGAGGGCCGGGGCGCCGAAGTCCGGACGGGGGAACTCCGAGGTGGCCGCGGGACCCTGGGGCTCGCCGAGCCGCGGGACCACCGGCAGCTCGGACGTCGAGCCCGGACCGTGGCGCTCGTCGCCCCGCGGGGCGAAGCCGCCGGGCTCCTCGTGCCCGCGCGGGCCGTCCAGCGAGGCGCGCCCCACCGAGGGCTGCGCGTTCTCGTCGCTCCAGCTCGGCACCCGCGGCTGCTGCGCCTGCGTGGGCTGCGGGGCCGGTCGGCCGCCGCCGGGCAGCTCGGCCCGGGCACCGCCGCGCGGCGGCAGCTGCGGACGCCGGCCACCCGGTGCGGTGTTGCCGCCGGCGCCGTCCTGCCGGCCGCGCTGCGGGGGCGCCGGGGTCCGGCCGCCGCCGAAGGCGTCCTGGCCCGGTGCCTGGCCCTGAGCCTGACCGCGCGTCCGCCCCTGCGGGGCGTTCATGCCCGCGGCCTGGAGGCCCTGCGGGGCGCCGGCCGGGGCCGGGCGGTCCTGCCGGGTGGGGGCGCCGGGCGACTGGGGGCCGCGCGGGGCGCCGGGGGCGTCCGGGCGACCGCCGGCCTCCCGGCCGGGCAGCGCGGGGCGCGGACCCTGGCCGGCGCCGAGCAGGCCACCGCCCTGACCGCCGCCCGCGCCGAAGGCGCCGCCGCCGAGCGGACCGCCGGTGAGGGCGCCGCCGTTCTGGCCGCCGTTGCCGCCCCGCCGGGCCGCCGCCGCCTGCGCGGCGGCCGGACCGCCGGTGCCGACGGCCGGCTGGCCGGGCTTGGGCTGCGGCTTGCGGCCGCCCTGGGCCACGTCGACCGGCAGCATGACCAGCGCGGTCGTGCCGCCGGAGTCCGACGGGCGGAGCTGGATGCGGATGCCGTGGCGCTGCGAGAGGCGGCCGACCACGAACAGGCCCATGCGCCGGGAGACCGACACGTCCACGGTGGGCGGCGAGGCGAGCCGCTCGTTGATCGCCGCGAGGTCCTCGGGGGAGAGGCCGATGCCGGTGTCGTGGATCTCGATCAGCACCCGCCCGTCGGGCAGCGCGTGACCGGTGACCTTGACCTTGGTCTGCGGCGAGGAGAAGGAGGTCGCGTTCTCCAGCAGCTCGGCGAGCAGGTGCACGAGGTCGTTGACGACCCGGCCGGCCACCTCGGTGGTCGGCACCGAGGCCAGCTCGATGCGCTCGTACTGCTCCACCTCGGAGGCGGCGGCGCGGAGCACGTCGACCAGCGGGACCGGGCGGGTCCAGCGCCGGCCGGGCTCCTCACCGGCGAGGACGAGGAGGTTCTCGCCGTTGCGGCGCATGCGGGTGGCGAGGTGGTCGAGCTTGAACAGCGAGGACAGCTGGTCCGGGTCGGCCTCGCGGGACTCCAGTTCGGAGATGAGCGAGAGCTGGCGCTGGATCAGGCCCTGGGAGCGGCGCGAGAGGTTGGTGAACATCGCGTTGACGTTGCCGCGGAGCAGGGCCTGCTCGGCGGCGAGGCGGACCGCCTCGCGGTGCACGTCGTCGAAGGCCGCGGCCACCCGGCCGATCTCGTCCCGGGAGTGCACACCGACCGACTCCACGGAGGTGTCGACGTCCTGCGGGTCGGTCTCGGAGAGCTGCTTGACCAGCTCGGGCAGCCGATCCTGGGCGACCTTGGTGGCCGTCTCCTCCAGGCGCCGCAGCGAGCGGATCATGGACCGGGCGACGACGAACGCGCCGACCAGCGAGACGCCGAGCACCAGCAGGATCAGCACACCGGAGATGATGGCTTCCTGCTCGGACTCGGAGCGCAGCTCGCGGGCCTTCTGCTCCATGTCCTCAAGGAGCGTCAGCTCGATGTTCTTCATCTGCTGGATCTTGGTGGAGGAGTCGTCCAGCCAGTCCTGGTAGGACCGCTTCCCCACCTCGGACAGACCGTCCGCGCTGTCGATGGCCCGCGCCGCGTACTTGTCGGACGCCTCGATCGTCGGGTTGCCCTCGGAGATCGGCTTGAGCAGGTCCTCGGCCCCGTCGCCGTAGATGCTGCTGAAGCTGCGGGTCTCGGAGGTCTGGCTCTGCAGGGCGGACTGCGCGTACAGCCGGTCGTTGTCCGAGAGGCGGCCCGGCGAGGTGGTGTTCGCGGGCAGCGCCGCCGCGATGACCGCACGCTGGATGGAGGCGTACTCCTTGGCCGAGGAGAACGCCGCCAGCGCGCGGGTGCGCTGGATCATGTCGGGGTTGCTGGTCGCCTCCGCCATGTCCTGGGAGAGGTCGAGCAGGTGGGTGATCAGGCGGTGGTACGCCTCGACCGTCTGGGTCGAGTTGTCCTCGGCCTGGTAGGCGCCGGCCCGGATCTTCTCCAGGCCGTTGAGGTCGCCGGCGAGGCCGACGAGGCTGTCGCGGACGCCGACCAGGTTGCCTTCCTTGCTGGCGGCGTCGATGGCCTCGGAGCTGTCCAGGAAGTTCTTCCGGGCCCGGTCCGTGCGGTCCCGGTCGCCCTTGATGGCGATCGCGCTGGTCTTGGACTTGTGCGCCAGCGGTCCCGCGGACTTGTCGCGCTCCTCCTGGAGCGCGGCGGCCAGCTCGGTGGCCTGCTTCGTCATCTCGGTCAGCAGCTTCATGTTGTCGAGCTGCTGGATGTCGTCGAGCGACTGGTTGATGCGGATGGCGCCCAGCGAGGTCGCCGCGACCACGGGCAGCGCCAGCAGGGAGATCAGGCGGGTGGAGATCCGCCAGTTGCGCAGGGCTATGCGCGGGCCCGGCCCGGGGGAGCCCTTCGCGGGCTTCGGGGCCGGCGGCTCCTCGGCGCCGGGCGCGCCGGCACCCGCTCCGGGACGCCCGGCGCGGTCGCCGCCGTCGCCGGACGGGGTCTGGCCCGCGGCCTGGGCGTGCTGGGGCGAGGAGCTGCCTGACCTCGGGCCAGTCCCGCCTTGCGGCTCCGGCTCCGCCGAAGCGCTGCCATCCCTCTTGAAACGTCCCTGCACTAGCGTCGCAACCTCTGGACCAGGCACCCGTCCGCGTGAGCGGCAGGGCACGGTGTCGGCGTCATGGGAGCGCCCTGAATTCGCCCCCGTGGTGGTCGTGAGTGACCGGCGCTCGTTTCCCCGTCACGCCTTGGTCCGTGAGATTCCAGCACAGTGCCGGATCTCCAACAAGGCCCGTGGGCCACGCCGTGACCTACGTGACAGCACGTGAGGAGCGGGTCACCAGACGTGGAAGATGATCACGAGTAAAAGGGGCATAAGCCTGCGATTCGCCGACCCCGGGGGAGTGTCCCAGTCGCCATGATCAGGAGCGGAATGCGGGCCTAGGTACGGCTATGTCGGTTTCGCCGGAGTGGATTGCTGGCCGGAATTGACCGGTTTGCCCCTGGTCAGGTGAGCAAACTCACACGGAGATCGCGGGAGTGGGCCCGGTCGGCGGGGAATCGCGTGTCTAGCCTGACGCTTTACAAAGACGACAGAACCGACAACGACAAGGGTTCGTACTCCCGTGAAGACGACGATGCTGTTCCACAAGATCGCCAACCCGGACCGCACCACGCTGGCCCACCTGGCCGGCGCCGACGAGCTGCACATCCCGGAGCTGCCGGAGCACGCCGCCGAGCTGCCCGCCCAGACCGCCAACCCGCGGCGCACGATCCTGATGGACCTCCCGGTCGCCGCCACGGCCCAGTAGCCGCGAGCACCTCACGCACGAGCCCCGGGGCCCGTCCGGCCGACACCGCCGGACGGGCCCCGGGGCGCTAGCCTGGAGCGTCCGACTTCAGCCAGCTCAGTCAAGGGGCCACACCACCCGTGCGCATCGCCAGGTTCTCCATCGACGGGAACGTCGCCTTCGGCGCGGTCGAGGGCGACCAGCCGGAGGAACTCGTCCTCGACATCATCAAGGGCATCCCGTTCGCGGACTTCGAGCTCTCCGGCACCAAGGTCCCCCTCAACAAGGTGCGCCTGCTGCCGCCGGTGCTCCCCAGCAAGGTCGTCGCCTTCGGCCGCAACTACGCCGAGCACGCCCGCGAACTGGGCAACGAGGCACCCGACGTCCCCTTCGCCTTCTTCAAGCCGTCGACCTCCGTCATCGGCCCCGGCGACGCGATCCGTTACCCCTCCTTCAGCGAGGAGCTGCACCACGAGGCCGAGCTGGCCGTGGTCATCGGCCGCATGTGCCGCGAGGTCCCGCGCGACCGCGCCGAAGACGTGATCTTCGGCTACACCTGCGCCAACGACGTCACCGCTCGCGACGTGCAGCGCCGCGAGAAGCAGTGGGCGCGCGCCAAGGGCTTCGACTCCTCCTGCCCGCTCGGCCCCTGGGTGGAGACCGGCCTCTCGCTCGCCGCCGCGTCCGACCTGACCATCCAGGCGACGGTCAACGGCGGCCAGCGCCAGCTCGGCCGCACCAGCGAGATGACCCACTCCATCGCGGACCTGGTCGCCAACGTCTCCGAGGCCATGACGCTGCTCCCCGGCGACGTGATCCTCACCGGCACCCCGGCCGGGGTCGGCCCCCTGAACGTCGGCGACGAGGTCGCCGTCACCATCGAAGGCATCGGCACTCTCACCAACAAGGTCGTCCAGCGTGGCTAGCGCATCCTCCGTCCGTGTCCGTTTCTGCCCCTCGCCCACCGGCAACCCGCACGTGGGCCTGGTCCGCACCGCCCTGTTCAACTGGGCGTTCGCCCGGCACCACCAGGGCACGCTCGTCTTCCGCATCGAGGACACCGACGCGGCCCGCGACTCCGAGGAGTCCTACGAGCAGCTCCTCGACGCGATGCGCTGGCTGGGCTTCGACTGGGACGAGGGCCCCGAGACCGGCGGCCCGCACGCGCCCTACCGCCAGTCGCAGCGCATGGACCTCTACAAGGAGGTCGCGGCCAAGCTCCTGGAGGCCGGCCACGCCTACCACTGCTACTGCTCCCAGGAGGAGCTGGACAGCCGCCGCGAGGCCGCCCGCGCCGCCGGCAAGCCGTCCGGCTACGACGGCCACTGCCGCGAGCTGAGCGCCGCGCAGGTCGAGGAGTACCGCGCCCAGGGCCGCGCCCCCATCGTCCGCTTCCGGATGCCCGACGAGACGATCACCTTCACCGACCTGGTCCGCGGCGAACTGACCTTCACCCCGGAGAACGTCCCGGACTACGGCATCGTCCGCGCCAACGGCGCCCCGCTGTACACGCTGGTCAACCCGGTGGACGACGCGGCGATGGAGATCACCCACGTGCTGCGCGGCGAGGACCTGCTCTCCTCCACCCCGCGCCAGATCGCCCTGTACAAGGCGCTGATCGAGCTGGGCCTCGCCAAGGCCGTGCCGGCCTTCGGGCACCTGCCGTACGTGATGGGCGAGGGCAACAAGAAGCTCTCCAAGCGCGACCCCCAGTCGAGCCTCAACCTCTACCGGGAGCGCGGCTTCCTGCCCGAGGGTCTGCTCAACTACCTCTCGCTGCTCGGCTGGTCGCTCTCCGCCGACCGGGACGTCTTCTCGGTCGCCGAGCTGGTCGCGGCCTTCGAGATCTCCGACGTGAACCCCAACCCGGCCCGCTTCGACCTGAAGAAGTGCGAGGCGATCAACGCCGACCACATCCGCCTCCTGGAGGCGAAGGACTTCGCCGAGCGCTGCCGCCCCTGGCTGACGGCGCCCGTCGCGCCCTGGGCGCCGGAGGACTTCGACGAGGCCAAGTGGCAGGCGATCGCGCCGCACGCGCAGACCCGCCTGAGGGTCCTCTCCGAGATCACCGAAAACGTCGACTTCCTGTTCCTGCCGGAGCCGGTCTTCGACGAGGCGAGCTGGACCAAGGCCATGAAGGAGGGCAGCGACGCCCTGCTGGCCACGGCCCGCGAGAAGCTGGCCGCCGCCGACTGGTCCTCCCCGGAGTCCCTGAAGGAGGCCGTCCTGGCCGCCGGCGAGGCCCACGGCCTCAAGCTCGGCAAGGCCCAGGCCCCGGTCCGCGTCGCCGTGACCGGCCGCACCGTCGGCCTCCCGCTCTTCGAGTCCCTGGAGGTCCTCGGCAAGGACGCCTCCCTCGCCCGCATCGACGCGGCCCTGGCGCGGCTCGCGGCGTAACGCGCGATGCGGAGAGGGGCGACACCCGGAACGCCGGGTGCCGCCCCTGCGCCGTATCCGGGTTCCACGGCCGCCACCCGCGCGTTACGGTCGCCGCATGAGCATCCGCGCCGTGGTCTGGGACGTCGACGACACCCTCTTCGACTACACCACCGCCGACCGCGAGGGCATGCGCGCCCACCTGGTGGCCGAGGGGCTGCTCGCCGGGTACGGGTCGCCCGAGGAGGCGCTCGCGCGCTGGCGGGAGATCACCGACCGGCAGTGGGCGCGCTTCGCGGCCGGCGAGGTGGACTTCGTCACCCAGCGCCGCGACCGCATCCGGGAGTTCCTGGACCGCGACCTCACCGACGCCGAGGCCGACGACTGGTTCGGGCGCTACCTCACCCACTACGAGGCCGCCTGGTCGCTCTTCCCGGACGTGCTGCCGGTCCTGGACGCCCTGGCCGGCAGCCACCGGCACGCCGTGCTCTCCAACTCCAGCCTCACCGTCCAGGACCACAAACTGCGCGTCCTCGGCGTGCACGACCGCTTCGAGGCCATCCTGTGCGCCGCCGAGCTGGGCGTCTCCAAACCCGAGCCGGCCGCCTTCCAGGCCGCCTGCGACGCCCTGGACCTCCCCGCGCGCGAGGTCGCCTACGTCGGCGACCACCCGGAGATCGACGGGCGCGGGGCCGCCGAGGCCGGGCTGCTCTCGGTGTGGATCGACCGGGGCGGCGCCTACGCCACCCTCGACCCGCCCGCCGGGCCGCGCCGCATCGCCTCGCTCGCCGAACTCCCCGCGCTCCTCGGCGGCCCTACTCGTTTTGGAGCCCCGTCCACCTTCGGGTAATGTTCTTCCTGCGCCGCCGGAGAGCGGGCCGAAAGGCCGGGAACCGGGGGCGCGAAGTGAGAACGAGACCCCCTCAGGGGCTTGCGTTCCAATGGCCTATGGTGTAATTGGCAGCACGACTGATTCTGGTTCAGTTAGTCTTGGTTCGAGTCCAGGTAGGCCAGCTCGCAGAGCTCATCTGCAAAGCCCCCGTTGTGTAGCGGCCTAGCACGCTGCCCTCTCAAGGCAGTAGCGCCGGTTCGAATCCGGTCGGGGGTACGGATCCTGATCCAGTCGGGATCGCTAGGGCCCCCGTTGTGTAGCGGCCTAGCACGCCGCCCTCTCAAGGCGGTAGCGCCGGTTCGAATCCGGTCGGGGGTACTGACTGGTCTAAACCACATTGGTCTATGGTGTAATTGGCAGCACGACTGATTCTGGTTCAGTTAGTCTTGGTTCGAGTCCAGGTAGACCAGCTCGGACCTGCGGAAACGCAGGCTCCACGCCCCCGTTGTGTAGCGGCCTAGCACGCCGCCCTCTCAAGGCGGTAGCGCCGGTTCGAATCCGGTCGGGGGTACGCAACACGAAGGCCCTCCACTTCGGTGGGGGGTCTTCGCCGTGTTCCGGCGCCCGCGGGGCGACACGGAGAAGGGCCCGCCGCGGCGTCGGGGCGGGCCCTTCCCGTGTGTCCTGCTCCGGTGCCGTCAGCCGGTGCGGCGCAGGGCCTCCGAGAGGCGGGCGGCGGCGTCGATGATCGCCTGGGCGTGCATGCGGCCCGGGTGGCGGCTGAGGCGCTCGATGGGCCCTGAGACCGAGACGGCGGCCACCACGCGGTTGGACGGCCCGCGCACCGGCGCCGAGACCGAGGCCACACCCGGCTCGCGCTCGCCGATGGACTGCGCCCAGCCCCGGCGCCGCACCCCGGACAGCGCCGTCGCCGTGAAACGGGCGCCCTGGAGGCCCCGGTGCAGCCGCTCCGGCTCCTCCCAGGCCATCAGGATCTGCGCCGAGGAACCGGCCTTCATGGTCAGCGTCGAGCCCACCGGGACGGTGTCCCTGAGGCCCGAGAGCCGCTCGGCGGCGGCCACGCAGATGCGCATGTCGCCCTGGCGCCGGTAGAGCTGGGCGCTCTCGCCGGTCACGTCCCGCAGGTGGGTCAGGACCGGGCCCGCCGTGGCGAGCAGGCGGTCCTCGCCGGCCGCCGCGGCCAGCTCGGCCAGGCGCGGGCCGAGGATGAACCGGCCCTGCATGTCGCGCGCCACCATGCGGTGGTGCTCAAGGGCCACGGCCAGGCGGTGGGCCGTGGGTCGTGCCAGTCCGGTCGCCGCGACCAAGCCCGCGAGGGTGGCCGGACCGGACTCCAGAGCGCTCAGGACGAGGGCCGCCTTGTCCAGAACGCCGACGCCGCTACTGTTGTCCATGAAACGATACTCGCGTCTCACTCTGTGAAACGCAAGTTCAATTTCCGGTGGAACACGCCACCCTGGGAGTCACGAAGTCATCTCTAGTTGGGCCGGGTGCTCGCGCGCCAGGGCCGGAGGTAAAGCGATGGGTAGGACACTCGCGGAGAAGGTCTGGGACGACCACGTCGTCCGGCGCGCCGAGGGCGAGCCCGACCTCCTCTTCATCGATCTGCACCTGCTGCACGAGGTGACCAGCCCGCAGGCCTTCGACGGGCTCCGCAAGAGCGGGCGCCGGGTGCGCAGGCTGGACCTGACCATCGCCACCGAGGACCACAACACCCCGACGCTGGACATCGACAAACCCATCGCGGACCCGGTCTCCCGCGCCCAGCTGGAGACGCTGCGGGCGAACTGCGCCGAGTTCGGCGTCCGGCTGCACCCGCTGGGCGACGTCGAGCAGGGTGTCGTGCACGTGGTCGGCCCGCAGCTGGGCCTGACCCAGCCCGGCACCACCGTGGTCTGCGGCGACTCGCACACCTCCACGCACGGCGCCTTCGGCGCGCTGGCGTTCGGCATCGGCACCTCGCAGGTCGAGCACGTGCTGGCCACCCA
The DNA here is from genome assembly GCF_043202555.1 of Streptomyces sp. NPDC048182. Lineage (NCBI taxonomy): Bacteria > Bacillati > Actinomycetota > Actinomycetes > Kitasatosporales > Streptomycetaceae > Streptomyces > Streptomyces sp. NPDC048182. The sequence goes on along the minus strand of NZ_JBIDAQ010000009.1, from coordinate 144,538 downwards.
GACGCTGCCGATGACCCGCCCGAAGACCATGGCGATCACGGTCGACGGCGAGCTGCCGGAGGGCGTCACCGCCAAGGACCTGATCCTGGCGATCATCGCGAAGATCGGCACCGGCGGCGGCCAGGGCTACGTCCTGGAGTACCGGGGCGAGGCCGTCGAGAAGCTCTCGATGGAGGCCCGGATGACCATCTGCAACATGTCCATCGAGGCCGGCGCCCGCGCGGGCATGATCGCCCCCGACGAGACGACCTTCGCCTACCTGAAGGACCGCCCGCACGCCCCCGAGGGCGCCGACTGGGACGCGGCGGTGGAGTACTGGCGCACACTGCGCACGGACGCCGACGCCGAGTTCGACGCCGAGGTGGTCATCGACGCCGCCGCGCTGTCGCCGTTCGTCACCTGGGGCACCAACCCGGGCCAGGGCGCCCCGCTCTCCGCGGCCGTCCCCGACCCCGCCTCCTACGAGGACGCCTCGGACCGGTACGCCGCCGAGAAGGCCCTGGAGTACATGGGGTTGGCGGCCGGGCAGCCGCTGCGCTCCATCAAGGTCGACACCGTCTTCGTGGGCTCCTGCACCAACGGCCGCATCGAGGACCTGCGCGCCGCCGCCGCGATCGTCGAGGGCCGCAAAGTCGCCGACGGCGTACGGATGCTGGTCGTCCCCGGCTCCGCGCGGGTGGGCCTCCAGGCCGTCTCCGAGGGGCTCGACGTGGTCTTCAAGGAGGCCGGCGCCGAGTGGCGGCACGCCGGCTGCTCGATGTGCCTGGGCATGAACCCCGACCAGCTGGCCCCCGGCGAGCGCTCCGCCTCCACCTCCAACCGCAACTTCGAGGGGCGGCAGGGCAAGGGCGGCCGGACCCACCTGGTGTCGCCGCAGGTCGCGGCCGCCACGGCGGTCACCGGCCACCTCGCCTCACCGGCCGACCTCGCCGCCGCCGACGCCCCGACGCCCGCTGGAGTCTGATCAGCCATGGAAGCCTTCACCACGCACACCGGCCGGGCCGTCCCGCTGCGCCGCAGCAACGTCGACACCGACCAGATCATCCCCGCTCACTGGCTCAAGAAGGTCACCCGGGACGGCTTCGAGGACGGGCTGTTCGAGGCCTGGCGCAAGGACCCGTCCTTCGTCCTCAACCGGCCCGAGCGCCAGGGCGCCACGGTGCTCGTCGCCGGCCCCGACTTCGGCACCGGCTCCTCCCGCGAGCACGCGGTGTGGGCGCTGCAGAACTACGGCTTCAAGGCGGTGATCTCCGCCCGCTTCGCCGACATCTTCCGCGGCAACTCGCTGAAGAACGGCCTGCTCACGGTGGTCCTCGACCAGAAGGTCGTGGACAGCCTGTGGGAGCTGACCGAGAGCGACCCGACCGCCGAGATCACCGTCGACCTCGAGGCCCGCGAGGTGCGCGCCGAGGGCGTCACCGCCGCCTTCGAGCTGGACGAGAACTCCCGCTGGCGGCTGCTGAACGGGCTGGACGACATCTCGATCACCCTCCGCGAGGAGGACGCCATCGCCGCCTACGAGGCCCGCCGCCCGGCGTTCAAGCCGCGCACGCTCCCGGTCTGAGCCCCGGCGCCCTCCCGGCCCGTCGGACGGTCGAGTTTCGGCCACCGCACGACCCCGCGATACCCCCGATCGGCCCCGGTCGGGGGTATCGCCGTTCCCGGCGCCGGTCAGTGGCCCGCACACCCCGCCGGGCCCTCAACTGCCCCTGTTACACGAGTGATTGCCGGGGCAGACAGGATCTGGAACCATGGCCTCCGCCGGGGCCGACGAGGCCGTACGGGGCGGCAGTTGCCCCCTGCGCAGGCGACAACTCGCCCCAGATGGCACAATCTGTGCATGGACCACGACGGCCAACTCGAGCTCTATGCGGCGGTCGCGATCCGGCTCAAGGAAGCGCACACAAGAGTGCGCGCACTGCAAGTCCCGGAGGGCGTACGGATGGCGCTGACCCGGAAGCTGCTGGTCATTACGGCCGCGGCCAAACACGATCTTGCCGGCGCGGCAAGGCGCCTGGACCGGTTCACCGCCGACCTCGACGCGGGGCGAATCCCCGAAGAGGAAGGCTGAACGGGCCGGTACCGCCCGAGTCCGTTGCGGCACAAGGGTGATTAGCCCGTTTCGTGTTTGATTTGCGGTTTATAACTGCCTAACGTGCGAAAAAGCTTGAACACATTCGTTCTGGCGATGTCTCCGAAGGGGAAGACGTGAACAAGGCGCAGCTCGTAGAAGCGATTGCCGACAAGGTCGGCGGCCGGCAGCAGGCGGCCGACGCCGTCGACGCCGTCCTGGACGCCCTGGTCCGCGCGGTCGTCGCGGGCGACCGGGTCTCGGTCACCGGCTTCGGTTCCTTCGAGAAGGTCGACCGCCCGGCCCGCTACGCCCGCAACCCCCAGACCGGAGAGCGGGTTCGGGTCAAGAAGACCTCCGTGCCGCGCTTCCGCGCGGGGCAGGGCTTCAAGGACCTGGTGAGCGGCTCGAAGAAGCTCCCGAAGAACGACATCGCGGTCAAGAAGGCCCCCAAGGGCAGCCTGTCGGGCCCGCCCCCCACCATCTCCAAGGCCGTCGGCAAGAAGGCCGCCGCCAAGAAGGCCACCGGCGCCGCGAAGAAGACCGCGGGCGCGGCCAAGAAGACGACGACGGCGGCGACCACGAAGAAGGCCGCCGCGAAGAAGGCCCCGGCGAAGACGGCGACCGCCAAGAAGACCTCGGCGACGAAGACCGCGGCCAAGACCACCGCCTCCGCTGCGGCCAAGAAGACGGCCGCGAAGAAGGCCCCGGCGAAGAAGGCGACCGCCAAGAAGGCCCCCGCCAAGAAGTCGACCGCCCGCAAGACCACCACCGCCAAGAAGGCCACCGCCCGCAGCAAGTAGCAGGCGGACGGGCCGAGGGCACTCACACGCCGGGCCGGACTCCCGTAAGGGGTCCGGCCCGCGGCGTGCTCAGAAGGTCTGCAGCGTCACCAGGGTGATCCGGCGCTCCGCGCCCGCACCGGCCGTCTCCACGCGCACCCGCTGCCCGGGCCGCAGCAGCCGCAGACCCCCCGCGTCGAAGGCCGCCGCGTCGAAGGCCACCGGCGTGCCGTCGTCGAGCAGCACCTGCCCGCTGCGGCTCACGGGGTCGTAGGTGTAAGCGGTCGCCTGCATACCCGCACCCTACTGCCCGGCGGTCAGCAGCCGGGCGGCCAGTGCGGCCGTGCGGGGGCCGACGCCGAGGGACAGGGCGGTGCGCAGGTCGTCGCCGGTGTCGACGTCCTGGCGTACCGAATCCACCGCCGTGAGCCCCAGTTCCGCCGCGCCCGAGGCCCGGTGGCGGGCCCGGGAATCCGGGCCGAACGCGGGCGCCAATTCCCGGCCCGGCCGCGCGGACAACAACGTGGTGCCGATTCCGGCGGCGTCCGCCAGGAATGCGCGCGGAAATGCCGCCGCGGCAGCCAGTACGCGGGCCAATTCCGCCGGGCGCAGTGCCGGGAGATCGGCGTTGAGGGCGGCCAGGGGGGCCTCCGGGCGGGCCGCCCGCACGGCCTGGGCGCCCTGTGCCAGGGCCGCGTTCAGGGCGCCCCCCGGCTCCTCCGCCACCACCCGCGTTCCCAGCGCGGCCAGCTCCCGGCCGGCCCGTGGATCATCCGTGACGACCGCCACATCCGCCACCGCCGGGCAGGCCAGCGCCGCCGCCGCGGTGTCCAGGGCGAAGGCGAGGGCCAGGTCCGGGCGCACCCCGTCGTCGGCCGTGTCCGCCAGCCTGCTCTTGGCCCGCGCGAGGCTCTTCACGGGCACGACCAAGGTCCACTGCACGGGCGTTCCGTCCTTCTCTCGACGCCGCCATTGTCCCCCGGCGCAGGCGGCGGCCCCGGCACCGGGGCGTACGGTGTTCTCGACAGACGGGCGGCCCGGGGCGACACTTGTCCGGCCCCAGGCCCTGGAGGAAAGGTGCTCGCGTGCCCCGCCGCAGAATCGGCTTCTGGTACCGCTTGGCCGCGGTGATCTGCAAACCGCCGCTGGTGGTTCTGATCAAGCGGAACTGGCGGGGAATGGAGAACATTCCGGCCGACGGCGGATTTATCACCGCCGTGAACCACAATTCGCACGTCGACCCCCTCGGCTACGCGCACTACCAGTACAACACCGGTCGCGTGCCGCGATTCCTGGCCAAGGCGGGCCTGTTCCGCAAGGGTTTCGTGGGCGCCGCGATGCGCGGCACCGGGCAGATCCCCGTCTACCGCGAGAGCACCGACGCGCTCAGCGCCTTCCGGGCCGCGATCGACGCCGTGGACCGCGGCGAGTGCGTCGCCTTCTACCCCGAGGGCACCCTCACCCGCGACCCCGACGGCTGGCCGATGACCGGCAAGACCGGCGCTGCCCGCGTCGCCCTGCAGACCCGGTGCCCGGTGATCCCGGTCGCCCAGTGGGGCTGCAACGAACTGCTGCCGCCGTACGCCAAGAAGCCGCGCCTGCTGCCCCGCAAGACGCACCACGTGCTGGCCGGGCCGCCGGTCGACCTGTCGGCCTTCTACGGCCGGGAGATGACCGCCGACGTGCTCAAGGACGCCACGGACGTGATCATGCGGGCCGTCACCCGCCAGCTGGAGGAGATCCGCGGCGAGAAGGCCCCCGACGCCCCCTACGACCCCCGCCGCGAGCGCGTCGAGCAGCGCCGCCGCACCCAGGCGCAGGCCCAGGCGGCCGCGCGGGCCCGGACGCAGGGCAAGCAGGCGGAAGGGCAGGGCACGTGAGCAAGCCCGTCAAGGCGGCCGTCTTCGGCACCGGATCCTGGGGCACCGCCTTCGGCGCCGTCCTCGCCGACGCCGGCTGCGACGTCACCCTGTGGGGGCGCCGCGCCGAACTCGCCGACGCCGTCAACTCCACCCGCACCAACCCGGACTACCTGCCCGGCATCGACCTGCCGGCCAACCTGCGGGCCACCGCCGACGCCGCCGAGGCCGCGCGGGACGCCGACTTCACCGTCCTGGCCGTCCCCTCCCAGACCCTGCGCGCCGGACTCGCCGACTGGACGCCCCTGCTGGCCCCGGACACCGTCCTGGTCTCGCTGATGAAGGGCGTCGAACTGGGCTCCGCGATGCGGATGAGCGAGGTCATCACCGACGTCTCCGGGGTCGGCGCCGAGCGCGTCGCCGTGGTCACCGGCCCCAACCTGGCCCGCGAGATCGCCGCCAGGATGCCGGCCGCCGCCGTGGTCGCCTGCCCGGACGAGGCGGTCGCCCGGCGCCTGCAGACCGCCTGCCACACGCCGTACTTCCGCCCGTACACCAACACCGACGTGGTCGGCTGCGAACTGGGCGGCGCCGTCAAGAACGTGATCGGCCTGGCCGTCGGCATCGCGGACGGCATGGGCCTCGGCGACAACGCCAAGGGCTCGCTGATCACCCGCGGCCTCGCCGAGACCACCCGGCTCGGCGTCGCCCTCGGCGCCGACCCGCTGACCTTCTCCGGCCTGGCCGGCCTCGGCGACCTGGTCGCGACCTGCTCCTCCCCGCTGTCGCGCAACCACACCTTCGGCACCAACCTCGGCAAGGGCATGACCCTCCAGGAGACCATCGCGGTCACCCGGCAGACCGCCGAGGGCGTCAAGTCGTGCGAGTCGGTGCTGGATCTGGCCCACCGGCACGGCGTCGACATGCCGATCACCGAGACCGTCGTCGGCATCGTGCACCAGGGCAAGCCCCCGGTGGTCGCGCTCAAGGAGCTGATGTCGCGCAGCGCCAAGCCCGAACGACGCTGAGCGAGGCCCGGGCCACGAGGAGCGACGGCCGCGCCACGCGGCCCCGCCGACGCTGTCTCCCGGCCTGGGGTGCGGGTACGCTCATCGCGATATGAGCACCGAGAACCTCCCCCAGAGCCCCGAGCAGCCGCCGCGCAAGCCGCGGGTGGCCGTCGTCTTCGGCGGGCGCAGCTCCGAACACGGGATCTCCACGGTCACCGCCGGCGCCGTGCTCGGCGCCATCGACCGGACCAAGTACGAGGTCCTGCCGATCGGCATCACCCGGGAGGGCCGGTGGGTGCTCACCGCCGACGCCCCCGAGCGGATGGCGATCACCGAGCGCCGCACGCCGGCCGTCGAGGAGGTCGCCGAGTCCGCCGAGGGCGCCGTCGTGCTCTCCGTCGACCCGGCCAGCCGCGAGGTCGTCTACAGCGAACCCGGCTCCGTGCCCAAGGCGCTCGGCGAGGTCGACGTCGTCTTCCCCGTCCTGCACGGCCCGTACGGCGAGGACGGCACCCTGCAGGGCCTCCTGGAGCTGTCCGGCGTGCCCTACGTGGGCGCGGGCGTGCTCGCCTCGGCGGTCGGCCAGGACAAGGAGTACATGAAGCGGGTGTTCACGTCCTACGGGCTCAAGGTCGGCCCGTACGAGGTGATCCGGCCCCGCGAGTGGGAGCAGGACCGGCAGGCCGCCCGCAAGCGGATCGTGGACTTCGCCGGCGAGCACGGCTGGCCGCTCTTCGTGAAGCCGGCCCGCGCCGGCTCCTCCATCGGCATCACCAAGGTCGACGGCCTCGCGGGCCTGGACGAGGCCATCGAGGAGGCCCGCCGCCACGACCCCAAGTTCCTGGTCGAGGCCGCCCTGGTGGGCCGCGAGATCGAGTGCGGGGTGCTGGAGTTCGAGGAGGGCCCCCGGGCCTCCGTACCGGCCGAGATCCCGCCGCCCTCGGCGCACGCGTACTACGACTTCGAGGCCAAGTACATCGACTCCACCCCCGGTGTGGTGCCCGCTCCGCTGACCCCCGAGGAGACCGCCGAGGTGCAGCGGCTCGCGGTGGCCGCCTTCGACGCGGCCTCCTGCGAGGGCCTGGTGCGCGCGGACTTCTTCCTCACCGAGGACGGGGAGTTCGTCATCAACGAGATCAACACCATGCCCGGCTTCACGCCGATCTCCATGTACCCGCAGATGTGGCAGGCGAGCGGCATCGGCTACGCGGAGCTGGTGGACCGCCTGGTGCAGGCGGCACTGCGCCGCCCGACCGGGCTGCGCTGACGCGGCCACGTGAGGTGCACGGAGGCGATCCCCGAGGGGATCGCCTTCCTGCTGTCCACGGCGCAGTATGATCAGCGGGTTTCCCGGGCCGGGAACCGCCGCCGACGCGCCGTCGTCTGCTGACGTGGGGGTTGGGGGTTAGAGATGGACGACCGGGCAGGTCAGGGTGCGGGTGATGCCGTCCACCTGCTGGACCTTGGCGACCACCATGCGGCCGAGTTCGTCCACGGTGTCGGACTGGGCGCGCACGATGACGTCGTACGGACCCGTCACGTCCTCCGCCTGGATCACTCCAGGGAGCTTGCTGATCGTCTCGGCGACGGTCGACGCCTTGCCGACCTCCGTCTGGATCAGGATGTACGCCTGTACCACGGAACCTCCAGGGCGGCCACGAGGATCATGTGGGGAAAAGGAACGCCACGGTATCGCGTCGCCGCGCTTCGCGGGGAGACCTGCGGGACGTGGGTCATGTCGACGGTAACGAGCGGCAGGACGACGCGCGACCGGGCACGGACCGGGTCAGAAGGGGAGTAGCGCGATGAAGGGCACTGTTGGTGAGCTGGGGGAGTTCGGGCTCATCAGGGAGCTCACCTCCCGGCTCACCACCACCCCGGCGGTCCGGGTCGGCCCGGGCGACGACGCCGCGGTGGTCGCCGCGCCGGACCGCAGGGTCGTGGCCAGCACCGACGTCCTCGTGGAGGGCCGGCACTTCCGCCGCGACTGGTCCACCGCGTACGACGTCGGCCGCAAGGCCGCCGCGCAGAACCTCGCCGACATCGCCGCCATGGGCGCGGTGCCCACCGCGCTGCTGCTCGGCCTGGTCGTGCCCGCCGAACTCCCGGTCACCTGGCCGGTGGAGCTGATGGACGGCCTGCGCGACGAGTGCCAGGTGGCCGGCGCCTCGGTGGTCGGCGGCGACGTGGTGCGCGGCGACACCATCACCGTGTCCATCACCGCCCTCGGCGACCTGCGCAACCAGGAGCCCGTCACCCGGGCCGGCGCCCAGCCGGGCGACCTGGTCGCGGTGACCGGCTGGCTCGGCTGGTCCGCGGCCGGCTTCGCGGTGCTCTCCCGCGGCTTCCGCTCCCCGCGCGCCTTCGTCGAGGCCCACCGCAGGCCCGAGCCGCCCTACCACGCGGGCCCGGCGGCGGCCGGCCTCGGCGCCACCGCCATGTGCGACGTGAGCGACGGGCTGATCGCCGACCTCGGGCACATCGCGGAGGCCAGCAAGGTGCGCATCGACGTGCGCTCCGGGCAGATCGACATCCCGTCGCAGATGAACGACATCGGGCAGGCCGTCGGCGTCGACCCGATGCAGTGGGTGCTCACCGGCGGCGAGGACCACGCGATCGTGGCGACCTTCCCGCCCGACGTGAAGCTGCCGGCCCGCTGGAAGGTCATCGGCGAGGTCCTCAACCCCTCGGCGCTGCCCCAGGTGACGGTGGACGGCGCGCCCTGGACCAGCCAGGGCGGCTGGGACCACTTCGGCGGGGAGGTGGAGGCGTGAGCCTGCCCAACGTGCTGACCGTGGCCGGCTCCGACTCCGGCGGCGGCGCCGGGATCCAGGCCGACCTGAAGACGATGCTCGCGCTCGGCGTGCACGGCATGAGCGTGGTCACCGCGGTGACCGCGCAGAACTCCCTCGGCGTGCAGGGCGCCTGGGAGCTGCCGGCCGAGGCGGTGCGGGCGCAGTACCGCAGCGTGGTGGACGACATCGGCGTCCGGGCGGTGAAGACCGGCATGCTCGCCTCGGCCGAGCTGGTCGAGACGGTCGCCGAGCTGCTGAAGGACACCGACGCGCCCGCCGTCGTGGACCCGGTCGGCGTCTCCAAGCACGGCGACCCGCTCCTTGCCGCCTCCGCGCTGGACTCGGTGCGCGGCGCGCTGCTGCCGCTGGCCACCGTGGCCACCCCGAACCTCGACGAGGTGACGCAGCTCACCGGCGTACGGGTGGAGTCGGACGGCGATCTGCGCCGGGCCGCGGAGGCGGTCCTCGGGTACGGGCCGCGCTGGGTGCTGATCAAGGGCGGGCATCTGTCCGGTGACGCCGTGGACCTGCTCACCGACGGCGCCGAGGAGCACTGGCTGCGCGCCCCGCGCCTGGACAACCGGCACACCCACGGCACCGGCTGCACCCTCGCCTCGGCAGTGGCCTGCGGGCTGGCCAAGGGGCTCACCGTGCCGGCGGCGGTGACCGCGGCCAAGGAGTACGTCACCGGCGCCATCGCGGCCGGCTTCGCGCTCGGCGGGGGCATCGGGCCGGTGGATCACGGGTGGGCGCTGCGTCAGGGGCCGGCCTGAGAGGCGGGGCGTTCAGCGGGCACAGCAAAGAGCCGGCCCACCAGAGGTGGACCGGCTCGGTGCGGCGAACCAGGCAGTGGCCGCGCGTTCAGCGGACGCGTCAGCGCGAGACCTTGCCGGCCTTGATGCACGAGGTGCAGGCGTTCACGCGCTTCGGCGTCCCGCCGACCACGGTACGCACGCGCTGGATGTTCGGGTTCCAGCGACGGGACGTACGGCGGTGCGAGTGCGAGATGTTGTTGCCGAAGCCCGGCCCCTTGCCGCAGACGTCGCAGTTGGCAGCCACGGGTCACTCCAAAGACTTCAGATGCACTTACGGTTGATCCCGGCATGCCGGGATGAGTGGCGGTGCCAGGGGGAGTAGCCCGAACGGGATCGGGCAACCGGAGCAGCATACAACGGCTGCTCCCGTACAACGAAACTACCATGGCGGCTCAGCGGCCCGAGTCCGGGAGGCATCCCCCCGCGGTCTACGCTGCCTGCCACGTCCGGAACGAAGGAGGCGCAGGTGGCGCAGGTGCCGCAGAGGTTCTTCGACGCTCTGGCGGTGCGCACCTGGTGCACTCTGGCGCTCGCCGCGCTGGGGCGGGCGCGTGAGGAGATCGACGCGATCAACGTCTACCCGGTCGCGGACGGGGACACCGGAACCAACCTGTACCTGACCATGGAGTCGGCCGCCGCGGCGGTGGAGGCGGTGTTCGCGGCCTACGACACCGGCGGTGAGCCGTCGCTCACGGACGCCGTCGGCGCGATGGCGCACGGCGCCCTGATCGGGGCGCGCGGCAACTCCGGCACGATCCTCGCCCAGCTGCTTCGCGGCATGGCGCAGGTCCTCACGGCCCGCGAGGCGGCCGGCGAGACGACCCGCGAGGAGCCCGCCCGCGTTGACGGCCCCGGGCTCAGGCTGGCGCTGCGCCGCGCGGCCGACTCCGCCCGGCAGGCCGTCGCGCACCCGGTCGAGGGCACGATCCTGACCGTCGCCCAGGCCGCCGCCGACGCCGCGGACGGCACCGAGGGCGACTGCGGCGCGGTGGCCAGGGCCGCCCACACCGGGGCCCGCACCGCGCTGGCCGCCACCCCCGGGCAGCTCCCCGCCCTGGAGCGGGCCGGGGTCGTCGACGCCGGCGGCCGGGGCCTGGTGACGGTGCTGGCGGCGCTGGTGGAGGCGTTCACGGGCGGGCAGCCCGAGGCGAGGGACCAGGCAGCCGCGCACTCGGCCGCCTGCCCGCCCGACGCGGCGGAGGACGAGGAGGCCGGCGGGCCCGCCTTCGAGGTGATCTACCTCCTGGAGGCCGAGGACGCGGCCGTGGCCCGGCTGCGGGGCCGGCTCGACGCGCTCGGGGACTCCCTCGTGGTGGTCGGCGGCGACGGGCTGTGGAACGTGCACGTGCACGTGGACGACGCGGGCGCCGCCGTGGAGGCGGGCGTCGAGGCGGGGCGGCCGTACCGGATCCGGATCACGCACTTCGGGCAGGGCGACGCGCACACCGCAGGGGCCGGGCGTCCGCACCGGGAGCGCCTGGAGCGGGCCGTCGTCGCGGTGGTGCCCGGCGAGGGCCTGGCCGGGCTGTGCGCCGCCGCCGGCGCGACGACCGTGCTGGCCAGGCCGGGGGAGCCGCCGGCGAGCGGGGAGCTGGTGGAGGCGGTGCGCCGGGCCCACGCGCGCGAGGTGGTGCTGCTGCCGAACGACGCCGAGTTGCGGCACACCGCCGCCGCGGCGGCCGAGCAGGCCCGCGCCGAGGGCGTCCGGGTCGCGCTGATCCCGACCCGCTCCGCGACGCAGGGCATCGCCGCGCTGGCCGTGCACGCGCCCGAGCGGCGCTTCGACGAGGACGTGGTGGCGATGACCTCCGCGGCCGGGGCGACCCGGTACGCCGAGGTCACCGTCGCCGAGCACCGCTCCTGGACGACGGCCGGCATCTGCCAGGCCGGCGACGTGCTCGGCCTGATCGACGGCGACGTGGCGGTGATCGGCACGGACGTCACCGCCGCGGCGGGCGCGGTCCTGGACCGGATGCTGGCGGCCGGCGGCGAACTCGTCACCCTCGTCCTCGGCGACCGCACCCCCGACAGCGTCGCCGAGCACCTGGCCTCCCGGGTGCGCGCGTCCTACCTCGCCGTGGACACGGTCGTCCACCACGGCGGCATGCCGGACGCGCTGCTGCTGATCGGCGTCGAGTAGTCGGGGTCTCCGGCACGGCGGGCGCTCCGGTGCGCCCCTGTCGGTGCCGTGGTGTGCAATGGACCTCGTGCCCGCACTGCGAGAACCCCTGAAGAAGGTGCTCGGCCCCGCCACCGCCAAGGTGATGGCCGAGCACCTCGGCCTGGACACCGTCGGCGACCTGCTCCACCACTACCCGCGCAGATACGAGGAGCGCGGCCAGCTCACCCACCTCGCCGACCTGCCCATGGACGAGCACGTGACGGTGGTCGCCCAGGTCGCCGACGCCCGCCTGCACAGCTTCGCCTCCGCCAGGGCGCCGCGCGGCAAGGGCCAGCGCCTGGAGGTGACCATCACCGACGGCAGCGGCCGGCTCCAGCTGGTCTTCTTCGGCAACGGCGTGCACAAGCCGCACAAGGAACTCCTGCCCGGCACCCGCGCGATGTTCGCCGGCAAGGTCTCCCTCTTCAACCGCCGCCTCCAACTGGCCCACCCGGCCTACGAGTTGCTGCGCGCCTCGGCGGACGACGAGGAGGGCGCCGAGGCCGTGGAGAGCTGGGCGGGCGCCCTCATCCCGCTCTACCCGGCCACCGCCAAGCTGGAGTCCTGGAAGATCGCCAAGGCCGTCCAGACGGTGCTGCCCAGCGCCCAGGAGGCCCTCGACCCGCTGCCGGAGTCGCTGCGCGAAGGGCGCGGCCTGGTCCCCCTCCCCGAAGCCCTCCTCAAGATCCACCGACCGCACACCAAGGCGGACATCGCCGACGCCCGCGCCCGCCTGAAGTGGGACGAGGCGTTCGTCCTCCAAGTCGCCCTGGCCCGCCGCCGCCACGCCGAGACCCAGGTCCCCGCGATCCCGCGCAGCCCCCTGCCCGACGGCCTCCTCACCGCCTTCGACGCCCGCCTCCCCTTCACCCTCACCGAGGGCCAGCAGCGCGTCTCCCGCGAGATCTTCACCGACCTCGCCACCGACCACCCCATGCACCGCCTGCTCCAGGGCGAGGTGGGCAGCGGCAAGACGCTGGTGGCCCTGCGCGCCATGCTCGCCGTGGTCGACGCCGGGGGGCAGGCCGCGATGCTCGCGCCCACCGAGGTGCTGGCCCAGCAGCACCACCGGTCGGTGACCGAGATGATGGGCGAGCTGGCCGAGGGCGGCATGCTCGGCGGCGCCGAACACGCCACCAAGGTGGTGCTGCTCACCGGCTCGATGGGCACCGCCGCCCGCCGCCGGGCCCTGCTCGACCTGGCCACCGGCGAGGCCGGCCTGGTCATCGGCACGCACGCGCTGATCGAGGACAAGGTGCAGTTCCACGACCTCGGCCTGGTCGTCGTGGACGAGCAGCACCGCTTCGGCGTCGAGCAGCGCGACGCCCTGCGCGGCAAGGGCAAGCAGCCGCCGCACCTGCTGGTCATGACCGCCACGCCCATCCCGCGCACCGTCGCCATGACCGTCTTCGGCGACCTGGAGACCTCCGTCCTCGACCAGTTGCCGGCCGGCCGCTCGCCGATCGCCAGCCATGTCGTCCCGGCCGCCGACAAGCCGCACTTCCTCGCCCGCGCCTGGGAGCGGGTGCGCGAGGAGGTGGAGAACGGCCACCAGGCGTACGTGGTGTGCCCGCGCATCGGCGACGACGAGGACGCCACGAAGAAGTCGGCTGAGGACGACGCGGAGAAGCGCCCCCCGCTGGCCGTCCTCGACGTGGCCGACCACCTGGCCAAGGGCCCCCTGCAGGGGCTGCGCGTCGAGGTGCTGCACGGCCGCATGCACCCCGACGACAAGGACGCCGTGATGCGCCGCTTCGCCGCCGGCGAGACGGACGTGCTGGTCGCCACCACCGTCATCGAGGTCGGCGTCAACGTCCCGAACGCCACCGCGATGGTCATCATGGACGCCGACCGCTTCGGCGTCTCCCAGCTGCACCAGCTGCGCGGCCGGGTCGGCCGCGGCTCCGCCGCCGGACTGTGCCTGCTGATCACCGAGATGCCGGAGGCGAGCCCGGCGCGCGGCCGGCTCGACGCCGTGGCGGCCACCCTGGACGGCTTCGAGCTGTCCCGCGTCGACCTGGAGCAGCGCCGCGAGGGCGACGTCCTCGGCCAGGCCCAGTCCGGCGCCCGCACCTCACTGCGCGTCCTGGCGGTCATCGAGGACGAGGACATCATCGCGGAGGCCCGCGAGGAGGCGACGGCGGTGGTGGCCGCCGACCCCGAGCTGGCGGCCCTCCCCGCCCTGCGCACGGCGCTGGACGCCCTCCTGGACGAGGAGAGGGAGCAGTATTTGGAGAAGGGCTGAGAGACTGGGGGCCGTCACCCGCCCCCGTACCCACCCTTTCGAGGACCCCCAGATGACCCGCGTGATCGCCGGCAAGGCCGGCGGACGTCGCCTGACCGTCCCGCCCGGCACCGGAACCCGCCCCACCTCCGACCGCGCGCGCGAGGGCCTCTTCTCCACCTGGCAGTCCCTCCTCGGCGGCCCGCTGGACGGCGAACGCGTCCTCGACCTCTACGCCGGCTCCGGCGCCGTCGGCCTGGAGGCGCTCTCCCGGGGCGCCGGCCACGTGCTGCTCGTGGAGGCCGACGCCCGGGCCGCCCGCACGGTCCGGGACAACGCCCGCGCCCTCGCCCTGCCCGGCGCCGAGGTCCGGGCCGGCAAGGCCGAGCAGGTCGTCCGCACGCCGGCCCCGGCACAGCCGTACGACCTGGTCTTCCTGGACCCCCCGTACGCCGTCACCGACGACGATCTTCGGGAGATCCTGCTCACACTCCGCGCCGGGGGCTGGCTCGCGCCCGAGGCCCTGGTCACCGTGGAGCGCAGCACCAGGGGCGGCGTCTTCGGCTGGCCGGACGGCTTCACCGCGTTGAAGTCCCGTCGCTACGGCGAGGGAACGTTTTGGTACGGTCACGCCGCCGCTACGTGCGAAGACGCACGATGACCGGACCGGAGAGCGAGGGATCACAAGTGCGCCGAGCCGTCTGTCCCGGGTCGTTCGACCCGATCACCAACGGACACCTCGACATCATCGCCCGCGCCTCCAGCCTCTACGACGAGGTCTACGTCGTCGCGATGATCAACGAGGCCAAGAAGGGCCTGTTCGCGATCGAGGACCGGATCAACCTGATCCAGCAGGTCACCGCCGAGTACGGCAACGTACGGGTGGAGTCCTTCCACGGCCTCCTGGTCGACTTCTGCAAGCAGCGCGAGATCCCCGCCATCGTCAAGGGCCTGCGCGCGGTCAGCGACTTCGACTACGAGCTGCAGATGGCCCAGATGAACAACGGCCTCTCCGGCGTGGAGACCCTCTTCATGCCCACCAACCCCACCTACAGCTTCCTGTCGTCGTCCCTGGTCAAGGAGGTCGCCACCTGGGGCGGCGATGTCTCCCACCTGGTGCCGCCGGTGGTCCTGAACGCCCTCACCGAGCGCCTGAAGCTGGGCTGACCGCCACCCCGTGCCACCCTGGGGCCGTACAGTCGTGCCGTCCGTCTCCAATACAGCTGTAGAGAGTGGCGAGCACACGGTGGACGTGCAGAACAAGCTCGACGAGATCGTCCGGACGGTCTCCGGCGCCCGCGCCATGCCCATGTCGGCCTCGTGCGTGGTCAACCGCGCCGAACTGCTCTCGCTCCTCGAGGACCTGCGCGCCGAGCTGCCCGGTTCCCTCGCCCAGGCCCAGGAGTTGATCGGCGACCGGGACCAGCTCGTCGCGCAGGCGCGGCAGGAGGCGGACCGGATCATCGAGGGCGCGCACGCCGAGCGCGGCACGCTCATCTCCGACACCGAGGTCGCCCGCCGCTCCCAGGCCGAGGCCGACCGGATCCTCACCGGGGCCCGCCAGGAGGCCGAGGAGGTCCGCGCCGAGGCCGACGACTACGTCGACTCCAAGCTGGCCAACTTCGAGGTCGTCCTCACCAAGACGCTCGGCTCCGTCGGCCGGGGCCGCGAGAAGCTCCTCGGCACAGGGCCGGGACTCGACGAGAACGGCTACGAGGACGAGGACGCCCCCGAGCGCAGCCAGGACCCCGCCACCCTGGTGCACAACGCCGACGCCTACGTGGACGCCAAGCTCGGCGCCTTCGAGGCGGTGCTCGCCAAGACCCTGGAGGCGGTCGGCCGGGGCCGGCAGAAGCTGCACGGCCGGATCGCCAGCGACGACCTCGGCGCCCTCGCCGACGACCTCAGCACCGTCCAGCACTCCAGCGACGCCGACTACCTCGCCGGCCTCGCCGCCCTCGCCGACGACCCGGCCCAGCAGACGGCTCCGCAGACGGCCCCGCAGTACGGCGAACGCCCCGGTTACGCCGAGCCGCAGCCCGAGCCGGCCCCGCCCGCCGCGCCCGAGGCCCCGCAGCCGGCCTACGCCGCCTACCAGCAGCAGCCCGACCCGTACGCCGGTTACCCGCAGGGCTACGACGACGGCCAGGGCGGCTACGGCTACCAGCAGACCGACCCGTACGCCTACGGCGGCTACGAGGCCGCCCAGCAGCCGGGCTACGACCCGGCCTACGACCCCCAGCAGGGCTACCCGGCGCCCCCGGAGCAGCCCCCGGTGCTTCCGCAGCAGCCGCAGCACCAGCCGCAGGCGCTGGACGAGACCAGCCTCTTCGACACCGGCATGATCAGCGCCGAGCAGCTGCGCGCGTACGAGCAGGGCCGGGGCCTGTAGGACGGCCCTCGGGGCCGGATTGGGCCGAAAGCGGATGGTCCAGTATCCTGGCTGTTCGGTCGCGCGTACGTCCGCGATCGACGCTGCCCGGGAAGCCCCGGGGCGGCACCCCCCAAGCCACGAAGACCGAAAGCAGGAACGGCTCTGAACGCGCGCCTCGACCACCGCGACCCTCTCGTGTTCGACACACACGAGCTGGGACGTCGGCCGGGTGCGCTCCGGCGCCTGACCCGCACGGTCGACGCTCCCCGGGACCTCGGGATCCAGGGCGTCATCGGTGTGCCGCTCGGCGCCCCGGTGGAACTGGACCTGCGCCTCGAGTCGGTGATGGAAGGGGTGCTCGTCACAGGGACCGCCCGTGCGCGGGCCGCGGGGGAGTGCGTAAGGTGTCTGGAGCCGCTGGAGCAGGAGCTCGAAGCGGACTTCCAGGAGTTGTTCTCGTACCCTGACGCCGACGACCGGGGCCGCCCCAGCGCGGAACCGGCCGACGACGCCGAGGAAGACGAGGACAGGCTCTTCGTCGAGGACGGACTGATCGGCCTCGAACCCGTGCTGCGCGATGCGGTGGTGCTCGCACTGCCGATGCAGCCGGTGTGCCGGGAGGACTGCCCGGGCCTGTGTTCCGAATGCGGAGCACGCCTGGCGGACGACCCGGACCACCACCACGACGCCGTCGACATCCGTTGGGCGGCACTGCAGGGACTCGCCGGTTCACTCGGAGACGGCGAGAAGGACGAGATGAGCGGCGCCGAAGCGGAAGCGGGCGTCGACGAGAAGCAGGAGAAGTAGCCGTGGCTGTTCCGAAGCGGAAGATGTCGCGCAGCAACACGCGCCACCGCCGGTCGCAGTGGAAGGCTGCGGTCCCCACCCTGGTTGCGTGCGAGCGCTGCCACGAGCCCAAGCAGCAGCACATCGCGTGCCCGTCTTGCGGCACCTACAACAAGCGCCAGGTCCTCGAGGTCTGAGCGGCCGGTGAGAGGCACTGTGTCCACGCCCAAGAAGCATTCAGCGGAGCACACGGCCTCGTCCCACACGCTTCTGGAAGGGCGGCTCGGCTACCAGGTCGAGTCCGCCCTTCTGGTGCGTGCGCTGACCCACCGTTCCTACGCGTACGAGAACGGCGGCCTGCCGACGAACGAGCGGCTGGAGTTCCTCGGTGACTCCGTCCTCGGCCTCGTCGTCACGGACACGCTGTACCGCATCCACCCCGACCTGCCCGAAGGCCAGCTGGCCAAGTTGCGGGCCGCGGTGGTCAACTCGCGCGCGCTGGCGGAGGTGGGCCGCGGGCTCGACCTCGGCTCCTTCATCCGGCTCGGCCGCGGTGAAGAGGGCACGGGCGGCCGGGACAAGGCGTCCATCCTCGCCGACACCCTGGAGGCCGTGATCGGCGCGGTCTATCTCGACCAGGGCCTCGACTCGGCGGGCGAGCTGGTGCACCGCCTGTTCGACCCGTTGATCGAGAAGTCCTCCAACCTCGGGGCCGGCCTCGACTGGAAGACCTCCCTCCAGGAGCTGACCGCGACCGAGGGGCTCGGCGTGCCCGAGTACCTGGTCACGGAGACCGGCCCGGACCACGAGAAGACCTTCACCGCTGCCGCCCGCGTCGGAGGCGTCTCGTACGGCACCGGCACCGGCCGCAGCAAGAAGGAGGCGGAGCAGCAGGCCGCGGAGTCCGCCTGGCGGGCCATCCGGGCCGCGGCGGACGAGCGCGCCAAGACGGCGACCCTCGAGAACGAGGCCGAGGCCGCCGAGGAGAGCACCGACGCCCCGTCGGCCTCCGCCTGATCCGCAGTACAGCAGCACACGGTCCGAGCGCCCGCCCCGTACCGGGGCGGGCGCTCGGCCTTTTCCTGACAGGGGGAGCCATGCCCGAGTTGCCCGAGGTCGAGGTCGTCCGGCGCGGTCTGGAGCGCTGGGTCGCCCACCGGACCGTCGCCGACGCCGAGGTGCTGCACCCCCGCGCGGTACGCCGCCACATCGCCGGCGGCCCTGACTTCGCCCAGCGCCTCGAGGGCCACCGGGTCGGCGTGCCCAGCCGCCGCGGCAAGTACCTGTGGCTGCCCCTGGACGACACCGACCAGGCGGTCCTCGCCCACCTCGGCATGAGCGGCCAGCTCCTCGTCCAGCCGCACGAGGCCCCGGCCGAGAAGCACCTGCGCGTCCGGGTCCGCTTCGCCGACGCCCTCGGCACCGAGCTGCGCTTCGTCGACCAGCGCACCTTCGGCGGCCTCTCCCTGCACCCCACCGGCCCCGACGGCCTGCCCGACGTCATCGCGCACATCGCCCGCGACCCGCTCGACCCGCTCTTCGACGACGCCGCCTTCCACCTGGCGCTGCGCCGCCGGCGCACCACGATCAAGCGGGCCCTGCTCGACCAGTCGCTGATCAGCGGCGTCGGCAACATCTACGCCGACGAGGCCCTGTGGCGCGCCCGCCTGCACTACGAGCGCCCCACGGCCACGCTGACCCGCCCCGCCACCACCGCGCTGCTCGGGCACGTCCGCGACGTGATGAACGCGGCCCTCTCCGTCGGCGGCACCAGCTTCGACAGCCTCTACGTCAACGTCAACGGCGAGTCCGGCTACTTCGACCGCTCCCTGGACGCCTACGGCCGCGAGGGCCTGCCCTGCCGCCGCTGCGGCACGCCGATGCGCCGCCGCCCGTGGATGAACCGCTCCAGCTACTACTGCCCCAAGTGCCAGCGTCCGCCGCGCCTGCCGGCGGGGTGACCCGGCCGGGGTGACGCGCGGGGGGTCACCCGCGCACGTGCAGCCCGAACCCGGTGCGGCCCGCGGGCTCCAGCCCCTCCTTGAGTTGCAGCGAGGGAAGCTCGTAGTCGCCGAAGTTCTGCCGCCGGAACGCGATCGGCTCGGTCGACTCCAGGGTGAGCAGGCGCTGTTCCCACGCCTTGGCGACGTCCGGGTACTCCTCGGCGGTGATCCGGTCGGTGCCGTAGAGCACGAACGGCGGCAGCACCTCGATGCCCGGGTAGTAGAGGATGCCGTGCTGGAAGGGGAACAGCAGGTCGTCGATGGGCCCGTTGATCCCGCGCGGCCCGTAGTGCGGCTCCGGGCCGCCGACGGTCACCGACAGCAGGGCCCGCCTGCCCGCCAGGGTGCCTTCGCCGTAGCGCTCGCCGTACTTGGTCTCGCTGTGCTCGCCGACGCCGTACGCGAATCGGTAGGTGAACACCCGGTCCACCCAGCCCTTGAGGATCGCGGGCATCGTGTACCACCACAGCGGGAACTGGAAGACGATCGTGTCGGCCCACAGCAGCTTCTCCTGCTCGGCCATGACGTCCGCGGTGAGCGTGCCCGCCCGGAAGGCGTGGCCCGAGTCCAGCGCGACCTTCAGCGGACTCGACGCCTCGGGGCCGTAGTCCGCCGCGTCCACGACGGCCTTCCAGTTCATCGCGTACAGATCGCTCACGCGCACCTCGTGCCCGGCGGCCTCCAGCGTCGACACGGCGAGGTCCTTCAGCGAGCCGTTGAGCGACTGCGGCTCGGGGTGGGCGTAGACGATGAGCGTCTTCATGGGAACTCCTTCGGATCGTCCGCCGGATCCTCCTTCGGACCGGATGCCATCGATCCTGGACGCCGTGGCGCCCGCCGTTCAGGGGCGCCGCTTCCGTCGGTCGGGACTTCCTGGTATCGGCAGGGCCACCTTCACCGGCCCCGGCGCGGCCGGCGGCGTGGCCATACTGGCGGCATGGACGATCTCGCGGGATTCCTGCGCACGCGACGTTCCCGGGTCGACCCGGGAGCCGTCGGCATACCCACCGACAGCCGGCGCCGGGTCGCGGGGCTGCGCCGCGAAGAGGTCGCGCACCTGTCCGGCGTCAGCGTCGACTACTACGTGCGCCTGGAGCAGGGCCGCGCGACCCAGCCCTCCGAGCAGGTCCTCGGCGCGCTCGCCCGCGTCCTCGGCCTGGACGACACCGAGCGCGAGCACCTCGACCGGCTGGCCCGGCAGCCCCGCCGCCGCGCCAAGGCACCGAGCGGGCGGCTCCGGCCGGAGCTGCTGCGCACCCTGGGCCTCATCTCCGACGCACCCGCGCTGATCATGAACCACCGCCTCGACGTGCTCGCCGGGAACCGCCTCGCCGAGCTGCTCTTCGGCCGGCCGATGCCGGGCCTGAACACCGCCCGGCACATCTTCCTGGCGGAGGCCGAGCGCGGCCTCTACGCGGACTGGGACTCCTGCACGCTCGACGCCGTCGGCCACCTGCGCCTGGCCACCGGCAAGTACCCCGACGACCCCCGCCTGGCCTCGCTCATCGGCGAACTGGCGATGGGCAGCGAGCGCTTCCGCCGGCTCTGGGCCCGCGCGGACGTGTGCGCCCGCACCCACGGGCGCAAGGCGTACCGGCACCCGCTGGTCGGGCTCCTGGAACTGCACCAGGAGAACTTCTCGCTGCCGGACCCGGCGGGCACGGAACTGCTGGTGCTGTCCGCCGCCCCCGGCACCCCCACCGAGGACGGGCTGCGCCTGCTCGCGAGCCTGGGCACGGAGGGTGACGCCGCGCCCCGTCCCGCGCTCGATCCCCGCTCGCGCTAACCGCGCGCGTCGTACCGCTCGCGGGAGGCCAGCACCTCGTCCATGCGCTCCTCCAGGCAGTCGATGAGCGCGGTCAGCCGCACGGCGACCGCGCGGCCGAGGGCGGTGAGTTCGTAGTCGACGCGGGGCGGGTTGGTGGGCTGGGCCTCGCGGTGCACCAGGCCGTCGCGCTCCAGCGCGTGCAGGGTCTGGGAGAGCATCTTCTCGCTGACCCCGTCGACCCGCCGCCGCAGCTCGTTGAACCGGAACGGCCCGTCGGACAGGGCCCCGAGGGTCAGCGCGCCCCAGCGGCCGGTGACGTGCTCCAGGGTGCCGCGCGAGGGGCAGGCCCGCGAGAACACGTCGTAGGGGAGGTCCTGCTCCTCCGTGCGCTCCTGCGGGATCGTCGACATGCGACCAGGGTACGGGGCCGCAGCCGTCAGTAGCCGAAGTCCTGGGTCCACCACGGGCCGCCGGTGCCGAAGTGGACGCCGACGCCCAGGGTGGTGAAGTCGCAGTTCAGGATGTTGGCGCGGTGGCCGGGGCTGTCCATCCAGGCGGCCATCACGGCCTGGGCGTCGGCCTGGCCGCGGGCTATGTTCTCGCCGCCCAGGCCGCTGATCCCGGCCGCGTCGGCCCGGTCCCAGGGGGTGGCGCCGCTGGGGTCGGTGTGGTCGAAGAAGCCCTGGGCGGCCATGGCGTCGCTGAAGTCCTCGGCCAGGTCCCGCAGGGCGCTGTTCGCGGCCACCGGACGGCAGCCGGCCTGCGCCCGCTCGTCGTTGACCAGCTTGACCACCTGCGCCTCGGCGGCGGCCTGCTCCGAGATGCCGGCGGGGGCGGTGGTGGCGGCGGGCGCGGGCGGTGCGGCCGGGCGCGAGGGGGTGGGGGTCGCCGTGGCCTCGGGCTCGCTGGTGCGTTCCTGTGGAGACCGCGCCTTCTTCGACGGCCGCTCGGCCGACCGCTCGGCCGACGGCTGGTCCGCGGACGGCGTCGTGGCCGGCGGCTTCGTCGTCGGGGCGGAGGGGGTGGGGGAGGCCGACGGCTCGCCGGGGGTGGTGGCCGCGGGGGAGTCGGGGGCCGAGGGTGCGGCCGGGTGGCCGGCGCCGGGGTCCACGGGTGTCTCGGCGTTGCCGGAGGTGCCGCCCAACTCGACCGGGGTGTTCGTCGCGGCGTCCGCCGACCGCACGTGGTCGTCGCTCTTGCCGGTGCCGCCCAGCCGGTAGTTGTCCAGGCCCGGCATCGCCCCGGTGGCCACCGCGACCGTGCCGAGCGCGACCGCTGCGGAGACGCCGAGCAGGCCGGCGCGGACCGGGCGGCCCCCACGCCTGCGGCGGCGGTGCGTCGACGCGCGCTGCGGGCCCTCGTCCGGAGTGAAGCCGCTGCTGGGGAAGGGCACCGTCCGGCCGGCCTCGGGCGGTCCGTCGCCGGCCGTGTCGTCGGAGGCGAACAGGTAGGCGTCGCTGCGGGCCCGGGCCTCGGCGTACGCCTCGGGGTTCAGGTAGGGCGCGATGCCCGGGGTGGGCGCGGCGGCGTCCGCCTCGGGGGCGGCCGGCGCGGCATGGTCCCGACCGGCCGAGCCGGCGGCGGAGCGTCGGTGGCGTCCCATGAGCTGGCCTTCCCTGCTGCTGATCCACGGTGCTGATCCGTGCTGATCCATGCGCAATCCACGCGAACCCACACGATCGAGTGAGTTTCATATGAGCTGCATTGGGTCGGGACGGTACCGCATGGCGCCTGGGGAGGATGTGTCCCGAGAGACATCGACTGGTTAGCTGGCACCCATGAGCGAGGATGCAAGGCTGGTCGCCTGGGTGCGCGGACAGGTCCAGGGCGTGGGTTTCCGCTGGTTCACGCGGGCCAGGGCGCTGGAGCTGGGTGGACTGAGTGGCTTTGCTCTCAATTTGTCCGACGGCCGGGTCCAGGTGGTCGCCGAGGGCCCGAAGGGGCGCTGCGAGGAGCTGCTCGCCTGGCTGCACGGCGACGACACGCCCGGGCGGGTGGACGGCGTCACCGAGATCTGGGACACACCGCGCGGCGGCTACGAGAGCTTCGCCATCCGCTGATCCGTGAGCGCCCGACCGCGCCCGGCGCCCGCGCGGAGGGACGGTGCGGGACCGGTCCTGACGGAGAACGAGCAGGTGGTTGCCAAGAACGCCGGGTCGTGGCAGGCTCCGCACCCAGAATGATCGCCGAACCCCCGCGGGGCCCGCGGGAGCCGTCGCGCCGCCGTTCACCGGCCGCGCGCGCCCGGGCCGCCGCCCGTACGGGGTGTGATCGTGTTGACCGTCAAACTTTTTGGTGAGACGCTGAAAGCCCCGCGCACCTTCGCTGTTTGGCATGGTTGAACGGCAGCCAGAACTCAAGAACGGCAGTCAGAACACAGGCGTGCCAGGCATCGCGGGTGCATCATCCCTCACGACCCACACCGCTTCGGTCGGTCACTCATTGTGGAGGACCATCCATCATGGCAAAGGCGCTTCTCGGTTACGTCGGCGGCTCCGACCCGCGACTCCTCGCCGAGATGCGACGGCTCCAGCAGCGCGTACAGGACCTGGAATCCGAGCTCGGACGGATCCAGGCGGAGAACGACGCGCTGGCGGCTGCCGCGTCTCACGAGAGGCTCATGGAGAGCATGCAGAGCAGCGTTGACGCACACCAGGCGGAGCCTGCGCTCACCTGACCCCAACCGCTCAGTTCTCAGAGTTGCAAGGGACGCTTCGGCGTCCCTTCCTTCTTTCCCCCTCTTCCTTCCCCCCGCTCCATCGTCTGAGATGCCCACCGCGTTCACCGGCGAAACCGCGCTGGTTCACCGGTTCATGGAGTGAGACAGCGGCGAGAGGTAGAGTCCGGCGGCGTGCACCTGAAGGCCCTGACCCTCCGCGGTTTCAAGTCGTTCGCCTCGGCCACCACGCTCCGGTTCGAGCCCGGCATCACCTGCGTGGTCGGCCCGAACGGCTCGGGCAAGTCCAATGTGGTGGACGCGCTCAGCTGGGTCATGGGCGAGCAGGGCGCCAAGTCGCTGCGCGGCGGCAAGATGGAGGACGTCATCTTCGCCGGCACCACCGGGCGACCGCCCCTTGGCCGGGCCGAGGTGTCGCTGACCATCGACAACTCCGACGGGGCGCTGCCCATCGAGTACGCCGAGGTCACCATCACGCGGATCATGTTCCGCAACGGCGGCAGCGAGTACCAGATCAACGGCGACACCTGCCGCCTCCTCGACATCCAGGAGCTGCTCTCCGACTCCGGCATCGGCCGCGAGATGCACGTCATCGTCGGCCAGGGCCGGCTCGACTCCGTCCTGCACGCCGACCCCACCGGCCGCCGCGCGTTCATCGAGGAGGCCGCCGGCGTCCTCAAGCACCGCAAGCGCAAGGAGAAGGCGCTGCGGAAGCTGGACGCGATGCAGGCCAACCTCGCGCGCGTGCAGGACCTCACCGACGAGCTGCGCCGCCAGCTCAAGCCGCTCGGCCGGCAGGCCGCCGTAGCCCGCCGGGCCGCCGTCATCCAGGCCGACCTGCGCGACGCCCGGCTGCGCCTGCTCGCCGACGACCTGGTCCGGCTGCGCGAGGCCCTCCAGGCGGAGATCGCCGACGAGGCCGCCCTCAAGGAGCGCATGGACGCCGCCGAGGCGGAGCTGGGCCGCGCCGTGCGCCGCGAGGCGGACCTGGAGGACGAGGTGCGTCGGCTCAGCCCGCGCCTCCAGCGCGCCCAGCAGACCTGGTACGAGCTGTCCCAGCTGGCCGAGCGGGTGCGCGGCACCGTCTCACTGGCCGACGCCCGCGTGACCAGCGCCACCGACGCGCCCCCCGAGGAGCGCCGGGGCCGCGACCCCGAGGACCTGGAGCGCGAGGCCGCCCGCGTCCGCGAGCAGGAGGCCGAACTCGAGGCCGCCCTGGAGGCCGCCCAGCGCGCCCTGGAGGACACCGCCGCGCACCGCGCCGACCTGGAGCGCGAGCTGGCCATGGAGGAGCGGCGCCTGAAGGACGCCGCCCGGGCCATCGCGGACCGCCGCGAGGGGCTCGCCCGGCTCAGCGGGCAGGTCGGCGCCGCCCGCTCGCGCGCCGCCTCGGCCCAGGCCGAGATCGAGCGCCTGGCCGCCGCCCGCGACGAGTCCCGGGAACGGGCCGCCGCCGCGCAGGAGGAGTACGAGACGCTCCAGGCCGAGGTCGACGGCCTTGACGCCGACGACCGCGACCTCGCCGAGGGCCACGAGGACGCCCGCCGGCGCCTGGCCGAGGCCGAGGCCGCGCTCGCCGCCGCCCGCGACGCGGCCACCGCCGCCGAGCGCGAGCGCGCCGCCACCCGGGCCCGCCACGACGCCCTCGCCACCGGGCTGCGCCGCAAGGACGGCACCGGCACCCTCCTGGAGGCCGGCGACCTGGCCGGCCTGATGGGCCCCGCCGCAGGGCTGCTCACGGTGACCCCCGGCTACGAGGTGCCGCTCGCCGCCGCCTTCGGCGCGGGTGCCGACGCCCTCGCGATGACCTCGCCGGGCGCCGCCGCCGACGCCCTGCGCCTGCTGCGCAAGCAGGACGCCGGCCGCGCCGCCCTGCTCCTGGCCGGCGCCGAGGACCCGGCCGACGCCCCGCACGAACCACACCCCGAGGGGGCGCCGTACGCCGCCGACCTGGTGCGCGGGCCCGCCGAGCTGATGCCCGCCGTGCGGAGGCTGCTGCGCGGGATCGTCGTCGTCGGCACCCTGGAGGACGCCGAGGCGCTCATCTACGCCCGCCCCGCGCTGACCGCCGTGACCGCCGACGGCGACCTGCTCGGCGCGCACCTCGCGGTGGGCGGGTCGGCCGGGGCGCCCAGCCTCATCGAGGTGCAGGCCGCCGTGGACCTGGCCGCCGCAGAGCTGGCCGAGCTGGAGGTGCGGTGCGCGGAGCTGGCCTCGGCGCAGGAGGCGGCGGGCGGGCGGCGCACGGCGGGCGCGGCGCTGGTGGAGGAGCTGGGGGAGCGGCGCCGGGCCGCCGACCGGGAGAAGTCGTCCGTCGCCCAGCAGCTCGGCCGGCTCGCCGGGCAGGCCAGGGGCGCCGCCGGGGAGGCCGAGCGGTCCGCCGCGGCGGCCGGGCGGGCCCAGGAGGCGCTGGACCAGGCCCTCATGGATGTGGAGGAGCTGGCCGAGCGGCTCGCCGTCGCCGAGGAGCTGCCGGTCGAGGAAGAGCCCGACACCGGCGCCCGCGACCGGCTCGCCGCCGACGGGGCCAACGCCCGGCAGACCGAGATGGAGGCCCGTCTCCAGGTCCGTACGCACGAGGAGCGGGTCAAGGGCCTGGCCGGCCGGGCCGACTCCCTGGACCGCGCCGCCCGCGCGGAACGCGAGGCACGCGCGCGTGCCGAGCAGCGCCGGGCCCGGCTGCGCCGCGAGGCCGCCGTCGCCGGGGCGGTCGCCTCCGGCGCCCGGCAACTGCTCGCGCACGTCGAGGTCTCCCTGGTCCGGGCCGGCGAGGAGCGCACCGCCGCCGAGGCCGCCAAGGCCCGCCGCGAGCAGGAGCTGACCGCCGCCCGCACCGCGGGGCGCGACCTCAAGGCCGAGCTGGACAAGCTGACGGACTCCGTGCACCGGGGCGAGGTGCTCGGCGCGGAGAAGCGGCTGCGGATCGAGCAGCTGGAGACGAAGGCCCTTGAGGAGCTGGGCGTCGAACCGGCGGGCCTCGCCGACGAGTACGGCCCCCACCAGCCGGTGCCGCCGTCCCCGCCCGCCGAGGGCGAGGAGCTGCCCGAGGACCCCGAGCACCCGCGCAACCGGCCCCGGCCCTTCGCGCGCGCCGAGCAGGAGAAGCGGCTGAAGGCGGCGGAACGCGCCTACCAGCAGCTCGGCAAGGTCAACCCGCTCGCCCTGGAGGAGTTCGCGGCCCTCGAGGAGCGGCACCAGTTCCTCGGCGAGCAGCTGGAGGACCTGAAGAAGACCCGCGCCGACCTGCTCCAGGTCGTCAAGGAGGTCGACGAGCGGGTCGAGCAGGTCTTCACCGAGGCATACCGGGACACCGCTCGCGAGTTCGAGGGCGTCTTCAGCCGGCTGTTCCCGGGCGGCGAGGGCCGCCTGGTGCTCACCGATCCCGACAACATGCTCACCACCGGCCTCGACGTCGAGGCCCGCCCGCCCGGCAAGAAGGTCAAGCGGCTCTCGCTGCTCTCCGGCGGGGAGCGGTCGCTGACCGCGGTGGCGCTGCTGGTGTCGATCTTCAAGGCGCGACCCAGCCCGTTCTATGTGATGGACGAAGTGGAGGCGGCGCTGGACGACACCAACCTCCAGCGGCTGATCCGGATCATGCAGGAGCTGCAGGAGGCATCGCAGCTGATCGTGATCACCCACCAGAAGCGGACCATGGAGGTCGCCGACGCGCTCTACGGAGTGTCGATGCAGGGCGACGGGGTGTCGAAGGTGATCAGTCAGCGCCTGCGCTAGAGATCGCTTCAAGTTGTGAACACAAGAGTCCGGCTAAGCGTCTGCTAAGTCACATCTCTGCGCCTATTGACTTCGTTACTTGAAGGCATAGTCTCGGCAACGTTGCTTTTACCTTCGAGTACCTACCTACCAGTGGCACCCGAAGGGCGAACCACCCGGCAGCGTTGCCGGAAGCCCGAGGAGTACACGTGGCCAGCACAGCGCAGGCACCCAGTTCCGGAGCCAGGACGGCTCATCCCGATCATCTCGGGCACGTCATCTTCATCGCCGCCGCGGCGGCGATGGGCGGTTTCCTCTTCGGCTACGACAGCTCCGTCATCAACGGCGCCGTCGAGGCCATCCGGGGCCGCTACGACATCGGCTCCGCCGCGCTGGCCCAGGTCATCGCCGTCGCGCTGATCGGCTGCGCCATCGGTGCCGCGACCGCGGGCCGGATCGCCGACCGCATCGGCCGCATCCGCTGCATGCAGATCGCCGCCGTGCTCTTCACCATCAGCGCCGTCGGCTCCGCGCTGCCCTTCGCGCTGTGGGACCTGGCCTTCTGGCGCATCGTCGGCGGCTTCGCCATCGGCATGGCCTCGGTGATCGGCCCGGCCTACATAGCCGAGGTCGCCCCGCCCGCCTACCGCGGCCGGCTCGGCTCCTTCCAGCAGGCCGCGATCGTCGTCGGCATCGCGGTGTCGCAGCTGGTCAACTGGGGCCTGCTGAACGCCGCCGGCGGCGACCAGCGCGGCAAGATCATGGGCCTGGAGGCCTGGCAGGTCATGCTCGGCGTGATGGTCGTCCCGGCCGTCCTCTACGGCCTGCTGTCCCTTGCCATCCCCGAGTCGCCGCGCTTCCTCATCTCGGTCGGCAAGCGCGACCGCGCCCGCGCGATCCTCGAGGAGGTCGAGGGCAAGAGCGTCGACCTGGACGCGCGCGTCACCGAGATCGAGACGGCCATGCGCAGCGAGCACAAGTCCGCCTTCAAGGACCTGCTCGGCGGCGGCTTCTTCTTCAAGCCGATCGTCTGGATCGGCATCGGCCTCTCGGTCTTCCAGCAGTTCGTCGGCATCAACGTCGCGTTCTACTACTCCTCGACGCTGTGGCAGTCGGTCGGCGTCGACCCGTCGGACTCCTTCCTGTACTCCTTCACGACGTCGATCATCAACATCATCGGCACCGTGATCGCGATGATCTTCGTGGACCGCATCGGCCGCAAGCCGCTCGCGATCATCGGCTCGGTCGGCATGGTGATCGGCCTCGCGCTGGAGGCGTGGGCCTTCTCCTACGACCTGGTCGGCGGCAAGCTGCCGGAGACGCAGGGCTGGATCGCGCTGATCGCCGCCCACGTCTTCGTGCTCTTCTTCGCGCTGTCGTGGGGCGTGGTCGTCTGGGTCATGCTCGGCGAGATGTTCCCCAACCGGCTCCGCGCCGCCGCGCTCGGCGTCGCCGCCTCCGCGCAGTGGATCGCCAACTGGGCCATCACCGCGAGCTTCCCGTCGCTGGCCGACTGGAACCTGTCGCTGACGTACGTGATCTACACGGTGTTCGCGGCGCTCTCCATCCCCTTCGTCCTTCGGTTCGTGAAGGAGACGAAGGGCAAGGCCCTGGAGGAGATGGGCTGACCGCCCCCTCCCGGCCCCTCGTGCCGAGGGGAGGAGCCATCCCCCCCCCGCTGCCCCTCCCCTCCCCTCCACCCCGCCACCGCCCCGTCCGGCCACTGCCCGGACGGGGCGGTGGTGTGTCAGGGCTGGTCAGGGGAGGTCGGCCTCGATCCGGTCGAGATGGGCGGCGAGGATCTCCTCGAAGGCGGCGCCGCGGTCCGCGCCGAGGGGGCGGATGTCGCGGGCGAAGTGCGCCAGGGCCGGGAAGCGCTCCGGGTCGGCGCCGAGCACCGCGACGCGGAACTGCTCCATGCCCTGCTCGTACTCGGCCGGGGTGACGGTGCCGACCCCGGCGTCGGAGGCGATCAGCGCGACGATGAGGATCACGATGCGGTGGTAGCGCGCCGGGATCTCCTCGTCGGGCAGTCCGGAGGCGCGCAGGGCCTGCAGCAGCTCCTCCATGAGCAGCCGGGACCCGGTGCCACCCGACCCGTACCGCCCCCACACCGCGGCGAGCTGGTGCTGCTCGCCGAAGGCGTCCCGCACCCGCAGGGCCAGGGCGGTGACGCGCTGCTTCCAGTCGCCCCCGGGCCGGTAGCCGTCCGTGGCGCCCAGCAGGATCCGGTCGGCGACCGCGCGCAGCAGCTCGGTCTTGTTGCGGAAGTGCCGGTAGAGGCTGGAGGAGTCGGTCCCGAGCGCGGCGGCGAGCTTGCGCAGGCTGAACGACTCGGCGTCGCTCGTGCGCAGCAGCTCCGCCGCGGTGTCCAGGATCTCCTCGGTCGTCCACCGCCGTCGGCCGGTCATCTCGCCCCTCTCGTCCGGATCCCACCGTAGCTCATGCGCTTGACGTTGCACGCGGTGCGTGCATCAATGGGCGCATGGACGAGACCAGGAACGCAGCCACCAGCGCGACCCCGTTCGCCACGCGACCGCCGGAGCCGGACTACTCGGTGCTCACGGCCGAGGAACTGCGCCGCTACCGTGACGCGGAGAACCGCTTCCGGGCCTCCGCGGAGGCCCGCACGGTTCTCGGAGAGCCGGACGCCGGCGCCACCGTCGCATGGCAGCGGATCGCGCTGCCCGGCCGCGACCTGCCGGTCCGTGTCCACCGGCCGGCCTCCGCGGGAGGCGACCGGGACGGCCTGCCCCTCGTGGTGCACGTCCACGGCGGGGGATTCGTGGGCACGGCCGTGCAGTGCGACTGGACCACCAGCCACCTCGCGGCCCGTCTCCCCGCCCTCGTCGTCTCCGTCGAACACCGGCTCCTCGCCCCCGACAGCCCGCTCGCCGACGCCGCCGACGACGGCTGGGAGGTGCTCCGGCACGTCGTGGACCACGCGGAGCGGTGGGGCGTCGACCCGGGGCGCGTGGCCGTCTTCGGGGAGAGCTGCGGGGCGCTGATCAGCGCGCTGACGGCCCTGCGGGCCAGGGAGGCGGGCCTGGAGCTGAGGGCGCAGGTGCTGGTCAACCCCGCGGTCGACGTGACGGAGACGATGCTCGACCATCCGTCGGTCGCCGAGTACGCCCACCATCCGACCCCGGCCCTGCCGCTGCTGCGGTTCGTGCGGCAACTCGCCGTCCCGCCGGGGGCCGACGCCCGCGCGGTCTCGCCGCTCTACGCGGACGACCTGGGCGGGCTCGCCCCGGCGCTCGTGGTGGTGCCCACCCGGGACGCGCTCGCCGACCACGGCCGCCGCTACGCCGAGCGCTTGCGTGCGGCCGGGACCTTCGCGCGGCTCAGCGAGTACCCGGGGGCACCGCACGCCTTCCTCACCCTGCCGGGCCTGGAACCGCAGGCCGGGGCCGCCAGGGCGGAGATCCTCGCGTTCCTGCGCCCGGCTCTCGCGTAGAGGACTCGATCTCGGGCCGCCCCGCCCCGGCCGCCCGGCGTCAGGGCGCCGTCGTCTCCCGCCGTGCGGCCGGGCGGGCGGCCCGACCCGCCGCGCCCGGCGCCGTCGGCTTGGGCAGGGCGAGGTACAGCAGGCCCGAGACGACCACCGTGGCGACCCAGCCGAGCCCGTACTCGCCGACGACGTTGTTCGCGGCGAGCGGCCCGGTGAACCAGTCCGACGTGGTGAAGAGCAGCCCCGCGACCAGTCCCACCGCCCACGCGGCCACCGCGGCGGGGGAGAAGCCGCCCCGATACCAGTACGCGCTGCCGCGCCCGGTGTCGGCCAGCGCCGCGCCGTCGTACTCCCGGCCGCGCAGCAGGTCCGCGCCGAAGACGCCGACCCACGCCGAGAAGGCGACCGCGAGCAGGGAGAGGAAGGCGATGAAGGAGCCCATGAAGCTCGTCGCCACCAGCATCAGCACCCCGCCGAAGGCCAGCGAGATGACGGCGTTCACCGACACCGCCCAGTGCCGCGGGACCCGGAAGCCGAGGGTCTGCGCGGTGAAGCCGGCCGAGTACATCGACATGGAGTTGATCAGCAGCATGCCGATCAGCGCGATGAGCAGGTACGGCACCGCGATCCAGGTCGGCAGGATCTCGCCCAGGAAGGAGACCGGGTCGGCGGCGGAGGCCAGGTCCGGCGTCGAAACGGCCATGACCATGCCCATCAGGACCATCGGCAGCACCACGATGCCGGCGCCGCCGATCGTCACGCCCACGATGCCCTTCGAGGACGCCGTGCGCGGCAGGTAGCGGGTGAAGTCCGGCGCGGACGGGATCCAGCTCACGCCGCCCGCCGCGATCAGCCCGATGCCCGTGATCACCGAGGCCGGCGACCCGGCCGGACGGTCGAACACCGCCGACCAGTCGGTGCCCACGACCAGGTAGCCGAGGACCAGCAGCGAGAAGGCGCCGAACAGGTAGGCCGCGTACGTGTTGCACTTCTGCACGGCGTTGATGCCGAGCCCCGAGATGGCGAAGGTGCCGACCACGAAGACCAGCAGCGTCACCAGGTCCAGGACGCTGTTCGCCTCGATGCCGAAGACGATGTCCAGCACCGTGAGCAGCGCGTACGCGCCGGTCACCGCGTTGATCGTCTCCCAGCCCCAGCGGGCCACCCAGATCAGCGACCCCGGCAGCAGATTGCCCCGCTGCCCGAAGACCGCCCGGGACAGCGCCATGCCGGGCGCCCCGCCGCGCTTGCCGGCGATGCCGACCAGCCCCACCAGTCCGTACGACAGCACGGGCGCCGCGGCGGCCACGACCAGCGCCTGCCAGAAGCTCAGCCCGTAGGCCACGGCCAGGCTCGCGCCCATGGTGAGCAGCAGCACGCTGATGTTGGCGCCGACCCAGGTCGGGAAGAGGCCGCGGACCCGCGCGGTGCGCTCGTGGTCGGGCACCTGCTCGATGCCCCGGGTCTCCAGGGCGCCTTCGGCCTCGGCGGTCTTGCTCATGTGGGGGGTCCGTGCCTCGTTCGTGGGGGGTGGGGCGATGAGGGGACTCTACGCGCGTTGATGGAATCGATTCCATCGTACGTTGACCCAACTCCACCCCTCCAGCGGCCTTTGTCCCTCGG
The DNA here is from genome assembly GCF_043202555.1 of Streptomyces sp. NPDC048182. NCBI lineage: Bacteria > Bacillati > Actinomycetota > Actinomycetes > Kitasatosporales > Streptomycetaceae > Streptomyces > Streptomyces sp. NPDC048182. The sequence continues at coordinate 112,428 of NZ_JBIDAQ010000009.1, read as the reverse complement.
AGGAAGCGACAAGCGGGGCGCCCGCCGGGCCATGGCCGATACTGGACGGGTTATGGAAATCGTCATCCTTGCTGTAGTCATCGCCGTGGTCGTGATCGGCGCGCTCAGCGGACTGGTCGTCGGTACCCGCCGCAAGAAGCAGGTGCCGCCCCCGCCGCCCGCCGCGCCCGACCTCACCGCCCCTCCGGCCGAGCCGCACGTCGGCGACGAGGCCGAGACACCGCGCGACGAAACGCGCCGCACGATAGAGGAGGTCGACCTCCCGGACGGCGGCACCGCGCCCGTCTCCGTCGAGGAGCCGCCCGTCGTCGAAGAGCTCGAGATCCCGCAGGTCGAGGTCCCCGAGCCCACCGCCGGCCGGCTGGTCCGGCTCCGCACCCGCCTCTCCCGCTCGCAGAACGCCCTGGGCAAGGGCCTGCTCACCCTGCTCTCGCGGGAGCACCTCGACGAGGAGACCTGGGAGGAGGTCGAGGACACGCTGCTCACCGCCGACGTCGGCGTGCGGCCCACCCAGGAGCTGGTGGAGCGGCTGCGTGAGCGCGTGAAGGTGCTCGGCACCCGCACCCCCGCCGAGCTGCGCACCCTGCTCCGCGAGGAACTGATCACCCTGGTCGGGCCCGACCTGGACCGGGAGGTGAAGACCGAACCGCCCGGCGGCGGCCCCGGCATCGTGATGGTCGTCGGCGTCAACGGCACCGGCAAGACCACCACCACCGGCAAGCTCGCCCGGGTGCTGATCGCCGACGGCCGCAGCGTCGTCCTCGGCGCCGCCGACACCTTCCGCGCCGCCGCCGCCGACCAGCTCCAGACCTGGGGCGAGCGCGTCGGCGCGCACACCGTGCGCGGTCCCGAGGCCGGGGACCCCGCCTCGGTGGCCTTCGACGCGGTCAAGGAGGCCAAGGAGATCGGCTCCGACGTCGTCCTCATCGACACCGCGGGCCGCCTGCACACCAAGACCGGCCTGATGGACGAGCTGGGCAAGGTCAAGCGCGTGGTGGAGAAGCACGCCCCGCTGGACGAGGTGCTGCTCGTGCTCGACGCCACCACCGGCCAGAACGGCCTCATCCAGGCCCGGGTCTTCGCCGAGGTCGTCGACATCACCGGCATCGTGCTGACCAAGCTGGACGGCACCGCCAAGGGCGGCATCGTCGTCGCCGTCCAGCGCGAGCTGGGCGTGCCGGTCAAGCTGATCGGGCTCGGCGAGGGCGCGGACGACCTGGCGCCCTTCGAGCCGGCCGCCTTCGTGGACGCGCTCATCGGCGAGTGACGCCCACGCCTCATCCGCACCAGCACCTGAGCGCGTACGAAAGGCGCCCGCCCTCGACATCCGAGGGCGGGCGCCTTTCGTCCTGCTTCCCGTGGGGGGTCTCTCCGGGGCGGGCGCTACGCCCGCGACCGGTGCGCCACGTACGCCAGCGTGCCCAGCAGCAGCCGGGCGGCCGGCGGGCGGGCCGCCGAGTCGAAGGCCGGCGGGCGCAGCCAGCGCACCGGGCCGAGGCCGCCGCGGTCGGAGGGCGGGGCGGTGATGTGCGTGCCCGGGCCGAGGGCGGCGAGGTCCAGGGCCGCCGGGTCGTCCCAGCCCATGCGGTAGAGCAGCGCGGGCAGCTCGGCGGCGGCGCCCGGGGCGACGAAGAACTGGGCGCGGCCGTCCGGCGTCGCGGTGACCGGGCCCAGCGGCAGGCCCATCCGCTCCAAGCGGGCCAGCGCCCGGCGCCCGGCGGGCTCGGCCACCTCCAGGACCTCGAAGCGCCGCCCGACCGGCAGCATCACCGCGGCGCCCGGGAACGCGCCCCACGCCTCGCCGGCCTCGTCAAGGGTGGCGCCGGCCGGCACCTCGGGGGCGAAGCCCAGCGGATGCGCGCCCGGCGCCGGGCAGTCGGACCGGCCGCAGGAGCAGGCGCCGGCCGCCGCCCGCGCGCCCGGGACCACGTCCCAGCCCCACAGTCCGGTGAACTCGGCGACCACCGTGCGCTCCGAGGCGCGTCCGCGGCGGCGCGCGCCGGACCAGGGGTCGCGCACCGCGCGACTGCTGCCGATGCCGATCGTGAAGCCCATGCCCCCTCCAACGGGTCCGGCGCGGTGACGGTTACGCAGCGGACGTGACGCGTGACGCTCTGTTGTCGACTGCCCGGATGCCGTGCGCTTCAGGCGGCGCATCGAAGTGCGGCGGGTGGTGCGCGCCGCGCCGCACGCTCCCGCGCACACCGTTGCGCCGACGCCCGATCGGCGCATGTCAAGTGAATCGCGCGGACGCCACCGGGAGTTCATTCGAAGGGGTGGCGAATGGTGGCGTTTGAGGGATCGCCATGGCTGGGCGGGTGATCGTAGGATTACTTTGTGTGCACGGTACTCGATGGCACATGCCAGCTCTGGTATGCCGGGGACAATCCGGCTCTCCGTTCGATGGGTGGCAAACGCCGGACGGGGGGCGGCACGCACCGGCATGCTGATAGGGCTGGGCGCACTCGGCGACAGAGAGTCCGAAGGGAATGGGGGCGTGACCGTGAGCGGCAACGGTGGAGGCGGCACGGGTGCCGACAAGCGTCCCAACGAGCTGCTCACCTCGTGGTTCGCGCGCAGCGGCTGGTCCAAGGGCGAGCTGGCCCGGCAGGTCAACCGCCGGGCGCGCCAGCTCGGCGCCCACCACGTCTCCACGGACACCTCCCGGGTGCGCCGCTGGCTCGACGGCGAGAACCCGCGCGAGCCCATCCCGCGGATCCTGTCCGAGCTGTTCTCCGAGCGCTTCGGCGTCGTCGTCTCGGTGGAGGACCTCGGCCTGCGCAGCAGCCGCCCCTCGCCTTCCGCGACCGGCGTCGACCTGCCGTGGACCGGCCCGCAGACCGTCGCCCTGCTCAGCGAGTTCTCCCGCAGCGACCTGATGCTGGCCCGGCGCGGCTTCCTCGGCAGCGCGCTGGCCCTCTCGGCCGGGCCGGCCCTGATCGAGCCCATGCAGCGCTGGCTCGTCCCGACGCCCGGCGGCGACCGGGCGGCCCCGGAGGACACGTCGGCCGGCGGCCCGCGCGGCCGGCTCTCCGGGCCTGAGCTGGAGCTGCTCGAGTCCACCGCCGTGATGTTCCGCCGCTGGGACGCCCAGTGCGGCGGCGGCCTGCGCCGCAAGGCGGTCGTCGGCCAGCTGCACGAGGTCACCGACCTGCTCCAGGAACCCCAGCCGGAGGCCACCCGCGCCAAGCTGTTCAAGGTCGCCGGCGAGCTGGCCGAACTGGCCGGCTGGATGTCGTACGACGTGGGGCTCCAGCCCACCGCCCAGAAGTACTTCGTCCTCGCGCTGCACGCCGCCAAGGAGGCCGGCGACCGGCCCCTCGGCTCGTACATCCTCTCCAGCATGAGCCGCCAGATGATCCACCTCGGCCGGCCCGACGACGCCCTGGAGCTGATCCACCTCGCGCAGTACGGCAGCCGGGACTGCGCGAGCCCCCGCACCCAGTCGATGCTGTATGCGATGGAGGCCCGGGCCTACGCCAACATGGGCCAGCCCGGGCGCACCAAGCGCGCGGTGCGCATGGCCGAGGACACCTTCACCGACGCCGCCGACTGGGACGAGCCCGAGCCCGACTGGATCCGCTTCTTCTCCGAGGCCGAGCTGTACGGGGAGAACAGCCACTCCTTCCGCGACCTCGCCTACGTGGCCGGTCGCAGCCCCGCCTACGCCTCGCTCGCCGAGCCCCTGATGCGGCGGGCCGTCGAGCTGTTCGCCGGCGACGACGAGCACCAGCGCTCCTACGCCCTCAACCTGGTCGGCATGGCCACCGTGCACCTGCTGCGGCGCGAGCCCGAGGCGAGCACCTCCCTGGTGACCGAGGCCATGGGCATAGCCAAGAAGGTCCGGTCGGAACGGGTCAACACCCGCATCCGCAAGACCGTCGACACGGCCGTACGCGATTTCGGCGGGCTCGGCGAGGTCGTCGACCTCACCGAACGCCTCGCGGCCGAACTGCCGGAGACCGCCGAGGCGGTCTGACCCCCACAAGCCCCGGCCGCGGCCGGCCCTCCCGAACTGCCCGACTCGGCTCCCCCATGCCAGGTCACTCGGAGGGTCTGCCGCGGTCGGCCCAATCGGCCCACCGGTCGCGCCACGGCGACGGCCGGCCGGCCGCGGGTCGCCCGGTTCACCCACGCGTAACACGCACGACGCCTTCGTCACGGCGGCGAAACAACGAGGGGCCCCCACGGAAACCGCGCTGCGCCAGTCTCTGGCGCATAACCGGCCCACCCCTCATTCCGCTCAGGCTTCGCCCGCACGGGGCCGTACAACGACGAGGAGACGCCGATGGCACCAGCCATCACGCTCGCCGCGGGGACCCAGCTCTCCCCGGCCAACACCGGCTTCATGCTCATCTGCTCCGCCCTGGTGATGCTCATGACCCCGGGCCTGGCCTTCTTCTACGGAGGCATGGTCCGCGTCAAGAGCACCCTGAACATGCTGATGATGAGCTTCATCAGCCTCGGCATCGTCACCGTCCTGTGGACCCTGTACGGGTTCTCCATGGCCTTCGGCACCGACAAGGGCAGCGTCGTCGGCTGGAACTCCGACTGGCTCGGCCTCAGCAACATCGGCCTGACCGAGCTGTGGGACGGCTACACGATCCCGGTCTTCGTCTTCCTGGTCTTCCAGCTGATGTTCGCCGTCATCACCCCGGCCCTGATAAGCGGCGCCCTCGCGGACCGGGTGAAGTTCACCGCCTGGGCGCTGTTCGTCGCGCTGTGGGTCACCGTCGTCTACTTCCCCGTCGCCCACTGGGTCTGGGGCACCGGCGGCTGGGCCTTCGACCTGGGCGTCATCGACTTCGCCGGCGGCACGGCCGTGCACATCAACGCCGGTGCCGCGGCGCTCGGCGTCATCCTGGTCATCGGCAAGCGCGTCGGCTTCAAGAAGGACCCGATGCGCCCGCACAGCCTGCCGCTGGTCATGCTCGGCGCCGGCCTGCTGTGGTTCGGCTGGTTCGGCTTCAACGCCGGCTCCTGGCTGGGCAACGACGACGGCGTGGGCGCGCTGATGTTCGTCAACACCCAGGTCGCCACCGCCGCCGCGGTCCTCGGCTGGCTCGCCTACGAGAAGATCCGGCACGGCGCGTTCACCACCCTCGGCGCCGCCTCCGGCGCGGTCGCGGGCCTGGTCGCCATCACCCCGTCCGGCGGCGCGATCTCCCCGCTCGGCGCCATCGCGATCGGCCTCATCGCCGGCGTGGTCTGCGCCATGGCGGTCGGCCTGAAGTACAAGCTCGGCTACGACGACTCCCTCGACGTCGTCGGCGTCCACCTCGTCGGCGGCGTCCTCGGCTCCCTGCTGATCGGCTTCTTCGCCACCGGCCACGGCCAGTCCGACGTCGAGGGCCTCTTCTACGGCGGCGGACTCGACCAGTTCTGGAAGCAGTGCGCCGGCGTCTTCGCCGTCCTCGGCTACTCTCTCGTCGCCTCCGCGATCCTCGCCTTCCTGCTGGACAAGACGATCGGCATGCGGGTCTCCGAGGACGAGGAGGTGTCCGGCATCGACTCCGCCGAGCACGCCGAGACGGCATACGACTTCAGCGGCGCCGGCGGCGGCGCCGCCCGGACGACCGCCACCCCGCAGGCCCCGGTGGCCGGCGCCGTGAACAAGAAGGTGGACGCATGAGGCTCATCACCGCCGTCGTGAAGCCGCACCGGCTGGACGAGATCAAGGAGGCCCTCCAGGCCTTCGGCGTCCACGGCCTCACCGTGACCGAGGCCAGCGGCTACGGCCGCCAGCGCGGCCACACCGAGGTCTACCGCGGCGCGGAGTACACCGTCGACCTGGTGCCCAAGATCCGCATCGAGGTGCTGGTCGAGGACGACGACGCCGAGCAGCTCATCGAGGTCGTGGTGAAGGCGGCCCGCACCGGCAAGATCGGCGACGGCAAGGTCTGGTCCGTCCCGGTCGACACGGCCGTACGGGTCCGCACCGGCGAGCGCGGTCCGGACGCGCTCTGAGTCAGGAACGGAACGGGAGCCACCGGGTGACGCGCACCGACGTGACGACAGAAGCAGACGACGCGGGACCCGGCGGCTACGCGGCGGCCCGGCTGCGCCTCCTCACCGAGGGGGCGCGGTCCGGGCCGTCGCGCCGTGAGGCCCTCGCCCGGCTGACCGACGACTGGCTGGACGACCTGTTCAGCGCGGGTGCCGAGAAGCTGCGAGGCGCCGCCGGGATCAAGGGCGTCGCCCTCGTCGCGGTCGGCGGCTACGGGCGCGGCGAGCTGTCGCCCCGCAGCGACCTGGACCTGCTCCTGCTGCACGACGGGAGCGACGAGCAGGCGGTCGCCGCCCTCGCCGACCGGCTCTGGTACCCGGTGTGGGACCTCGGCCTCGCCCTGGACCACTCCGTGCGCACCCCCGCCGAGGCCCGCAGGACCGCGGGGGAGGACCTCAAGGTCCAGCTCGGCCTGCTCGACGGCCGCCACCTGGCCGGCGACGCGGGCCTGACCGCCGCCCTGCGCTCCGCCGTCCTCGCCGACTGGCGCAACCAGGCGCCCAAGCGGCTGCCCGAGCTGCGCGAGCTGTGCGCCGAACGCGCCGAGCGGCAGGGCGAGTTGCAGTACCTCCTCGAACCCGACCTCAAGGAGGCCCGCGGCGGCCTGCGCGACGCCACCGCGCTGCGCGCCGTCGCCGCCTCCTGGCTGGCCGACGCCCCCCGCGAGGGCCTCGCCGGCGCCCGCCGCCGGCTCCTCGACGTCCGCGACGCCCTGCACCTCGCCACCGGCCGCGCCACCGACCGCCTCGCCCTCCAGGAGCAGGACCAGGTCGCCGAGGAACTCGGCCTCCTCGACGCCGACACCCTGCTGCGCCAGGTCTACGAGTCGGCCCGGCTGATCTCCTACGCCGGCGACGTCACCTGGCGCGAGGTCGGGCGGGTGCTGCGCTCGCGGTCGATGCGGCCCCGGCTGCGCGCCATGCTGGGCGGCGGCCGGCCCGCCGCCGAGCGGACCCCGCTCGCCGAGGGCGTCGTCGAGCACGAGGGCGAGGTGGTGCTCGCCCGCACCGCGCGCCCCGAGCGCGACCCGGTGCTGCCGCTGCGCGCCGCCGCCGCCGCGGCACAGGCCGGGCTCCCGCTCTCCCCGCACGCCGTGCGCCGCCTGGCCGAGGCGGTGCGCCCGCTGCCCGCGCCCTGGCCGGCCGAGGCGCGCGAGCAGCTCGTCACCCTGCTCGGCTCCGGGCGGCCCACGGTCGGCGTCTGGGAGGCGCTGGAGGCGGAGGGCCTGGTCACCCGGCTGCTGCCGGACTGGGAGCGGGTGCGCTGCCGCCCGCAGCGCAACGCCGTGCACCTGTGGACCGTCGACCGGCACCTGGTCGAGACCGCGGTGCGCGCCTCGGAGCTGACCCGCCGGGTGCACCGGCCCGACCTGCTCCTGGTGGCGGCGCTGCTGCACGACATCGGCAAGGGCTGGCCCGGCGACCACTCGGTCGCGGGGGAGACCATCGCCCGGGACGTCGCCGCCCGGGTCGGCTTCGACCCCGCCGACGCGGCCGTCCTGGCCACGCTGGTCCGCCACCACCTGCTGCTCGTGGAGACCGCCACCCGGCGCGACCTGGACGACCCGGCCACCGTGCGGGCCGTCGCCGAGGCGGTCGGCACCACGGGCACCCTGGAGCTGCTGCACGCCCTCACCGAGGCCGACGCCCTGGCCACCGGCCCGGCCGCCTGGTCGGCCTGGCGCGGCTCGCTCGTCGCCGACCTGGTCAAACGGGTCTCCGCGGTGCTCGCGGGCGAGGCGCCGCCCGACCCCGAGGACGCCGCGCCCACCGCCGAGCAGGAGCGGCTGGCCCTGGAGGCCCACCGCACCGGCGGCCCGGTCCTCGCGCTGCGGGCGCAGACCGAGCCGGCGCCCGACACCGAACCGTCCGCGGGATCCGAGCCGCTGGGCGTGGAGCTGCTCGTCGCGGTGCCGGACCAGCCGGGCGTCCTGCCCGCCGTGGCCGGCGTCCTCGCCACGCACCGCCTCACCGTCCGCACCGCCGAGCTGCGCGCCCTCACCCTGCCCGACGGCGTCGAGGGCTCCGTGCTCCTGCTCGACTGGCGGGTCGCCGCCGAGTACGGCTCCCTGCCGCAGGCCGGCCGGCTCCGCGCCGACCTGGTCAGGGCCCTGGACGGCACCCTCGACGTGGCCGGCCGGCTCGCCGAGCGCGACGCGGCCTACCCGCGCCGCCGGGGCCTGCTCGCACCGCCGGCCCGCGTCACGGTCGCCCCGGCCGCCTCGCACCTGGCCACGGTGATCGAGGTCCGCGCGCAGGACGCCCCGGGCCTGCTGTTCCGCATCGGCCACGCCCTGGAGAAGGCGGGCGTACGGGTCCGCAGCGCCCATGTCAGCACCCTGGGCGCGAACGCGGTGGACGCCTTCTACGTCACCGGCCCGGAGGGGGCGCCCCTGCCGGGGGTGGAGGCGGGCGAGGTCGCGGGGGTGCTCGAGGAGGCGCTGCGGGGGTGACCCCGCTGCCCGGCAGGCTCTCCGCGGCGGGCAGGGACGATTTGATTGCCGGGCCAGATACCCTGGAGGGCGACCCACACCACCGCCGACGCGAGGACCTACGCCGCCGTGTTCGATACTCTCTCCGACCGCCTGTCAGCCACCTTCAAATCCCTCCGGGGCAAGGGACGGCTGTCCGAGGCGGACATCGACGCCACGGCCCGCGAGATCCGCATCGCGCTCCTCGAAGCCGACGTCGCCCTGCCCGTGGTGCGCGCGTTCATCAAGAGCGTCAAGGAGCGCTCGATGGGCGCCGAGGTGTCCCGGGCGCTCAATCCGGCGCAACAGGTTCTCAAGATCGTCAACGAGGAACTGGTCACCATCCTCGGCGGCGAGACCCGTCGGCTGCGCTTCGCCAAGCAGCCGCCGACCGTCATCATGCTGGCCGGCCTCCAGGGCGCCGGCAAGACCACCCTCGCGGGCAAGCTCGGCCGGCACCTCAAGGAGCAGGGCCACTCCCCGCTCCTGGTCGCATGCGACCTCCAGCGCCCCAACGCGGTCAACCAGCTCAGCGTCGTCGCCGACCGCGCCGGCGTCGCGGTCTACGCCCCCGAGCCGGGCAACGGCGTGGGCGACCCGATTAAGGTCGCCCAGGACTCCATCGAGTTCGCCAAGGCCAAGGTCCACGACATCGTCATCGTCGACACCGCCGGCCGCCTCGGCATCGACCAGGAGCTGATGCGGCAGGCCGCGGACATCCGCGACGCCGTCTCGCCCGACGAGATCCTCTTCGTCGTCGACGCCATGATCGGCCAGGACGCGGTCAACACCGCCGAGGCGTTCCGGGACGGCGTCGGCTTCGACGGCGTCGTGCTCTCCAAGCTCGACGGCGACGCGCGCGGCGGCGCGGCCCTGTCGATCGCCTCGGTGACCGGCAAGCCGATCATGTTCGCCTCGAACGGCGAGAAGCTCGAGGACTTCGACGCCTTCCACCCGGACCGGATGGCTTCCCGCATCCTCGACATGGGTGACCTGCTCACCCTGATCGAGCAGGCGGAGAAGACGTTCAGCCAGGAAGAGGCCGAGAAGATGGCCTCCAAGCTGGCGTCCAAGAAGGGCCAGGACTTCACCCTGGACGACTTCCTGGCCCAGATGGAGCAGGTCAGGAAGATGGGCTCCATCTCCAAGCTGCTCGGCATGCTCCCGGGCATGGGCCAGATCAAGGACCAGATCAACAACCTGGACGAGCGCGAGGTCGACCGCATCGCGGCGATGATCAAGTCGATGACCCCGGCCGAGCGCCAGGAGCCGACGATCATCAACGGCTCGCGCCGCGCCCGCATCGCCAAGGGCTCCGGCGTCGACGTCAGCGCGGTGAAGGGCCTGATCGAGCGGTTCTTCGAGGCCCGCAAGATGATGTCCCGGATGGCCCAGGGCGGCGGCATGCCGGGCATGCCCGGGATCCCCGGCATGGGCGGCGGTCCGGGCCGGCAGAAGAAGCAGCCCAAGCAGGCCAAGGGCAAGCAGCGCTCCGGCAACCCGATGAAGCGCAAGCAGCAGGAGCAGGAGGAGGCCGCCCGGCGTGCCGCCGCGGCCGAGAACGGGGGCGCGGGCGGCGGTGCCTTCGGGCTGCCGCAGCAGGGTGGCAAGGACTTCGAGCTGCCGGACGAGTTCAAGAAGTTCATGGGCTGACGCCCCTGCGACCCGTCCGCCGGGGGCGCTCCTTCTCGCGAGGGGCGCCCCCGGCGTCGTACGCGCACATGCCCGTGCGGCTTCCGTGTCGTAACGTCCGGATATGACCGACCCCGCTCCGCCCCGCAAGGACGAGCCGCCCTGGCGGACCGAGGGCGCGCCCGAGGAGGAACCCCCGCGCCCGGCACCCGGCGGCGGCCGGATGCGCGGCGGCTGGTGGCGGCTGGCGCTGACCGCGCTGGTCGTGTTCATCCTCGCCAACGTGGTGCTGTCCTTCTTCGACCAGGGCGACGAGCCGACCATCTCCTACACGGAGTTCAGCAAGCAGGTCGGCGCGGGCAACGTCGAGAAGATCTACGCCAAGGGCGACGCGATCCAGGGCCAGCTGAAGAAGGCCCGCGACAAGCCCGGCGGGGACGGCACGTACACCAAGTTCAAGACCGAGCGGCCGACCTTCGCGGACGACCGGCTGTGGGCGGACCTGACGAAGAACGGCGTCACGGTCACCGCCGAGCCGGTGGTGCAGCACCGCAGCCTGCTCTCCAACCTGCTGATCTCGCTGGCCCCGATGCTGCTCCTGGTGGTGCTGTGGATCTTCATCGCGCGCCGCATGAGCCGGGCGATGGGCGGCGGCGCGGGCGGCATGCTGGGCCGCAAGCCGCCGCCGAAGCCGGTCGAGCTGGAGCCGGGCAGGCAGCGCACCACCTTCGCCGACGTGGCCGGGATCGACGAGGTCGAGGGCGAGCTGAGCGATGTCGTCGACTTCCTGAAGAACCCGGCCGCCTACCGCCGGATGGGCGCCAAGATGCCCCGCGGCGTGCTGCTGTCCGGCCCTCCGGGCACCGGCAAGACGCTGCTGGCCCGCGCGGTGGCCGGCGAGGCGGGCGTGCCGTTCTTCTCGGCGTCCGCCTCCGAGTTCATCGAGATGATCGTCGGCGTGGGCGCCTCCCGGGTGCGCGACCTGTTCGCCGAGGCCCGCAAGCTGGCGCCGTCGATCATCTTCATCGACGAGATCGACACCATCGGCCGGGCCCGCGGCGGGGGCGGCGGCCTGGGCGGCCACGACGAGCGCGAGCAGACGCTGAACCAGATCCTCACCGAGATGGACGGCTTCTCCGGTGCCGAGGGCGTGGTCGTGGTCGCCGCCACCAACCGCGCCGACGTGCTCGACCCGGCGCTGACCCGGCCGGGCCGCTTCGACCGGGTCGTCACGGTCTCGCCCCCCGATCGCGCGGGGCGCGAGGCGATCCTGGACATCCACACCCGGGAGATCCCGCTCGCCCCCGACGTCGACCTCGCCCAGGTCGCCCGCACCACCCCGGGCATGACCGGCGCCGAACTGGCCAACCTCGCCAACGAGGCGGCCCTGCTCGCGGTGAAGCGGAAGCAGGAGCGGGTGACGGGGCGCGACCTGTCAGACGCCCTGGAGAAGGTCCAACTCGGCGCCGAGCGCCCGTTGGTGATGCCCGAGGAGGAGCGCCGGCGCACCGCGTACCACGAGAGCGGCCATGCCCTGCTCGGCATGCTCCAGCCGGGCGCCGACCCGGTCCGCAAGATCACCATCGTGCCGCGCGGACGCGCCCTCGGCGTCACCCTGTCCACGCCGGACGCGGACAAGTACGCGTACACCGAGGAGTACCTGCGCGGCCGGATCATCGGCGCGCTCGGCGGGATGGCCGCCGAGCAGGTGGTCTACCAGGTGATCACCACCGGCTCGGAGAGCGACCTGGAGCAGGTCACCCGGATCGCCCGCGGCATGGCGGCCCGCTGGGGCATGAGCGAACGCGTCGGCCGGCTCTCCGCCGTCCCCGGCGACACCCAGCAGGCGTACGGCCTCGCCGCCGCCCCCGGGACGCTGGACGCGGTCGACGGCGAGATGCGCCGGATCGTCGACGAGTGCTACGAGGAGGCCCTGCGCAAACTCCGCGACCACCGCCCCCGGTTGGACGCGCTGGCGGAGGCGCTGCTCGCGAACGAGACCCTGGAGGAGTCGGACGCGTACCGCATCGCCGGCATCCCCCGCCTGACGAAGGACGACCCGGGGGCCTGAGCCCGCCGAGCGGCGGGCCCGGGGCACCGGCTCATGGCACCCGCGCGATCAGGTACCGGAAGACGTTCGGCATCCACACCGTGCCGTCCCGGCGGCGGTACGGGTGCAGGGCCTCGGCCAGCTCCTTGGCCACCTGCTCCTGCCCCGCCGCCGCGACCGCCGCGTCCAGCAGACCCGTCGACAGCAGCCCGCGCGCCGCGCTCGCGGTGTCGGCGTAGCCGAACGGGCAGGCCACCCGGCCCGAGCCGTCCGGGCGGAGGCCGGCCCGCTGGGCGACCTCCTCCAGGTCGTCGCGCAGGGCGGGGCGCCAGCCGGCCGGGCCGCGCAGCGGGTCCGCCGGCTTGGCGGCCACCCGCAGCACCGACGCGGTCGCGCACCGCTCGGGCGGCCCCCAGCCGGCCAGCACCACGGCGGCGCCCCGCCGGGCGAGCGGCACCGCCTCGGCGAGCGCGTCGTCCAGGCCCTCGGCGTCGCCGGCGAGGCAGCCGGTCGGCTCGAAGGCGGTCACCACCGTGTACGCGGGCGTGCCCGGGGTGAGCTCCTCGTCCGCCCGCGCGTCCTTCAGCGGCGCGGTACCGGGCCCCTGGGGGCGCAGTCGCTGCCGGGCGTGGGCCAGGCGCTCAGGGAAGCGCGCCTCCACGCCGGTCACCGCGGCGCCCCGCGCGGACGCGATCAGCAGGGCGAGCCCGGAACCGCAGCCCAGCCCCAGCACGTGGGCGCCGACGCCCACGTCGAGTCGCTCGTAGACGGCCTCGTGGAGCGGTACGAGCATCCGCTCCTGGATCTCCGACCAGTCACGCGCGCGTGCACGCGGGTCCACGGGGGCCGGGGCCCGCGTGGAGGGCGAGTGCTGCCGCACGAGCGTAGGTGTCATAGGAAAGCGCCCCAATCGCCGAGTGTCGCCGTACCGGGAGTCGCGGGCCCCCGTGGGGCGCGGCCACGGTGGGTCGCGCCTGCTCGCCCTCCGTATGCCAGGTAACTCCGGGGCCGCCATGTCGTCCAGGGGTAACGGGGGCCGATTTGCCCGATCCCGGCCCGCATGGCGAGATTTCACCTCCCGGCAACGTGGCGCGCGCCGGGTGGTACTCCCACGGCAGATGCCAGGGGCCGGTGCGTCGGCGCCCGGGCCCAGCCGGTAGGGTCTGGCGCCCGGCGCCGTACGGCGGCCGTAGCGCCGACTACGTACCGGCTTGGTACGGACTGGGCGGCTTCTCCGCAGATCAGCGCACCCGCCCTCGTCGTGACGCATCAGTGGGAACTGACGGGTACGTGCAAAATATTTGGGATGCCCCGGAATAGGAACACAGCGACACCCCGGCTCGTTGTCATTACGTGAGCACGACACCACCTGTTCTCGCCGCAGAGCTGGCGCAGGCGTGGGCCGACATTCAGCGGCACCACCCCGAGCTGCCCGATCTTGCCGCGCCCGAGTCCCTGATCGGAGAGTCGTCGTCCGCCTGCGGGCACGAGCTCTCCTTCGAGCGACTGCTCCATGAGGCAGTCCACGGCATCGCCGCAGCGCGTGGGGTGCGCGACACCTCCCGCGCCGGCCGCTACCACAACCGACGCTTCCTCGCGATCGCCGAGGAGCTGGGCCTGGACCACCCCGAGGAGCCGCATCCCAGCAGCGGCTTCTCGCTGGTCACGCTCAGCCCCGAGGCCAAGCGCCGCTACCGCCCGACGATGGAGCGCCTCCAGCGCGCCCTGAAGGCGCACACCGCGGCGACCGCGACCGACTCCGCCCGCAGCTTCCGCGGGCCCGCCGCGCGCCACGGCTCCTCCGGGGGCGGGGTGCGGGTGAAGGCGGTCTGCGACTGCGGGCGCAATGTCCGCGTCGTCCCGTCCGTCCTCGCCCAGGCGCCCATCATGTGCGGCGGCTGCGGCAAGCCGTTCCGCATCCCGGAGGTGGTCGGCGCGGCGGCGGGCTGAGGCCCCGGCTGCTCGTGGCAGCCGGGACCTCGTCCCCGGTCCAGAGCGTCCGGGGGCGTGTGGCACAATGGCTAGCTGTACTCGACAGTCGCACAGGACCCCTCTCTCCTCCGGCTGACGCGTCCATCGGGCACTCGGGTACCGCAACCCCACGCGGCAACCTCCGCCGTGCCCATCCACGTCAGATTTCAGGAGAACCCACTCCCGTGGCAGTCAAGATCAAGCTGAAGCGTCTGGGCAAGATCCGTTCGCCTCACTACCGCATCGTCGTCGCCGACTCCCGTACCCGCCGTGACGGCCGGGCCATCGAGGAGATCGGCAAGTACCACCCGACGTACAACCCGTCGGTCATGGAGGTCGACGCCGACCGCGTGGCTTACTGGCTGCGTGTCGGCGCCCAGCCGACCGAGCCCGTGCTCGCCATCCTGAAGAAGACCGGCGACTGGCAGAAGTTCAAGGGCGAGCCCGCCCCGGCGCCGCTGCTCGTGGCCGCCGAGAAGTCGGCCCGTCCGTCCTTCGAGGCGCTCGGTGGCGACGACGAGGGCAAGGGTGAGGCCATCACCCAGAAGAAGAAGGCCGAGAAGAAGGACGAGGCCGCCGCCGAGTCCGAGTCGACCGAGGCCTGAAATGCTCGAGGAGGCTCTCGAGCACCTCGTGAAGGGCATCGTCGACAACCCTGACGATGTGCAGGTCGCCTCGCGCGACCTGCGCCGCGGGCGCGTGCTCGAGGTCCGGGTCCACCCCGACGACCTCGGCAAGGTGATCGGCCGCAACGGCCGCACCGCACGCGCGCTGCGCACCGTCGTGGGCGCCATCGGCGGGCGCGGCGTCCGGGTCGACCTCGTCGACGTGGACCACGTCCGCTGACGCGTCGCACGCAGCACACCGGCTCGGGCCGGGGAGGGCCACTGGGCCGTCCCCGGCCCGCAGTCGTAGGCCCCAGGCCGCAGAACAGGAGAACAGGCACAGTGCAGTTGGTAGTCGCGCGCATCGGCCGCGCCCACGGCATCAAGGGCGAGGTCACGGTGGAGGTCCGCACCGACGAGCCGGAGCTGCGGCTCGGCCCCGGCGCCGTCCTCGCCACCGACCCCGCCGCCGTCGGGCCGCTGACCATCGAGACCGGCCGGGTGCACAGCGGCCGTCTCCTGCTGCGCTTCGCGGGCGTCCACGACCGCACCGGCGCCGAGGCGCTCCGCAACACCCTCCTCATCGCCGACGTCGACCCGGACGAGCGGCCCGAGGAGGAGGACGAGTACTACGACCACCAGCTGATCGACCTCGACGTGGTCACCGCGGACGGCACGGAGGTCGGCCGCATCACCGAGATCTCCCACCTGCCCACCCAGGACCTGTTCGTGGTGGAGCGCGCCGACGGCAGCGAGGTGTACGTGCCGTTCGTGTCGGAGATCGTCACCGAGATCGACCTGGACGCGCAGCGGGCCGTCATCACGCCGCCGCCGGGCCTGATCGACGACCGGGCCGAGATCGCCTCCGCGCGGGACGCCTCGGCGGAGGACGGCGGCGCATGAGGCTCGACGTCGTCACGATCTTCCCCGAGTACCTGGAACCGCTGAACGTCTCCCTCGTCGGCAAGGCCCGCGCCCGCGGACAGCTCGGCGTGCACGTGCACGACCTGCGCGCCTGGACGTACGACCGGCACAACACGGTCGACGACACCCCCTACGGCGGCGGCCCGGGCATGGTGATGAAGACCGAGCCCTGGGGCGACGCCCTGGACTCCGTCCTCGCCGACGGCTACGAGTCGGGCGCCGGCCGCCCCGCGCTCATCGTGCCCACGCCCAGTGGCCGCCCGTTCACCCAGGAACTCGCCGTCGAGCTGTCCGAACGTCCCTGGCTGATCTTCACACCGGCCCGCTACGAGGGCATCGACCGGCGGGTGACCGACGAGTACGCGACCCGGATGCCGGTCTACGAGGTCTCCATCGGCGACTACGTGCTCGCCGGCGGCGAGGCCGCCGTGCTGGTCGTCACCGAGGCCGTCGCCCGGCTGCTGCCCGGCGTCCTGGGCAACGCCGAGTCCCACCGCGACGACTCCTTCGCGCCCGGCGCGATGGCTAGCCTCCTCGAGGGCCCCGTCTACACCAAGCCGCCGAGCTGGCGCG
Organism: Streptomyces sp. NPDC048182; assembly: GCF_043202555.1. Lineage (NCBI taxonomy): Bacteria > Bacillati > Actinomycetota > Actinomycetes > Kitasatosporales > Streptomycetaceae > Streptomyces > Streptomyces sp. NPDC048182. The sequence continues at coordinate 96,196 of NZ_JBIDAQ010000009.1, read as the reverse complement.
ACCGCGAGATCCCCGAGGTGCTGCTCAGCGGCCACCACGGGAAGATCGCCCGCTGGCGGCGCGACGAGGCGCTGCGCCGCACCACCGCACACCGCCCCGACCTGATCGAGCGCTGCGCGCCGGCCGCCTTCGACAAGAAGGACCGCGAGATGCTCTCCATCCTGGGCTGGGAACCCCACCCCGAGGGCGAGCCCCACGGCCGATTTTGGCGCAGGACACCCGGCGTGGAAGAATAGGCCGCTGCTGTGCGTCCGTCCGGAGCGCGCCCCTGCCACAGGGGGACACGACGCCCGTCCCGACCCGCACCGCTCACCGTACTCACGACCTAGTTTCCGTCGATGACCTGTGGCATCGGCGAGGAAAGCAGACGAAATGTCCCACCTGCTCGACACCGTCGACTCCGCGTCGCTGCGCACCGACGTCCCGGCCTTCCGCCCCGGCGACACCGTCAACGTCCACGTGCGCGTCATCGAGGGCAACCGCTCCCGTGTGCAGCAGTTCAAGGGCGTCGTGATCCGCCGCCAGGGTGCCGGCGTGCGCGAGACCTTCACGGTCCGCAAGGTCTCCTTCTCCGTCGGCGTCGAGCGCACCTTCCCGGTGCACACCCCGATCGTCGAGAAGATCGAGCTGGTCACCCGCGGTGACGTCCGCCGCGCGAAGCTGTACTACCTGCGCGAGCTGCGCGGCAAGGCCGCGAAGATCAAGGAGAAGCGCGAGAGCTGAGCGCTTCCCGGAGTCCACAGGTGGGCCGGATAGCATCTGGCCCCGATGGACACCGAAGCACAGCCCGCCGAGCGCGACCGCTCCTCCCGTTCCTCCCGCCCCGAGCCCGGCTCGGCGGCCGGGGAGGAGCCGGAGGGACGGTCGCGTTCCGCGTTCTCGGCCCGGGTCGCGGAGTGGGTGCCCGGCGGGCGGCTCACCCTCACCGGGCTCCTGCCGCTGCTCCTGCTGGTACTGCTCGCCACCTTCGTCGTCCAGCCGTTCCAGATCCCCAGCGGCTCGATGGAGCAGGGGTTGAGGATCGGTGACCGGGTTCTCGTGAACAAGGTGGCGTACCGTTTCGACGGCCGGCCGCGGCGGGGCGACGTCGTCGTCTTCGACGGCACCGAGATCTTCGGGCACGGAGACTACGTCAAACGCGTTGTCGGAGTGGGCGGGGACCGCGTGGAGTGCTGCGGCGAGGACGGGAGGGTGCGGGTGAACGGCGAGCCGGTCGACGAGTCGGCGTTCCTGTATCCCGGCGACCGCCCCTCTACGGTGCGCTTCGACGTCACCGTGCCCGACGGCACCCTCTTCGTGCTCGGCGACCACCGGGGCGACTCCAGCGACTCCCGCGACCACCTGGGGTCGCCGGGCGGCGGCATGGTCCCGGTGGACCGGGTGATCGGCCGCGCCGACTGGATCGTCTGGCCCCCCGGCCACGCCACCCGCATCGAGCGCCCCGACGCGTACGCGCGCGTGCCGGCGCCCGCCTCCGCCGGCAAGGGCGGCGATGGGTAACCGGGGCAAGCCGCGCGGGGCGGCCGACAGCCCGGCGGAGAACCTGCTGCCCACCGGCTCCCGGCGCACCTCGGCCCCGTCCGGCGGGCGCTCGCGAGCCGAGCGGCGCAAGCTCCAGCGCAAGGTCAAGCGCCGCCGACGACGCGGCGCGGTCAAGGAGATCCCGCTGCTCGTCGGGGTCGCCGTGCTCATCGCGCTGGTCCTGAAGACGTTCCTCGTCCAGGCCTTCGTGATCCCGTCCGGCTCCATGGAGCAGACCATCCGGATCGGCGACCGCGTCCTGGTGGACAAGCTCACCCCCTGGTTCGGCTCCACGCCGAAGCGCGGGGACGTCGTCGTCTTCCGGGACCCCGGCGGCTGGCTCCGCGGCGAGCAGACCGACCGGAAGGAGGACCCGGTCGTCGTCAAGCAGGTCAAGGAGGGCCTGGCCTTCATCGGCCTGCTGCCCTCCGACGACGAGCAGGACCTGATCAAGCGGGTCGTCGGCATCGGCGGCGACCACGTCAAGTGCTGCGACGTCCAGGGGCGGATCACCGTCAACGGGCAGCCGCTGGACGAGGACTACCTGTATCCCGGCGACACCCCCTCCACCACGCCGTTCGACATCACGGTGCCCCGGGGGCGGCTGTGGGTGATGGGCGACCACCGCTCGAACTCGGCCGACTCCCGCTCCCACCTGGGCACCGACTCCGGCACGGTCTCCGAGGACGAGGTGGTGGGCCGCGCCCGGGTCATCGCCTGGCCCTTCGGCCACTGGCGCGGCCTGGACGAGCCGGGGACGTACGCCTCGGTGCCGGACGCGGGCTCCGGCGCCGACGCGGCCATCGGGTCGGCCGTGGGCGTGGGGCCGTCGCATAGGGTTGCCCCCGGCGCCCCGAACACGGTGAGGCGACTCCCGACCCCTGCGGAACTCCCGCTCGTTATGGGAGTGGTGGGCCTGCACCGGGTGCGGAGCGGGCGGCGGCACAGAATGAGGAGTTGGCGTGGGGGATGTGGCGGTGGGCGCACGGTCCGGACCCGGCGGCGAGGAACACCGCGGACGCCCAGACGACGCGGCCGCCCCGGCCGCGGACGGCGCCCCGGCCTCCGGGACCGACTCGGTGGGCGACTCGGGGAACGGCCCCAGGAGCGAGGACGGCATGAGCGGCATGGTGACGGACGAACAGCACGCGACGGGCGACCGGGAGCCGGACGGCCCGGCACCCGCCCCCAAGAAGCCCCGCTCCTTCTGGAAGGAGCTGCCCCTGCTGATCGGCATCGCGCTGGTGCTGGCGCTGCTCATCAAGACCTTCCTGGTGCAGGCGTTCTCGATCCCGTCCGCCTCGATGCAGAACACCCTCACCGAGGGTGACCGCGTCCTGGTCGACAAGCTGACGCCCTGGTTCGGCTCCGAGCCCGAGCGCGGCGAGGTCGTCGTCTTCCACGACCCGGCGCAGTGGCTGGCGGGCGAGCCGACGCCGGAGCCCAACGCCGTCCAGACGGTGCTCAGCTGGATCGGCCTGATGCCGTCCGCGGACGAGAAGGACCTGATCAAGCGGGTCATCGGGGTCGGCGGCGACACGGTCGAGTGCAAGGGCACCGGCCCGCTGAAGGTCAACGGCAAGGCGCTGAACGAGGGGTCGTACGTCTACGCGGGCAACACCCCGTGCAGCGTCGACGACCAGGGCGGGCAGTTCAAGGTCAAGGTCCCCAAGGGCTCGATCTGGGTCATGGGCGACCACCGCCAGAACAGCCGGGACTCGCGGTACAACCAGGCCGACAAGAACGGCGGCATGGTGCCGGTGAAGGAGGTCGTCGGCCGCGCCATCGTGGTCGCCTGGCCGATGAACCACTGGGACACCCTGCCGGTGCCCGACACCTTCGACCAGGGCGGCCTGAAGGACCAGTCGGCCGCCGCGGCCCTCACCGTGGCCCCCCAGGGCCTGGCCGTCGCGGGCGTCGTGCCGGTCGTGTGGTGGCGCCGCCGGCGGAGGACGGCCGAAGAGCCCTCCGCCTGAGCGGGTCCGCAGGCCGGCGAGGGCTGACCGGCCCCCGTACCGCCGGGTAGGGTGCGGATCCATGAGTGGCGAGAGCACGACACGTACGGCCCCGGGCGGCCGGGCCGCGCAGCGGATCTCCGGAATCGCGGTGGCCCTCGGCCTGGTGCTGTTCCTCGGCGGCTTCGCCTGGGGAGCGGTGGTCTACCGGCCGTACACCGTGCCGACCGGCTCGATGGTGCCGACGATCAAGATCGGCGACCGGGTCCTCGCCCAGCGCGTCGACGGCGCCGACGTCCGCCGCGGCGACGTCGTCGTCTTCAAGGACAGCAGCTGGGCCAACGCGCCCATGGTCAAGCGCGTGGTGGCCGTCGGCGGGGACACCGTCGCCTGCTGCCAGAAGGGCAAGCTCAAGGTCAACGGCAAGGTCATCGAGGAGCCGTACCTGCCCTCCGGCACCCCGGCCGAGATCATGGACTTCCCGACCGTGACCGTCCCCGACGGCCGCCTGTTCCTGCTCGGCGACGAGCGCGACAACTCCGTGGACTCCACCGCCCACCTCACCGACGCCGCCCGCGGCACGGTGGCGCGCGCGGCGGTCAGCGCCCGGGTCGACGCCGTGGTCTGGCCGATGGACGGCATGCTGGCGCGGCCCACCGGCTTCGAGGCACTGGGGCCGCTGTCCTCGCCGGGCCCGCTGCGGACGGTCGTCGCGCTGGTGATCGCCGGCATGGTGCTCGTCCTCGGCGGCGCCGCCTACGGCTCCCTCGCCAAGCGGGCCGCGGCGGCGCGGGCCGCCCGGACGCGGACGAAGGAGCCGGCGGGTGCCCGCTGAGCCCTCCGACGACCGGATGCCCGTCGAGGCGGCCGGCGGCGCCTTGCGCAAGGTGGCCCGGGTCGTGCTGCTCGACCCCGAGGACCGCGTCCTGCTGCTGCACGGCCACGAGCCGGACGACCCCGCCGACGACTGGTGGTTCACCCCCGGCGGCGGCCTGGAGGGCGCCGAGAGCCGCGCGGGGGCCGCCCTGCGCGAGCTGCGCGAGGAGACCGGCATCACCGAGGTGGAGCTGGGCCCGGTCCTGTGGCGCCGCCGGTGCTCCTTCCCCTTCGCGGGCCGCCGCTGGGACCAGGACGAGTGGTACTACCTGGCCCGCACCGCCCAGACCGCGACCGTGGCCACCGGACTGACCGAGCTGGAACGGCGCACGGTCGCCGGAGCGCGCTGGTGGACCTGCCGGGAGTTGGCCCGCACCCGTGAGACGGTGTACCCGACCAGACTCGCCGGGCTGCTGCGCACGCTGCTCGACGAGGGTCCCCCGGCCGGTCCGGTGACCCTGGACACCGAAATCGTCTAGCGGCTGCCGGGGCTGGCGCACAATGGGGGGATCGCACGGCTGAAGGGGAACATGCCATGAGCGCCGAGGACCTCGAGAAGTACGAGACCGAGATGGAGCTGAAGCTCTACCGGGAGTACCGAGACGTCGTCGGGCTGTTCAAATATGTGATCGAGACCGAGCGGCGCTTCTACCTCACCAACGACTACGAGATGCAGGTGCACTCGGTCCAGGGTGAGGTGTTCTTCGAGGTGACCATGGCCGACGCGTGGGTGTGGGACATGTACCGGCCGGCCCGGTTCGTCAAGCAGGTGCGGGTGCTCACGTTCAAGGACGTGAACATCGAGGAGCTGAACAAGAGCGACCTGGAGCTGCCGGGCGGCTGATCCCACCCATGTGGGTGACGGAGTTGTCCACAATCCGCCCGTAGTCCACCAAGATCCACCAGCATCTCGGACCTCGCGCATCGTTGGCGCCGGAGGTGGTGCCGAGATGAACGCACGAGGTGCGATGGGCCGGTACGGCGAGACGCTGGCCGCCCGCCGGCTGGTGGAGTCGGGTCTGATGGTGCTGGAGCGCAACTGGCGCTGCGGCCGGACCGGGGAGATCGACATCGTCGCCCGCGAGGGGGACGTGATCGTCGTCTGCGAGGTCAAGACCCGCAGGGGCGGGTCGTTCGAGCATCCGATGGCCGCGGTGACGCCGGAGAAGGCGGAGCGGCTGCGCGGGCTGGCCGAGCGCTGGATCCAGACCCATGGCGGGGCCCCGCCCGGCGGCGTCCGGATCGACCTGATCGGCGTGCTGCTGCCGCAGCGCGGCGCCCCGGTGGTCGAGCACGCCAAGGGGGTGGCGTGATGGGATTCGCGCGTACGTGCTCCGTGGCGCTGGTCGGCGTCGAGGGCGTGGTGGTCGAGGTCCAGGCCGACCTGGAGCCGGGCGTGGCCGCGTTCACGCTGGTGGGGCTGCCCGACAAGAGCCTGACCGAGAGCCGGGACCGGGTGCGGGCGGCGGTGGTCAACTCCGGCGCCGACTGGCCGCAGAAGAAGCTGACGGTGGGCCTCAGCCCGGCCTCGGTGCCCAAGAGCGGCAGCGGCTTCGATCTGGCCGTCGCGGCCAGCGTGCTCGGCGCCGCCGAGCGGATCGACCCCCGGGCGCTGGCCGACATCGTGATGATCGGGGAGCTGGGCCTGGACGGGCGGGTGCGCCCGGTGCGGGGCATCCTGCCGGCGGTCCTGGCCGCGGCGGAGGCGGGGTACGAGCAGGTGGTGGTGCCGGAGTGCGCCGCCGCCGAGGCGTCCCTGGTGCCCGGGGTGTCGGTGCTCGGCGTGCGCAGCCTGCGCCAGCTGATCGCCGTCCTCGCCGACGAGCCGGTGCCCGAGGAGGAGCCCGACCAGCAGGGCCGCCCCGACCCGCTCCTGGCCGGGCTGCGCATGCCGGGCACGGGGGCGGCCACCGGGATGCACAGCGTGGGCGCGGCCCAGTACGAGAGCGGGCACGACCTGGCCGACGTGGTGGGGCAGCTGTCGGCGCGCACGGCGGTCGAGGTCGCCGCGGCCGGGGGACACCACCTGTTCCTGGAGGGTCCGCCGGGCGCCGGCAAGACGATGCTGGCCGAGCGGCTGCCGGCCGTCCTGCCCCGCCTGGACCGGGCCGACTCCCTGGAGGTCACCGCCGTGCACTCGGTGGCGGGCCTGCTGCCGCCGGGCAAGCCGCTGATCGACACGGCTCCCTACTGCGCGCCGCACCACTCCGCCACCATGCAGGCCCTCGTCGGCGGCGGCCCCGGCATCGCCCGGCCCGGCGCCGTCTCGCTGGCCCACCGGGGTGTGCTGTTCCTGGACGAGACCCCCGAGTTCGGCAGCCAGGCGCTGGACGCCCTGCGCCAGCCGCTGGAGGCCGGGCACGTGGTGATCGCCCGCAGCGCGGGGGTGGTGCGCTTCCCGGCACGGTTCCTGATGGTCCTCGCCGCCAACCCGTGCCCCTGCGGCCGGTACTCCCGCACGGACGACCTCTGCGAATGCCCGCCCTCCGCGATCCGCCGCTACCAGGCCCGGCTCTCCGGGCCGCTCCTGGACCGGGTGGACCTGCGGGTCGAGGTGGACCGCGTCACGCGCGGCGAGCTGGCCGGCCACGGCAGCCGGGGCGACTCCACCGCGACGGTCGCCGACCGGGTGCGGGCCGCCAGGGAGCGGGCCGCCGCCCGCCTCGCCGGCACACCCTGGCGCTCCAACGGGGAGGTGCCGGGCCGCGAGCTGCGCGGTCGCTGGCACGCGGCCCCCGGCGCCCTGGAGGAGGCCGAGCGCAGCCTGGAGCGGGGCGTCCTCACCGCCCGCGGCCTGGACCGCGTCCTGCGCGTCGCCTGGACCATCGCCGACCTCGTGGCCCACCACCGCCCCGACGCCACGGACGTCGCCCTCGCCCTGCAACTGCGCACGGGGGTGCCGCGGGGGGTGCCGATGGCGCTGGGGGCGTTGACATGAGGGCGGGGGAGGGGCGGTGGCCCGAGGATCTGGCCCGGGACCCTGACCGGCAGCCGCCTGACCGGGAGCCGCCTGACCGGCAGCCGGCGCCGGGCGGGGGCCCGCCCGGGTGCTCGGGTGGCGGGCCGGGTGATCGGGAGCCCGGCGAAGACGGCGGCCCGCGCGAGCCGGGCCCCCGCGCCCGTGTCGTCGAGGCGGGCGCACCGGAGGCGGAGGCGGAGGCCGGTGCGGGGCGAGCGGGCGCCGACGGTGCGGGCGGCGCCGCCGGCGGCCGGGGCCAGGCCCCGGGCCCCGAGGCGTCGGCCACCGAGGGTGAGGGCTCGGGCGACGGTGGGGAGGTGGGTGACGAGGTGCTGCACCGGGTCTTCCTCACCCGGGTGCTCGAGCCCGGGGACGAGGTCGGCGGGCGGTGGGTGCGGGAGCGGGGGGCCGCGGAGGTGGCGCGGTGGCTGCGCCGGGGCGGGCGGGCCCTGCCCGGGGTCAGCGGGCGGCGCTGGGCCGGGCTCTGCGCCCGGGCCGCGCGGGCCGACCCGCGCGCGGACCTCGCGGTGGCCCGTGCGGCGGAGGTGCGGTTCGTGGTGCCGGGGACTGCGGAGTGGCCCCGCCAGCTGGACGACCTCGGCGACGCCCGGCCGCTCGGGCTGTGGGTGCGCGGCCGGCCCAGCCTGCGGATGTGGGCGCTGCGCTCGGTCGCCGTCGTCGGCGCCCGCGCCTGCACCGAGTACGGCGCCCACATGGCGGCCACGCTCGCCGCCGGCCTCGCCGAACGCGGCTGGGTAGTGGTCTCCGGCGGAGCCTACGGCGTCGACGGCGCCGCCCACCGGGGCGCCCTCGGCGCGGGCGGGGCGACCGCCGCCGTGCTGGCCTGCGGCGTCGACCGGCCCTACCCGCCCGGGCACGCCGGGCTGATCGCCCGCATCGCCCAGCAGGGGCTGGTCGTCGGGGAGCTGCCGCCGGGCGACCACCCGACGCCGAGCAGATTCGTGCTGCGCAACCGGGTCATCGCCGCGCTCACCCGGGGCACCGTGGTCGTCGAGGCCGCCCACCGCAGCGGCTCCCTGGTCACCGCGCGGGCGGCGCAACGCCTGGGCCGGCACACCATGGGCGTGCCCGGTCCTGCCACCAGCGCGCTCTCCGCCGGGGTGCACGAGCTGCTGCGGGCCGGTGCGACGCTCGTCACGGACGCCGCCGAGGTCGCCGAGCTGACCGGCGCCATGGGGGAGCTGCCGCCCGACCGGCGCGGTCCGGTCCTGCCCACCGACCTCCTGGAGCCCCGCACCCGGCACGTCCTGGCCGGCCTCCCGGCCCGGACCAGCGCGAGCGTCGCCGAGATCGCCCGCCGGGCGCAGACCTCCGAGGACGACGCGGTCGCGAGGCTGTACGAGCTTCGAGCACTCGGTTACGTCGAACGACACGGCGACGGCTGGAAGTTGACACGCCAGACGATGATCTCGGTGCGCGGTGGCCGGAATCCGTCCTGACCCACCGTGTTCGGCCGTCTGAGGGAAACCTCTACGCCCTTGGGATTTCCCGCAGTTGAGGCAGTCGGGTGATCACCCAGAGCGATCATCATCCCCTCTGTAGGGCGTTCAGCGGAACGTATCTGCGTACCCCCGCGGCCCCTCCTTCGCGCATCGCGACCATCCAGTCACGCTACGCTCACGAGAACCCCCACCCGGACAGGCAACATCCGGACAGCAGACCGGCGGCCCTCCAAAGGCGCACCCAGGCGCACCACCTCACGGCAGAACGGCACTAGGCGACGAATGCCCCAGCACACCTCCGGGTCCGACCGGGCGGCGATCCCCCCAGCCGCTCGCGACGGCGGCAGCGTGCGACCGCCCGCCCCCTCGACGCTCGACGAGCTGTGGCGGTCGTACAAGGCGACCGGGGACGAGCGGCTGCGGGAGCAGCTGATCCTCCACTACTCGCCCCTCGTGAAGTACGTGGCCGGCCGGGTGAGCGTGGGGCTGCCGCCCAACGTCGAGCAGGCGGACTTCGTCTCCTCGGGGGTGTTCGGACTGATCGACGCGATCGAGAAGTTCGACGTGGAGCGGGAGATCAAGTTCGAGACCTACGCGATCACCCGCATCCGGGGCGCGATGATCGACGAACTGCGCGCCCTGGACTGGATCCCGCGCTCGGTCCGGCAGAAGGCGCGCAACGTCGAGCGCGCCTACGCCACCCTGGAGGCGCGGCTGCGGCGCACGCCGACCGAGGGGGAGGTCGCCCACGAGCTGGGGATCGCCGTGGAGGACCTGCACGCCGTCTTCAGCCAGCTCTCCCTGGCCAACGTGGTGGCTCTGGAGGAGCTGCTGCACGCCGGCGGCGAGGGCGGGGACCGGCTCAGCCTGATGGACACGCTGGAGGACACCGCCGCCGACAACCCGGTGGAGGTGGCCGAGGACCGGGAGCTGCGGCGGTTCCTGGCGCGGGCGATCAACACGCTGCCCGAGCGGGAGAAGACGGTCGTGACGCTCTACTACTACGAGGGGCTGACCCTCGCCGAGATCGGCAACGTGCTTGGCGTGACCGAGAGCCGGGTCAGCCAGATCCACACCAAGTCGGTGCTCCAGCTGCGCGCGAAGCTGGCCGCGTTCGGCCGTTGAGCGCGGTGGGCGCGGCCGTACAGTGGTGGCGTGCCAAGGATTCGAGCGGCCTCCGTGGCCGAGCACCGGTCGATGCAGCGTGCCGCCCTGCTGGACGCGGCACGCTCCCTGCTGTCCGAGGGCGGTACGGAGGCGCTGACCTTCCCCGCCCTCGCCGAGCGGACGGGCCTCGCCCGCTCCTCGGTCTACGAGTACTTCCGGTCCCGGGCCGCGGTCGTCGAGGAGCTGTGCGCCGTCGACTTCCCCGTCTGGGCGGCGGAGGTCGAGGCGGCGATGGAGCGCGTGCCCACGCCGGAGGCCAAGGTCGAGGCGTATGTACGCGCCCAGCTCGACCTGGTCGGCGACCGGCGGCACCGGGCCGTGGTGGCCATCTCCGCCAGCGAACTGGACGCCGGGGCGCGGGAGAAGATCCGCGCGGCGCACGGCGGCCTCATCGCCATGATCGTGGAGGCCCTGCGCGACCTGGGCCACGAGCAGCCCCGGCTGGCGGCGATGCTGCTCCAGGGCGTCGTGGACGCGGCGGTGCGGCGCATCGAACTGGGCGCGGCGGAGGTGCCCGCGGCGATCACCGAGGCGGCCGTCTCCATGGCCCTGCGCGGCGTCCGGGGTTGACCGGGCCGACCGGGCCGACCGGTCAGGGCAGGGGCACACCGAGGACCGGCAGCAGGCGCGACGGCCCGTGGTCGAGGAGCCAGGGCGGCAGCAGGGCCAGCGGGTCGAGGTAGACGTCGTCCCGGAGCAGCCCCCAGTGCAGGCAGGTGACCGCGCAGTGGGAACGCCCGGCGCCCGAGACCGTACCGACGGCGGCACCGGCGCTCACCTCGTCGCCCTCGCCCACCTCGGCGTCCACCGGCTCGTACGTCGTGCGCAGCCCGGTGCCCGCCAGCCGCACCGAGACCACCCCCCGCCCGCCCACCTGCCCCGCGAACACCACCCGCCCCGCCGCCACGGCCCGCACCGCCGCACCGGGCGCCGCCGCCAGGTCCACCCCGCGATGGCCGGGCCCGTACGGATTCACCGGCGGATCGAAGCCCCGTAGCACCACGGGCCGGTGGCCGACCGGCCAGGCCCGCCCCAGGGCCGGCACGGACGGGTCCGCGTCCCGTACCTCCGAGACACCCGCCGCCCCACCGGTGACGGGCGCGACCGCCAGCAGCGCCACCGCGATCATCCACGTCAACGCGCCCCGCGCAACCCACCCGCATCGCCTCGTCCACATGCCCGCACCCTCCCGCACCCCGCCCCCGCCCCGCGGGCCCTGTGGACGGGGTTCCGGTTGTGGACAACCGCGTCACCCGGCGCTCCCCGGGTCCCGTACACTTCTGGTGGCGATCCGGGTCACCGGGTCGACTTCGCACGCCCCGGTATCAGGGCCGACGAGAGTCGGTGCCCCGGTATCAGCGCCCCTCGGTCCTCATGGGCAGGCGCACCGCGGGCGTCAGGCGCGGGAACCGTCCGGTACCCGCGGCACAACCGAGAAACCCAAGGAGAACGGCCATGGCCGTCGTCACGATGCGGGAGCTGCTGGAGAGCGGCGTCCACTTCGGTCACCAGACCCGTCGCTGGAACCCGAAGATGAAGCGCTTCATCTTCACCGAGCGCAACGGCATCTACATCATCGACCTGCTCCAGTCGCTGTCGTACATCGACCGCGCCTACGAGTTCGTCAAGGAGACCGTCGCCCACGGCGGCACGGTCATGTTCGTCGGCACGAAGAAGCAGGCGCAGGAGGCCATCGCCGAGCAGGCCACCCGCGTCGGCATGCCCTACGTCAACCAGCGCTGGCTGGGCGGCATGCTCACCAACTTCTCGACCGTCTACAAGCGCCTGCAGCGCCTGAAGGAGCTCGAGCAGATCGACTTCGAGGACGTGGCCGCCTCCGGCCTCACCAAGAAGGAGCTGCTGGTCCTCTCCCGCGAGAAGGCCAAGCTGGAGAAGACCCTCGGCGGTATCCGCGAGATGTCCAAGGTGCCCAGCGCCGTCTGGATCGTGGACACCAAGAAGGAGCACATCGCGGTCGGCGAGGCCCGGAAGCTCAACATCCCGGTCGTCGCGATCCTCGACACCAACTGCGACCCCGACGAGGTCGACTACAAGATCCCGGGCAACGACGACGCGATCCGCTCCGTCACCCTGCTCACCCGCGTGATCGCCGACGCCGTCGCCGAGGGCCTCATGTCCCGCTCCGGCGTCAACGCCGGTGACAAGGGCGAGAAGGCCGCCGGCGAGCCGCTCGCCGAGTGGGAGCGCGACCTGCTCGAGGGCGACAAGAAGGCCGACGAGAAGCCCGCCGAGGAGGCCGCCCCGGCCGCCGCCGAGGCCGAGGCCACCGAGGCGAAGGCCGAGGAGACCCCTGCTGCGGAGACCCCCGCTGCGGAGACCCCCGCTGCGGAGACCGCGGAGGCCCCGGCCGCCGAGGCCCCCGCCGCCGAGGCCGAGCAGGCCTGACCCTCCCGTCAGCGTCGACGGCGGGAGCGGGCCACGGTGCTCCGCTCCCGCCGTCCACACCTTCGAACCCTTCGAGAAAGACTTACTGACTCATGGCGAACTACACCGCCGCCGACGTCAAGAAGCTCCGCGAGCTCACCGGCGCCGGCATGATGGACTGCAAGAAGGCGCTGGACGAGGCCGACGGCAACGTCGAGAAGGCCGTCGAAGAGCTGCGGATCAAGGGCCAGAAGGGCGTCGCCAAGCGCGAGGGCCGCTCCGCGGAGAACGGCGCGGTCGTCTCGATCATCGCCGACGACAACACCTCCGGCGTCCTGGTCGAGCTGAAGTGCGAGACGGACTTCGTCGCCAAGGGCGAGAAGTTCCAGGCCGTGGCCCGCGCCATCGCCGAGCACGTCGCCAAGGTCGCCCCGGCCGACATCGAGGCGCTGCTCGCCTCCGAGATCGAGCCCGGCAAGACCGTCCAGGCGTTCGTGGACGAGGCCAACGCCAACCTGGGCGAGAAGATCGTCCTGGACCGCTTCGCGCAGTACTCCGACGGCTACGTGACGGCGTACATGCACCGCACCATGCCCGACCTGCCCCCGCAGATCGGTGTCCTGGTCGAGCTGGACAAGCCGAACGCCGAGGTCGCCAAGGGCATCGCCCAGCACATCGCCGCCTTCGCGCCGAAGTACCTCGCCAAGGAGGACGTCCCGGCCGAGGTCGTCGAGTCCGAGCGCCGCGTCGCCGAGGAGACCACCCGCGCCGAGGGCAAGCCCGAGGCCGCCCTGCCGAAGATCGTCGAGGGTCGCCTCAACGGCTTCTTCAAGGACGCCACCCTGCTCGGCCAGCCCTACGCCCTGGACAACAAGAAGTCCGTCCAGAAGGTGCTGGAGGAGGCCGGTGTCAGCCTGAAGCGCTTCGCGCGCATCAAGGTCGGCATCTGAGTCCGTCCCGCAACGGACGCCCGACCCCGGTAGGGTCGACAGCAGATCTGACGAGGAGGCCATTGCCGCGTACGGGATGTGAACACGTTCCCCACGGCAATGGCCTTCTTCGTATGTGTGACCCACGCAAAAGAGGCGAGATCCCCATGACCTCCATGTCCACCAAGCCCGAGAAGGGCGACGACGGCAAAGTACGCGGCCGCTTCATGCTGAAGCTGTCCGGAGAGGCCTTCTCCGGCGGCGGGGGCCTGGGCGTCGACCCCGACGTGGTGCACGCCATCGCCCGCGAGATCGCGGCCGTCGTCCGCGACGGCGCCGAGATCGCCGTCGTCATCGGCGGCGGCAACTTCTTCCGCGGCGCCGAGCTCCAGGTGCGCGGCATGGACCGCGCCCGCTCCGACTACATGGGCATGCTCGGCACCGTGATGAACTGCCTGGCCCTCCAGGACTTCCTGGAGAAGGAGGGCGTCGACTGCCGCGTGCAGACCGCCATCACCATGGGCCAGGTCGCCGAGCCGTACATCCCGCTGCGCGCCGTCCGGCACCTGGAGAAGGGCCGCGTGGTCATCTTCGGCGCCGGCATGGGCATGCCGTACTTCTCCACCGACACCACCGCCGCCCAGCGCGCCCTGGAGATCGACGCCGAGGCGCTCCTGATGGGCAAGAACGGCGTCGACGGGGTGTACGACTCCGACCCGAAGACCAACCCGGACGCGGTGAAGTTCGACGCGCTCGGCTACGGCGAGGTCATCACCCGGGACCTGAAGGTCGCCGACGCCACGGCCGTCACGCTCTGCCGCGACAACAGCCTCCCGATCGTGGTCTTCGAGCTGCTGAAGGAGGGCAACATCGCCCGCGCCGTCAAGGGTGAGAAGATCGGCACGCTCGTGGGCGACCAGGGCAGCCGGGACTGACCTCGTCTCCCGCTCCCCGTCCGGGGGATGGACAATGTCCTGGCGGTCGGGAACCGTGCAGGAAGAACGCGACGCAGCCGGCCCCCGCCCCACCAGGGCACCGTGGCCGGGCCTACTTCAAGACACGCAGGAGCAAGTGGTGATCGAAGAGACCCTCCTCGAGGCCGAGGAGAAGATGGAGAAGGCCGTCGTGGTCGCCAAGGAGGACTTCGCCGCGATCCGCACCGGCCGGGCCCACCCCGCGATGTTCAACAAGATCGTGGCGGACTACTACGGCGCGCCGACGCCGATCAACCAGCTGGCCTCGTTCTCCGTGCCCGAGCCCCGCATGGCCGTGGTGACGCCCTTCGACAAGAGCGCCCTGCGCAACATCGAGCAGGCCATCCGCGACTCCGACCTGGGCGTCAACCCCAGCAACGACGGCAACATCATCCGGGTGGTGTTCCCCGAGCTGACCGAGGAGCGCCGGCGCGACTACATCAAGGTCGCCAAGGGCAAGGGCGAGGACGCCAAGGTGTCCATCCGCTCCGTGCGCCGCAAGGCCAAGGACGCGATCGACAAGCTGATCAAGGACGGCGAGGTCGGCGAGGACGAGGGCCGCCGCGCCGAGAAGGAGCTGGACGACACCACGGCGAAGTACGTCGCCCAGGTGGACGAACTCCTCAAGCACAAGGAAGCGGAGCTGCTCGAGGTCTGATGAACGACTCTTCCTGGGGAGCGCCGCCACAAGCCGGGTACTGGGGGCCGTCCGACCAGGGACCTGTCCAGGGGGTTGCCCCGGCGGGTCCCGCGTACGATGCGCAGTACGCGCAGCAGACTCGCCCCATGCCCATCGTGCCCGACGTACCCGAACACGGCGGAGACCAGGATGACGACCCGGGGACCGCTCGGCTGAGCGGTCCCCTGTTCCGCGACGAGACCCCGGCGGCGCAGCCGTACGCGGCGGTGCCGCAGAATCCGGAGCCCATGCCCGCCGCCGCCCCGCCACCCAAGAAGACCGCGGGGCGCGATCTGGGTGCCGCGATAGGGGTCGGGGTCGGGCTCGGCGTGGTGATCATCGCGTCGCTGTTCGTCGTCAAGGCCGTCTTCGTCGGCGTCGTCGCGGTCGCCGTCGTGGTCGGCCTGTGGGAGCTGACCAGCCGCCTGGCGGAGCGCAAGGGCATCCGCGCGCCCCTGGTCCCGCTCGCCGTCGGCGGCGCGGCGATGGTGGTCGCCGGCTACCTGCGGGGCGCCGAGGGCGCCTGGATCGCCATGGCGCTGACCGCGCTCGCGGTGCTGGTCTGGCGGATGACGCAACCCCCCGAGGGCTATCTCAAGGACGTCACGGCGGGCGTGTTCGCCGCGTTCTACGTGCCGTTCCTGGCCACCTTCGTCGCGATGATGCTGATGGCCGACGACGGCCCCTGGCGGGTGCTGACCTTCCTCATCCTCACGGTCGTCAGCGACACCGGCGCCTACGCGGTCGGCTGGCGCTTCGGCAAGCACAAGCTCGCTCCGCGCATCAGCCCCGGCAAGACCCGCGAGGGCCTGCTCGGCGCGGTCGCCTTCGCGATGGTGGCGGGTGCCCTGTGCACGCACTTCCTCATCGACGGCGGCGCCTGGTGGCAGGGTCTCCTCCTCGGCCTCGCGGTCGCGGCCAGCGCCACGCTGGGCGACCTCGGCGAGTCGATGATCAAGCGCGACCTGGGCATCAAGGACATGGGCACCCTCCTCCCGGGCCACGGCGGCATCATGGACCGCCTGGACTCCCTGCTGCCGACGGCGCCGGTGGTGTGGCTGCTCCTGGTCCTGTTCGTCGGCCAGGGCTGACCTCCGCGCCTCGTGTCGGGCCCCCGTTCCCCTGCGGACGGGGGCCCGCTGCGCTCCCGCCATGGCGCCGGCCCGTCGCGCGCCGCCTGCTCACCAGGTGACCGGGAGCCGCTTGACGAGCCGGACGTTGAAGTTCGGGACGTACTCGATGTGGTCCTCCGCCAGACGCAGCCCCGGCAGTCGGGCGAAGAGCCGTGCGAAGACGGTCTCCGCCTCCAGCTGCGCCAGCGGACCGCCGACGCAGTAGTGGATGCCGCGTCCGAGGGCGATCGGCCACTGCCGCGGCCGGGTGAGGTCGAAGCGGTCCGGATCGGGATACACCTCGGGGTCCCGGCAGGCCGCGGCCAGCACCAGCAGGACGGCGTCGCCCCGCCGCACCTCCGCGTCACCGAGCCGGACGTCGGCGCCGGCCACCCGGCGCACGAACTGGTTCGGCGCCACCAGCCGCAGCAGCTCCCGCACCGCCACCGGCCAGAGCCCGACGTCCGCCCGCAGCGCCCGCACCTGGTCGGGACGGCCGAGCAGGGCCACCAGGCCGTTGGAGAGCAGGCTGGTGAGGTTCTCATGGCCGGCGATGAGAAAGAGCACCACGGTCGCGAAGAGCTCCTCGCGGCTGAGCCGGTCCCCGTCCTCGGACGCCCCGGACAGGACGGCCAGCAGGCTGCCGGGCCGGTCGGCTGCCTCCGCGAGCGCCTCCCGCACGGTCCCGGCCAGCACCTCGCCCGCCCGGGCGGCCCGCGCCTCCTCCTCGGCCGTCAGAGTGGCCGGATCACGCCCGAAGGGCAGCAGGAAGTCGTCGCAGGCCGCCTTGAGCCGGCGCTGCTCCCCGGGGTCGGCCGTCATGCCCAGCACCCCGGCGAGGACGCTCAGCGGCAGCGGCGCGGCGAGGTCGGCGACGAAGTCCATCCGGCCCTGGGGCTCCACCGCGTCGACCAGCCGGTCCACGGTCTCCCCGACCCACGGCCGCAGCCCCTCCACCCGCGCCGGCGTGAAGGCCCGGCTCACCAGCGCACGCAGCCGGGTGTGGTCGGGCGGGTCGGAGAAGACCAGGCTGGAGTGGACGAACGCGTACAGGTGCCGCAGCGCGTCACCCGCCCCCGAGGAGGCGTCGGCGCCGATCACCGACGAGAACGACGGATCGCGCAGCACCCGCTCGACATCGGCGTACCGGGTGACGATCCACGCGCCGACCCGCTCGTCGAAGCATACGGGGTCGCTCTCGCGCAGCCGCGCGTAGCGGGCGTAGGGATCCTCCAGCATCGCCTCGTCGAAGAGAGCGGACCCGCCCACGGCCCTCACCACCCGTCCTCGGTCCACGCCCCTCCCTCAGCACACACCTCCTGCCGCACCCCGGCAAACGGATGGGTTCCACCTCGCCGAGGGGTGTCCCGTGGATCTGCGACACTGGTACAGCCATGCCTAAGCCCGGAGAACTCACATTCGTCGCCCCCCGCGGAGCCAAGAAGCCGCCGCGGCACCTTGCCGACCTCACGCCTGCTGAGCGCAAGGAGGCCGTTGCCGCCATCGGTGAGAAGCCGTTTCGGGCGAAGCAGCTGTCCACGCACTACTTCGCGCGGTACGCGCACGACCCCGAGCAGTGGACCGACATCCCCGCCGGGGCGCGGGCGGGGCTGCGGGAGGCGTTGCTTCCCGACCTGATGAGCGTCGTGCGGCATCTGTCGACCGACCAGGGGACCACCCGCAAGACGCTGTGGAAGCTGTTCGACGGGACGCTGGTCGAGTCGGTGCTGATGCGCTACCCGGACCGGGTGACCATGTGCATCAGCTCCCAGGCCGGGTGCGGGATGAACTGCCCGTTCTGCGCGACCGGGCAGGCCGGTCTCGACCGGAACCTGTCCACCGCCGAGATCGTGCACCAGATCGTGGACGGCATGCGGGCGCTGCGGGACGGCGAGGTGCCCGGCGGGCCCGCGCGGCTCAGCAACATCGTGTTCATGGGGATGGGCGAGCCGCTCGCCAACTACAACCGGGTGGTCGGGTCCATTCGGCGGCTCACCGATCCCGAGCCGGACGGGCTGGGGCTCTCGCAGCGCGGGATCACCGTCTCGACGGTCGGGCTCGTGCCCGCCATCCACCGGTTCGCCGACGAAGGGTTCAAGTGCCGGCTGGCCATCTCGCTGCACGCCCCCGACGACGAGCTGCGCGACACCCTCGTACCGGTCAACACCCGGTGGAAGGTCCGCGAGGTGCTGGACGCCGGGTGGGAGTACGCCGCGAAGTCGGGGCGGCGGCTGTCCATCGAGTACGCGCTGATCCGGGACATCAACGACCAGGCGTGGCGCGGTGACCGGCTCGGGCGGCTGCTCAAGGGCAAGCCGGTGCACGTCAACCTGATCCCGCTCAACCCGACGCCCGGCTCGAAGTGGACCGCCTCGCGGCCCGAGGACGAGAAGGCGTTCGTGGCGGCCATCGCCGCGCACGGGGTGCCGGTGACGGTCCGGGACACCCGTGGTCAGGAGATCGACGGGGCGTGCGGGCAGCTCGCCGCCGGCGAGAGGTAGTCTGACCGCTGTATCCAGCCACATCACATCTTCATATTCCGACAGGGGAGCGCCACAGCGCTGAGAGTGCGGCAACCGGCCCGCAGACCCTCCGAACCTGGCCCAGGTCATTCTGGGTAGGGAGATCGGTCACCACTCGAGCTGTTGCGCCCTGCCCGGGTCCCCCAGGGGTCCCGGGCGGGGCCGCGTCTTCTCCTGGTCACCCAGGAGGAATCAGTGAGCATCATCAAGAAGGCCACCGCTCTGGGCCTCGGCCTCGGCATGGCCGGTGCCCTCGCCGGCTGCGGGTCGTCCTCCGGCGACGCGTCCGACGGCGGCTCCAAGACCGTCACCCTGGTCAGCCACGACTCGTGGGCCGTCTCCAAGGGCGTCCTCGCCGCCTTCGAGAAGAGCAGCGGCTACAAGGTCCGGGTGCTGGAGGACGGCGACGCCGGCCAGGCCGTCAACAAGGCGATCCTGACCAAGGACAACCCCCAGGGCGACGTCTTCTTCGGCGTCGACAACACCCTGCTCTCCCGGGCCCTCGGCAACGGGCTGTTCCAGTCGTACCAGCCCAAGGACGCCGACCGGATCGCCCCCGCCTACCGTGCCGACCAGGACAAGCACCGGGTCACCCCGATCGACACCGGCGACATCTGCGTCAACTACGACAAGGCGTACTTCAGCGAGCACAAGCTGACCCCGCCCGCCTCCTTCGACGACCTCGCCGAGCCGGCGTACAAGAACCTGCTGGTCACCGAGAACGCCGGCACCTCCTCGCCCGGTCTCGGCTTCCTGCTCGGCTCCGCCGCGAAGTACGGCGACCAGGGCTGGTCGGACTATTGGAAGAAGCTCAAGGGCAACGGCGTGAAGGTCGTCGACAGCTGGGAGCAGGCGTACAACGAGGAGTTCTCGGGCTCCTCCGGCGGCAAGAAGGCCGGCGGCGACCGGCCCCTGGTCGTCTCCTATGCCTCCTCGCCGCCCGCCGAGGTGATCTACGCCGACCCGCAGCCCACCACCGCGCCCACCGGCGTCGCCGCCGGCACCTGCTTCCGCCAGGTCGAGTACGCGGGCCTGCTCAGCAACGCCAAGAACAGCGAGGGCGGCAAGGCGCTGCTGGACTTCCTGGTCGGCAAGCAGTTCCAGGAGGACATGCCGCTGAACATGTTCGTCTACCCGGTCCGCGAGGGCGCCGAGGTGCCCGCGGCGTTCGCGAAGTTCGGGCCGCAGGCCAAGGACCCGCAGACCATGACGCCGGACCGGATCGCCGGCCACCGCGACGACTGGGTCAAGACGTGGACCTCGCTCGTACTGAAGTAGCCGGACGGGCCAGGAGAGAGCGGCGGGCGGCGCGGCCCGCCCTCATGGCCGTGCCCGTCGCCTTCTTCGCCCTCTTCTTCGCCTACCCCGTCGCCGCCATCGTCGCCCGCGGCCTGCGCACCGGCGGCGACTGGCAGCTCGGCCGGATCACGGACGTGCTGGCGCAGAGCGACGTGCGGCACGTGCTGTGGTTCACCACCTGGCAGGCGCTCGCCTCCACCGCGCTGACCCTGCTCGTCGCCCTGCCCGGCGCCTACGTCTTCGCCCGCCTGGACTTCCCCGGCAAGCAGACCCTGCGCGCCGTGGTGACCGTCCCCTTCGTGCTGCCCACCGTCGTCGCCGGCAGCGCCTTCCTCGCGCTGCTCGGCCGCGGCGGGCTCCTCGACGAGCTGTGGGGCGTCCGCCTGGACACCACGGTGTGGGCGATCCTGCTCGCGCACGTCTTCTTCAACTACGCCGTCGTGGTGCGCACCGTCGGCGGCCTGTGGGCGCAGCTCGACCCGCGGCAGGAGGAGGCCGCGCGGATGCTCGGCGCCTCCCCGTTCGGCGCCTGGCGGCGGGTCACCCTGCCGGCCCTCGCGCCCGCCGTGGCCGCCGCCGCGCTGATGGTGTTCCTGTTCACCTTCACCTCCTTCGGCGTCGTGCAGATCCTCGGCGGGCCGGGCTTCGCCACCCTCGAGGTGGAGATCTACCGGCAGACCTCGCAGCTCTTCGACCTGTCCACGGCCGCCGTCCTCACCCTGGTGCAGTTCGCCGCGGTCGGCGCCGTGCTCGCCGTGCACGCCTGGACCGTGCGGCGCCGGGAGAGCGCCCTGCGCCTGGTGGACGCCGCCCGCACCGCCCGCCGGCCGCGCGGCGCCGGGCAGTGGGCGCTGCTCGCCGGGGTGCTCGCCACCATCGCCGTACTGCTGGTGCTGCCGCTCGCCGTGCTGGTGCAGCGGTCGCTGGGCGCCTCCGGCTTCGGCTACTACCGCGCGCTCACCCGCGCCGACGGCGGCACCTTCCTCGTCCCGCCCATCGACGCCATCGGCAACTCCCTCCAGTACGCCCTCGCCGCGACCGCCATCGCGATGGTCATCGGCGGCCTGGCGGCGGCGGCGCTGGCCCGCCGGGACGCGGGGCGCTTCGTGCGCGGCTTCGACGCGCTGCTGATGCTGCCGCTCGGGGTGTCCGCGGTGACCGTCGGCTTCGGCTTCCTCATCGCCCTCGACGAGCCCCCGCTGGACCTGCGGGCCTCCTGGATCCTGGTGCCGCTGGCGCAGGCGCTGGTCGGCGTGCCGTTCGTCGTACGGACCATGCTGCCGGTGCTGCGGGCCGTGGACGTCCGGCTGCGCGAGGCCGCCGCCGTGCTCGGGGCGTCGCCCTGGCGGGTGTGGCGCGAGGTCGACCTGCCGCTGGTGCGGCGGGCGCTCCTGGTCGCGGCCGGGTTCGCCTTCGCGGTGTCGCTGGGCGAGTTCGGGGCGACGGTGTTCATCGCGCGGCCCGACAACCCGACGCTGCCGGTCGCGGTGGCGCGGCTGCTCGGCCGGCCAGGCGACCTCAACTACGGGCAGGCGATGGCCCTGTCCACGATTTTGATGCTGGTGTGCGCGGCGGCCCTGCTGGTCCTCGAGCGGCTGCGCACCGACCGGAGCGGGGAGTTCTGAGGATGCGGGAACGGCTGGGAATGCGGGAACGGCTAGGGATGCGGGAGTTCTAGGGATGCTGCTCAGCCTGGAGGGCGCCACCGTCCGCTTCGGCGGGCGGGCCGCCCTGGACGCCGTCGGCCTCGACGTCGCCGAGCACGAGGTGGTGTGCGTGCTCGGCCCCAGCGGCAGCGGCAAGTCCACCCTGCTGCGCGCCGTCGCCGGCCTCCAGCCGCTGGACGCCGGGCGGGTGCTGCTCGACGGCCGCGACCAGGGGCGGGTGCCGGCGCACCGGCGCGAGGTCGGCCTGATGTTCCAGGACCACCAGCTCTTCCCGCAGCGCGACGTCGTCGGCAACATCGCCTTCGGCCCGCGCATGCACGGCGCCTCCCGGACGGAGCAGCGCGAGCGGGTGGCCGAACTGCTCGACCTGGTCGGCCTGCCCGGCGCCGCCCGCCGGTCGGTCGCCGCGCTGTCCGGCGGTGAGCAGCAGCGCGTCGCGCTGGCCCGCGCGCTCGCCGCCTCGCCCCGGCTGCTGATGCTGGACGAGCCGCTCGGCCAGCTCGACCGCTCGCTGCGCGAACGCCTGGTGGTGGAGTTGCGGGAGCTGTTCGGCCGGCTCGGCACCACCGTGCTCGCCGTCACCCACGACCAGGGCGAGGCGTTCGCCCTCGCCGACCGGGTCGTGGTGATGCGGGACGGGCGGATCGCCCAGTCCGGCACGCCGCTCGAGGTCTGGCAGCGCCCGGCCGACGCCTTCGTGGCACGCTTCCTCGGCTTCGACAACGTCGTGCCGGCCGCTGTCGCCGGGCAGGCCGCCGACACCCCGTGGGGCAAGGTGCCGGTCCCGGAGGACGCCCCGCAGGGCACGTACGACCTGCTCGTCCGGCCGGCCGGCGTCCGCCTGGTCCCCGCCGACCAGGGCCTGCGCTGTACGGTCACCGCCCGCACCTTCCGCGGCACCCATGTCGCGGTGCGCCTGCGGCCGGCGGACGGCCCGCCCCTGGAGGCGGCGTGCGCGCTGCGGGCGGCGCCCGAGGTCGGGGACGCGGTCGGGGTGGAGTTCGACGCGGCGGAAACCGTGGTGTTGGGATGATCGTCCGCTCGTAGGATGCGGCGCATGCCGACACTTTCGTACGACGATCACTGCACGGAGATCACCCGGCAGACGGAGCAGTTGGCGCGACTGCTGCTGTCCGGGGCCGATCTCGCCGCCCGCGTGCCGACCTGCCCCGCCTGGTCCCTGGAGGAGCTGGTGCGGCACACCGGCGGCGCGATGCGCTGGGCGGAGCTGCTGGTACGCACCCGGGCGCGGGCCGACGTCGACGACTCCGAGGTGCCCGGCATCGACGGGCCCGACGGGTGGGGCGACCCGGCCGCGCTGGAGGCGTGGCTGACCAACTCGGCCGCCGCCGTCGTCGGCGCCCTGCGCAAGGCCGGTCCCGACGCCGCGGTGTGGACCTGGACCGACGCCCGCACCGCGGACTTCTGGGCCCGGCGCATGGTCCACGAGGTACTGGTGCACCGCGCGGACGCGGCCCTCGCCGTGGGCGCCCCCTTCGAGGTCGCGGCGGAGGTGGCCTGCGACGCGATCGACGAGTGGCTGGACCTCGTGGGCTCCGTCCAGCGCAGGCGGCCGCGCGACCTGGGAGGGTGGGATCTCGCCGACGGCCGGTCCCTGCACCTGCACGCCACGGACACCGCCGCGGAACTGGACGCCGAGTGGCTGATCGAGGCGGCCGAGGGCGGCTTCGCCTGGCGGCGGGGTCACGAGAAGGCGACGGCCGCGCTCCGGGGGCCCCTGACGAGCGTGCTGCTCGCCTTCTACCGCCGGCTGCCTCCCGAGGCCCCCGGCCTGGAGGTGCTGGGCGAGAGCGCGGTGCTGGACTCCTGGCTGGCCACGGCGGCTTTCTGACCGGCGGGCCCTCTGGCCGACGGACGGTGGCCCGCCCCACCGGGGGACGGGCCACCTGTTCGCTCACCTACGACGAGGCGTCAGCGGGCGCTGTTCGCCCCGCGCCGGCGCAGGCCGAAGAAGACCGCGCCACCACCGACGACGACCAGGGCCGCCGCGATGCCGGCGATCATGCCGGTGTTCGAGCCGGCACCGGTCTCGGCGAGGTTGGACTCACCGGCCGGGGACGCGTCGTTGCCCGGCACGGCCGCGGCGGGCGAGCTGCTCTCGGCCGCGGGAGCGGCAGCGGACGGGGTCGCCGACGGGGCCG
The DNA here is from genome assembly GCF_043202555.1 of Streptomyces sp. NPDC048182. NCBI lineage: Bacteria > Bacillati > Actinomycetota > Actinomycetes > Kitasatosporales > Streptomycetaceae > Streptomyces > Streptomyces sp. NPDC048182. The sequence continues at coordinate 72,526 of NZ_JBIDAQ010000009.1, read as the reverse complement.
GGGTCTCCTCGGCGGGAGGAGCGGCGGTCTCCGACGCCGGAGGCGTGGCGGGAGGCGTCGTCGGCGTGGTCGCCGGGGTGGTCGCCGCAGGCGTCTCGGGCTCCGCCTGCTTGCAGGGGGTGGACGGGAGGGTGACGCCGCCCTTGATCTCCTCGTCGACGTAGTTCCCGGCCTTGACGTGGACGCGGTACGAGGTGCCCGGCTTCCAGTCCTCGGTGAAGGTGACCGTGGCGCCCTCGCGGGTGCCCACGACCTCCTGCCGGCCGACCTCCTCGGTGCCCCGGAAGAGGGTCACGGTGGCGTGGACCCCGGACGGGTCCTTGTCGAGGACCGTGATGACACCGTTGTCACCGTTGCACGTCGCTTCGGCACTGAACTCACTGATGTTGCAGGCGAGGGCGGAGCCGGCGGCGCCGACCGCCAGGGCCAGCGAGGCGGATGCGACGCCGAGGGCCTGCACGCCACGGCGGGACGCCGTGCGGCTGAATATGGGCAGGACTGCCACGTTTGTCCTTTACGGAAGGGCTTGGATGCGGGGTGGGGGAGGTGCCGACGGACATCAGCACACCCACGAGCCTCACAGGTCTATAAGCGGTTCATCAGAAGTGTCAACGCGCAAAAACCCCAACGGTGTTGGCGTTACCCACTTGTTAACCGCCGAGACGTTTCAACGCTTCAGGAACCTCGTCGATCCGGTCGACCAGGGCGATTCGGGCCTCCATCGACCGCCCCTCGGCGAGCGCCGTCAGCAGCGGCCAGGCCGGCAGCCGCCGCGTCCAGTGGTCCCGGTCCACCAGCACCATGGGCGTCGGCTCGCCTCGCGACTCGTAGTAGTTGGGCGTCGCGTTGTCGAAGACCTCCTGTACGGTCCCGGCGGCCCCCGGCAGGAACACCACACCCGCGTTGGAGCGGGCCAACAGGCCGTCCTCGCGGGTGGCGTTGGCGAAGTACTTGGCGAGGTGCGCGGCGAAGGCGTTGGGCGGCTCGTGCCCGTAGAACCAGGTGGGGATGCCGACCGAGGCGCCGCCCCCGGGACGCCGGGCGCGCACCTCCAGGGCGGCCCGCGCCCAGTCGGCTATGGAGGGCGTGAAGGAGGCGACCGTGCCCAGGTGCAGCAGCGCCTCGTCCAGCATGCCGTCCTCGAACGGGGCGGCGTAGGCACCGAGGTTGGCCGCCTCCATGGCGCCGGGGCCGCCGCCGGTGGCCACCGTGTACCCGGCGCGGGTCAGCTCCCGGCCGAGGCGGGCGGCGCCCGCGTAGGCGCCGGTGCCGCGGGCCATGGCGTGGCCGCCCATGACGCCCACCACCCGTGCGCCGGTGAGGAGTTCGTCCAGCGCGTCGGAGACCGCGTCGTCGTGGATGGCCCGCAGCATCGAGGCGAAGACGTCCCCGTCGGCCCTGGTCCGCTGGAACCAGGCGTACGACTGGGCGTCCGGCGTCGCCTCGTAGCCGGCGTCGAGGCCGGCGTACAGCTCGTCGGGGGAGTACACGTGGGCCCGGTACGGGTCGAAGGGCAGGCCAGGCACGGGCGGGAAGACCAGGGCGCCGGCGGCGCGGACGCGGGTGGCGGCCTCGGGGTCCATCGGGCAGCCGAGGAAGACGGCGCCGGTGGGGTCGAGGGAGAGCAAGGCGCTGGTGCGGGCCGTCAGGTCGACGGCCTGGACGCGGTGGTGGGCGAGGGTGCCGCGGACGGAGACGACCTCGTCGAACTCGGCGAGGGTCTCTATCTCCCGGTCGTGCGAGGCGTGATGGGACTGGGCGGGCTGGGCGGGTGTCGAAGTCACCCGCCCAGACTAGGCACTGGCCCCGTGGCTCAGCCCTGGACGGCCGCCGGGTCCATCCAGACGACCTCCCAGGTGTGGCCGTCCGGGTCGTCGAAGGAGCGGCCGTACATGAAGCCGAGATCCTGGGTCTCGCCGCTGGGGGAGCCGCCCGCGGCGAGCGCCTTCTCCACCAGCTCGTCCACCTTCTCGCGGCTCTCGGAGCTGAGCGCCAGCAGCACCTCGCTGCTCTGCGTGGAGTCCGCGATCGGCTTCTTGGTGAACTGGGCGTACTTCTCGTGGGTGTGGAACATCGCCACGATCGTGTCGCTGAGCGGGAAGGAGACGGTGGTGTCGTCGCTGAACTGGGCATTGGCCTCATAGCCCAGCTCGGTGAAGAACGTGCGGGCCGCGCCGAGGTCGTTGGTGGCCAGGTTCACGAAGATCATCTGCTGGTACATGGGTGTTCTTCTCTCCCGTGGAAGCGGTGCGGTCGTCGTCATGCGTTCGCAGGGATAGACGACCGAGGGCCGCGGAACTCATCGCCGCCGCGCGGACTTTCTTCGGAAGATCGCTCAGCGTGCCAGCGGCAGCGCCGCCAGCGCCGCGACGAGCACCGTCAGCGGTCCGAACAGGGCGAGCAGCGCGCCCGCCCGCACGGCGGCGGCCGTCCGCAGCATCCGCGGGGGCGCCCCGAGGCGTACCAGCGCCTGGGTCGTGTCGGCCCGTTCCTGCCTGGCCTCGACCGCCGCGGTGAGCAGGGCCGCCACCGTGCAGCCCGCCACGACCGCGCCGCCGAGGACGCCGAGCGGGCCGAAGGGCGGTCCGCCCGCGTCGTACAGCACCGTCGCCGCCCAGGCGGCGGAGGCCACCGCGCACACCACGCCCAGCGGGCGCCCCAGCCGCCCCGACTCCTCCATCAGCATCCGGCCGGCGAGCAGCCTGAGGGCGCCGGGCCGGACGGCCTGGACGAGCCGGCCGCACAGGTGGGTGAGGCCGGGTCCGGCCAGGGCGAGGCCGAGCGCGGTGAGCGCCCAGCCGACGAGGACGCCGGCCGCGGGGACGCCGTTCGCCGCGGGGTCGGCGGAGCGGCCGGCGTAGGTCTCCACGGCGAGGCCGGCGGCGAGCACCGTGACGCCCCAGGGGAGGACGCCGGTGCCCTGCGGGCGGCGGGGCGCCGGGGCGGGGGCGGGATCGGCGGTGGGGTCCGGCGCCGGGGGAGCGGGGGCCTCCAGGGTGGCCTCAAGGGTGCCGACCGCGCCGGCCGGCTCGGTGGCGGCCATGGTCGCGGGGGCCTCGGGGGCAGGGGCCGACGCCGCCCGGGGCCGGAGCCGGGCCCCGTAGCGCCCGTACGTCCCGAACGTCTCCCGCGCCGCCCCCCACCCGTACGCGCCGAACCGCCCGAAGCGCCGTCCGGCCGAGGTGGGGGCGGGCCTGCGCGGCTCCGTCGGCCGCAGCGCGAGCGCCACCGCGGCGCAGGCGGTGGCCGGCACCAGGGCGAGCAGCGTCGCGGTCGCCGGGGCCGGCAGGGGCAGTCCGGCGGCGAGTGAGTCGGCGGCGTCCCCGTCGAAGGGCAGGCCGGCCAGATCGCCGCGCAGATGCAGGAAGACCAGGAGGGCCACCAGCGAGCCGAGGACGGCGGACAGCGCCGTCGTCACCACCGACACGGCCATCAGGCGGCCGGGTCCCAGGCCGATCGCCGAGAGCCCCGGACGCGGCCGGGTCCCCGGATCGGTGCGGGCCACGGCGACGGCCAGGTAGGCGGTGGCGGCCAGCGGCGCGGCGCACCAGGCGAGCCGCAGCGCGCCGTCGCCCGGGGCGTCCGGGTGGGCCAGCGCGTGGCCGAGGGCGCACAGCAGCAGGAAGCCCGTGCCCGCCGAGGCCGCCGCGACCGTGAGGCGGCGCAGCTGGACGGCGAGGCGGGCCGCGCGGGTCAGACGGAGAGCGAGCACGCCGCCCGGCCTTCCGTGCCCGGGGTGCCGGGGAGCGCGGCGGCCCCGTCGGCGCCGGCCGTCTCCTGCACCGGCGGCAGATGCACGGTGCGCACCCGCCGCCCGTCGAGCAGGGCGACCGTGCGGTCCGCGAGCGCGGCGGTCTGCGCGTCGTGGGTGGCGAGGACGACGGTGATGCCGTGCGAGCGGGCCGCCGTGGTGAGCGTGCGCAGCACGTGCGCGCGGTCGGCGCGGTGCAGCGGCGCGGTCGGCTCGTCGGCGAAGAGCACCGAGGGCGTCACCGCGAGGGCGCGGGCGATGCAGACCCGCTGCCGCTCGGCCTGCTGGAGCTCGTGCGGGCGCCGGCGCGCCCGGTCACCGACGTCCAGGCGCTCCAGCCACTCCAGGGCGGCCGTGCGAGCCCGGCGGCGGCCGGTGCCGCGCAGCATGAGGGGGAGAGCGGCGTTCTCCCAGACGTTCAGCTCCGGCACGAGCACCGGCGCGGGGTCGATCCAGCCGAAGCGGTCGCGGCGCAGCCGCTCGCGGCCGAGCGGGCCCATGCGGTGCACCGGCACGCTGTTGAACCAGACCTCGCCGTCGCCCGGCCTGACCATGCCGGACAGGCAGCGCAGCAGGGTGGTCTTGCCGCTGCCGCGCGGGCCGCTGACGGCGAGGATCTCGCCCTCCCGGACGCCGAGCGAGACGCCCTGGAGCGCGGGGGAGCCGTCGTGGTGCTGGAAGTGCAGGGCACGGGCCCAGAGCACGTCGTTGTCCGGCGGGGCCTCCATGGGCGTACACCTCGGTTCTGATCCGTGTCCTCCCCCTTGCGGGGGCAACGACGGTGCGGCCGACAGGTCACTCGGCAGGCTAGGGCGGCAGCCGGGAGCGCCCTGGACGGCACACGGCCCCGGGCCGCCGTTCTCACTCGAACGGCGGCCCGGGGCCGGTCACGCGGAGGATTCCGCAGAATCCGCGGGGGACGGTCAGAGCTTCGTCCACGCCTCCGTCAGCGTCGCGCGCAGGATCGACTCGATCTCGTCGAAGGTCTCCTGGTTGGAGATCAGCGGCGGGGCGAGCTGGATGACCGGGTCGCCGCGGTCGTCGGCCCGGCAGTACAGGCCGTTCTCGAAGAGCTTCTTCGACAGGAAGCCGTACAGGACGCGCTCGGTCTCCTCGTCGGTGAAGGACTCCTTGGTGTTCTTGTCCTTGACCAGCTCGATGCCGTAGAAGAAGCCGTTGCCGCGGACGTCGCCGACGATCGGCAGGTCGAGGAGCTTCTCCAGGGTGGCGCGGAAGTTGCCCTCGTTGTCCAGCACGTGCTGGTTGAGGCCCTCGCGCTCGAACAGGTCGAGGTTGGCGACGCCGACCGCGGCGGAGACCGGGTGGCCGCCGAAGGTGTAGCCGTGCAGGAAGGTGTTGTCGCCCTTGTAGAACGGCTCGGCCAGGCGGTCGGAGACGATGCAGGCGCCGATCGGGGAGTAGCCCGAGGTCATGCCCTTGGCGCAGGTGATCATGTCCGGCACGTAGCCGAACTTGTCGCAGGCGAAGGTGGTGCCCAGGCGGCCGAAGGCGCAGATGACCTCGTCCGAGACGAGCAGCACGTCGTACTGGTCGCAGATCTCGCGCACCCGCTGGAAGTAGCCGGGCGGGGGCGGGAAGCAGCCGCCGGCGTTCTGCACCGGCTCCAGGAAGACGGCGGCGACCGTCTCCGGGCCCTCGAAGAGGATCTGCTGCTCGATCTGGTCGGCGGCCCAGCGGCCGAAGGCCTCGGGGTCGTCGCCGTAGATCGGGGCGCGGTAGATGTTGGTGTTGGGCACCTTGTGCGCGCCCGGCACCAGCGGCTCGAAGGGGGCCTTCAGGCTCGGCAGACCGGTGATCGACAGGGCGCCCTGCGGGGTGCCGTGGTAGGCGACCGCGCGGGAGATGACCTTGTACTTGGTCGGCTTGCCGGTCAGCTTGAAGTACTGCTTGGCCAGCTTCCAGGCGGTCTCGACGGCCTCGCCGCCACCGGTGGTGAAGAAGACCTTGTTCAGGTCGCCCGGGGCCTCGTCGGCCAGGCGCTCGGCCAGCTCGACGGCCTTCGGGTGGGCGTAGGACCACACCGGGAAGAAGGCCAGCTCGGCGGCCTGCTTGGCGGCGGTCTCGGCCAGCTCGGTGCGGCCGTGCCCGGCCTGGACCACGAAGAGGCCGGCGAGGCCGTCGAGGTAGCGCTTGCCCTTGTCGTCGAAGATGTGGGTGCCCTCGCCCCGGACGATGGTGGGGACGGGCGCGTTCTCGTACGACGACATGCGGGTGAAGTGCATCCACAGGTGGTCGTACGCGGTCCTGCTGAGGTCCTTGTCGGTGCTCACGATTATCGGGTTCCCCACATGTAGGTCTGCTTCTTGAGCTTGAGGTAGACGAAGCTCTCGGTGGAGCGCACGCCGGGGACGGCCCGGATGCGTTGGTTGATGACGTCCAGGAGGTGGTCGTCGTCCTCGCAGACGACCTCCACCATCAGGTCGAACGAACCCGCGGTCATCACCACGTACTCGCACTCGGACATGGCCGTCAGCGCGTCCGCGACGGACTCCACGTCGCCCTCGACGTGCACGCCGACCATCGCCTGCCGGCGGAAGCCCACGGTGAGCGGGTCCGTGACGGCGACGATCTGCATCACGCCCTGGTCGAGCAGCTTCTGGACGCGCTGGCGCACGGCCGCCTCCGACAGGCCGACGGCCTTGCCGATCGCGGCGTACGGCCGGCGGCCGTCCTCCTGGAGCTGTTCGATGATGGCGAGGGAGACGGCGTCCAACACGGGACCGCCGTTCCTGGACTCGCGGGAGTCCCTTGGGTCTGCGCTTCGACTGGCCACGTCTTCACTGTGCACGAGGTATCGACACTTTTGCAACCCGGCGACGATGTAATTCGTTGTTTGAGTACTCAAACTCTGCGGATTTCGCACCCAAGAGGGCGTCGGGGGTGTTGAAAACGTCGGGCTTCCGTTTAGGGTGGGTGTCTCAGCGAATGGACACCAAACCTTGGAGGGCCGGCAGTGAGCACCGAGCTGCGTCGTCTGCGCAACCACATCGACGGTGAGTTCCGGGACGCCGCCGACGGACGGACCACCGAAGTGGTCAACCCCGCCACGGGTGAGACCTACGCGACCGCCCCGCTGTCGCGGGAGGCGGACATCGACGCCGCCATGGCGGCCGCCGCCGCGGCCTTCCCCGCCTGGCGCGACACCACCCCCGCGGAGCGCCAGAAGGCCCTGCTGAAGATCGCGGACGCCTTCGAGGAGCGGGCCGAGGAGCTGATCGCGGCCGAGGTGGAGAACACCGGCAAGCCGGTCGGGCTCACCCGCTCCGAGGAGATCCCGCCGATGGTGGACCAGATCCGCTTCTTCGCGGGCGCGGCGCGGATGCTGGAGGGCCGCTCGGCCGGCGAGTACATGGAGGGCCTCACCTCCATCGTGCGCCGCGAGCCGATCGGCGTCTGCGCGCAGGTCGCGCCGTGGAACTACCCGATGATGATGGCCGTGTGGAAGTTCGCCCCGGCGCTCGCCGCGGGCAACACGGTCGTCCTGAAGCCGTCCGACACCACCCCGGCGTCCACGGTCCTGATCGCCGACATCATCGGCTCGGTCCTGCCCAAGGGCGTCTTCAACGTCGTCTGCGGGGACCGCGACACCGGCCGCCTGATGGTCGAGCACGAGACCCCGGCGATGGCCTCCATCACCGGCTCGGTGCGGGCCGGCATGTCGGTCGCCGAGTCCGCCTCCAAGGACCTCAAGCGGGTCCACCTGGAGCTGGGCGGCAAGGCGCCGGTCGTGGTCTTCGAGGACACCGACATCCCCAAGGCCGTCGAGGACATCTCGGTGGCGGGCTTCTTCAACGCCGGCCAGGACTGCACGGCGGCCACCCGCGTGCTGGTGCACGAGGCGATCCACGACGAGTTCGTCAGCGCGCTCGCCAAGGCCGCCGCCGAGGCGAAGACCGGGCAGCCGGACGACGAGGACGTGCTCTTCGGCCCGCTGAACAACCCCAACCAGCTCAAGCAGGTCGCCGGCTTCATCGAGCGGCTGCCCGCCCACGCCAAGGTCGAGGCCGGCGGCCACCAGGTCGGCGACAAGGGCTACTTCTACGCCGCGACCGTCGTCTCGGGCCTCAAGCAGGACGACGAGATCATCCAGAACGAGGTCTTCGGCCCGGTCATCACCGTGCAGTCCTTCCGCGACGAGGACCAGGCGGTCGAGTGGGCCAACGGCGTCGAGTACGCGCTGGCCTCCTCGGTGTGGACCAAGGACCACGGCCGCGCCATGCGGATGTCCAAGAAGCTCGACTTCGGCTGCGTGTGGATCAACACCCACATCCCGCTGGTCGCCGAGATGCCGCACGGCGGCTTCAAGAAGTCCGGCTACGGCAAGGACCTCTCGGGCTACGGCTTCGAGGACTACACGCGCATCAAGCACGTGATGACGTCCCTGGACGCGTGAGCCTCCGGCGCTCCGGCGAGTGAACCGCGTGACCCCGGGCGGGGTGACCTGCCCGGGGTCACGCGTGTGCGGCTCGACAGGGTGTCGGGCCTGGGCGGCGCGGGTCGACGCAGCGTCGATTGTCCGCCGTACGCCCGAGCGGGCATCCTGCGCGCATGCCCCTCCCCTCGAAGACGCCGCCCAGGGTCTCCCGCCGGTCCCTGCTGCGCGCGCTCGGCGGCTCCGCCGCGCTCGGTGCCCTGGCGGGCTGCGGCGTGCCGGCCGCCTACGTCGCGCCGGGCGAGCGCGCCGCGACCGACCGCTCGGCCACCGAGAAGCGGCTGACCTGGGCGAACTGGCCGCTGTACATCGACACCGACGAGGACCACCCGAGCCGCCGGCCCACCCTGGAGGCGTTCGGCAAGCGGACGGGCATCTCCGTCGACTACATCGAGGAGATCAACGACAACGACGAGTTCTTCGGCAAGATCAGCCCGTCGTTGATGAACCACCAGTCCACCGGCCGCGACCTCATCGTCATCAGCGACTGGATGTGCGGCCGGTTCGTCCGGCTCGGCTGGGTGCAGGAGATGGACCGCTCCCGGCAGCCGAACGTCACCAAGTACCTGGACCCGCTGCTCCGCTCCCCGGCCTTCGACCCGGGCCGCAAGTACACCGTCCCCTGGCAGTCCGGCATCACCGGCATCGCCTACAACCGCCGCCGCCTCGGCCGGGAGCTGCGCCACCTCTCCGACCTGTGGGCGAAGGACCTCAAGGGCCGGGTGACCCTGCTCTCCGGCTTGGACGAGGCGTTCGCCCTGCTGATGCAGGGCGACGGCGTGGACATCACCCGCTGGAAGGCCGACGACTTCCACCGGATGTGCGACCAGGTCGAGAAGCAGGTCGCGCGCGGCCAGATCCGCCGCTTCACCGGCAACGACTACATCAAGGACCTCTCCAGCGGCGACGTCCTCGCCTGCCAGGCGTACTCCGGCGACGTCATCCAGCTCCAGGCCGACGACCCGGACATCGAGTTCGTCGTCCCCGAGGAGGGCGCCGAGCTGTGGGCGGAGTCCCTGATGATCCCGAACCTGGCCGCCCACAAGGCCAACGCCGAGCGCCTCGTCGACTTCTACTACGACCCCGAGGTCGCCGCCGAGCTGGCCGCCTGGGTCAACTACGTCTGCCCGGTCCCCGCCGCCCGCGACGTCCTCGCCTCCTCCTCCGACGAGGACACCGCCGCCCTGGCCGAGGACCCGCTGATCTTCCCGGACGACGCGATGCGCGAGCGGCTGGCCATCGCGCGGGACATCGGGGCGGGGGAGCGGGCGGAGTTCGCGAAGCGGTGGAACGGGATCGTGGGAGTGTAGCGAGCGGCGCCCAGGGGCGGAAAACGGTCAAGTAGCCGCTGGACAACGATCGTTGAGTCTCGAAAGCGATCGTTGACACCTACCGCCCGGAGGTAGCAGGATCTCCGGCAGCGGAGGCGATCCGTGACAGGTCCGGGGTGCCGTCTGTGGGGGGCGGCATCCCGGACCGCGGTCGACAAGAACCTCGTTCCGGCTGCTCTCCTTCCTGGAGGTACTCGCATGCCCTCGCCCTTACTGCTTCTCGGCCTCGGCGGCACGGCGGAGTACCGCGAGTTCCCGCTGGCGCGGATCGCGGCCGGCTACCCGGTGATCCTGGCGAACGGCACCGCCCCTGCCTGGGCGCGTCCCTATCTGGCCGGTCATCTCGCCGTCGATCCCGGTGACGCGGCGGCCACCACCGCCGTGGTGCGGGAGTACGCCGCCGTCCATGACGTGAGCGGCGTGCTGACCTGCGAGAGCGAACACCTCGTCACCGCGGCCCGCCTCGCCGGCCAACTGGGGCTCCGTGGCGGCCCGGTCGGATCCCAGGCCGTCTGCGTCGACCGCCTGGAGGTGCGTCGGCGCCTGGAGGACGGCATGGTCCCGGTGCCGCGCTGGGCAGCCGCCCCCGACCCCGAGGCGGCGGCCCGCCACGGTCTGCTGCTCGGGTACCCGGTCGTCATCAAGTCCCGCACCGGAGGCGGCCGCACCGGGCTGGCCCGCGAGCGCGGTGAAGTGCCGGCCGTCTGCGCGCGGGTGGCGCACCCGGGGACCGCGTGGCCGTACCCGCCGGGCGGCCTGCTGGTGGAGGAACTGCCCGAGGGGCAGCGGGTGTCCGCCGAGACCGTCGTGGAGGACGGCGACGTGCGGATCGTGGCCGTCACCCGCACCGTCCTCGGGCCCGCGCCGGCCCGGGAACCGGTGCGGCACTGCGTCTACGCCCACGACACCCTGCTGCACAACCGCCTGCTGCGGCAGACGGCCGCCCGAGCGGTGGACGCCCTCGGCGTCACGCTCGGCACGCTCCACATAGAGCTGGCGCTCACCTCCCGAGGACCGTACGTCACCGACGTCACCGCCCTCCTCGCCGAGGACGTGATCCCCCTCCTGGTCGAACGGGCCACCGGCATCGACCTGCCGCAGGTGGCCGCCGACCTGGCCGTCGGCCGCGCCCCTGACCTGACCCCGACCCGCCAGCGGGCGGCCGCCGTCCACTTCGCCCACCCCGCCGTCACCGGCCGGCCCGCGCACCGGGTCGTCACGGGCGCCACCGCGGTCGACTGCCACGCGGCACTGGACCGGCTGGCACCCGGTCCGACGGTGGGCATCGCCTCCTCGGCCGCCGCCCGGGTGTAGGAGACTGGCTCGGCATGGGAGATCGACAGGGTGGGGAAGCGGCCGGCGCCGCCGTCACGTTCGGGCTGCTGGCGGCCTGGGCGGTGCACGACGCCGAGGAGATGGCGCTGCTGCCGGGGTGGCTGCGGCGCAATGTGCCGGGGCTGCGCGAGCGGTTCCCCGGGGTGCCGGAGGCGGTGTGGCGGCGGGCCGAGGCGGTCGACGGGCGGGAGTTCGCCGTCGCCGTGGGGGTGATGGGCTCGGTGGTGGCGTCCCTGTCCGCCGCCGGATGGCTGACCGGCGGGCGGTCGGCCGCCTACCAGACCGCGCTGAACGCCTTCGGCCTGCACGGGCTCGTCCACCTCGCGCAGTCGGCCGCCGTACGGGGCTACACACCCGGGTCGGCGACCTCGCCACTGGTCGTCGTGCCGTTCACCCTGTGGGCGCGCGGGCGGCTGCGCCGGGCCGGTGTCCTGGCGCCGGCCCGCCCACGCGACCTGGCCCTCGGCCTCGGCCTCGCGGGCGCCGCGACGGTCGGCTCGCACATGGTGGCGCGGGGCGTCAGGGGGGTGGGGCGGGGCGCAGGGCGTGCAGGACGTCGACGCGGTTCGTCGTGATCGAGTCGACGCCGGCGGCGATGAGGCGGCGCATCGAGCGGCGGGTGTCCGGGGTCCAGGCGGAGACCAGGAGGCCGTCGGCGTGGACGCGGTCCGCCAGCGCACGGTCCACCAGGCCGAAGCGGTAGTTGAGCCAGCGCGGTCCGACCGCCGCGAGCAGCGCCGGGCGGGGCGGCGCGGTCGTCGTCCAGGTGAGGGCGATCTCGGCGGACGGGTCGGCGGCGCGTACGGCGAGCATGGCGGTGGCGCCGGCGCAGTAGTAGACGCGGTCCGCCGCCCCGCACGTCCGGACCGCGTCCACCACCGGGCGCACCGCCGCCACCTCGGACGCGCCGGGCAGGTCCAGCATCAGCCGGGTCCCTTCGGTGGCCGCCAGTGCCTCGGCGAGCGCGGGCACGCCGCCCGCCGTCAGCTCGGCCAACCGCGCCGCCGTCAGCGAGCCGAGCGGCCGGTCGAGGCCCCACAGGCGCTTCAGCGTCGCGTCGTGCAGCAGGACGGGCACGCCGTCCGCGGTGAGGCGTACGTCGACCTCCACCGCGTCCGCGCCGCGCGCGACGGCGGAGCGCAGGGAGCCGAGGGTGTTCTCGCGGACGCGGTACGGGTCGCCGCGGTGGGCGACGGCGGTCACCCTCGTCACCGCGGACACCCCGCTCACCGCGTGCGCCAGGCGGCGGTGTACGCGTCGATCTCGTCCCCGATCCGCGCCTTGCCGGCCGCGTCGAGGAAGGACGCCGCCACGGCGTTCTTCGCCAGGTCCGCGAGGCCGCGCTCGTCCAGGCCGAGGAGGCGGGCGGCGACGGCGTACTCGTTGTTCAGGTCGGTGCCGAACATCGGCGGGTCGTCGGAGTTGATCGTCACCGGCACGCCGGCCCGCACGAACTCCGCGAGCGGGTGCTCGTCCAGCGTGCGCACCGCGCGCGTGGCGATGTTGGAGGTCGGGCACACCTCCAGCGGGATGCGGTGCTCGGCCAGGTGCGCGAGCAGCTTCGGGTCCTGCGCGGAGCTGGTGCCGTGCCCGATGCGCTCGGCGCGCAGGTCGGTCAGGGCGTCCCAGACCGTCTCGGGGCCGGTGGTCTCGCCGGCGTGCGGCACGGAGTGCAGTCCTGCGGCGATGGCGCGGTCGAAGTACGGCTTGAACTGCGGGCGCGGGACGCCGATCTCGGGCCCGCCGAGCCCGAAGGAGACCAGGCCCTCGGGGCGGAGCCGGTCGTCGGTGGCCAGCCGGGCCGTCTCCTCGGCCGACTCCAGACCGGCCTCGCCGGGGATGTCGAAGCACCAGCGCAGGACGGTCCCGAAGTCGGTCTCGGCGGACTTGCGGGCGTCCTCGATGGCCTCCATGAAGGCGTACTCGTCGATGCCGCGCCTGACGGTGGAGGAGAACGGGGTGATGGTCAGCTCGGCGTACCGCACCTGCTGCCGGGCCATGTCGCGGGCCACCTCGTAGGTGAGCAGCCGGACGTCCTCCGGGGTGCGGATCAGGTCGACCACGGAGAGGTAGACCTGGATGAAGTGCGCGAAGTCGGTGAAGGTGAAGTAGTCGACCAGGGCCTCGGGGTCGCTGGGCACCTTGGAGTCGGGGTGCCGCGCCGCCAGCTCGGAGACGATGCGCGGGGAGGCGGAGCCGACGTGGTGCACGTGCAGCTCGGCCTTGGGCAGCCCGGCGATGAAGGCGTGCAGGTCGCGCGGGACGTCGGGAGTGACGAGGGGCTCGGTCAAGGGTGCTTCCTCCCCGGAGGCGCGGGTGATCGGCTGATCGGTGGTCCGGGGATCATCGTAGGCCCGGGCCCCGGGGCGGGCGGACGGCCGTAGCATGACGTGACGTTCTACCGCACGCTCGGCACGAGGGGGATCCAGGGCATGACGGACGACGCGCGGGCGTGGCCGGCACCCGGTGGGGACCTGGGGGACGAGGGCGTCACCGACGCCGTGCCCGGTCCGGTGGACCTCGGCAAGCCGGCGCACGGCGTCGCAGCCGCCACCCCCGCCGACCCGTGGGCCCCGCCCGCGGACGCCGCCGGTACGGGTCCCACCCCGACGGTGATCGGCTGGGCGGCCCCTTCCGTCCACGACCAGCAGACGGTCACGTCGATGCCCACGCCGCAGCCCTGGGCGGCGCCGGCGTACGGCACGACCGACCCCTTCGCCCCGCCGCCGGCCCACGCCGGCCCGCCGGAGGCGGTCCCGCCGCCCCCGGTCGCCCCCGACGGCCCCGGCGTCGTCCCCTACGGCTACCCCGGCGGCTACGGCCCCTCGCCCCAGCCCCAGGGCTACTACGGCTGGCCCGGCGTCGGCCCCGTCCCGAGCAACGGCCTGGGCACCGCCGCCCTCATCCTCGGCATCATCGCCGCGGCCGTCTTCTGCCTCTGGCCGCTCGCCATCGTCCTGGGCGTCCTCGCGGTGGTCTTCGGCGCCGTCGGCCGCGCGAAGGCGACCCGCCAGGAGGCCACCAACCCGGGCCAGGCCCTGGCCGGCCTCATCTGCGGGATCGCGGGCATCGTGCTGGGGGTGGGGTTCGGGGTGCTGATGCTCACGGCGTGAGGCGTCCGCGCCCCTCGGGTACGGGCAGCACCGCCAGCGCGGTGTCCGCCACGTCCCGCAGCGCCTTCGGGGCCAGGCCGGCCTTGCCCACCGCCTCGATGCCGCGGACCACCGTCAGCAGCAGTGCCGCCAGCCGCTCCGGATCCGCGGCGCCGTCGATGTCGCCGTGGCGCTGGGCGGCGCTGATCTCCGTCCGCAACACGGTCAGCAGCGCCGTCATGGTCTCGGCCGAGCGCGCGGCCACCGTCGGGTCCTGCCCGGAGAGTTCCGCCGCGCCCTTGGCCAGCAGGCACCCGCGGCGCTCGGTGTCGGCGGCGGTGTTCTCCGCCATGAGACGCACGTACCCGGACAGCCGGGCCAGCGCCTCGGCGTCCGGGCCCCCTGCCAGCTGATCCTCGGCCACCTCGACGACCGCGGTGCACCAGTCGCCGAACACGCGGTGGAACAGCTTGTTCTTGTCGCCGAACGCGCCGTAGAGGCTGCCCTTGCCCAGGCCCGTCGCCGCCGCGATGTCGTCCATCCGGGTGCCCGCGTAGCCGGTCGCCCAGAACTGCTCCCGGGCCCGCTCCAGGACGTGGCGTTCGTCGAACGCGCGTGGTCTAGCCATGACCTCAGCGTACTGATTCTTGACTCGATCGTCCATTACTGCTTGCCTAGGTTCTGGACGATCCGTTCCACAACTGACCGAAGGGGTTCGACATGACAGGCGTGCTGCACGGGAAGGTGGCCGTGATCACCGGCGGGACCAGCGGGATCGGTCTGGCCGCGGCCCACCGCTTCGTCCAGGAGGGTGCCCGGGTCTTCGTGACCGGCCGGGACGCCGACCGACTCGAAGCGGCGGTCAAGGAGTTGGGCCCCGCGGCCACCGGCGTACGGTCCGACGTCTCGGTCCTCGCCGACCTGGACGCGCTCTACGAACGGGTCCGCGAGGAGGCCGGTCGCATCGACGTGCTGGTGGCCAACGCCGGCATCGTCGCCGACGCCACGCTCGGCGCCCACACCGAGGCGAACGTCGACCTGACGCTCGCCGTCAACGTCAAGGGCCCGCTGTTCACCGTGCAGAAGGCGCTGCCGCTGCTGTCGGAGGACGCCTCCATCGTGGTCATAGGGTCGAGCAACAGCGCACGGCCCAATGCGCAACTGGAGATCTACAGCGCCTCGAAGGCGGCACTGAGCAACCTCGTCCACAACTGGGCCCGGCAGTCGCGCGAGCGCCGCTTCCGGGTCAACGTGCTCAGCCCCGGACCGACCCGCACCCCGGCCCTGCTGAGCGCCGCGGGCCCGGACGCCGACCGGTTCGCCGAGGCCACCGTGCCCCTCGGGCGCCTGGCCGCCCCAGAGGAGATCGCCGAGGCCGCCCTCTTCCTGGCCTCGGACGCCTCGTCGTTCGTCACCGGCGCCGAACTCTTCGCCGACGGCGGCTACACCCGGGCCTGACCCCGGCCCGGGGGCACGGTCAGCCGGACTCCCTGGGCGTCACCGTGTGGTCGAACGCCACCGTGCCCACGTCGAGGGCCGTCGCGCCGCCGTCCACCGTCAGGGTGGCGCCGTTGACGAAGGAGGCGGCCGGGGAGAGGAGCCAGGCGATGGCCTCGGCGACCTCGGCGGGATCGCCCGGACGGCCGGCCGGGACGAGGCGGGTCGCCTCCTCGTAGGCGCCCTCCACGCCGCCCGGCAGGCCGGCCTCCTCCGCGAAGCGGGTCATGCGGCGGTCGGCCATCTCCGTGCGGACCCAGCTCGGGCAGACCGTGTTGGCCCGCAGGCCCTCGCGGCCGTAGTCGACGGCTAGGCCCTGTCGTCAAATTCCCGTCGTCGCCCGAAGGGCGGCCCCGCGGCGTCAGGTGCGTGCTCTCGCCGTGCCGGGCCCTGAGCCTCGTACTGGATGTACTTGGGTCAGGGCCCGGTGCGGCGAGAGTGCGTGCATGGCGTCGCGGGGCAGACGGGAATTTGACGACAGGGCCTAGGGAGCGGCACAGCTGGAGCAGGGCGGCCTTGGAGACGGCGTAGGCCGCGTTGCCCGGTCCGTTGCGCAGGGCGGAGACCGAGGCGACGGCGACGACCGCGCCCCGGGCCGTGCGCAGATGGGGGAGAGCGGCCCGAAGGAGGCGGAAGGGGCCGGTGAGGTTCGTGTCCATGACGAGGTCCCAGGTCTCGTCCGACAGGTCGCCCACCGCCCCGCCGCGGCCGACGCCCGCGTTCAGGACCAGGCCGTCCAGGCGGCCGAAGCGGGACACCGTCGCCGAGAGCAGGTCGCGTACCCCGCCCGGGTCCGTGATGTCCGCCGGGTGCGCCACGGCGCCGGTCTCCTCGGCGACCCGCCGGAGAGGGTCGCCGCGGCGTCCGCTGACGACGACCTCGTGCCCCCGCTCCCGCAGCACCCGCGCGGTCGCCGCGCCGATGCCCGTGCCGCCGCCCGTGACCAGGAAGACCCCGCCCTCCGCCGCGTCGGTCACCGCAGCCGCTCCCGCGCCGCCATCAGGGCGAAGCCCAGGAGGTTCGGGCCCCGCCAGCGGGCCGGGTCGGCCGCCGCCTCGTCGGTCGCCGCCAGGCCGATGCCCCAGACGCGGTCCAGCGGGCTGGCCTCCACCAGGACGCGGTCGCCCGTGCCCAGGAGGTAGGCGCGCAGGTCGGGGGCCGACGCGAACTTGTGGACGCTGCCCTCGACGACGATCCCGAAGCGGGAGCGGATCCAGACCTCCTCGTCGAAGCCCCGCACCAGGCGGCCCGCCTTCTTCGCCTCCGCCGGATGGCCGGCGGCCAGGACGCGGGCCTCCGCCTCCGGGTCCGCGAACAGGCGGGCCTTCTCGGCCATCATCCAGTGCTCCGCCGTCGCGTACGCCACCCCGCCCACCGTGAAGGGCGACGGCCACCACTGGCTGAGGCAGCTCGGGCCGAGCCTGCCGTCCGGGCGGGGGGTGTGGCCCCAGAAGTGGAGGTACTTGATCCGGCCGCCGGGGGACCCGGTGAGCCGGTCGATCAAGGCTTCTCTCGTGTCGATCATCGCCGCCCCCGCGCCGTGGTACACGTCATGCACGCGAGTCTCGCACCCGCCACGGACACTCCGTCCGTCCTTTACCACTCCGACTCGACACCTGGTCGACAGATTCCGTCGGTTAACCAAAAGGCAACAACGGAATCACTTGTTGGTGGGGTACTGACCTGCCAGGATCGACCTTCACATCGAGCCTGAGCCACACCGGCCCCCACCACGGGGAGACCGAGGAGAGCCGACATGTACAACCCGGGCAACCACTTCGCGGACGGCGCGCAGTACATCGCGGGCCGTCTCACGAAGGGCACCTCCGGCCGGACGCACACCATCACCGACCCGGCGACCGGCCGCGACGTCCTCACCTACGACCTCGCCGGCACCGCCGACGTCGACGCGGCCGTGGCCGCCGCCCGCGACGCCTTCCCCGGCTGGGCCGGCGCCACCCCCGGCGAGCGCTCCGACGCCCTGCACCGCTTCGCCGCCGTCCTGGCCGACCGGGCCGAGGACCTCGCCCAGGCCGAGTCCCTCCAGTGCGGCAAGCCGCTGAAGCTGACCCGCGAGTTCGACGTGCCGGGCACCATCGACAACGCGGCCTTCTTCGCCGGCGCCGCCCGCCACCTCCAGGGCCAGTCGGCCGGCGAGTACTCCGGCGACCACACCTCGTACACGCGCCGCGAGCCCCTCGGCGTGGTCGGCTCCATCGCGCCCTGGAACTACCCGCTCCAGATGGCCGCCTGGAAGATCCTCCCGGCGATCGCCGCGGGCAACACCATCGTGCTGAAGCCCGCCGAGCTGACCCCGCTGACCTCCCTGATGTTCGCCCAGGCCGCCACCGCGGCCGGCATCCCCGACGGCGTGGTCAACATCGTCACCGGCACCGGGCGCGAGGCCGGCGAGCACCTCGTCGGCCACCCCGACGTGGTGATGACCTCCTTCACCGGCTCCACCGCCGTCGGCAAGCGCGTCGCCGAGGTCGCCACCGCCACCGTCAAGCGCATCCACCTGGAGCTGGGCGGCAAGGCGCCCTTCCTGGTCTTCGACGACGCCGACCTGGAGGCCGCCGCCCAGGGCGCGGTCGCCGGCGCGCTGATCAACACCGGCCAGGACTGCACCGCCGCCACGCGCGCGTACGTGCAGCGCCCGCTGTACGACGCCTTCGTGGAGCGGACCGCCGCCCTGATGGACACCGTCCGGGTCGGCGACCCCTTCGCCGCCGGCACCGACCTCGGCCCGCTGGTCTCGCACGCCCAGCGCGACCGCGTCGCCGGCTTCGTGGACCGGGCCCGCGGCTACGCGCGCGTGGTGGCCGGCGGCGAGGCGCCGGGAGGCGACCTGAAGGACGGCGCCTACTACCGGCCGACCCTCATCGCGGACGCCGCGCAGGACAGCGAGGTCGTCCAGTCCGAGATCTTCGGCCCGGTCCTGGTCGTGCTGCCCTTCGACAGCGACGACGAGGGCATCCGGCTCGCCAACGACACCCCGTACGGCCTGGCGGCCTCCGCCTGGAGCCGGGACGTCTACCGGGCCAACCGCGCCACCCGCGAGATCAAGGCGGGCTGCGTGTGGGTCAACGACCACATCCCGATCATCAGCGAGATGCCGCACGGCGGGTACAAGGCGTCCGGCTTCGGCAAGGACATGTCCACCTACTCCTTCGAGGAGTACACGCAGGTCAAGCACGTCATGTTCGACAACACCGCGGTCGCCCGCAAGGACTGGCACCGCACCGTCTTCGGGGACCGATAGCCACCACCGACAGCCACACCCACGGCAGGCCGCCGACCACGGCCGACCCACCCGGAAGGTCACCACGCGCATGAGGCAGTACGAGCCCGACGGCCTGTCACCGGCCCAGACGGCCGCCATACGGCGCAGTTTCACCAGCGGCAGGGCCGCCCTCACCCGGCGCTCCCTGCTGCGCGCCTCCGCAGGCGGCGCCCTCGCGGTCGGCGGCCTCGGGACGCTGAGCGCCTGCGGCATCCCGGCGGCCGGCAAGACCGAGGGCGGCGTCTCCGCCGACGACCACTCGGCCGACGAGAAGCGCATCGCCTTCTCCAACTGGACCGAGTACATGGACGTCGACGACAGCGGCCGGCACCGCCCCTCCCTGGACGCCTTCACCAAGCGCACCGGGATCAAGGTCGCCTACACCGAGGACATCAACGACAACAACGAGTTCTTCGGCAAGATCCAGCCGCAGCTCGCCGCAGGCCAGGAGACCGGCCGCGACCTGATGGTCCTCACCGACTGGCTGGCCGCCCGCCTCATCCGGCTCGGCTGGGTGCAGAAGCTCGACCCGGCCCACCTGCCGCACGCCTACGCCAACCTCTCGTCCCAGTTCCGCAACCCGGACTGGGACCCCGGGCGCGCCTACTCCTACCCCTGGACCGGCATCTCCACGGTCATCGCCTACAACAAGAAGGCGCTGGACGGCGTCGAGGTCAAGTCGGTCTCCGACCTGCTCGACAACCCCAAGCTCAAGGGCCGGGTCGGCTTCCTCACCGAGATGCGCGACTCCGTCGGCATGACGCTCATCGACATGGGCAAGGATCCCGGCCGCTTCACGGACGACGACTTCGACGCCGCGATCGCCCGCCTCCAGAAGGGCGTCGACCGGGGCCAGATCCGCCGCTTCACCGGCAACGACTACACCTCCGACCTCACCAAGGGCGACTTCGCCGCCTGCCTGGCCTGGGCCGGGGACGTCGTCCAGCTCAAGGCGGACAGCCCCGACGTGGACTTCGTCGTCCCCGACGGCGGCTACATCACGTCCAGCGACAACCTGGTCGTCCCCAACAAGGCCCGGCACAAGACCAACGCCGAACGCCTCATCGACTACTACTACGAGCCGGGCCCGGCCGCGCAGCTGGCCGCCTACATCAACTACGTCTGTCCCGTCGACGGCGTCAAGGCGGAGCTGGCGAAGATCGACCCGGACGCGGCGGACAATCCGCTGATCCTTCCCGACAAGGCCATGCAGGCCAAGTCCCATCCCTTCCGCTCGCTCAGCGCGAAGGAAGAGACGGCCTACGAAGCCAAGTTCGCAAAGCTCACTGGGGCGTGACGACGATGAAGACCACGACGACAGCGGCGACGGACCACAGCGGCGACGTCCGCCTGTCCGGCATAGCCAAGACCTACGGCTCCTTCACCGCCGTGCACCCGCTCGACCTGACCGTGCCGCAGGGCTCCTTCTTCGCCCTGCTCGGCGCCTCCGGCTGCGGCAAGACCACCACCCTGCGTATGATCGCCGGCCTGGAGGAGCCCACCGGCGGCACCGTCCACCTCGGCGACCAGGACGTCACCGCGCTGCCGCCCTACAAGCGGCCGGTCAACACGGTGTTCCAGTCCTACGCCCTCTTCCCGCATCTGGACATCTTCGAGAACGTCGCCTTCGGTCTGCGCCGGCGCGGCGTCAAGAGCGTGAAGAAGCAGGTCGGCGAGATGCTCGACCTGGTCCAGCTCGGCGAGCAGGCCCGCAAGAAGCCGCACCAGCTCTCCGGCGGCCAGCAGCAGCGCGTCGCCGTGGCCCGCGCGCTGATCAACCACCCCAAGGTGCTGCTCCTGGACGAGCCGCTCGGCGCCCTCGACCTCAAGCTGCGCCGCCAGATGCAGCTGGAGCTCAAGCGCATCCAGACCGAGGTCGGCATCACCTTCGTGCACGTCACGCACGACCAGGAGGAGGCCATGACCATGGCCGACCAGGTCGCCGTGATGAACGCGGGCCGCGTGGAGCAGCTCGGCGCCCCCGCCGACCTGTACGAGAACCCGCGCACCACCTTCGTCGCCAACTTCCTCGGCAGCTCCAACCTGATCGAGGCCGAGGTCGCCGCGGTGGACGGCGACGACGTGGTGGTGAAGGCGGCCGGTGAGAAGCTGCTGCTGCCCGGCACCCGATGTTCGGCGCCGACCCCCGCCGGCGGCAAGGTCCTGGTCGGCGTGCGCCCCGAGAAGATCGGCCTCACCCACGCCGACGACGCCGGCTCCATTCCGGACGGCCGCAACCGCGTCACCGGCCGCATCGCGCACACCAGTTTCATCGGCGTCTCCACGCAGTACGTCGTGGACTGCCCGGCCTGCCCCGAGTTCGAGGTCTACGCCCAGAACATCGACCGGGACTCCCGCCTGGTGCCCGGCGCCGAGGTCGTCCTGCACTGGAACCCGGCGCACACCTTCGGGCTCGACGCCGATCAGGCCATCGACGCCGGCCTGGCCGAGGGCGAGGCCGCCTGATGGCCACGCTCACCGAGGCGCCGCCGCCGCTCTCCCCGGCCGCGCCCGAGCAGAAGCCGCGCCGCAAACGGGGCCGGTTCACGCCGTACTGGCTGCTGCTGCCCGGCATCCTCTGGCTGGTCGTCTTCTTCGCGCTGCCGATGATCTACCAGGCCTCCACCTCCGTGCAGACGGGCTCCCTGGAGGAGGGCTACAAGGTCACCTGGCACCTCGCCACCTACTGGGACGCGCTGGACGCGTACTGGCCGCAGTTCCTGCGCTCGGTGGCCTACGCGGCGGCGGCGACCGTGCTCTGCCTGGTCCTCGGCTACCCGCTCGCCTACCTCATCGCCTTCCGGGCGGGCCGCTGGCGCAACCTGATCATGATCCTGGTGATCGCGCCCTTCTTCACCAGCTTCCTGATCCGCACCCTGGCCTGGAAGACGATCCTGGCCGACGGCGGCCCGGTCGTCGGTGCCCTGAACACGCTGCACGTCCTGGACGTCACGAGCTGGCTCGGCTGGACCTCGGGCGACCGCGTCCTCGCCACGCCGCTCGCGGTGGTGTGCGGGCTGACCTACAACTTCCTGCCCTTCATGATCCTGCCGCTCTACACCTCCCTGGAGCGGATCGACGGGCGGCTGCACGAGGCGGCCGGCGACCTGTACGCCCGGCCCGTGACCACCTTCCGCAAGGTGACCTTCCCGCTGTCGATGCCCGGCGTGGTCTCCGGCACCCTGCTGACCTTCATCCCGGCCACCGGCGACTACGTCAACGCCTCGCTGCTCGGCTCGGCCGACACCGGAATGATCGGCAACGTCATCCAGTCGCAGTTCCTGCGCGTCCTGGACTATCCGACGGCCGCCGCGCTCTCCTTCATCCTGATGGCCGCCATTCTCGCCATGGTCACCGTCTACATCCGCAAGTCCGGCACGGAGGATCTGGTCTGATGGCCTTCGTCACCTGGTTCAAGCGCAATCTGGTCGTCCTTGCGGGCCTGCTCACGCTGGCCTATCTGCTGCTGCCCAATGTGATCGTCACGGTCTTCTCCTTCAACAAGCCGAAAGGCCGCTTCAATTACGAGTGGCAGCACTTCTCGGCGGACGCCTGGAAAGACCCCTGCGGGGTCGCGGGACTGTGCGGCTCGCTCTCGCTGAGCCTCCAGATCGCCGTCCTGGCCACCCTCGGCGCCACCGTCCTCGGCACCCTGATCGCCTTCGCGCTGGTCCGCTACCGCTTCCGGGCCCGGGGCGCGGTCAACTCGCTGATCTTCCTGCCGATGGCGATGCCCGAGGTGGTGATGGCCGCCTCGCTGCTCACCCTGTTCCTGAACATGGGCGCCCAGCTGGGCTTCTGGACCATCCTCATCGCCCACATCATGTTCTGCCTGAGCTTCGTCGTGACCGCCGTCAAGGCGCGCGTCATGTCGATGGACCCGAGACTGGAGCAGGCCGCGCAGGACCTCTACGCCGGCCCCTTCCAGACCTTCTACCGGGTCACCCTGCCCATCGCGGCACCCGGAATCGCCGCGGGCGCGCTGCTCGCCTTCGCGCTCTCCTTCGACGATTTCATCATCACCAATTTCAACGCGGGCTCCACCGTGACCTTCCCCATGTTCGTCTGGGGCTCGGCACAGCGCGGAACGCCCGTTCAGATCAATGTCATCGGTACGGCCATGTTCCTCATCGCCGTATTGTTCGTACTGGCCTCCATGGCCCTCGGCAATCGCCGGAACCGCACCAAGGCGTGAATTCACGCCCCGTAAGGAGTTGAAATCATGGCCGCTAGCGCCATGAGCCGCGTCGCCGACTGGACGACATCCCTCTCCGACGCCCAGCCCGTCCCGTACTGGCTCGACGACCCCCAGCGCCCCCGCCCCGAGCCCGCCCTCACCGGCGACGAGAGCTGCGACCTGCTGGTCGTCGGCGGCGGCTACAGCGGTCTGTGGACCGCGCTGATCGCCAAGGAGCGCGACCCCGGGCGGGACGTCGTCCTCCTGGAGGGCCGCGAGGTCGGCTGGGCCGCCTCGGGCCGCAACGGCGGCTTCTGCGCCGCCTCCCTCACCCACGGCCTCTCCAACGGCCTGACCCGCTGGCCGGACGAGATCGCCAAGCTGGAGGAGCTGGGCGCGCGCAACCTCGACGCCATCGAGGCCGCCGTCGAGCGGCACGGCCTGGACTGCGAGTTCGAGCGCACCGGCGAGATCGACGTGGCGACCGAGCCGTACCAGGCCGAGGAGCTGGCCGAGTGGTACGCGGAGCTGGAGCGCCGGGGCCTGGCCGACGGCGTCGAGCTGCTCGACGGCGACGCGGTGCGCGCGCAGGTCGACTCACCGACCTTCCGGGCGGGCCTGTGGGACCGCCGGGGCGTGGCCATGGTCAACCCGGCCAAGCTGGCCTGGGGCCTGAAGCGGGCCTGCCTCGCGCTGGGCGTGCGGGTGTACGAGCACACCCCGGCGGTCGACCTGGTCCGCAGCGGGCCGGGCATGGCCGTGCGCACGCCGTACGGGCGGGTTCGCGCGCGGCATGTCGCCCTGGGCACGAACATCTTCCCCAACCTGGTCAAGCGGGTCCGGTCCTACACCGTGCCGGTGTACGACTACGCCCTGATGACCGAGCCGCTCAGTCCCGCGCAGCTGGCGTCCATCGGCTGGCAGAACCGGCAGGGGCTCGGCGACTCGGCCAACCAGTTCCACTACTTCCGGCTGTCCGCCGACAACCGGATCCTGTGGGGCGGCTACGACGCGATCTACCCCTACGGCGGGCGGGTGCGCGCCGAGTACGACGACCGGCCGGAGACCTACGCCAAGCTCGCCGGGCACTTCTTCACCTGCTTCCCGCAGCTGGAGGGCCTGCGCTTCTCCCACGCGTGGGGCGGCGCGATCGACACGTGCTCCCGCTTCTCGGCCTTCTTCGGCACGGCCCACCAGGGGCGGGTCTCCTACGCCGCCGGGTACACGGGCCTCGGCGTGGGGGCGACGCGGTTCGGCGCCGAGGTGATGCTGGACCTGCTCTCCGGCGAGCGCACGGAGCGGACCGAGCTGGAGATGGTGCGCAAGAAGCCGCTGCCGTTCCCGCCCGAGCCGTTCGCCTGGACGGGGATCGCCCTCACCAAATGGTCGCTGGCCCGGGCGGACGAGCGGGGCGGGCGGCGCAATCTGTGGCTGCGGGCGATGGACCGGGTCGGGCTGGGCTTCGACAGCTAGTGAAGAAGGCGTCGATACCCGCGTAATGCTGCCCGGGTGACCTCCCTCTCCCTCGTGACGCACCCCGCGTCCACGACCGAGAGGGAGGTCTCTTCATGCCTGGTGCGCAGACGGCGGTCCGCTGGCTGGCATCCGTCGCACCGGATCCCGGGGCGTGCGTGCGCGCGTGGGAGCGCGATCCGCACGGGGTGGCGCTGCTGCCCGCGGGGCGGGCCTGGGACGTGCTGATCCTGCCGAGCCGGCTCGGCTATCCGACCCTCGACGTGCTCTCCCGCGTCCTGGACCAGCCGGGGCCGGTGCTGGTCGACTTCGGGGACGCCCGCACGGGGTTCTTCGTTCCGCCGGGTACGGCCGGCCGCTGGCTCGGTACGGGTATCCGCACGGCGGGTGAGGGCACGTGGATCGTGGTCCCGTACCCGGGCCGACCGTCCCCGTCCGGCATCCGCTGGCTGATCCCGCCGGACGGCACGGGTACGTTGACCGACCCGTCGCTGCTGGAGCTGTCTATGCACGAGGCTGCGGCCGGCTTGGCGGGGGAGGGGTGGAATGGCTGAGCGCCGTCCCCGGGTGCGGGTGCATCGTGGCTGGTCGCGCAGTTCCCCGCGCCCCTAGGGCATGCAGTCCCGCCCGCCCGAGCTGCGGGCAGTCGTGCCGCTGGGGCGGCACGGGTGGGCGCGGCGGCACCCCGCTGCGCCGGGCTGCGTCAACGTCGGTGACCATGACGCCGGGTCACCCATTGGACGCCGAGGAGTAGGAGGGCGCCCAGGCACCAGCTGGCCAGCACGTCCAGGGGCCAGTGGTAGCCGCGCCGGACCAGCCCGTAGGAGACGGCGAGGATCAGTAGGCCGGCGACGGTCACTACGCACCGGCGGGCGGCCGGCCGACGCAGCAGGGGGAGCAGCAGCAGCGCCGCCACCCCGTAGGCCACCAGCGCCGTGGCCGTGTGCCCCGACGGGAAGTACCCCGTGCCCGGCGGCACCGCCGGCGTGCCGGGGCGCTCCGTCCAGGACTTCAGCGGCACGACCACGACCGGCACCAGCGCCATCGCCAGCGCACCCACCAGCGGCGCCCGCCACCCCCGCCCCCGCCAGGCCACGTATGCCAGCACAAGGACCAGCACCGGCACCGCCACCCCCGCGTTGCCCAGGTCGGACAGCAGCTCCGAGAACCGGTCGGGATGGACCAGCGCCCGGCTCACCCGTTCGTCCGCCCCGACCAGCGGCCCCCCGGCCACGACCTGCCAGGTGATCAGCGCGAAGAGCGCGAGGAGGAGGACGGGACCGAGCAGCAGCGGCATGACGCACAGCTTCGCAAACACACCGAAGGGCCGACGCAAGGGGGGGAGTGCGTCGGCCCTTCGGTGAAGCGCGACCGGAAGCCGCGCACCCCGGGGGGTGTGGGGCGTACGACCGTCCGGTCAGTGTGTGCGCGAAGCACGACCAGGTCGAAGCCGGGGAAGCCTCGGCTCTGCTGCGTAGAAGCTACGGCAGGGGAGGGGCGGAGGACAGGGCCACCGGCGTCCTGCCATCCACCCCGCACACCTTCTTCACACGTCAGACCCGCGCGAACCCCTGCTCGATGATGTCGAGGCCCTCGTTCAGCAGGTCCTCGCCGATCACCAGCGGCGGCAGGAAGCGCAGCACGTTGCCGTAGGTGCCGCAGGTCAGCACCAGCAGCCCCTCCGCGTGGCACGCCTTGGCCAACGCGGCCGTCGCCTCGGGGTGGGGCTCCTTGGTGGCGCGGTCCTTGACCAGCTCCACGGCGATCATCGCGCCGCGACCCCGGACGTCGCCGATGATGTCGAACTTCTCGGCCATCGCCGCGAGCCGGCCCTTCATGACCTCCTCGATGCGCTTGGCCCTGCCGTTGAGGTCCAGCTCCCGCATCGTCTCGATGGCGCCGAGCGCGCCCGCGCAGGCCACCGGGTTGCCGCCGTAGGTGCCGCCCAGGCCGCCGGAGTGCGCGGCGTCCATGATCTCGGCGCGGCCGGTCACGGCGGCCAGCGGCAGACCGCCGGCGATGCCCTTGGCGGTGGTGATCAGGTCCGGGACGATGCCCTCGTCCTCGCAGGCGAACCACTGGCCGGTGCGGCAGAAGCCGGACTGGATCTCGTCGGCGACGAAGACGATGCCGTTGTCCTCGGCGAACTTGCTGATCGCGGGCAGGAAGCCCTTGGCCGGCTCGATGAAGCCGCCCTCGCCGAGCACCGGCTCGATGATGATCGCGGCCACGTTCTCCGCGCCGACCTGCTTGCTGATCTGGTCGATCGCCTGGGCGGCGGCCTCCGGGCCGGCGTTCTCCGGACCGGTCGGCCAGCGGTAGCCGTAGGCCACCGGCACCCGGTAGACCTCGGGCGCGAACGGACCGAAGCCGTGCTTGTACGGCATGTTCTTCGCGGTCAGCGCCATCGTCAGGTTGGTCCGGCCGTGGTAGCCGTGGTCGAAGACGACGACCGCCTGCCGCTTGGTGTACGCGCGGGCGATCTTGACGGCGTTCTCGACGGCCTCCGCACCGCTGTTGAACAGCGCCGACTTCTTGGCGTGGTCGCCCGGCGTCAGCTCGGCGAGCGCCTCGGCGACGGCCACGTACCCCTCGTAGGGCGTGACCATGAAACAGGTGTGGGTGAAGTCGGCGAGCTGCGCGGAGGCCCGGCGTACGACCGCCTCGGCGGAGGCGCCGACGGAGGTCACGGCGATGCCGGAGCCGAAGTCGATCAGGCGGTTGCCGTCGACGTCCTCGATGATGCCGCCGCCCGCGCGCGTGGTGAAGACGGGCAGGACGGAGCCCACGCCCTGCGCGACCACGGCGGTCCGGCGGGCCTGCAGCTCCTGCGACTTGGGTCCGGGGATGGCGGTGACGACGCGGCGCTCCTGCGGAAGTGCGCTCATGGGGGGCTCCTGGAGGGTCATGCGGACATGTGCGTTCTGTGCGTTCTTTTCTCGCAGGCTAGGACCGCCCGCGCGGGGTGGGCATGCTCCATGTGGGCGTTGTCCGCGCCGCCCATTGTCCGTGGTGGACAGGTGCCGGCGGTCGGGGCATTACGGACACGTCCGCGCGGGCCCGGCCGCGTAAGCGGTGGACTCCCCCCGACGGGGCGTTAGATTGGCTCGCTGATGGCGGACGGAGCGGCTGCTCAGGGGGCACACGCGATGGACAGCGACGGGAACCGCGGTGACGGGCACCTCGACGCGCGGGGCACGCACGCGCATCCCGTACCCCGCCCGGCGGGACCTCCGGCGATCCCCTCGACGCCCCCGCGCCCGGCCCGGGCGCCCGGCGTCCCGCCCCTCCCGGACGGCGCGGACTTCCTGGCCTGGCTGCGCACCCCGCGCCCCGAGGCGCTGCCCGGCGTGTGGCGCTTCGGGCATCGGCCGCGCCCGGCGGAGGAGCCCGAGCGGATCCCCGGCCGCCAGCTGCTGAGCGGGGCGCTGATCGCCTTCCTCATCGGCTGGCTGATCTGGTCGCTGCTGTGGAACGGCTACCTCGGCGGCTGGTGGCTGCTCCCGCTCTACGCGATGATCCCCGACTCCTGGGTCCAGCCGCACAGCATCGGCGCGGTCGTGGTCGTCTACGCCTACTACGCGCTGACCGCCGCCGTCATCATGGTCGCCGTCGGCCGCCTCGGCCGCTGGGGTGAGATCTGGCGCCGCTACGGCCCGCCCGCCTGGCGCCCGCAGAGCGCCCCGGCGGTGCGTCCCCCGGCCCCCGAGGAGGACCCCGCCGCCTGGCCCGCCCTGCGCGCCGCCGGTGCCGCCGAGGCCGCCGACCGGCTCGCCGCCGACGCGCGCACCGGCATGATGCGGGACGTCGACCACGCCCGCATCGCCCGCGCCTGGCAGGGCGTCCGCAACGGCCGGCACAGCCTCGCCACCTTCACCGGCGCCGTCATGGACGCCGGCGCCGCCGCCTGTCCGCACCCCTCCGGCACCCGCGACCTGCCCGCCCGGCAGGCCCGGCACGACCTGCTCACCCACCAGGTGCGGCTCGGCACCACCGCCGACGACGTCCGCAACCCCTACGTCTACCGCGGCACCGGCCTCGCCCTCGGCCCCGACCTGCTCGGCACCTCGCTGCTCGCCGTCGGCCCGGCCGGCTCCGGCAAGACCGGCGGCCTGGTCCGCCCGCTCACCGAGGCCCTGTGCCTCCAGGCGCTGGCCGGCCGCGCCGCCGTCGTGGTGGTCGGCGCGGCGGGCGCCGGCATCGGCCCCGCCGAGGCGTACGACGTCGTCGTCCGCATCGGCCACCCCGACTCCGTCTACGACCTCGACCTGTACGGCGGCACCACCGACCCCGACGAGGCCGCCGCCGTCCTCGCCGAGGCCCTGGCCGGCGACCTCGCCGACCCGCACCCGGGCAGCGACAGCCGGCGCTCCACCACCGTCCTCGCCCAGCTGCTCGGCCCGTACCGCGCGGTGCACGGCCGCTTCCCCGGCGTACCCGAGCTGCGGCAGCTGCTCGACGGGGCGCCCGGGCCGCTGGCCGAGCTGCGCCGGGGCCTGGAGGCGGCCGGGCACGCCTCCCTGCTGCGCGAACTGGACGCCCGCGAGCGGCAGCTCGGCCATCCCGGGGACGTCGCCGGGGTGCTGGCCGACCGGGTGGCGCTGCTCGACCGGCCCGCCTTCGCCGCCTTCTTCGACACCTCCGGGCAGTCCCGGCCCTTCTCCCTCAAGGCCCTCGACCACCCGGTGCGGGTCCGTATCGACCTGCCCGAGCGCGGCCACGCGGACGCCTCGCGGATCCTGGCCCGCCTGGTGCTCGCCCAGTTCACGGCCAGCGTCGCGGTGCGCGAGGACCGGTCGCTCTTCGCCTGCCTGGTGCTCGACGACGCGAGCGGCGTCGTCACCCCCGAGGCGGTCCGCTCGATCCAGCGGCTGCGCTCCTCGGGCGCCGGCGCGGTGCTCACCCTGCGCACCCTGGACGACGCGCCGCGTCCCCTGCGCGGCCCGCTGCTCGGCGCCGTCGGCTGCCGGATGGCGCTGGCCGGGCTGACCCCCTGGGACGGGCAGGACTTCGCCGAGGTGTGGGGCAAGGAGTGGACCGAGGCCCGCGACGTCACCGACCGGCAGATCATCGCCGAGACCCCGGCCGGCAAGGCCGTGCACATGCTGCGCCGGGTGATCACCGGCAAGGCGCCCACCGCGCGGGCGGTCACCGTCCGGCAGGTCGAGCGGGAGCGCTGGTCGGCCTCCGAGCTGGCGCACGCGATGCCGGCCGGGCACGCGGTGCTCTCGCTGACCTCGGTCTCGGGGGAGCACGCGCCGCCGCTCCTGGTGGACCTGCGGGGCTGAGCCGGGCCGGGGGCGGGGGACCGTACGGTGAGGCAGAATCGAGGCAGGCCGTTCATACGCGGCGGCCAAAAGATCACCGCAAGCTGCGGGTAACAAGCAGCAGCCTCGAACCCCGCTCTGAAGGGCCCATGCCACCCACGCTCGCCTCGCTCGTCCACCACTCCGCGCTCAAGCTGACCGTGCGCGCGGGCGAGGACCGCCTCGACGTGCCCGTCCGCTGGGCGCACGTCAGCGAGCTGGCCGACCCCGTGCCCTACATGGAGGGCGGGGAGCTGCTGCTGGTCACCGCCCTCAAGCTGGACGCCGAGGACCCCGAGGCGATGCACCGGTACGTCAAGCGGCTGGCCGGCGCCGGGGTGGTCGGGCTCGGCTTCGCGGTCGGCGTCAACTACGAGGCCGTGCCCGACGCCCTGGTCGACGCCGCCCGCGCCGAGGGGCTGCCGCTCCTGGAGGTGCCGCGCCGCACCCCCTTCCTCGCCATCAGCAAGGCCGTCTCCGCAGCCATCGCCGCCGACCAGTACCGGGCGGTCACCGCCGGGTTCGCCGCCCAGCGCGAGCTGACCCGGCAGGCGCTGAGCCACGGCCCCGAGGGCGTGCTGGCCGCGCTGGCCGCGCAGGTCGACGGGTGGGCGGCGCTCTACGACGCCTCGGGCGCGGTCGTCGCCGCCGCGCCGGAGTGGGCAGGGCGCCGGGCCGCCCGACTGACCGCCGACGTGGAGCGGCTGCGCGAACGCCCCGCACCGGCGTCCGCCGTGGTCGGCGGGCCGGCGCAGCCCGAGGGCGGCGGCCGGGACACCGACCGGGTCGAGCTGCACTCCATCGGCACCACCCGCCGCCCCCGCGCCGCGCTCGCCGTCGGCACCGCGGGGGCGCCCGGCACCGCCGAGCGGTACGCGGTCCACTCGGCGGTCGCCCTGCTCACCCTCACCACCGAGCGCTCCCGCTCCCTGCACGCCGCCGAGCAGCGCCTCGGCGCGGCCGTCCTGCGCATGCTCCTGGCCGGCGAGCCCGACCACGCCCGCGCGGTCGCCGGTGACCTGTACGGGGGGCTCCTCGACGCCCCGTTCCGGATGATCGTCGCCGAGGCGCCGGCCGGGCGCGGCGCCGGCCCGCTCGGCACCCTGGGCGAGGTCGTCGAGGCGGCGGCCGCCCGGGCCGGCGAGGCGGTCCTGGCCGTCCCCGACGGCGACCGCCTGGTCGTCCTGGCCACCGACGGCGGCGCGGCTGTCGCCGCCTGCCTGGCGCACGCGGCGGCGCTGGAGGGCGGCCCGGCCGACACCGGCGGCGGGGACGGCGAGGGGCTGACCGTCGGGCTGTCGGCGCCGTCCGGGCCGATCGCCGCGTCCGCCGCGTACAAGCAGGCCGAACAGGCCCTCTCGGTGGCCCGGCGGCGCGGCCGGGTCTGCGTGGAGCACGAGCAGCTGGCGGCCGGCTCGGTGCTGCCGCTGCTCGCCGACGACGCCGTGCGCGCCTTCGCCGACGGCCTGCTGCGGGCGCTGCGCGAGCACGACGCCACCGGCCGCGGCGACCTGGTCGCCTCCCTGCGGGCCTGGCTCTCCCGGCACGGCCAGTGGGACGCCGCGGCGGCCGACCTCGGCGTCCACCGCCACACCCTGCGCTACCGGATGCGCCGGGTCGAGGAGATCCTCGGCCGCTCCCTGGACGACGCGGACGTCCGCATGGAGCTGTGGCTGGCCCTGAAGGCGACGGCTCCGGACAGCTGAACCGGCGTATGCCATTCCGGCACACTCCGCCCGCCGTTCCGTACGGCTCGGACAAACGACCCCTCGCCGCCCGGCCCCTACGGTGGTCCCAGCACGCCTCCAGACACCCCCAACGCGGAAGGGCCGGGACCTCGCAATGACTTCCACCCACGCCTTCTGGCTCGCCGGCCGCCAGGCCACCGGCGAGGCCGGCTTCGACGTCACCTCGCCCTGGGACGGCCGCGTGGTCGGCACGGTGAGCCTGCCCACCGACGCCCAGACCGAGGAGGCCGTGGCCGCCGCGTACGCGGTGCGCGACGAGTTCGCCGCCACCCCCGCCCACGTACGGGCCGCCGCCCTCGACCACGTCGGCAAGCGCCTGGTGGAGCGGACCGAGGAGATCGCCCGGCTGATCTCCGCCGAGAACGGCAAGCCGATCAAGTGGGCGCGCGGCGAGGTCGGCCGCGCCGTCTCCGTCTTCCGCTTCGCGGCCGAGGAGGCCAGGCGCTTCAACGGCGGCGAGGCCCAGCGCCTGGACACCGACGCCGGCGGCCAGGGCCGGCTCGCGCTGACCCGCCGCTTCCCCAAGGGCGTCGTCCTCGGGATCGCGCCGTTCAACTTCCCGCTGAACCTGTGCGCGCACAAGATCGCCCCGGCCATCGCCGCCGGCGCCCCGATCATCCTCAAGCCGGCCCCCGCCACCCCGCTGTCCGGGCTGATCCTGGGCGAGCTGCTCGCCGAGACCGAGCTGCCCGCCGGGTCCTGGAGCGTGCTGCCGGTGCCCAACGACCGCATGCCGGCCCTGGTCCAGGACGAGCGGCTGCCGGTCATCTCCTTCACCGGCTCCGAGACCGTCGGCTACGCGATCATGGACTCGGTGCCGCGCAAGCACTGCACCCTGGAGCTGGGCGGCAACGGCGCGGCCGTCGTCCTCGGCGACTGGGCGAGCGACGCCGACCTGGACTGGGCGGCGACCCGCATCGCCACCTTCTCCAACTACCAGGGCGGCCAGTCCTGCATCTCCGTCCAGCGCGTGATCGCCGACGCCGCCGTCTACGACCGGCTGCTGCCGCGCGTCGTCGCCGCCGTCGAGGCCCAGGTCACCGGCGACCCGAACGACGACAAGACCGACGTGGGACCGCTGGTCAGCGAGGCCGCCGCCGAGCGCGTCGAGCGCTGGGTCAAGGAGGCCGTCGAGGCGGGCGCCACCCTGCTCACCGGCGGCGAGCGCGACGGCGCCTCCTAC
The DNA here is from genome assembly GCF_043202555.1 of Streptomyces sp. NPDC048182. Taxonomy (NCBI): domain Bacteria; kingdom Bacillati; phylum Actinomycetota; class Actinomycetes; order Kitasatosporales; family Streptomycetaceae; genus Streptomyces; species Streptomyces sp. NPDC048182. The sequence goes on along the minus strand of NZ_JBIDAQ010000009.1, from coordinate 39,897 downwards.
GCGCCGACCGTCCTCACCGACCTGCCGGCCGACACCACCCTGGCCTGCGAGGAGGTCTTCGGACCCGTCCTCAGCGTGCAGAAGGTGACCGGCGAGGACGAGGCGTTCGCCGCCGTCAACGCCTCCAAGTACGGCCTCCAGGCGGGCGTGTTCACCCACGACGTGCAGGCCGCATTCCGCGCCCACCGCGCCCTGGAGGTCGGCGGCGTGATCGTCGGCGACGTGCCCTCCTACCGCGCCGACCAGATGCCGTACGGCGGCGCCAAGCAGTCCGGCGTCGGCCGCGAGGGCGTCCGGTTCGCCATGGACGACTACACCTACGAGCGGGTGCTGGTCCTGACGGGCCTCGCCCTCTGACCGCACCGAAGGATCCGGCGGCCTGAGCCCACTGTGCGGGGGCTCAGGCCGCCGGTGCGTTTCCCCGCAGCGGCGGGTACGACGGGTGGCGGGGCGGTCGCGGATCGGGTACATACGATCGAGTAGCACCTACAGGTAACACGTAGCCCTTGCACGCAACCGTGACCCCGATCGCTCGGCGAGGTGCCCCATGTCCGCACCAACCACACCGTCCTCCACACCCTCCGCCCGGTCCACCGTCACCGAACGCGAGGCCCGGCAGGTCGCGGAGGCCGCCCGGGAGCAGGACTGGCGCAAGCCCAGCTTCGCCAAGGAACTGTTCCTCGGCCGGCTCCGCCTCGACCTGGTCCACCCCCACCCGCTGCCCGCCGCCGATGACGCCCGGCGCGGCGAGGAGTTCCTCACCAAGCTGCGCGACTTCTGCGAGACGAAGATCGACGCGGCGGTGATCGAGCGGGACGCGCAGATCCCCGACGACGTGGTCACCGGCCTGAAGGAGCTGGGCGCCTTCGGGATGAAGATCGAGACGAAGTACGGCGGTCTCGGCCTCACCCAGGTCTACTACAACAAGGCCCTCGCCCTGGTCGGCTCCGCCAGCCCCGCGATCGGCGCGCTGCTCTCCGCGCACCAGTCGATCGGCGTACCGCAGCCGCTGAAGATGTTCGGCACCCAGGAGCAGAAGGACACCTTCCTGCCGCGCTGCGCCCGCACCGACATCTCCGCCTTCCTGCTCACCGAGCCGGACGTCGGCTCCGACCCGGCCCGCCTCGCCACCACCGCCGTCCCGGACGGCGACGACTACGTGCTGGACGGCGTGAAGCTGTGGACCACCAACGGCGTCGTCGCCGACCTGCTGGTGGTGATGGCCCGGGTGCCGAAGTCGGAGGGCCACAAGGGCGGCATCACCGCCTTCGTCGTGGAGGCCGCCTCCGAGGGCGTCACGGTGGAGCACCGCAACGCCTTCATGGGCCTGCGCGGCCTGGAGAACGGCGTCACCCGCTTCCACCGGGTGCGCGTACCCGCCGCCAACCGCATCGGCCCCGAGGGCGCCGGCCTCAAGATCGCCCTGACCACCCTCAACACCGGCCGCCTCTCGCTGCCCGCGATGTGCGTCGGCGCCGGCAAGTGGTGCCTGAAGATCGCCCGGGAGTGGTCGGCGGCCCGCGAGCAGTGGGGCAAGCCGGTCGCGCTGCACGAGGCGGTCGGCTCGAAGATCGCCTTCATCGCGGCCACCACCTTCGCCCTGGAGGCGGTGGTGGACCTCTCCTCCCAGCTGGCCGACGAGGACCGCAACGACATCCGCATCGAGGCCGCCCTCGCCAAGCTCTACGGCTCGGAGATGGCCTGCCTGATGGCCGACGAACTGGTCCAGATCCGCGGCGGACGCGGCTTCGAGACGGCGGCCTCCCTCGCGGCCCGCGGCGAACGCGCCGTGCCGGCCGAGCAGATGCTGCGCGACCTGCGCATCAACCGCATCTTCGAGGGCTCCACCGAGATCATGCACCTGCTGATCGCACGCGAGGCCGTCGACGCCCACCTCTCCGTCGCAGGCGACCTCATCGACCCCGACAAGACCCTGGCCGACAAGGCGAAGGCGGGCGCCCAGGCGGGCGTCTTCTACGCCAAGTGGCTGCCCAAGCTGGTCGCGGGACCCGGCCAACTCCCCGGCTCCTTCGCCGAGTTCCACCCCGCCGGGCACACCGACCTCTCCGGCCACCTGCGCTACGCCGAGCGCGCCGCCCGCAAGCTCGCCCGCTCCACCTTCTACGCCATGTCCCGCTGGCAGGGCCGCATGGAGACCAAGCAGGGCTTCCTCGGCCGGATCGTGGACATCGGCGCGGAGCTGTTCGCGATGAGCGCCGCCTGCGTCCGCGCCGAGCACCTGCGCGGCGCCGGCGACCACGGCCGCGAGGCGTACCAGCTCGCCGACGCCTTCTGCCGGCAGGCCCGCATCCGGGTGGACGAGCTGTTCGCGCGCCTGTGGACCAACACCGACGACCTCGACCGCAAGGTCGTCCACGGCGTCCTGGGCGGCGTCTACACCTGGCTGGAGGAGGGCGTCGTCGACCCCTCGGGCGAGGGCCCCTGGATCGCCGACGCGACACCCGGTCCGTCCGAGCGGGAGAACGTCCGCCGGCCCGTCCGATGACCCCGGCCGCACCTCCCGCCGTACCCCGGGAGGTGCGGCGACACCCTGGTACGGGACGCCCTGTCCGGCCGGACCGCGGTTGTGGCGACAATGGGGGGATGAGCGACAGCCCAGCACCCCTCGCCGACCCGCACCTCGTCCACGACCCGGTCGCGGGTGACGGTCCGAAGGACGTGGTGATCCTCGGCTCCACCGGCTCGGTCGGCACCCAGGCCATCGACCTCGTCCTGCGCCACCCGGACCGCTTCCGGGTCACCGCCCTGTCCGCCAACGGCGGCCGGGTCGCCCTCCTCGCCGAGCAGGCGTACCGGCTGCGGGTGCGCACCGTCGCCGTCGCCCGCGAGGACGTCGTCCCGGCGCTGCGCGAGGCGCTGGCCGGGCAGTACGGCGCGGGGGAGGAGCTGCCCGAGATCCTGGCCGGCCCCGACGCGGCCTCCCAGGCCGCCGCCTCCGACTGCCACACCGTCCTCAACGGCATCACCGGCTCCATCGGCCTCGCCCCGACCCTCGCCGCCCTGGAGGCGGGCCGCACCCTCGCGCTCGCCAACAAGGAATCGCTCATCGTGGGCGGCCCGCTGGTCAAGGCGCTCGCCAAGCCGGGGCAGATCATCCCGGTCGACTCCGAGCACGCCGCCCTCTTCCAGGCCCTCGCAGCCGGCACCCGCGCCGACGTGCGCAAGCTGGTCGTCACCGCGTCCGGCGGCCCCTTCCGCGGCCGCACCCGCGAGCAGCTGGCCGGCGTCACCGTCGAGGACGCCCTCGCCCACCCCACCTGGGCGATGGGCCCGGTGATCACGATCAACTCCGCGACGCTCGTCAACAAGGGCCTGGAGGTCATCGAGGCGCACCTCCTCTACGACATCCCCTTCGACCGCATCGAGGTCGTCGTCCACCCCCAGTCGTACGTCCACTCGATGGTCGAGTTCACCGACGGCTCCACCCTGGCCCAGTGCACGCCCCCCGACATGGCCGGTCCCATCGCCGTCGGCCTCGGCTGGCCGGAGCGCGTCCCGGACGCCGCCCCCGCCTTCGACTGGAGCACCGCCTCCACCTGGGAGTTCTTCCCGCTGGACAACGAGGCGTTCCCCGCCGTCGCCCTCGCCCGGCACGTCGGGCAGCTCGGCGGCACCGCCCCGGCGGTGTTCAACGCCGCCAACGAGGAGTGCGTCGAGGCGTTCCGCGCCGGCCGGCTGCCGTACCTGGGCATCATGGAGACCGTCAGTCGGGTGGTCGAGGAACACGGCACGCCGACGGCGGGAACTTCCCTCACCGTCCCGGACGTCCTCGAAGCGGAGACCTGGGCCCGCGCCCGGGCCCGGCACCTGGCGGCACAGACGGCGGAGGCCCGTGCATGACGACCCTGATGTTCATCCTCGGCATAGTCGTCTTCGCGGTCGGCCTGCTCATCTCCATCGCCTGGCACGAGCTGGGCCACCTCTCCACGGCCAAACTCTTCGGCATCCGCGTGCCGCAGTACATGGTCGGCTTCGGACCGACGATCTTCTCGCGCAAGAAGGGCGAGACGGAGTACGGCGTCAAGGCCATCCCGTTCGGCGGCTACATCCGCATGATCGGCATGTTCCCGCCCGGCCCCGACGGCCGCCTGGAGGCCCGCTCCACCTCGCCCTGGCGCGGCATGATCGAGGACGCCCGCTCGGCGGCCTTCGAGGAGCTCCAGCCCGGCGACGACAAGCGCCTCTTCTACACGCGCAAGCCCTGGAAGCGCGTCATCGTCATGTTCGCCGGCCCCTTCATGAACCTGATCCTGGCGGTGGCGCTCTTCCTCACCGTCCTGATGGGCTTCGGCATCGCCCAGCAGACCACCACCGTCAGCTCGGTCTCCAAGTGCGTCATCTCGCAGAGCGAGAACCGCGACGACTGCCGCAAGGGCGACGCCCCCTCCCCGGCCGCGGCGGCCGGCCTCAAGGCGGGCGACAAGATCCTCTCCTTCGACGGCGTCCGCACCGACGACTGGGACCGCCTCTCCGACCTGATCCGCGCCAAGCCCGGCGCCGAGGTGCCGATCGTCGTCCAGCGCGACGGCGGCCAGGTCACCCTGCATGCGAAGATCGCCACCAACCAGGTCGCCAAGAAGGACTCCCACGGCCAGATCGTCCAGGGCCAGTACGTCAGCGCCGGCTTCCTCGGCTTCGGCGCCGCCACCGGCGTGGTCAAGCAGGACTTCGGCGAGTCGGTGACCTGGATGGGCGACCGCATCGGCGACGCGGTCGACTCCCTCGCCGCCCTGCCCGGCAAGATCCCCGCCCTGTGGGACGCCGCCTTCGGCGACGGCCCCCGCGAGCCCGACTCCCCGATGGGCGTGGTCGGCGCCGCCCGGGTCGGCGGCGAGATCACCACCCTGGACATACCGCCCACCCAGCAGCTGGCCATGTTCGTCATGCTGATCGCCGGCTTCAACCTCTCCCTGTTCCTGTTCAACATGCTCCCGCTGCTGCCCCTGGACGGCGGCCACATCGCGGGCGCCCTCTGGGAGTCGCTGCGCCGCGCCTTCGCCCGGGTGCTGCGCCGCCCGGACCCCGGCCCGTTCGACGTGGCGAAGCTGATGCCGGTGGCGTACGTGGTGGCGGGCGTCTTCGTCTGCTTCACGCTGCTCGTCCTGGTGGCGGACGTGGTGAACCCGGTGAAGATCACCTGAGGACGCGTCGGCGGCGACCGAAGGAGGGAACCGCCGAACGCCGGATGTCCCGCGTTCATGTCCGTGCCGTAATCTCGAACCCCGGAGCCCGCCGCTGAACGGGGCCGGATCTGATCCACGACTTGGGGTTGCACAGCAGATGACTGCGATTTCTCTCGGCATGCCGTCCGTTCCGACCAGGCTCGCCGAGCGCCGGAAGAGCCGGCAGATCCAGGTCGGGGCGGTGGCGGTGGGCGGTGACGCCCCGGTGTCGGTGCAGTCGATGACGACGACGCGGACCTCGGACATCGGCGCGACGCTCCAGCAGATCGCGGAGCTGACGGCGTCGGGCTGCCAGATCGTGCGGGTGGCGTGCCCGACGCAGGACGACGCGGACGCCCTCGCGGTGATCGCGAAGAAGTCGCAGATCCCGGTGATCGCGGACATCCACTTCCAGCCGAAGTACGTGTTCGCGGCGATCGAGGCGGGCTGTGCGGCGGTGCGGGTGAACCCGGGCAACATCAAGCAGTTCGACGACAAGGTCAGGGAGATCGCGAAGGCGGCGAAGGACCACGGCACGCCGATCCGGATCGGCGTGAACGCGGGCTCCCTGGACCGCAGGCTGCTCCAGAAGTACGGCAAGGCCACCCCCGAGGCCCTGGCGGAGTCGGCGCTGTGGGAGGCGTCGCTCTTCGAGGAGCACGACTTCCGGGACATCAAGATCTCGGTGAAGCACAACGACCCGGTCGTGATGGTGGAGGCCTACCGCCAGCTGGCCGCCCAGTGCGACTACCCCCTCCACCTCGGCGTGACGGAGGCGGGCCCGGCGTTCCAGGGCACGATCAAGTCGGCCGTCGCCTTCGGCGCGCTGCTCTCGCAGGGCATCGGCGACACGATCCGGGTGTCCCTGTCGGCGCCGCCGGTGGAGGAGGTGAAGGTCGGCATCCAGATCCTGGAGTCGCTGAACCTGCGCCAGCGGGGTCTGGAGATCGTCTCCTGCCCGTCCTGCGGCCGTGCCCAGGTGGATGTGTACAAGCTGGCCGAGGAGGTCACGGCGGGCCTGACGGGCATGGAGGTGCCGCTGCGGGTCGCGGTGATGGGCTGCGTCGTCAACGGCCCCGGCGAGGCCCGCGAGGCCGACCTCGGCGTCGCCTCCGGCAACGGCAAGGGCCAGATCTTCGTCAAGGGCGAGGTCATCAAGACGGTCCCGGAGTCGAAGATCGTCGAGACCCTCATCGACGAGGCCATGAAGCTCGCCGAGCAGATGGAGGCCGACGGCGTCGCCTCCGGCGAGCCCTCGGTGGCGGTCGCGGGCTGACCCCTTCCCGGGGGGCGGCGGGCCAGGTTTCTGGCAGGTACAGTGCGGAGATCAGCAGATCTTAGGGTGAGGCCCCGCACGTGTTGACGCAGACCACCTCCCGCGTGCTCGAACCGAGCGATGTGGGCGCCGCGCTCGCCGTCCTCGACCGCGAGCCGGTCGCCAACGCCTTCGTGACGGCCCGGGTGCAGATCGCCGGCCTCGACCCGTGGCGGCTCGGCGGCGAGATGTGGGGCTGGTACGAGGACGGCATGCTGACGTCGCTCTGCTACGCCGGTGCCAACCTCGTCCCGATCTGCGCCACTCCGCGCGCCGTGCGCGCCTTCGCGGACCGCGCGCGGCGGGCGGGGCGGCGCTGCTCCTCCATCGTCGGCCCGGCCGACCCCACGGCCCAGCTGTGGCGGCTCCTCGAACCCGGCTGGGGGCCGGCCCGCGAGGTCCGCGGCCGGCAGCCGCTGATGGTCACCGACCGGATGCCCGCCGACGTCGAGCCGGACCCGTACGTCCGGCGCGTCCGCAAGGACGAGCTGGAGCGGGTGATGCCGGCGTGCGTGGCGATGTTCACGGAGGAGGTGGGGGTGTCCCCGCTGGCCGGGGACGGCGGCCTGCTCTACCAGGCCCGGGTGGCCGAACTCGTCGGCTCCGGGCGCTCCTTCGCCCGCTTCGACCCCGAGGGCAAGGTCATCTTCAAGGCGGAGATCGGGGCGGCGACGGACCGGGCGTGCCAGGTCCAGGGCGTGTGGGTGGCGCCGGAACACCGGGGCCGCGGTCTCGCCGCCCCCGGCATGGCAGCGGTCCTCCGCTACGCCCTCGCGGACGTCGCCCCCGTCGTCAGCCTCTACGTCAACGACTTCAACACCCTGGCCCGCCGCACGTACCACCGCGTGGGCTTCCGGGAGACGGGCACCTTCATGAGCGTCCTGTTCTGACGCCGACGTGACTGTATGCCCTTAGGGGCGCGGGGAACTGCGCGACCAGCCACGACGCACCCGCACCCGGCATCGTTGCGCAACCCGGCACTTCGGGGGGCGTGGCGCAGCCCGGCGCTGCGGGGTGCCTCCCCCAAGCTCTTCGAGCAGGGGGGACCCCCAGCGCCCACCCGTGCCGCCCCAGCGGCACGACTGCCCGCAGCGGCGGCCGGCGGCCACGGCGTACCCGCGGCCGGGGTGTACGCGCAACCCCCCGCTCGCCCGGCACCGACAACGACTAGGCTCCAGCGCATGGATCTCGAGATCGGCCCCCTGGACCTCTCCGCCCACGTGGACGAGGCCCTGGCCGTGCAGGCGGCCGCGTTCGGGCTCGGGGCCGACGAGGTCGCCGTACGCCGCCAGATCGTGCTCCGGCACATGACCCACCCAGGCGCGCGCGCCCTCGGCGCCACCCTGCCGACCGGCGAACTGGCCGGCTTCGTCTACGGCATGCCCAACGACCGCACCCACTGGTGGTCCACCGTCGTAGAGCCCTACCTCCGCGCCCAGGACAACGACGCCTGGCTGGACGACTCCTTCGTCATCACGGAGCTGCACGTCCACCCCGACCACCAGCACCAGGGCGCCGGCCGCACGCTGATCACCACGATCACCGAGACCGCCACCGAGCCCCGCTCCATCCTCTCCGCGATCGACATCGAGAGCCCCGCCCGCGCCCTCTACCGCTCCCTCGGCTACCAGGACCTCGCCCGCCGCGTGCTGTTCCCGAGCGCCCCGCGCCCCTACGCCGTCATGGGCGCCCCCCTCCCCCTTAAGGATTTCCGCCGCGCCCGACCCCCCGGCTAACCTCCTAGCCATCACCCTCACGCAGCACGCCGCAGGAGACACGAGAACCATGGCCAACGCACCGGTCCAGCGCATGTCCCAGTTGATGGCGAAGACGCTGCGCGACGACCCGGCGGACGCCGAGGTCCTCAGCCACAAGCTGCTGGTCCGCGCCGGGTACGTGCGCCGCACCGCCGCCGGCCTGTGGAGCTGGCTGCCGCTCGGCCGCAGGGTCCTCGGCAACATCGAGCGCATCGTCCGCGAGGAGATGGACGCCATCGGCGCCCAGGAGGTCCTGCTCCCCGCCCTGCTGCCGCGCGAGCCGTACGAGGCGACCGGCCGCTGGGAGGAGTACGGCCCGGAGCTGTTCCGCCTCCAGGACCGCAAGGGCGGCGACTACCTGCTCGGCCCGACCCACGAGGAGATCTTCACCCTCCTGGTGAAGGACCAGGCGTCCTCCTACAAGGACCTGCCGGTCATCCTCTACCAGATCCAGCACAAGTACCGCGACGAGGCCCGCCCCCGCGCCGGCATCCTGCGCGGCCGCGAGTTCCTGATGAAGGACTCGTACTCCTTCGACGTCGCCGACGAGGGCCTCGCCGAGTCCTACGCCCTGCACCGCGCCGCCTACCAGCGCGTCTTCGAGCGCCTCGGCCTCGACTACCGCATCTGCGCCGCCACCGCCGGCGCGATGGGCGGCTCCCGCTCGGAGGAGTTCCTCGCCCCGGCCGGCGCCGGCGAGGACACCTTCGCGGACTGCCCGAACTGCGACTTCGCCGCCAACACCGAGGCGACGACGTACCCCCTGAAGCCGGTCGACGCCACCGACGCGCCCGCCGCCGAGGAGATCCCGACCCCCGACACCCCGACCATCGAGACGCTGGCCGCCTCCCTGGGCGTCCCGGCCTCGGCCACCCTGAAGAACCTCCTCGTGAAGGTGGACGGCGAGATCGTCGCGGTCGGCGTCCCCGGGGACCGCGAGGTCGACATGGACAAGGTCGAGGCGCACTTCGCCCCGGCCGCCGTCGAGCTGGTCACCGCCGAGGACTTCACCGGCCGCCCCGACCTGGTCCGCGGCTACGTCGGCCCGCAGGGCCTGGACAAGGTGACGTACATCGCCGACCCCCGCGTCGCCCCCGGCACCGCGTGGATCACCGGCGCCAACAAGGAGCACACGCACGCGAAGAACGTGGTCGCCGGCCGCGACTTCGAGGTGGACGCGTACGTCGACGTCGCCGTCGTCGAGGAGGGCGACCCCTGCCCGAAGTGCGGCACCGGCCTCAAGCTGGACCGCGCCATCGAGATCGGCCACATCTTCCAGCTGGGCCGCAAGTACACCGACGCCCTCAAGCTGGACGTCCTCGGCCAGAACGGCAAGCCGGCCCGCGTCACCATGGGCTCCTACGGCATCGGCGTCTCCCGCGCGGTGGCCGCCCTCGCCGAGCAGCACGCCGACGACAAGGGCCTGGTGTGGCCGAAGGAGGTCGCCCCCGCCGACGTCCACGTGGTCGCCGCCGGCAAGGCCCTCCAGACCGAGCTGGCCCTCGACCTCTCGGAGAAGCTGGCCGCGGCCGGCGTCCGCGTCCTGGTGGACGACCGGGCCGGCGTCTCCCCGGGCGTGAAGTTCACCGACGCCGAGCTGATCGGCGTGCCGCAGATCCTGGTCGCGGGCCGCCGCTCCGCCGAGGGCGTGGTCGAGCTGAAGGACCGCCGCACCGGCGAGCGCGAGGAAGTGACGGTCGAGGAGGCCCTGGCCCGCCTGACGGCCTGACCCGACACCGAGAGAGGCCCCGCCGACACCGGCGGGGCCTCTCCATGTCCTGACGCACCGGCGCTACAGCCACCCCGCGAACTCCAGCAGCAGCTCCGCGTCCCGCTCCCGCCCGACCCGCCGCGCCCGCGCCCCCGACTCCACCGCCCGGAACAGCGTCCAGCCGCGCAGCCGCTCCTGGTCCACCTCCAGGGACTCCGCGAGCCGCTTCACCCGCCGCCGGGTCGTGGACGGCCCGGACGGCTGCGCGATGAGGTCCTCCACCCGGTCCCGCACAAGGCGGGCCAGGTCGAAGGCGGTCTCGCCGACCACCGGGTCGGGGCCGACGGCCAGCCACGGCATCCGGTCCCCGGCGAGCACCTTGCTCTGCCGGAACGTCCCGTGCAGCAGCCGCCGCTCCGGCGGATCGGCCAGCAGCTCCTCCCGGGCCGCCAGCGCCGCCTCCACCAGCGGTACGAGGTCCGAACCGGCCCCGGCCGTCGCCCGCATGGCCTCGGCCTGCCGCCCCGTCCGCTCCGCCACCGTCTCGAAGCCGTGCCCGGAGGGCGGCTCGACCCACAGCCGCCGCAGCGTCCCCGCCGCCTCCAGCAGCGCCTTCGACTCCGGCAGCGACCGCACCGACACGTCCGGATGCAGCCGCTCCAGGAGCAGTACGCCCTCGTCGGAACCGGAACCGGAACCGGAACCGGAACCGGCGTCCGCGTCCAGCAGCTGCACCGCTCCCCGCCCGCCCCAGTGCGCCAGCGCCGCCCGCTCGGCGGCCGGCCGGGCCCGGCGCGGGGCCAGCTTCAGCACCGCGGGCGCCCCGTCCGCCCCGCGCACCAGGACGACCAGGCTGCTGCGTCCGCCCGGCACCTGCACCCGCTCGACGGTCGACTCGCACAGCTCCACGGCCTGCCGCGCCGCCTCGGGCAGCTTCTCCAGCCAGTCGTCACCCTCGGGTGCCGTCTCACCGAGCGCCCTGACCAGACGCCCCGGCGGTTCGAAAGCCATGCGCGAGCCGTTCCCTTCTCCCGTGCGGACGTGCCGTACGCCTTACGCCGTCGGTGACCCCGAAGCCGGTGCCGAGGCCGTCGGGGCGTCGGCGGCCCGCTCGGCGAGACCAGGGAAGGCTACGCTGCCGCCCCGCCACCGCACTGCCCGGACCGCCGCCTCCCGCAGCGCGCCCGCCGCCAGGGCCCGCCGCTCGCCGCCGGCCGCCCGCACCAGATCGGAGTAGACCCCGGCCACCCGGTCCTCCAGCTCCGCCGCGAGGCGCACCGCGGCGGCAGCGTCCGGGACCGCGAAGGGCAGCGCGTACCCGGCCGCCGAGGCGACCGGCCGCCCGCCCAGGCCGCGCACCTCGCGGGCCAGCGCGTCGCGCCGCGCCCGGTGCGCGTCGTAGGCCGTGCGGGCCTCGGTGCGCCGGGCCTCGCCGATCCGGCCGCCGACCACCCCGTAGCCGTAGACCGCGGCGTGCTCGGCCGCCAGCGCCGCCTGCAGAGCACCCAGCTCCCTCTTCGTCTCCGCGTCGCTCACCCCTGGCCACCCTCCGTCAGCAGGTACACGTGCGCCGCACCGGCCGCCGCGACGGACGCCAGCAGCCGGGCCAGCTCGCCCGGCGCCTCCCGCAGCGCGGCCGTCCGCCGGTCGGCCAGCTCCCGCTCGGCGCCCGCGAGCAGGGCGAGGGCCTCGCGCTCGGTCGGCGGCACCGCTTCGGCGCTCTTCCCGGGCCCGGCGGCCCGCGCCGTGCCGGTGGGGGAGGGGGAGGGGGCGGCCGGTCCGAACGCCTGGGCGTGCCGGAGGACCTCCGCGCGCAGCGGATCGAGGCGTGCCCCCAGCGCGGGATGCGCGCTCAGCACCGCCGCGTACCGCCCGGCGAGCGTCCGGCTGTCCTGTGCCGCACGCGCGCGCAGCCGCTGCTCGGCCGACGGCCCGTCCTGGCTCCCGCCCCCGTCCCCGTCGCCGGTGCAGCCGGCCAGCAGGGCGGCGCCGGCCGTCCCGGCGGCCGAGGCGAGCAGGCTCCTTCTGCGCGGCCGACGGGGCGGGCGCGGTGATGCGGGCAACGACACGGCAGACGTCCTCGGCGGGCTCGTGGAGAAGGCGGCGCAAAGCAACGGGCGGGCGGCGGCGCGGGGCAGCGCGGAAGAGCGGGGAAAGCGGCGCGGCGCAACCCGTGATCACCGTACCCGGGCCCGTCCCCGGCACCACTCGGCGGCACCCGGCCGCCCCGGGGAAGCCCCCGGGTGGACGGCAACACCCCCCGCGACCGGATACCCTTTGACCAGACACGCGCACCGTCCCACAACAGCACACGCGGCCGAGGAGTCACCCGGATGAGCACCACCCACAGCGAGAGGCTGCGAGAGCTGCTGGAGCCGCTGGTCGGCTCCCAGGGTCTGGATCTGGAAGAGATCGCGGTGGACTCCGTGGGGCGCAAGAAGGTGCTGCGGGTGGTCGTGGACTCCGACACCGGCGCCGACCTCGACCGCATCGCCGATGTGAGCCGCGCGCTCTCGGCGAAGCTGGACGAGACCGACGCGATGGGCGACGGCGAGTACACCCTCGAGGTGGGCACCCCGGGCGCCGAGCGCTCCCTCACCGAGCACCGCCACTACGTGCGGGCCACCGACCGGCTGGTGCGCTTCCAGCTCCACGACGGCGGCGAACTGACCGCCCGCATCCTCGGCGTGGACGAGGACGGACTCGACCTCGAGGTCCCCGGCGTGAAGGGCCGCAAGGCCACCGCCCGCAGACTCGCCTTCGCCGACATCGACAAGGCACGGGTCCAGGTCGAGTTCAACCGCAAGAGCAATGACGAGCAGAACATGACGGAAGAAGAGGAGGCGTAGCCGTGGACATCGACATGAGCGCCCTGCGGGGCCTGGTGCGGGAGAAGGAGATCTCCTTCGACCTGCTGGTCGAGGCGATCGAGTCGGCCCTCCTCATCGCCTACCACCGCACCGAGGGAAGCCGCCGCCGCGCGCGCGTGCGGCTCGACCGGAACACCGGCCACGTGACCGTGTGGGCGAAGGAGGAGGCGGACGAACTCGAGGAGGGCCAGGAGGCCCAGGAGTTCGACGACACCCCGTCCGACTTCGGCCGGATCGCCGCCACCACCGCCAAGCAGGTCATCCTGCAGCGGCTGCGCGACGCCGAGGACGACGCGACGCTCGGCGAGTACGCGGGCCGTGAGGGCGACATCGTCACCGGCGTGGTCCAGCAGGGCCGCGACCCGAAGAACGTGCTGGTCGACATCGGCAAGCTGGAGGCCATCCTGCCCGTGCAGGAGCAGGTGCCCGGCGAGACCTACGCGCACGGCCTGCGGCTGCGCAGCTACGTCGTCCGGGTCGCCAAGGGCGTGCGCGGCCCGTCCGTGACGCTCTCCCGCACCCACCCCAACCTGGTGAAGAAGCTCTTCGCCCTGGAGGTGCCCGAGATCGCCGACGGGTCCGTGGAGATCTCCGCGATCGCCCGCGAGGCCGGCCACCGCACGAAGATCGCCGTCCGCTCCACCCGTTCCGGTCTGAACGCCAAGGGCGCCTGCATCGGCCCCATGGGCGGCCGGGTGCGCAATGTGATGGGCGAGCTGAACGGCGAGAAGATCGACATCGTCGACTGGTCGGACGACCCGGCGGAGATGGTCGCCAACGCGCTCTCCCCGGCCCGCGTCTCCAAGGTCGAGGTCGTCGACCTGGCGGCCCGCTCGGCCCGGGTCATCGTGCCCGACTACCAGCTGTCGCTGGCGATCGGCAAGGAGGGCCAGAACGCCCGCCTCGCCGCCCGCCTCACCGGCTGGCGGATCGACATCCGGCCCGACACCGAGACCCCGGAGACCGGGGACGGCGGGGATCGGGACGGGGCCGGCCGGGACCGGGACGGGGAATAGACCCCGGCCGCCGTTGGCTGAGATCGCGACAGCTTCTGCGCAGCACGTGTTCGATTCTTGCCCCAAAGGGGTGAGGTCGGATCGGGGAGGTAGACTTAACGGTGTCTGGCCGGACACGTACCCGGGCATGCCCTGAGCGCACCTGCGTGGGGTGCCGGGAGCGAGCGGTCAAGCGCGAGCTGCTGCGCACCGTGGCGATCGAGGGCGAATGCGTCCCCGATCCGCGCGGTACGCTGCCCGGCCGGGGTGCCTATGTGCACCCGGTGCCGGTCTGTGTCGACCAGGCGGTGCGCCGCAAGGCGTTCCCCCGGGCGCTGCGCGTCCCGGGTCCGCTCGACGTAAAGGCGTTGCGCCACCACGTCGAGCAGACACAGGGTTGCGACGAGCAGCCCACTGAGTAAGAGGAGTCGCGCGGAACCCCCCGCGCGGCCTGGTACCTCGCGAGTCGAAAGCAGGTCGAGATTGCGATGAGCACTCGATGAGTACGCGATGAGTACGCCCATGAACTAGCGACGGTCCGGACGCAACCCGGACCTCAAAGGAGCGAAGTGGCTAAGGTCCGGGTCTACGAACTCGCCAAGGAGTTCGGCGTGGAGAGCAAGGTCGTCATGGCCAAGCTCCAGGAACTCGGTGAATTCGTCCGTTCGGCGTCTTCGACCATCGAAGCGCCCGTCGTACGCAAGCTGACAGACGCCTTGCAGCAGGGCGGTGGCAACGGCGCTTCCGCCAAGCCGGCCCCGCGCAAGGCCGCCCCCCGTCCGTCCGCGCCCTCTCCGGCGCAGGCGGCACGTCCGGCCGCGCCGCGGCCGGCCGCCCCCAAGCCCGCGGCTGCCCAGCAGCCCGAGGCCCCGTCGGCGCCCGCGCCGGCGGCCTCTCCCGCGCCCGCCCAGGGTTCGCGTCCGACGCCGGGCCCGCGCCCGGCGCCGCGTCCGGCCCCGGCCGCGCCCGAGTTCACCGCGCCGCCCGAGGCGCCCGCGGCGCCCGCCGCCTCGTCCCCGGCCGCTCCGGCCGGTCCGCGGCCCGGCGCGCGTCCCGGCGCCCCGAAGCCCGGCGGCTCCCGTCCCGGTGCTCCGGGTCAGGGCGGCCAGGGCCAGGGTCAGGGCCAGCAGGGCGGCCAGGGCCGTCCCGGTGGCCAGGGCCAGCGCCCCGGCGGCCAGGCACCGCGTCCCGGCGCCCGCCCCGGCGGTCCCCGTCCGGGCAACAACCCCTTCACCTCCGGCGGCAACGCCGGCATGGCCCGTCCGCAGTCGCCCCGTCCGCAGGGCGGCGCGCGTCCCGGCGGCCCCGGTGCCCCCGGCGCCGGTCCCCGTCCGCAGTCCCCCGGCGGCCAGGGCGGTCCCCGTCCCCAGGCTCCGGGCGGCGCCCGGCCGAGCCCGGGCGGGATGCCCCGTCCGCAGGGCGGCCAGGGCGGTCCCCGTCCCGGCGGCGGCCCGCGTCCGAACCCCGGCATGATGCCGCAGCGTCCCGCTGCCGGCCCGCGTCCGGGCCCCGGCGGCGGTGGCGGTCGCGGTCCCGGCGGTGCCGGTCGGCCCGGCGGCGGCGGTCGTCCCGGTGGCGGCGGCGGCTTCGCCGGTCGTCCCGGCGGTCCCGGTGGCGGTGCCGGTCGTCCCGGTGGCGGCGGCGGCTTCGCCGGTCGTCCCGGTGGCGGCGGTGGCGGCGGCTTCGGCGGCGGCGGTGGCCGTCCCGGCTTCGGCGGCCGTCCCGGCGGTCCCGGTGGCCGCGGTGGCACGCAGGGCGCCTTCGGCCGTCCCGGCGGTCCCGCGCGTCGCGGTCGCAAGTCGAAGCGGCAGCGCCGTCAGGAGTACGAGGCCATGCAGGCCCCGTCGGTCGGCGGCGTGATGCTGCCTCGCGGCAACGGCGAAGCCATTCGCCTGTCGCGCGGTGCGTCGCTCACCGACTTCGCGGAGAAGATCAACGCCAACCCGGCGTCGCTCGTCGCGGTCATGATGAACCTGGGCGAGATGGTCACCGCGACCCAGTCCGTCTCCGACGAGACGCTCCAGCTCCTCGCCGGCGAGATGAACTACACGGTTCAGATCGTCAGCCCGGAGGAGGAGGACCGCGAGCTGCTCGAGTCCTTCGACCTGGAGTTCGGCGAGGACGAGGGCTCCGAGGAGGACCTGGTCGTCCGTCCGCCGGTGGTCACCGTCATGGGTCACGTCGACCACGGCAAGACCCGCCTGCTCGACGCCATCCGCAAGACGAACGTCATCGCGGGCGAGGCCGGCGGCATCACCCAGCACATCGGTGCCTACCAGGTCGCGACCGAGGTCAACGAAGAAGAGCGCAAGATCACCTTCATCGACACCCCGGGTCACGAGGCGTTCACCGCCATGCGTGCCCGTGGTGCCCGGTCGACCGACATCGCGATCCTGGTCGTCGCGGCCAACGACGGCGTCATGCCGCAGACGGTCGAGGCGCTCAACCACGCCAAGGCGGCCGAGGTCCCGATCGTCGTCGCGGTCAACAAGATCGACGTCGAGGGCGCCGACCCGACCAAGGTGCGCGGTCAGCTGACCGAGTACGGCCTGGTCGCCGAGGAGTACGGCGGCGACACCATGTTCGTCGACATCTCCGCCAAGCAGGGTCTGCACATCGACTCGCTCCTGGAGGCCGTGGTCCTCACGGCCGACGCGTCCCTGGACCTGCGGGCCAACCCGCACCAGGACGCGCAGGGCATCTCGATCGAGTCCCGCCTCGACCGCGGCCGCGGTGCCGTGGCGACGGTCCTCGTCCAGCGCGGCACCCTGCGGGTCGGCGACACGATGGTGGTGGGCGACGCCTACGGCCGCGTGCGCGCCATGCTCGACGACAACGGCAACAACGTCGCCGAGGCCGGTCCCTCGACGCCGGTCCAGGTCCTCGGCCTGACCAACGTCCCGGGCGCCGGTGACAACTTCATCGTGGTCGAGGAGGACCGTACGGCCCGCCAGATCGCGGAGAAGCGCGCCGCCCGCGAGCGCAACGCCGCGTTCGCCAAGCGCACCCGCCGCGTCTCCCTGGAGGACCTGGACAAGGTGCTCAAGGCCGGCGAGGTCCAGCAGCTGAACCTGATCATCAAGGGTGACGCGTCCGGATCGGTCGAGGCCCTCGAGTCCTCGCTGCTCCAGCTGGACGTCGGCGAAGAGGTCGACATCCGCGTCCTGCACCGCGGCGTCGGTGCGGTCACGGAGTCCGACATCGACCTGGCGATGGGCTCCGACGCCATCGTGATCGGCTTCAACGTGCGCGCCGCCGGGCGTGCGCAGCAGATGGCCGAGCGCGAGGGTGTGGACGTCCGGTACTACTCGGTCATCTACCAGGCGATCGAGGAGATCGAGGCGGCCCTCAAGGGCATGCTCAAGCCGGAGTACGAAGAGGTCGAGCTGGGCACGGCGGAGATCCGCGAGGTCTTCCGCTCCTCCAAGCTCGGCAACATCGCGGGTGTCCTCATCCGCTCCGGCGAGGTCAAGCGCAACACCAAGGCGCGCCTGCTGCGCGATGGCAAGGTCATCGCGGAGAGCCTCAACATCGAGGGTCTGCGTCGCTTCAAGGACGACGTCACCGAGATCCGCGAAGGCTACGAGGGCGGTATCAACCTCGGAAACTTCAACGACATCAAGGTCGACGACGTCATCGCGACGTACGAGATGCGCGAGAAGCCGCGGGTGTAACCACCCCGACTTCGAAGGCGTACGGTCCGGGGCCGGTCGGCGGAGCAATATCCGTCGAGCGGCCCCGGCCGTCCGTTGTACGGTTCTGATGTCCCCGCCCGTCAGCGGCGGGGCCATCGATCCCGAGCCGGCGGGTGAACCGGTCGCACCTATGTATGTGGGGACGCTGTCCTTCGACCTCCTCCTCGGCGACGTGCACTCGCTGAAGGAGAAGCGCTCCGTCGTCCGCCCGATCGTCGCCGAGCTCATCCGCAAGCACGCGGTGAGCGCGGCCGAGGTCGAGCACATGGACCTGCACCGCCGGGCCGTCGTCGGCCTGGCGGTGGTCTCCGGCGACGCGGGGCACGTCAATGACGTACTCGACCGGTGCGAGCGGCTGGTCGCCGGCCGCCCCGAGGTGGAACTGCTGTCGGTGAGACGGCGCTTCCACGGCGACGACGACTAGAAGCACGATCAGAGATAGACAGAACGGGAGACGGACCAGTGGCCGACAACGCGCGGGCGAAGAGGCTGGCGGACCTCATCCGAGAGGTGGTGGCCCAGAAGCTGCAGCGCGGGATCAAGGACCCGCGGCTCGGCTCGCACGTCACCATCACGGACACCCGGGTCACGGGTGATCTCCGGGAGGCGACCGTCTTCTACACGGTCTACGGGGACGACGAGGAGCGCAAGGCCGCCGCGGCGGGCCTGGAGAGCGCCAAGGGCATCCTGCGCTCCGAGGTGGGCCGGGCGGCGGGCGTGAAGTTCACCCCGACGCTCGCCTTCGTCATGGACGCCCTGCCGGACAACGCCAAGAACATCGAGGACCTCCTCGACCGGGCCCGGCAGTCCGACGCCAAGGTGCGCGAGGCGTCCGCGGGCGCCGACTACGCCGGCGAGGCGGACCCGTACCGCAAGCCGGGCGACGAGGACGACGAGACGGACGACGCCGCGGAATGACCGAGAAGCACACCACGCCCGACGGCCTCGTCATCGTCGACAAGCCGTCGGGCTTCACCTCGCACGACGTCGTCGCCAAGATGCGGGGCATCGCCCGCACCCGGCGCGTCGGGCACGCCGGCACGCTCGACCCGATGGCGACGGGCGTCCTGGTCCTCGGCGTGGAGCGGGCCACCAAGCTCCTCGGGCACCTCGCCCTCACCGAGAAGGAGTACCTGGGCACCATCCGGCTCGGGCAGACGACGCCGACCGACGACGCCGAGGGCGAGATCACGAGGTCGCAGGACGCCTCGAAGGTCACCCGGGAGCAGATCGACGCGGCCGTCGCCAAGCTGACCGGCGCCATCATGCAGGTGCCGTCCAAGGTCAGCGCCATCAAGATCAACGGCGTGCGGTCCTACAAGCGGGCCCGCGAGGGCGAGGAGTTCGACATCCCCGCCCGCCCCGTCACGGTCTCCTCCTTCGCGGTGTACGACGTCCGCGAGGCCGTCGCCGAGGACGGCACGCCGGTCCTCGACCTGGTCGTCTCGGTCGTCTGCTCCTCCGGCACCTACATCCGCGCCCTCGCCCGCGACCTGGGCGAGGACCTCGGCGTCGGCGGCCACCTCACGGCGCTGCGCCGCACCCGGGTCGGCCCGTACAAGCTGGACGCGGCCCGCACCCTGGACCAGCTCCAGGAGGAGCTGACCGTGATGCCGGTCGCCGAGGCGGCCGGCGCGGCCTTCCGCCGCTGGACGGTGGACGCCCACCGGGCACGGCTGCTGCTGAACGGCGTGCGCCTGGAGATGCCCGAGGAGTACGCGGGCGCCGGTGCCGTCGCCGTCTTCGACGCGGAGGGGCGGCTGCTGGCCCTTGTGGAGGAGCAGAAGGGCAAGGCGAAGAGCCTGGCCGTGTTCGGCTGACGCCGTCCGACTCGCCCCCTTCCACTCACCCGTCCGGGCAGGCGCTCGGAGTGAAACGGGGGAGTGCGAGGGGGCGCGTTCGCCTGGCGATCTGTCCCGCTGATCATCGCGCCCCTACCGTCGAACGCGGAGCACGGGTGTACGGATGCACGGCGGGGAGGGACGACGATGACGTCGCGGAACCGGTCCCGGACGACGGCGGACGGCGCGGAAGAGGTGGCGCGGGGGGCGGTGGGGCTGGGGCCCTGCGGGCCCGACGAGGCGCTGGTGCGCATCCACGACCTGGCGGGGCGCCCGCGCGGCACCGGCTTCGCCGCCGACCACCACGGCACGGTGATCACCAGCCACGAGGCCGTCGACGGCCTGCGCCGGCTCGTGCTGCACACCCTCGCAGGCCGCCGCCGCGTCGTCTCCACCGCCGACGTCACCTCGCTGCCCGCCCTCGGCCTGGCCCTCGTCCGCACCGGCGGCCTCGGCCTCGCCCCGCTCCCCGTCGCCGCCCGGCAGGAGATCGCCCCCGGCGCCTACGTCCGCATCGCCGCCGACTCCTGGCGCGAGGCGCGCGTCCTGAACACCACCGAGGCCACCTACACGGCCACCGACCGCTTCCACCACGTCCCCGGCGTCCTGGAACTGGCGGTCGGCACCGCGGGCCGCGACGCCCTGCGCCTCGGCGGCGGCGCGGCCGGTGGTCCGGTCCTCGACCCCGCCACCGGAGCGGTCCTCGGTGTCCTGGGCACGGCCCTGGACACCGGCCACGGGGACCTGGGCCTCGCGCTGCCCCTGCCCCCGACGGTCCCGGGACCCCTCGCCGAGCTGCTCGCCGAGAACGCCGCGACCGTGCCCGCCTTCGGCCTCGACCTCAACCCGGCGGGCGTCCTCGCGCTCACCGCGGCCGTCCCCGGGCCGGCGCCCGACGGCGGGCCGGAGCCCGTCGAACGGGAGGAGGCCGCCGGGGAGCTCGCCGCCTTCGGCGCCGGCGCCACCCGCGTCCTGGGCCTCGTCGGGGCCCCCGGCACCGGCCGGACCACCCTCCTCGCCGACCTCGCCGCCCGCCGCGCCCAGGGCACGCGACCGGCGCCCACGCTCCGGCTGCGCGGCGCCGACCTGCACGACGACGACGCGTCGCTCGGCGCGGCGGCACACCGCGCGCTCATCCGCGGCACGCCCGGCGTCCCCGTCTCCGTCGACCGGCTCGCCGAGGTCGCCCGGGAGGCCGGCCGCCCCCTGCTCGTCCTCCTCGACGGGCCCGAGGAGATGCCGCCCGCCCTGGCCCACCGGCTGCCCGCGTGGACCGAGGCCACCGCCGCGTGGCTGGCGGAGACCGGCACCCGGCTGGTCGTGGCCTGCCGGCCGGAGTACTGGGAACGGGCCGGGGCGGAGTTCCCGGCCGAGCTGCTGCACACCCCGCGGCACCCCGACGCCGGCCGGCCGGCCGAGGCGCTGCCGCCCTGCCTCCGCCTCGGCGACCTGAGCGACACCGAGGCCCGCCGGGCGCGCGTGCGGCACGGCGTCCCGGACGGCGCCCTCACCTGCGCCGACGCCCGCCACCCGCTCACCCTGCGCCTGTTCGCCGAGGTCCACGCCGCGCTGCCCGAGCCCCCGCCGCCCGTCCCCGTGGACCGCGACGCCGTCTTCGCGGCCCACCTCGACCTCACCTGCCTGCGCGTCGCGGTCCGCCTCGCCGCCGACGAGGGCCTGCACGGCACCGCCGTGCGCCGGCTCGCCGCCAAGGTCTCCGGGCGGGTGCACGAGGCCGCCCGGCGCAGCCTCGGCGCGGGGCAGGGCGGCCTGGACCGGGACGCCTTCGCCGAGGTGTTCCCCGAGGAGCGCTGGGCCGCCGCAGTCCTCGCCGAGGGCCTGTTCGTCCCCGCCGGCGACGGCCACCGCTTCGCCCACGAGGAGCTGGCCGACTGGATCCAGGGCACGCACCTGGACCTGCCCGAGGCCCTGCGCGCCCTGGTCCACCGCCGCGGCGCCCCCGCCCCGCCGCTGCCGTACCACCGCATCGGCCCGGTCACCGAGGCCCTGCTCTCCCTCGCCCGGCAGCACGGCGTCCCGCAACTCGCCCTCACCCTGGAGGAGCTGACGCACACCCTGGAGGACGACCCGCCCTCCTGGTGGGCCACCCGGCTGCTCGCCGAGGTGCTGACCCGGGTGCCCGACGCGACCCCGTACGCCGAGGTGCTGCGCCTGCTCGCCGACGGCCTCGCGCTGAGCGGCAGCCGGGGCCGGCCGCCGCAGGCCGAGTTCGGGCCCGCCTTCTGGACCGCCCTACGGCTGCCCGCCGCCACCCGCCTCGACCTGCTGCGCCGCCTCGTCCTCGCCGACGGCCCCCCGCACGAGCCGGGGCCCCGGCACATCGACACCGTCGCCGCCCTGCTCGCCGCCGACACCGCGGCCGTACAGCCGCTGCTGGTGCGCTGGTTCGAGGACGACCGGCCGCTGCCCGCCACCCCGCACGCGACCGTGGCCAGAGCCGCGCAGGCCCTGCTGCACACCCACCGCCACCGCGGCATGGACGGCCTCACCGAGGCCCTCGCCGACAGCGCGCACCCCAGGGCCGACGAACTGCTCGCCGTCCTCGCCGAGGAGGAGCCCTCCGCGCTGTGCCGGGCCGCCGAGCGCTGGGCCCGCGACACCCGCCCGGAGCGCCGCCGCGCCGCCGCCCGCCACGGCCTGCGCGCCGCCCCGCACGCCCGCACCGACGCCGACCGCACCCTGCTGCGGCACGCCGCCCTCGCCCTGCTCGGCAGCACGGGCGACGGACCGGACGACGCCCTGCGGGACACCCCGCTGCTCGGCGGCGCCCTCGCCCTGCTCGTCCACGACCCCGGCAGCCGCGACCGCCACCTCACCCGCGCCCTCGCCCGCTTCGCCGCCGGCGACCCGCACCTCCCGCCGTCCGCCATCGCCGCCGCCCTGCCCACCCACCCCGACCCCGTCCTCGACGCCTTCCGCGTCCGCCTGGGCCGCCCGGACGCGGAGGAGCCCCTGCACGCCCTCCTGGACGCCGCCACCCCCGCGCTGGCCCGCCGGGTCGCCGCCCTCCTCGGACCCGCCGCGACCACGCAGCCGGCGCTCCCCGGCCGGCTCGCCGCCCACGTCGACCGCCGCCTGACCGCAGCGGGACCCGCCGCCCGCACCCTGCTCCCCCTGGTCACCGCCCTGCTGGACGACGGCCCCGAACCGGTACGCGCCGCCCTCGCCGGCGTCCTCGCCGCCGACGGCACCCCCGCCTGCGCCCCGCTCCGCCGCGAGCTGCGCGAACACCTGCTGGCCCGGGAACACGACCCGGCCGTCCTGGACGCCCTGCTGCACGCCGCCGCCGCCGCGGGCGAGGGCGACACCCGGCGCGCCCTCGTCCACCGCACCGGCCTCCTGCTCGTCCGCACCCCCGACGGCGCGGCCCGCTTCGACCGCGGCCTGGTCGACCTCGCCCGGCACGTCCCCGGCTTCGCCGCCCACCTCACCGGCTGGCTGGCCGACGCCCCGCTGGAGTGGGCCGCCCTGGTGGGCCCCAGCGCCCGCCGCACCATCGACCACCTGGCGGCGGCCGCCCGGGTGCCCGCCTGAGCCGGGGCGCCCCGCGCCACCGGCGACCGGCGTGCGGCCGGTCACAGCGCCCATGCCGATGCGGGCGGGGACGGCACGGCATGGCACTCTTAGAGCTGCGTACGAGGTACCACGAGTTTGCGACAAGGAGCAGACACAGTGCAGCGCTGGCGTGGCTTGGCGGACATCCCCGAGGACTGGGGGCGCAGCGTCGTCACCATCGGCTCCTACGACGGTGTCCACCGCGGGCACCAGCTGATCATCCAGCACGCCGTGGACCGCGCCCGCGACCTGGGCGTGCCCGCCGTCGTCGTCACCTTCGACCCGCACCCCAGCGAGGTCGTCCGCCCCGGCAGCCACCCGCCGCTGCTGGCCCCGCACCACCGGCGCGCCGAGCTGATGGCCCGCCTCGGCGTGGACGCGGTCCTGGTGCTGCCCTTCACCACCGAGTTCTCCAAGCTCTCCCCGGCCGACTTCGTGGTCAAGGTCCTGGTCGACCGGCTGCGCGCCAAGGCGGTCGTGGAGGGCCCCAACTTCCGCTTCGGCCACAAGGCCGCCGGCAACGTGGAGTTCCTCGCCGAGCAGGGCAAGGTCTACGACTTCGAGGTCGAGGTCGTCGACCTGTACGTGTCGGGTGAGGCCGGCGGCGGGGAGCCCTTCTCCTCCACCCTGACCCGGCGCCTGGTCGCCGAGGGCGACGTCCGGGGCGCCGCCGAGATCCTCGGCCGCCCGCACCGCGTCGAGGGCGTCGTCGTCCGTGGCGCCCAGCGCGGCCGGGAACTGGGCTTCCCCACGGCCAACGTCGAGACCCTCCCGCACACCGCGATCCCCGCCGACGGCGTCTACGCCGGCTGGCTGCACGCCCAGGGCGAGGCGATGCCGGCGGCGATCTCGGTCGGCACCAACCCGCAGTTCGACGGCACCGAGCGCACGGTGGAGGCGTACGCCATCGACCGCGTCGGGCTCGACCTGTACGGGCTGCACGTGGCCGTGGACTTCCTGGCCTTCGTGCGCGGGCAGGCGAAGTTCGACACGCTGGAGGCGCTGCTCGAGCAGATGGCGGCGGACGTGGACCGGTGCCGGGTGCTGGTCGCGGCGGCCGACGTGCCGTCCTGACCCCCTGTTCTCCCACGCCGAAGGGCGGCCGGCGCTGACGCGCACCGGCCGCCCTTCGGCGTCGTGGGGTGGTCCTACTGCTGCGGGGGCTGGGGCTGCTGCGGGTAGCCGTAGCCGGCCGGCGGGTAGGGCTGGCCCGGCTGGGGCTGGGGCTGGGGCTGTGCGTACGGCTGCGGGGGCTGGGGTTGCTGGGGCTGCGGCGGGTAGGGCTGGCCGGGCTGCTGCGGCTGCTGCGGGTACGGCTGTTGCTGCTGCGGGTGGGGCTGCTGCTGGGGTTGGGGCTGCTGCCCGGGGTGGTACTGGCCCGGCATGGGCGGCGCGGCGACCGGGGGCGGGTTGCCGTCCGACGTCCACAGGCCGTGCGACTGCTGGTGGCGGACGAAGTCCTCGGCGACCAGTGCCGCGAGGTTGAAGTACGCCTCCCGCACCTTGGGCCGCATCATGTCCAGGTCGACCTCCGCGCCGGCGGCCAGGTGCTCGTCGAACGGCACCACGACCACGCCCCGGCACCGGGTCTGGAAGTGCCCGACGATGTCGTCCACCTTGATCATCTTGCCGGTCTCGCGCACCCCGGAGATGACGGTGAGGGACCGGGAGACCAGGTCGGCGTAGCCGTGCGCGGACAGCCAGTCCAGCGTGGTGCTGGCGCTGGACGCGCCGTCCACGGACGGGGTGGAGATGATGATCAGCTGATCGGCGAGGTCGAGCACCCCGCGCATGGCGCTGTACAGCAGACCGGTACCGGAGTCGGTCAGGATGATCGGGTACTGCCGCCCGAGCACGTCGATCGCACGCCGGTAGTCCTCGTCGTTGAAGGCCGTGGAGACGGCCGGGTCGACGTCGTTGGCGATGATCTCCAGGCCGGAGGAGGCCTGCGAGGTGAAGCGCCGGATGTCCATGTACGAGTTGAGGTAAGGGATCGCCTGGACGAGGTCGCGGATGGTGGCCCCGGTCTCGCGGCGCACCCGGCGGCCCAGCGTGCCGGCGTCCGGGTTGGCGTCGATGGCGAGGATCTTGTCCTGGCGCTCGGTGGCGAGCGTCGAGCCCAGCGCGGTGGTGGTGGTCGTCTTGCCGACACCGCCCTTGAGGCTGATGACGGCGATGCGGTAGCAGGACAGGACCGGGGTGCGGATCAGGTCCAGCTTCCGCTGCCGCTCGGCCTCCTCCTTCTTGCCGCCGAGCCGGAACCGCGAACCGCCCGCGGCGGGGCGGCTGCTCTTCGCCTTCTGCCGCTTGTTGAGCAGCCGGTCGGACGACAGCTCCACGGCCGCGGTGTAACCGAGCGGGGCCGCACCGGGGTTGGTGGGCTGGCGCTGGTCGTGCTGTATGGGCTGCGGCCAGGCGGTGCCGAGCCGGGGGTCCGCGGGGGGCTGGGGGGCCTGAGGGGCCTCAGGGTGCGGCTGCTGGGGCAGGTGGGGCGGCTGGGCGGCCTGGGGCGGCTGCGCGGGGTCGCTGTGCGGCTGGGGTCGGGACTGCGGGTGGGGCTGCGGGGCGTGCGGGAGCGGCTGCTGGGGCTGCTCCGGCGCTCGGGGCGGGGTGGCCTGGGGCGGCTGCTGCCCGGCGAACGGCTGCTGGGGCGACGCCGGGGGCTGGGGCTGCGGGGCCTGCTGGGCCTGCGGTTGCTGCGGGAAGCCGTACGCGCCGGGCTGGGGGGCGGGGGAGTGGGGCTGCGGCTGGGGCTGGGGCTGGGGGGCCGTCGGGCCGGCTGCCGGGTGCTGGAAGCCGTAGGCGGGAGCGGCCGGGGCAGGGGCGGGCGCCGGGTGCCAGGCTGCGGGCGCCGGCTGCGGGGCCTGCGGTTGGAAGGGCGGCTGCTGGGCGGGCACGTGCGGACGCTCGGGGGCCGGGGGCGCCGGCTCCCGCGCGGGCCACTGGTCGGCGGGCGCGGGGGCGGTGGGCGGGTACGCCGGGGGAGACGGGGGCGCCGGGGGCGTGCTGCCCCATGCCGGGGGCGGCGCGTCCTGGGGCTCCTCGGCGGTGGCCGGCACCGCGTCCTCGGGCTCGGGAGCGACGTCCGCGACGGCCTGCCGGCCGCCTCGGTAGTCGCCGTCCGCGGCCTCGTCGGTCACCTCGGCGGGTTCGTCCGCTGCCTCGGGCTGCTTCGGCTCGTCCCGCCCATCGGCGGAGGCGTGCTCGGCGATCTCCCGGCGCAGCGCCGCCGCGGAGAACCGCATGGTGGCGCCGCCCCCGAGGTCCCCGTTCTCCGGCTCGGCCTCGTCGGAGGGCTCGTCCCGCCGCGCCGGCTCCTCGGCGGGGCGGGTGACCGGGGCCGGGAATCCGTACCCGCCCACCGGAATGCTCGGCACGGCCGTCGCCGAGCCGGCGTCGGACTCGACCGCCTCGGGCGCCGAGGAGGACCGCTCGACCTCCGGCTCCTCGACTGTCACGGCCTCCGCATCTGCCTCCGGCTCGGCCACCGGTTCCGGCTGGGCCGCGGGCTCCGGCTTGGCCGCGGGCTCGGGCGAGGCAAGGGGCGCCGGCTGGGCCTCGGGGTCGGGCTCGAACTCAGCAAAGGACCCGGGCTGGGCCGCGGGCTCAGGCTCGGTCGCCTGCGTCCGGTGGGTCACGAGGTCGGACTCGGGATCGGGCGAGGCGAACGGCTCCGGCTCAGCCACGGGCTCGGCAATGGGCTCCGGCCGGACCGCGGCCACCGGCTCGGCCACCGGCTCCGGCTGGGCCGCGGGCTTCGGCTCGGTCACCTGCGCCCGGTGGGTCACGAGGTCGGCCTCGGACTCGGGATCAGGCGAGGCAACGGGCTCAGGCTCAGCCACGGGCTCGGCAAGAGGCTCCGGCTCAGCCACCGCCCCAGCCCCAGCCCCAGCCCAAGCCCCGGGCTCGGGCACCGCCCGCACCCCCGGCTCCGCCGGCCCGGTCGGCCTCTCCGCCACCGCCGGCCGCTGCGGCTCGAAACCGCTCCCCACCGGAAGCCTGGGCACCCCCGCGGGCCCCCCGGCCGGCGGCGCCGGCGGCGCGGGCGGTGTGAAGGGCGCGCCCGGGGCGACCGGCGGCGGGGGCGGGGGAGTGAAGGGAGCCGGCGCCGGCGGGGCCTGCGGCGGCAGCGCGGACGGCCCGCTCGGGTCGATCGCGTGCGCCGGCGGCGTGAGCCCCGGCAGCGGCGGCACCGGCCGGGGCCTGCTGGGCGGGGCGGAGTCCCCCGCGTTCTGCGTGTACCAGGCGGGCGGCGCGTAGTCGATGGTGAACTCACCGGTCGTCTCGGCGGCCGACTCCGCCCGCGAGGCCGCCGAGGACCCGGGCGCCGGCGACGTCGGCTCCGCGGCGGACTCCGACGTCGACCCCGTAGCGGACTCCGCGTCGGGCTGGTCATCGCCGGGTGTCCCCCAGCCCCCGCGGATCCCGTCCCGATCGCTGCTCACAGTTCCTCCCGATGCGGCCGGCCCCTACGCGCCGTGCGGGGAGCGGCCCTTGCTGTCCGTCGATGTCGTCCGAGGCCGCCCGGGGACCGTCCGGCTCCACCGGCTCTCCCCCCGGGACGCCGACGCCCCTCCACGGGATCCGGCGTCACCCCGGACCCAGCCTAATCACCGGGTACCCCGCCACGGCAGGCCCGTCCACAGGTCAGCGTGAGCCCGCCATGTCGCACTTCCCCCGAAACCCCCGCAAACGACGACGGGGTGGCGGAACCCGCCCGTCCGGGCCGGGTCCCACCACCCCGCGTACGCGGCCGGCCGACCGCTACCGCGCACCCTCCGTGTCCGCACGCGCGTCCGCGTCCGCGTCCTCGGGGGCGGGCAGCCCGCCGTTGCGCACGCTCGGCTCCAGGTCGAACTCGCCGTCCCGCGCACCGAGCACGAAGGCCGTCCACTCGGCCTCCGTGTAGCGCAGCACGGTCTCCGGTTCGAGGGAGGACCGCATGGCCACGGCGCCCTCGGGGAGGTAGGCGATCTCCACCCGCTCCTCGTGCTCCTCGGTGCCGGGCGCGCAGTGCCATTCGACGCCGGAGATGTCGAGGGCGTACAACTCGTCCCTCTCCCGATCCTTGCGGGCCTTCAGTTCTGCGTCCTGGGCGTCGGCCATCGCGGCTCCGGTCCTTCCTGCTGTGCGGGCGGGCTGGGCGTCAGCCTACTGGGCGCCGTCGCCGCTGGTCAGCGGTTCGCCGATGTCCGTATCCACAGCGGTGGGGAAACGGCGCCCGCCCGGCTGGTACGCTGTGTGACGGCCGTATGTGTACGCGCCCCCGGAGCGAAGGCCCCGGAGGCCGCGACCGACGGATCCCCGCCTTCCGAGTCACGGAAGTCCCCCCGAGAAGCAGACCGGGGGCGCTCGAAGGCCCACGCACACACTAAGAGGAGTACGCGTGTCGCTCGACGCCGCAGTGAAGAAGCAGATCGTCTCCGAGTTCGGTACCAAGGAGGGCGACACCGGCTCCCCCGAGGTCCAGGTCGCGCTGCTCTCCCGTCGGATCTCCGACCTGACGGAGCACCTCAAGACCCACAAGCACGACCACCACTCCCGCCGCGGCCTGCTGATCCTCGTCGGTCAGCGCCGCCGCCTGCTCCAGTACCTCGCCAAGAAGGACATCCAGCGCTTCCGCGCGCTGGTCGAGCGCCTCGGCATCCGCCGCGGTGCGGCGGGCGCCAAGTAGGACATCGTGGAGGGAGCGGTTCCCATCGTTCGGGGGCCGCTCCCTTTGCTGTACGTGCGCGCCGGAGCATCCGCTTTGTAATGTGGTAGCGGAACACCGCACGACGTACGACGCAGAAGCAGTACGAGAAGAGCACACAGTACGAGGGGAAGCGCACCTCGCCGCCGCCGGTCCTCGGTAGTGGCCCCCGGGCGAGAGACCCGAGGGCTTCGATCGAAGACCGGCCCGCACGAACGAGGCGCTTCTCCGCCACCGTCCCCCGCCACACGGGCGAGCGGGACAAAAGACGACACGCAGACAAGTAACGGAGAACCCACTGGTGGAGAACGAGACCCACTACGCCGAGGCCGTCATCGACAACGGCGCCTTCGGCACCCGCACCATCCGCTTCGAGACGGGCCGCCTGGCCAAGCAGGCCGCCGGCTCCGCCGTGGCGTACCTGGACGACGACACCATGGTGCTGTCGGCCACCAGCGCCTCGAAGAACCCCAAGGACCAGCTCGACTTCTTCCCCCTCACGGTGGACGTCGAGGAGCGGATGTACGCCGCCGGCAAGATCCCCGGCAGCTTCTTCCGCCGCGAGGGCCGCCCCTCCGAGGACGCCGTCCTCACCTGCCGCCTGATCGACCGCCCGCTGCGCCCGTCCTTCAAGAAGGGCCTGCGCAACGAGATCCAGGTCGTCGCCACGATCATGGCCCTCAACCCCGACCACCTGTACGACGTCGTGGCGATCAACGCCGCCTCCGCGTCCACGCAGCTGGCCGGCCTGCCCTTCTCCGGCCCGATCGGCGGCGTCCGCGTCGCGCTGATCCGCGGCCAGTGGGTGGCCTTCCCGACGCACACCGAGCTCGAGGACGCCGTCTTCGACATGGTCGTCGCGGGCCGCGCCCTGGAGGACGGCGACGTCGCGATCATGATGGTCGAGGCCGAGGCCACCGAGAAGACCATCAAGCTGGTCGAGGGCGGCGCCGAGGCCCCCACCGAGGAGGTCGTCGCCGCCGGTCTCGACGCCGCGAAGCCCTTCATCAAGGTGCTGTGCCGCGCCCAGGCCGACCTCGCCGCCAAGGCCGCCAAGCCGACCGGCGAGTTCCCGGTCTTCCTGGACTACCAGGACGACGTCCTGACCGCGCTCACCGGCGCCGTCCGCCCCGAGCTGACGCAGGCGCTCACCATCGCCGGCAAGCAGGATCGCGAGGCCGAGCTGGACCGCGTCAAGGGTCTGGCCGCCGAGAAGCTGCTGCCGCAGTTCGAGGGCCGCGAGAAGGAGATCTCCGCCGCGTACCGCGCGCTGACCAAGTCCCTGGTGCGCGAGCGCGTCATCAAGGAGAAGAAGCGCATCGACGGCCGCGGTGTCACCGACATCCGCACCCTGGCCGCCGAGGTCGAGGCCATCCCGCGCGTGCACGGCTCGGCGCTGTTCGAGCGTGGCGAGACCCAGATCCTGGGCGTCACCACCCTGAACATGCTCCGCATGGAGCAGCAGCTGGACACCCTCTCCCCGGTGACCCGCAAGCGCTACATGCACAACTACAACTTCCCGCCGTACTCCGTCGGCGAGACCGGCCGCGTCGGCTCCCCGAAGCGCCGCGAGATCGGCCACGGCGCCCTCGCCGAGCGCGCCATCGTGCCGGTGCTGCCGACCCGCGAGGAGTTCCCCTATGCGATCCGCCAGGTGTCCGAGGCCCTCGGCTCCAACGGCTCGACGTCCATGGGCTCGGTCTGCGCCTCCACCATGTCCCTGCTGAACGCCGGTGTGCCGCTCAAGGCCCCCGTCGCCGGCATCGCCATGGGTCTGATCTCCCAGGAGATCGGCGGCGAGACGCACTACGTCGCCCTCACCGACATCCTCGGTGCGGAGGACGCCTTCGGCGACATGGACTTCAAGGTCGCCGGCACCAAGGAGTTCGTGACCGCCCTCCAGCTCGACACCAAGCTGGACGGCATCCCCGCCTCCGTCCTGGCCGCGGCCCTCAAGCAGGCCCGCGACGCCCGCCTCCACATCCTCGACGTGATGATGGAAGCGATCGACACGCCGGACGAGATGTCCCCGAACGCGCCGCGGATCATCACCGTCAAGATCCCGGTCGACAAGATCGGTGAGGTCATCGGCCCCAAGGGCAAGATGATCAACCAGATCCAGGAGGACACCGGCGCCGACATCACGATCGAGGACGACGGCACCATCTACATCGGTGCCGCCGACGGCCCGGCCGCCGAGGCCGCCCGCGCCACGATCAACGGCATCGCCAACCCGACCATGCCGGAGGTCGGCGAGCGCTACCTGGGCACGGTCGTCAAGACGACCACCTTCGGCGCGTTCGTCTCCCTGCTCCCGGGCAAGGACGGCCTGCTGCACATCTCGCAGATCCGCAAGCTCGCCGGCGGCAAGCGCGTGGAGAACGTCGAGGACGTGCTCGGAGTCGGCCAGAAGGTCCAGGTCGAGATCGCCGAGATCGACTCCCGCGGCAAGCTCTCCCTGATCCCCGTGGTCGAGGGCGAGGACGGCGCGGACGAGAAGAAGGACGACGCCGACCAGTGACGTCCCGTGGCTCCCAGGCGACGGCCCGCACCTCCTCGGAGGCGCGGGCCGTCGCCCGTACCCAAACCCTCATCAAGGGCGAGCACGGCGCCGGCACGGTCCGCCGCACCACCCTCCCGGGCGGCCTGCGCATCGTCACCGAGACCCTGCCCACCGTCCGCTCCGCCACCTTCGGCATCTGGGCGCACGTCGGCTCCCGCGACGAGACGCCCGCCCTGAACGGCGCCACGCACTACCTGGAGCACCTGCTCTTCAAGGGCACCGCGCGCCGCTCCGCCCTCGACATCTCCGCCGCGATCGACGCGGTCGGTGGCGAGATGAACGCGTTCACGGCCAAGGAGTACACGTGCTACTACGCGCGCGTGCTCGACACCGACCTGCCGCTCGCCATCGACGTGGTCTGCGACATGCTCACCGGCTCGCTGATCCGCCAGGAGGACGTCGACGTCGAGCGCGGCGCCATCCTCGAAGAGATCGCCATGACCGAGGACGACGCCGGTGACATGGTGCACGACCTGTTCGCGCACACCATGTTCGGCGACAACGCCCTCGGCCGCCCCGTCCTCGGCACCGTCGACACGGTCAACGCCCTCACCGCCGACCGCATCCGCCGCTTCTACAAGAAGCACTACGACCCCACGCACCTGGTCGTCGCCTGCGCGGGCAACGTCGACCACGACAAGGTGGTACGCCAGGTCCGCGCCGCCTTCGACAAGGCCGGCGCCTTCCGCGAGGCGGTCGCCGCGCCCATCGCCCCGCGCGCCGGCCGGCGCACCCTGCGTGCCGCCGGGCGGGTCGAGCTGGTCGGCCGCAAGACCGAGCAGGCGCACGTCATCCTCGGCATGCCGGGCCTCGCCCGCACCGACGAGCGCCGCTGGGCCCTCGGCGTCCTGAACACCGCTCTGGGCGGCGGCATGTCCTCCCGCCTCTTCCAGGAGGTCCGCGAGAAGCGCGGCCTGGCCTACAGCGTGTACTCCTACACCTCCGGCTTCGCCGACTGTGGCCTCTTCGGCGTCTACGCCGGCTGCCGGCCCTCCCAGGTGCACGACGTGCTGAAGATCTGCCGCGACGAACTGGACCACGTCGCCGAGCACGGCCTGACCGACGACGAGATCGGCCGCGCCGTCGGCCAGCTCCAGGGCTCCACGGTCCTCGGCCTGGAGGACACCGGCGCGCTGATGAACCGCATCGGCAAGAGCGAGCTGTGCTGGGGCGAGCAGATGTCGGTGGACGAGATGCTGGCCCGGATAGCCTCGGTCACGCCCGACGAGATCCGCGCCGTCGCCCGCGACGTCCTGGGGCGCCGGCCGTCGCTGTCGGTGATCGGCCCGCTGAAGGACAAGCAGGCTGCCCGGCTGCACGACGCCGTCGCCTGACACCCGTCGGTCCTGACACCCATCGGCAAGGAAGCAGGAAGCAGGAACATGAGCAAGCTGCGCGTGGCCGTCCTCGGCGCCAAGGGCCGGATCGGCTCCGAGGCCGTGCGGGCCGTGGAGGCCGCCGAGGACCTGGAGCTGGTCGCCGCCCTCGGCCGCGGCGACTCCCTGGAGGCGCTCACCGCCTCCGGCGCCCAGGTCGCCGTCGAGCTGACCACCCCCGACTCGGTGATGGACAACCTCGACTTCTGCGTCCGCCATGGCATCCACGCCGTCGTCGGCACCACCGGCTGGACCGAGGACCGCCTCACGCGGCTGCGCGGCTGGCTCGAAGCCTCCCCGGAGACCGGCGTGCTCATCGCGCCGAACTTCTCCATCGGGGCCGTGCTGACCATGCGGTTCGCGCAGCTCGCGGCCCCGTACTTCGAGTCCGTCGAGGTCATCGAGCTGCACCACCCGAAGAAGGTGGACGCCCCGTCCGGCACCGCCACCCGCACCGCCCAGCTCATCGCCGAGGCCCGCCGCAAGGCCGGCTCCGCCCCGGCGCCGGACGCCACCGCGACGGCCCTGGACGGCGCACGCGGCGCCGACGTCGACGGCGTCCCGGTCCACGCCGTGCGGCTGCGCGGGCTCCTCGCCCACCAGGAGGTCCTCCTCGGCGGCGACGGCGAGACCCTCACCCTGCGGCACGACTCCCTGCACCACAGCAGCTTCATGCCCGGCATCCTGCTGGGCGCACGGCGCGTGGTGCGCACCCCGGGCCTCACCTTCGGCCTGGAACACTTCCTGGACCTGAGCTAGAGACCTGAATCAGAAACCTGAACCGAGACTGACGTCTGAGATGCGCGCGAAGATCACCTACATAGTCACGGCCGCCGTCCTGGTCTTCTACTTCGTCCTGGTCGGCAGCCGCGGCGTGCTCCTCATCGAGGACGGCGCGCCCGTCACCGTCACCTTCGGCGTGGCGGTGCTGATCCTGCCGTTCATCGGCCTGTGGTTCCTGTGGAAGAACACCCAGTTCGTACGCCGGGCCAACGCCCTGGCGGCCGAATTGGACGCCGAGGGCGCGCTGCCCGTCGACGAGCTGAAGCGGACCGCCGCCGGCCGCATCGACCGGGACTCGGCCGATGAGGTCTTCGCCCGGCGCCGCGCCGAGACGGAGTCGGCCCCGGACGACTGGCGCAGCTGGTTCCGCCTCGCCGTCGCCTACCACGACGCCCGGGACACCCCACGCGCCCGCAAGGCCATGCAGCGGGCGATCGCCCTGCACGACGGCAAGCCGGTCCAACCCGCCTGACCGACCCTCGTACGGGGCTCAGCCCCGCCGGTATTCCGCGGCCCACGCCTCCACGGCGTCGGCGGCCCGGTCGAAGGCGTCCTCCCGCGCGAGGAAGTCCGCGTTGTGCGAGGTCAGCAGCGCGGGCCGGGCCTCGGCCGACCGGTCGCCCCGCCGGTCAAGGAGCAGCGCCTGCCCCTGCACCGTGCGCGGCAGCCCCAGCCAGCGCACCGGCTGCTGCACGGTGCGCACGCCGCCCACCTGCTGCCAGGCCACGGTACGCGTGCTGAGGAAACCCACCTGGCGCAGCCCGCGCGCGCTCACCCACACGCCCACGCGCAGCAGCCGCAGGGCAGCGGCGATGACGACCAGCGCGAAGCCGAAGACGGCGACGGCCCCGGAAACCGAGTCGGTGACCGCGATGACGACCGCCGCGAACAGCACGAACGAGGCGAACAGCAGCATCACCGCCGCCGCCCCCACCCGATAGGGGCCGGGCCGGTAGGGCCGGCGCCACTGGTCGCGGTCGTCGTACGGCAGCGCGACGTCGTCGGCCGCCTCGAAGGCAGGGTCGGCCGTCAGGAAGGGCAGGGGCACGGCTGGTCCTCACTCGCTCCGTGGCATGTGCTGTGCCCGGTGAGGCTACCGATCTGTGTCCCCGGTCACCACCATCGGGGCCCGGGTGGCGCCCGCGTCAATGCCCGTCGGAGGTCCGAGACGCCTGGGACGGATCCTTGTGCGAGCCCGGGTGGTCGGCGGACATGGCGGGCAGCCCTATCAGCAGGGCGCCGGCCAGCCCGGCGGTGACGGTCAGCCCGAACAGCCAGCGCCCGGCACGCTCGCCGCGGGACCCCTTCTGGCGGGGCGGGGGAGCGACGTTACTGCGGAACGCGTCGGCTTCGGCGACGAAGGCAAACGGGACGGATTCGCGCCGGCGGAACATGGAGGTGCGTCTCCTTCTGGATCGGGGGTTCGAGGATCGCTGTCACTGATACAGACGAACGAACTCCCCCGCTGGTGCCCTGTTTCACCGACTTACATGCGGACCGGCACCGATCGCCCCGTTTGGCCGGGCGGCGAAGGGCTGTCACCGGTCCGCCGTAGAGTGGCTTTCGCCCAGAGCGAGACGATGGAAGGCCCCGCACACCGTGAGCGACACCCCCGCCGACGACCACAAGATCGAACTGCGCAGCGACGTCACCGTCGAGCTGGTCAAGAGCAGCGCCACCGACTCCGACGTGCTCTTCGCCGCCCGGGTCTCCACCCAGGGCGAACAGTCCCTGGACGAGCTGAGCAAGGACCCCGAGCGCTCCAAGGGCCTGATCAACTACCTGGTGCGGGACCGCCACGGCAGCCCCTTCGAGCACAACTCGATGACCTTCCTCATCAGCGCCCCGATCTTCGTCTTCCGCGAATTCATGCGCCACCGCGTGGGCTGGTGCATCGCCGGTGACACCGAGATCACACTGGAGAGTGAAGCCGGCAACCTTCGCCGACGCACCATCGCGGAGCTGTACAGCCTCTGGCACACCGGAGTCGAGGACCGACTGCCTCACTCCGCCGGCGGGGTCACCTGGCACGGCCGGGCCGGTAAATGGATGGCGCAGGTCAGGCGAGGCGAGACCAACCACTACCTGGGGCTCCACGAAAGCCGCGAGGCGGCCGAATCGGCCGTGTCGGAATTCCGCGAGCTGCACCCCAGCACTCGTCTGCGCAAGCTCGAGTCCGTCCGCCGCAACCACGTGCGCTGCTACGACGAGGAGACGATGCTCGCCCAGCGCGCCAGGATCGTCGACGTCATCCAGTCCGGCGTCAAACAGCTGATCAGGATTACCACTGCTTCGGGAAAGGTTCTCCGCTGCACGGTGGACCACGCGGTGCTCACGCCCGAGGGATGGTGCAAGGCGGGAGAGCTCACCGTCGGCGACTCGGTCATGGCCGCGGGCACCGGTCCGCGCCCGTCGCAAGCCCTCGTTCCGCCCAGCCTGCGGCGAGGCATCGGAGTGTGGACCGCCATGCGGCGCAAGGAGCTGATCAAGGAGGTCGACGCCTGTCATCTCTGCGGGCAGGACTTCCCTCGCGACCAGCTCGCTCTCGACCACGTCGTCCCCGTGGTACGTGACCTGACTCGGGCTCTCGACGAGAAGAACCTCGCTCCCGCCTGTGAGCCCTGCCATGCGGTCAAGAGTGCTGGAGAGCAGGCGTTGGCACGGCGGGGCGGCAAGGTCGCGAAGGCGGTCGCGGACCGGATCCTCGGCATCGAGGACGACGGGGAGGAGATGACCTACGACCTCTCCGTCGAGGGCCCCTGGCACAATTTCCTGGCCAACGGCATCGTCGTGCACAACTCCTACAACGAGGAGTCGGGCCGTTACCGCGAGCTCCAGCCCGTCTTCTACGCCCCCGGCACCGACCGCAAGCTGGTGCAGCAGGGCCGCCCCGGCAAGTACGTCTTCGTCGAGGGCACCCCCGAGCAGCACGACCTGGTCAGCCGTGCCATGGAGGACTCCTACGTCCAGGCCTACCGGACGTACCAGGAGATGCTCGCCGCCGGCGTCGCCCGCGAGGTCGCCCGTGCCGTGCTGCCCGTGGGCCTCTTCTCCTCGATGTACGCCACCTGCAACGCGCGCTCGCTGATGCACTTCCTCGGCCTGCGCACCCAGCACGAGCTGGCGAAGGTGCCGTCCTTCCCGCAGCGCGAGATCGAGATGGTCGGCGAGAAGATGGAGGCCGAGTGGGCCCGGCTCATGCCGCTCACCTACGCCGCGTTCAACGCCAACGGTCGCGTCGCCCCCTGACACGCCCCGACGCCGCGCGGGCACGCATGTGCGCATCAGCCGCCTGAAGTGTCCGTATTGCGGCGTTCCGAGAAGTTCATCTAGCCTGATCAAAGGGACCCGGCACTGCTTGAACCCCCGAGCAGGCAGTGCCGGGCTCCTCCTCCTCTGTCCCGACCTGCGGCCTCCCCCGAGGGCAGACCCCGCCCAGAGCAACGAGTAGCGTGTAACCCATGGCTCCGACCTCCACTCCGCAGACCCCCTTCGGGCGGGTCCTCACCGCCATGGTCACGCCGTTCACGGCGGACGGCGCACTCGACCTCGACGGCGCCCAGCGGCTCGCCACCCACCTGGTGGACGCGGGCAACGACGGCCTGATCGTCAACGGCACCACCGGCGAGTCCCCGACCACCAGCGACGCGGAGAAAGCGGACCTCGTACGAGCCGTCCTGGAGGCCGTCGGCGACCGGGCCCACGTCGTCGCCGGCGTCGGCACGAACAACACCCGGCACAGCATCGAGCTGGCCCACGCCGCCGAGCGCACCGGCGCCCACGGCCTGCTCCTGGTCACGCCGTACTACAACAAGCCCCCGCAGGAGGGCCTGTACCAGCACTTCCGGGCCATCGCCGACGCCTCCGAGCTGCCGGTCATGCTCTACGACATCCCCGGCCGCAGCGGCGTCCCGATCAACACCGAGACCCTGGTCCGGCTCGCCGAACACCCGCGCATCGTCGCCAACAAGGACGCCAAGGGCGACCTCGGCCGCGCCAGCTGGGCCATCGCCCGCTCCGGCCTCGCCTGGTACTCCGGCGACGACATGCTCAACCTCCCCCTGCTCTCCGTCGGCGCCGTCGGCTTCGTCTCCGTCGTCGGCCATGTCGTCACCCCCGACCTGCGCGCCATGGTGGACGCCTTCGTCTCCGGTGACGTACAGAAGGCACTGGAGATCCACCAGCGGCTGCTCCCGGTCTTCACCGGCATGTTCCGCACCCAGGGCGTCATGACCACCAAGGCCGCCCTCGCCCTCCAGGGACTGCCCGCGGGCCCGCTGCGCGCGCCCATGATCGGCCTCACCGACGAGGAGACCGAGCAGCTCAAGATCGATCTTGCCGCCGGCGGGGTACAGCTCTGACAACGGACTTGGCACCACCGCACGAAGCACGACCGCGGCGCACGGACTTCACAACTGAATACGCGGGCCACCGGTGCCCGCACCACCCACCCAGACAACTGCTTCTGCACGAACGTCACGCGCGCCACGTGCCCTACCGGTACGTGGCGCGTGTGGTGAGGAGAGTCTTTTGAGTCATCCGCACCCCGAACTGGGCCGGCCCCCGGCGCTCCCCAAGGGCGGCCTCCGGGTCACTCCCCTCGGCGGCCTGGGCGAGATCGGCCGCAACATGACGGTCTTCGAATACGGCGGCCGTCTGCTGATCGTCGACTGCGGCGTGCTCTTCCCCGAAGAGGAGCAGCCCGGCATCGACCTGATCCTGCCGGACTTCACGTCCATCAGGGACCGCCTCGACGACATCGAGGGCATCGTCCTCACCCACGGTCACGAGGACCACATCGGCGGCGTCCCCTTCCTGCTCCGCGAGAAGCCGGACATTCCGCTGATCGGCTCCAAGCTGACCCTGGCCCTCATCGAGGCCAAGCTCCAGGAACACCGCATCCGCCCGTACACCCTCGAGGTGGCGGAGGGGAACCGCGAGCGCGTCGGCCCCTTCGACTGCGAGTTCGTCGCGGTCAACCACTCCATCCCGGACGCCCTGGCCGTCGCCATCCGCACGCCGGCCGGCATGGTCGTGCACACCGGTGACTTCAAGATGGACCAGCTCCCGCTGGACCGCCGCCTCACCGACCTGCACGCCTTCGCCCGGCTGAGCGAGGAGGGCATCGACCTCCTCCTCTCCGACTCCACGAACGCCGAGGTCCCGGGCTTCGTCCCGCCCGAGCGCGACATCTCCAACGTGCTGCGCCAGGTCTTCGCCAATGCCAACAAGCGGATCATCGTGGCCAGCTTCGCCAGCCACGTCCACCGCATCCAGCAGATCCTGGACGCCGCCTACGAATACGGCCGCCGGGTCGCCTTCGTCGGCCGTTCCATGGTCCGGAACATGGGCATCGCCCGTGACCTCGGCTACCTGAAGGTCCCGCCGGGCCTGGTGGTGGACGTCAAGACCCTCGACGACCTCCCGGACAGTGAGGTCGTCCTGGTCTGCACGGGCTCCCAGGGCGAACCGATGGCCGCCCTGTCCCGCATGGCCAACCGCGACCACCAGATCCGCATCGTCGACGGCGACACGGTGATCCTGGCCTCGTCCCTCATCCCGGGCAACGAGAACGCGGTCTACCGCGTGATCAACGGCCTCACCCGCTGGGGCGCCAACGTCGTCCACAAGGGCAACGCCAAGGTCCACGTCTCGGGCCACGCGTCGGCCGGCGAGCTGCTGTACTTCTACAACATCTGCCGCCCGCGCAACCTGATGCCGGTGCACGGCGAATGGCGCCACCTGCGCGCCAACGCCGAACTGGGCGCCCTCACCGGCGTCCCGCACGACCGCATCGTCATCGCCGAGGACGGCGTGGTCGTGGACCTGGTCGGCGGCAAGGCGAAGATCGTCGGCAAGGTCCAGGCGGGCTACGTCTACGTGGACGGCCTCTCGGTCGGCGACGTGGGCGAGCCGGCCCTGAAGGACCGCAAGATCCTTGGGGACGAGGGCATCATCTCGGTCTTCGTCGTCATCGACTCCTCCACCGGCAAGATCACCGGTGGCCCGCATGTCCAGGCCCGAGGCTCCGGCATCGAGGACTCGGCGTTCACCGCGGTGCTGCCGAAGGTCACGGAGGCGCTGGAGCGTTCGGCGCAGGACGGCGTGGTGGAGCCGCACCAGCTCCAGCAGCTGATCCGCCGGACCCTCGGCAAGTGGGTGTCGGACACCTACCGACGCCGGCCGATGATCCTGCCGGTCGTCGTGGAGGTCTGACGACCCGTCGGCTCCCGAGTCGGCGTCAACGAGGAGCGGGCCGCCCCGATTTGCATCGGGGCGGCCCGCTCCAGTAGGTTTGCAACTGCGCTCGGCAGGGCACCCGATCACTTCGTGGGTCGGAGTCGCCCAGGGGGCGGGAAATCCGACTCAGAATCTCTGATAAAGTCGGAACCGCCGGAAAGGGAAACGCGAAAGCGAGAACCTGGAAAGCACCGAGGAAATCGGGTCGGAAAGATCTGATAGAGTCGGAAACGCAAGACCGAAGGGAAGCCCGGAGGAAAGCCCGAGAGGGTGAGTACAAAGGAAGCGACCGTTCCTTGA